>NZ_JBHLJR010000001.1:0-902917 GCF_043677095.1 Natronococcus roseus
TTCAGAGAGGCCACCGATATTGGAATGATCGCGGTTCGATTCCGCGAATCGGCGTTCAGGCGGCCACAGCGGCGGGGCCCCTCCCGTACCCATCCCGAACACGGAAGATAAGCCCGCCTGCGTTTCGGGGAGTACTGGAGTGGGCGACCCTCTGGGAAATCCGATTCGCCGCCACCACTCATACTCACCTTTCAGCCCGCACAGCAGCCGCTGTGTGGGCTTTCCGTATTTATACAGTACGAATGTTATTGCCGTTGTCTCCCGTTGGTAATACGAGCAGTGCGCTCGAGCACACCCCCGAGATCGGTCCGTACCGCTATATTTAAACGACCACAGTGACAACAGAGAACCGCGCCAAGGTGGCAGAGTCCGGCCGAACGCAGCGGCCTGCAGAGCCGCCCACCGCCGGTTCAAATCCGGCCCTTGGCTTGCTTCTATATGGTGAGTGACTGGACTAGCTGGCGGACGGGTCGTCACTCATAGTCGCTCCGTCGAGCGTAGTGATCACCACAACGTACATTACGAACCCACAGAGCGATCACCGGGTCTCGAACAGACGGTCGTTTCAGACCCCATGTCGTCACACCACCGGTAGTCGAACCGTTTCGGCAGCACTCTCGAGGTCGTTCCGGCAGGAAGGTGCCGAGTGTACTTCGAGCGTGTGGTTGCGGTGACGTCACTTTGCTATCCAACTCGTATGGGTTTCATTACCTGTCGCTTGTGGATTCATTTGTGACAGGAAAGCGGGCCGGGCGCGATTATGAACGACGCCGAGACGTTCCTGCTCACTTCGTTGCGCGGGCTGTGACTCGTCTACTTCAAATCGCTCTAGCCGCTTTGCTCCTCGCGTAATTGCTCGGAGCAAAAGCGGGCCGGGCGCGATTTGAACACGCGACCGTCTGGTTAAAAGCCAGACGCTCTGCCAAACTGAGCTACCGGCCCTCTGTTCTGTACTATCGGGGAGTGCCGGTTAAACGTTTCTTTCTCGGTTTGTGATACTGTAGACCTCAGTCGAAGTACTCCTCGAGCGCGGCCGTAACGAGCTCCCCGGGAGCGACGTCTTCGATCGATGCGCGGCGTCGAAGGTCTCGGTAGCTATCGGGAGAGAGGGCAACCTCGATCCGGCCGAGTTCGACATCGTACTCTCTGAGCGCGTGCTCGATCGGTGTTCCGTCGTTGACGGCGCTGGCGACGCTGCGGACCTCTCGGACGGTAAGGTCGCCGTCGAGTGTGGCCCAGGCGAGGAGCAGTCGAGCCTCACCCCCGACGCGAGCGATATGCTTGGCCGCCGTCGGCGCGATACGGCCGAGTGCGACCTGCTTGCGGACCGACCGTGGCAGGTCGTGAACGCGAGCCCACTTGCGGATGAACGAAACCGTCGCGTTCCCGCCGGTCCGCTCGGCCGCGGCCTTGTACGATCCCTCGCCGCGAACGAGCGTGGCACAGGCGGCGGCACCGCGAAGCATGTACAGGTGGTCATCGTTCGTGTCGCCGCTTGCGAACTGCCGAACGGTCTCGGCGGCGTCGGCGAGGCGGTCGGGATCGTCGGGATCGAACTGAACGGCCTCTCGAGCGTGTGGCCCGGCGACCGATTCGTCACCTCGGATGACGGGTGCGCCGACCGGCGACTCCCGGTCAGTGGGGACGGGTTCGGGAGGACCGTCTGTGTCGTCCCCCATCTGATTCCGACGACGATCGTCAGTCATGTCGAAGTAGATGGTCCGTGAAGCCAAAAAGAACGAGGTTTTGGCGACACCCGCCGGTCATTCGTCTCGCTTTTCGGCGAGGTGCTCCCAGATTTCTGTGCAACCGGCTCCCTCTTCGATTCCGTCGAGATGTGAATCGTCCGAATCGTCGTCGTCGTCGATTGGTTCCGGTTTGCAGTCCGGGGCGTGTGCCATGGACGACTGTTAGGGGTCCGAACGAATAAGTGGCGCTTCAGCCGCAAAGGATACCCGTGCTCACCCGTCTCGGACAATGGTGCCGCTATCTCGGACCGTCCGGCGGTTGGCCGCGTGGCGGACCGACGCCGGCAACGATACGCCAGTGCCGATCGAACGGTGCGCTTGAGCCGAATCGCGCGTTCGAACGCCCGACGCTCCGGATCGGCGTCCGTTCGGTCCCCGATCCCACCAGAGGTGACAGGAGAAACGGTTTCTCGGGTCACCGTGTGGGGTAGGGAGCAGGCAAATTTGGCCGATAAGTGTGGAGTCGCTGGGAAACTGGACGACCCGGGCCGAAACGAGGACCTGGAGCCGACGGAGACTCGGTTTCGGGATCGGCTCGCACACCTCTTGCTCCGATCGATCGGCCGGACTGTGAGTTCGATTGTCGCCTGCCCTCGCAGGGAGTCGACTTTTTCTTTCGGTCGGCGGAGGCGCTGGTGGAACGATGACAGTCGAAACCATTCAGGAGCTGTTCGAGCACGGTCTCGAGGACATCTATCACGCTGAGCACGAACTGCTCGACGCACTCGAGGACCTCGAGGAGAACACCGAACGCGAGGAGATCTCGTCGGCGTTCGCCGAACACCGCGAGGAGACCGAGGGACAGATCGACCGTCTCGAGGAGGTGTTCGAAATCTTTGGCGAGCCGCCCGAGAAGGAGGAGTGTGAGGGCATCAAGGGATTGATCCAGGAGTACGAGGAGTTTACCGCCGAGGATCCCTCCCAGGAGGTACTCGACTATCACAGCATGGCCGCCGCGGAGAAGACTGAACACTACGAGATCGCGGCCTACGGGAACCTCATCCCGCTCGCCGATCAGCTCGGGATGGACGAGGCGGCCGACCTCCTCGAGGAAAACCTTCGAGAGGAGCAGGAGGCTCTCGACGAGCTGACGGAACTGACCGAGTCCTTCGAGATGGACGCGATTCCTGCAGAGTAACACCATGACGGACGAGACCGAAAACGAAACCGACGACGAGACGCAGTACGGCGGCACCGAGGACGAACAGCCCGAGACCTCTATCGACGACGAAGACGACGAGGACGACGAGGAGTAACCCCGTCTTTCTCGTGGCACCGGTGTACGGGGCCCGTCCCTACTCGAACTGAAACGCGCTTCCGTTGCATCGATCGATGGAGCGTCTGCCGACGCCGATGTATGATTTCGACGGAACGACGGCTCTCGTTACTGGTGGAAGCTCCGGTATCGGACGCGCGATCGCGCGCCGGTTCGGGGATGCGGGTGCGACAGTGCTGAACGCCGACCTACTGGAGGCGCCGAAAGACGTCGGCGCAGAGACGCCAACCCATCTGGCGATCCGCGAGGCGGGTGGGGAGGCCGAGTGCGTCGA
This sequence comes from Natronococcus roseus, assembly GCF_043677095.1. Lineage (NCBI taxonomy): Archaea > Methanobacteriati > Methanobacteriota > Halobacteria > Halobacteriales > Natrialbaceae > Natronococcus > Natronococcus roseus. The sequence goes on from NZ_JBHLJR010000001.1 coordinate 3,299, forward strand.
GACGGACGCTTCGCAGCCGGCTGATCTGACGACTGCAGTCGAAGCGGCTCGCGAGTTCGGGGGTGTCGACGTGATGGCCAACAACGCCGCCGTGATCGAGAACCGTTGCCTCGACGAGTGGACCCACGAGGCGTTCGATCGGGTGTTCGACGTCAACGCTCGTGGACGTTCTTCGGAACGCAGGCGGCTGCCACCGACGTGCGCGACCGCGAGACGGACGGCTGTATAATCGACACGGCGTCGATCAGCGGGCGGTTCGCACAGCCGAACCTTGCCCCGTACGAAGCGGCGAAGGCGGGCATTCGGATGCTCACGCGCAGTACGGCACTCGAACTCGCCGCCGACGGAATCCGGGCGAACGCGATCGTCCCCGGAAAGATCGCCACGGAGTTTCTCGAGGGAGTGACTGAGGACCAACGTCGCGCGGTCGCCCAAGAAGACACCGTCAAGACGGTTCCGCTCGCCAGGGCCGGAACGCCGGCGGATATCGCCGGCGCCGCGCTCTTTCTGGCGTGTGACGACGTCGGCTACGTTACGGGCGAACTCCTCCACGTCGACGGCGGCTATCAGGTCGTCTGATCGGTTGGGATTCGATCGGTCGGTCGCAAGACCCGTGCTGGCACATAACACATATAATCCTGCTCGAGGTAGACACCTGCGGAGGAACACAGCATGGCAGATGCCAAGACGGCTCGAGCGGAGTGGGGGACGCGGTTCGGCTTCCTGATGGCGATGATCGGCGCCATGGTCGGCGCCGGGAACATCTGGCGGTTCCCGTACGTAATGGGCGAAAACGGCGGGGGTGCGTTCGTTCTCGCCTTCCTCGTCCTGTTGTTCCTGCTTGCGGTACCGGGACTGATGGCCGAGGTCGCCCTCGGCCGCTACACGAACAAAGGTGTCATCGGCGCCTTCCGGGACGTCCTCGGACGGGGCGGGTTGGTCGGGCTCGGCGTGATCGTCCTGCTCGTCAACATCGCGCTGATGTCGTACTACTCGCCGCTGATCGGGTGGACGCTGTACTACGCGGTTCACTCGCTGTTGTTTTCCTTTACCGCAACCGGGTTCGAAGCCGAGGCGTTCATGGACGCGTTCTTCGCGAATCCGGCGCTGATGATCGGACTCCACACCGTGGTCATGATATCTGTTGCCGCGGTCCTCCTGCTTGGGATCCGGCGCGGCGTCGAACGGCTGGTCGTCTACGCCGTGCCGGCGCTCGTGATCGCGCTCGTCATCATGACGGCTCGCGGACTCACCCTCCCGGGTGCGAGCGAGGGGATCGCCTTCACGTTCGGCGTCCAGTGGGACGCCCTGCTCGAGGGGTCGACGTGGATCGCCGCGCTCGGTCAGGCGCTGTTCTCGACGGGACTGGGCTGGGGAATCGCCCTGACGGTCGGGAGCTACCTGCGGGAGTACGACGACGTTCCCCTCGGTGGCGGCGTCTTCACCGCAATAGGCGAGTCGAGCATCGGGATCCTCGCGGCGCTGGCGATCTTTCCCGTCGTCTTCGCGGTCGGCGTCGAACCCGACGCGGGCGCGGGACTGGCCTTCGTCTCGCTCGTCCAGGTCTTTCCGGAGATTCCGCTCGGTGGGCTCGTCGCGGTCCTGTTTTTCGTCGGGTTCTTCCTCGCGACCTTCACGTCGGGGGTCGTCATCACCGAGGTCAGCGTCACGACGCTCACCGAGGAGACGAAGTACAGCCGGAAGCAGACGGTACTCGGGGTTTGCGGGCTAATCTGGCTGCTCGGCATTCCAAGTGCGTACTCCGCCGACATCCTCGATTACCTCGATTTCGTCTTCGGCAACTGGGGACTCCCGCTCGCGACGCTGGCTATCATCGGCGTCATCGGCTGGGTCCTCGGTCCGGAGCGACTCCGCCTGCTGGCGGTCAACCGCAACGCGGGAATCTACGTCGGCAAGTGGTGGGACCCGGTCATCAAGTACGTCATCCCGGCGGTGATGATCTTCATCATGGCCTACTTCGCCTGGGAGGACTTCGGCTCCCCGGAGATGATCGGCGGGATGCTGGTCATCGTGTTGTTCCCGATCATCGGCTACGGGATCATGTCGGTCCTCGAGGGCCGCGGCGGCGGCCCGGACACTGCGGACGTAACCGGAGGTGACGACTGATGGTGCTGACCGCCGAAGTGATCGGGATGCTCGTCTTCACGCTAGCGGCGTTCTGGGGTCTGGCGACCTGGTCGCTCGTGCGAACGATGCGCCAGGAGGGACGCAAGGTCGAGATCCTCGAACAGCAGGATCGGATGGACACCTACTCACCGGAGGCGCTGGCGGAGCTCCGGGAGTGGATCCAGGCCAATCCCGACGATCCGCTCGTCGACGACGCTCGCCGCCGACACAACGAGTGCATCGAGGCCCTCGAGGAGACGGACAGGCGGTTCTACGACTGGTCGGATGAGGAGATCGACCGCCTCGAGCGAGTCTGAGCGGGAGGGCTTTTGGTACTCGAGGAGGTAGACCGAGTGTGACGACGTCGGCCCCGGCCCCCGAGGAGGAGTACTCGATTCGGCCTGCGGAGCGTGCTGATCTGCTCGCGGTCGTTCGAATCGAGCGCGAGTCGTTTCCTCAACCGTGGCCCTACGACGCGTTCGAGCGCTTTCTCGACGAACCCGGCTTCCTGGTCGCCGTCGACGCCCTCGGCGCGGTGGCGGGGTACGTCGTCGCCGACGTGAACCGTCAGTACGGCCGCAACCGCGGCCACGTCAAGGACATCGCGGTCCGTCCGGAGCGCCGGGGAAGCGGCGTCGGCTCCGCGTTGCTGTCGCGTATCGTCGCCGTCCTCCTCTCCCACGGTGCCGACTCGATCAAACTCGAGGTCCGGGAATCAAACGACGCGGCCAAACGCCTCTACCGGAAGTTCGGCTTCGAACCGCTCCGGCGTGTGCCGGGCTACTACGACGACGAGGACGCCATCGTGATGGTCCGAAAGCTCGAGTGAGCGGTACGGGAGCGGGGAGGTTTTAGGACCGACGACCCTACCCCTCGGTATGGGATATCGCTGTCCGATCTGTGAGACCGAGGAGGCCGACGCCGTCCACCTCGCGAACCACCTCGCCGTCACCGCCTCGCTGGGACGGCCGGATCACGAGGCCTGGCTCGAGGACCACGCCCCGGACTGGGGCGACTGTACTCCGGAGGAACTCGGCGAAATCGTCAGCGAGCACGCCGAGACCGTCGAGACGCCCGAGTTCGACGGTCACGACCACGCCGATCACGGCCGACCGGGCGGGCTCGAGGGGGACCTCGCCCGCCAGAGTCGCCAGCCGGGTCGCGGCTCGATGACGGCCGAGGCGGAGCAGGTACTCCGGGAGGCCCGGGAGCTGACCGAGCAGATGGCAGACGGTGAGGCTGAATCCGGGACCGAGAACGGAAACGAAAACGCGTAACTGGCGGACCCGCGAGGATCCTCGTATGGAGATGACGGGAACGTTCACGTTCGAGTCGGCCGCGGAAGCGCGCGAACGCTACGAGTCGATCGGCCCGACAGCACAGACGGTCGTCCGCGAGGTTGCGAAGGCGATGGCGTTCGATCGCGAGGAGTACGACGAGCGCGTCGACGGCGACGTCGTCGAGATCGCCCGCGATGCGCTGTTCGCGAGCCTACTCGAGGTGCGGGTCGGCTCCCGCGAGGAGTACGAGGAGTGGCGCGAGCGCTACGATGGCGAGGTGACCGAGGTCGGCCACGAGCGCGTCGACCGCGTCGTCTGGCACGCCGGGCCGACCGGCGAGGCCGTCGCGGCGACCTTTCAGGACGAGGAGGCGGCCGCCGTCGCGACGCTTCGTCGCCAAGCGTTCGGTCGGCTCTACCGGGAGCTCCTCGAGGACTGATACGGATTGCTGTAACGATTTACCGGCGCAACCGCCGCCCGGGTCGCGGTTGCGCCGGAAGTGACTTACAGTAAACCGTATGACGACGTCCTCGAGCGCGGAGGCGATATCTATTCCCACCTCGAGCACGCAGCCGTTCTCCATGACCGACATCGACGACTGGGAGCTCCTGGAGGAAGTGACCGAGTACGACACCCCCTGGTACGAGGGCGGCTACGACCGGCTCCGCCAGCCCGACGGCTCCGAAAAGCAGTACTACTGGGCCGATCTCCCGCCCGCGGTCGTCGTGGTCGCCCGGGTCGACGCCGACGTTCTCGAGAGCGACGAGAACGGGCAGGATCACCTGCTGTTCGTCGAGCAGTACCGCCCGACGATCCGCGAGACCCACCTCGAACTTCCCGCGGGGATCGTCGAGGACGGCGAATCCTACACGACCGCGGCCGCCCGCGAACTCGAGGAGGAGACCGGCTTTCGCCCCTCGAGCACCGCGCTCCTCCAGGAATACGCCGTCGCGACGGGCGTGCTCCGTCACGACCGAGCGGTCGTCTACGCCGAGGGTCTCGAGCCCGGCGAGCGCGAGCTCGACAACAACGAGTTCCTCGAGGTGACGACGGTGCCGATCACCGAAGCCTTCGAGCGCGCCCGCGAACAGCCGGCCAACGACTCGACGCTGACCGCGCTGTTGCTCGCGAAGGAAGACGGGCTGCTCTGACCGCGGATCGGTGCCGGAACCCGTGGCGCTTATTCGAGCGGCGTTCCAACCCCGGAGCAATGGACGGCGAAATTTCGACGTCGGAGGTACGTGAGTTACTCGAGGACGACGCCGACGTTCGGGTCGTCGACATCCGCGACGAGCACAGCTTCGCGCACAGTCGGATCCCGGACAGCGAGAATCTGCCGTTTCAACAGCTCTCGGCACGGATCGAGGAACTCGAGGGAGCGGACCACATCGTCACCGTCTGCCCACACGGAAAGGCGAGCGTCCAGGCGGCCCAGCTCATCGGCTCCTACGAGGGAACCGCCGACGCCCGCGTCGAGAGCATGGCCGGCGGACTTGAGGAGTACGGGATGAGATACGGGCTCGCCCGCGGTGAGGACGGCGAGTCCGACGACGCCGCGGACGCCGAGCCGCCGGAGTCGCCGTTCTGAGTTCGGTTCGGCGCCTCGCTCACGGAAAATTCGAGCCGTCGGCTCGGCGGTTTCTCCGTCGAAAAAGATCGATCGCTGAGAGACACGGTGCGCGAGTCGTGGAGTTCGGAAGTCGTCTCAGAGCATCGCGGGCTGGATCAGGCGACGTTGAAGCCGCGGTCCCGAAGGAAGTCCTCGATGCGACCGGTGTGATTACCCTGGAGTTCGATCTGACCGTCCTCGACGGTCCCGCCGCAGGCGAACTTCGATTTGAGATCCGACGAGAGACTGTCCAGGTCGACGTCCTTCGGATCGAATCCTTCGACGATCGTTACCTCTTTTCCGTATCTGCGCTCGTCAATGCGGATGTTGAGTTGCTGTTGTCCCTTGGCTACGTCCTCACAGACGCAAAGCTCTTCGGGCAGCCCGCACGTCGAGCAGACTTCCGACATTACGATCGAAAGTACGGAATGGGCATATTAAACACTATCGGGACCCGCGCCGCGTCGGGCGGTCTTTTTAAAATCGATCGAGAAGCGGGAGTCGCTCTCGAGCCAGGTCGTCGACGATCGCAATCGCCTCGTCGGCCGACTCCCGATCGACCCCGCCGCCGTAGGTCGCCCGCTCGTAGCAGCGCGCGACCCGCTCTGCGCGCGGGTCCAGTGACTCCGCCGCGGACAGCGCCGAGAGGTACTGTCGGCTCGACTCGCTGCGGCGCCGCGGACGGTACTCGCGGGCTAGGACTCGCTCGAGACGACGGTACGCTCGCCGTGCGTCCTCGTCGGGGTCGCCGCGGCGGCCGTGCCAGTAGAGGCGGAACTCCCGACGGGCCCGCCGGCTCGCGCCGGTTCGCCGGACCCCCGCAGCCAGCCCGATCAACGCGAGGAGCCCGATCGCGAGCTGTTCGCGAGTGATCGTTACGACCTCGCGCGGATCGAAGCCATCGTCACTTCCCGCGTCAGCGCTCGCGCCGTCGTCGCCGTTGCCGTCGTCGACGTTGGCCCCGTCGTCAGCGTCGTCGGGTTCCGTGTCGTTGGGATCGTCGTCGTCCGCCTGGCCGTCGTCGTCGGACTCGTTCGGCTCCTCGTCGCCCTCCGACTCGTCGTCATCTTCGTCGTCGGAGATCGGAACGTCCTCGCTCTCCTCGATGTCGACGCCGTCGTGGCCGTCCTCGCGGGCCTCCTCGAGGCGGTCGTTGTGCTCGTCCTCGCGGGCGTCGCCCGGCGTCGGCTCGAAGGCGACCCAGCCGTGGTCGGGGAAGTAGACCTCGACCCAGGCGTGGGCGTCCAGTCCGCGCACGACGTACTCGCCGTCGTCGATCTCCTGCCCGCTGGTGTAGCCCGTCGCGTACCGGGCCGGGATCTCTTCGGACCGCAGCATCTGGACCATCGACGTCGCGAAGTAGACGCAGTAGCCCTCGTCCATCTCGAAGAGGAACTCCTCGGCGACGTTACCCGAGGGCTGGTCGACGTCGAGGGAGTATCCCTTCGACGAGCGGAGGTACTGTTCGATCGCGACGGCGGCGTCGTAGTTCGTCTCCGCGTCGGCGGTCACCTCGGCGGAGTACTCCTCGAACTCGCTCGAGGTGTCCTCGGGAAGCTGGAGGTAGTCGCTGTCGTCGATCACGTGGTCGGGGTAGTCGGTCCCCGCCGCCCGGAGCTCGTCGGGGTCGGGGTCGACGACGGCGCTCTCGACGGCGTACTCGTCGCCCTCGACGAGCGTGTCGGCCGGCTGGGGCTGCCCGTGAGCCGAGACTTCGGCGTGTCTCACGGGCGGTCCCTCGAGTTCGACCTGCTGGGCCGCACCGGGGAGCACGCCAAGTTCGGTCTGTGCGGTGACGCGCTGGCTGACCGTCTCGGGATCGCCCGGCGGCCCGTCGATCGAGCCGTCGTACTCCTCGAGGGAGCCGGACCTGACCCACTCGTCGCCCGCGAAGCGATCGTAGACGCCGGTTCGCCAGTACGATTGCTCCTCGGAGTCGACCGTGAACCGGACCTCCGGCGAGAGGTCGACCTGGCCGCTGATCCCGGAGCGCTCGTCGGCGGTGTCGATCGTCCCCTCGAGCGTGCCGTCCCCGCCGCCGGAGAACGTCGCTCCCTCGTCCTCGCCGGGGAGGATCGTGACCGACAGCGAGAGGACGATCATCGCCGCGAACACCACCGCGAGCAGGTCGGCCTGGGCGACCGAGCCGCCGCGGCGCTCGAGCTCGCCGAAGCCAACGGCGCCGATCCCGGAGGCGGTTCCGATCAGGGTGATCGTCGTCCCGGCGTCGCCGGTCAGCACGAGGAACAACAGCGCGAGGCCGCCGGGGACGACGGCGAGGGCGTAGCGACCGCGCACGGCGAGATACCACGAGAGGAAGGCGGGGCCGGGTGCGAACCCGAGCGTCCAGAGTCCCGCCTCGACCATCCGGAGCAGGGGAAGTCCGGTCGCGAGCGCGGCGGTGTCGTCGAGGATCGTTCCGGTTGCGGCGAGCGCAGCGTCGACGCCGACCCCCGTGGCCTCGAGGTAGTAGGCGAAGCCGACGGCAACAATGACGATCGCTGCGGCCGTCGCCGTCCGAGGACGGATCGCCCGCGCGAGGACCGTCGCCGCGACGAGCATCGACCCGACCAGCAGGAGCAACGACCCGGTGCCGCCGACGACCTGGGTCACCTCGCGCAGCACCCAGACGTACGAGCCGATCAGCGCCGCCACGCAGGCGAGCGCGAGCAGCCGGAACGGGCCGGTGCCGACCGACCGCTCGAGGTCGACGTCGACGGTCCGTCCGCGCGAGTCGGTGCTCACGCGGCCACCCCCGGGGAGCCGTCCGTCTCCGTGTCCGCGTTCGACGATCCGTTTCCGTCGCTCCGGCTGTCAACAGCCGTCCGACCGTCGGCGCCGCGGAGCCGATCGAACGGAATCTCGTGGCCCTCGACGACGACCGTCGTTCCGTTTGCGTCCGCCTGGACCAGGACGTCGGCCTCGGTTCGGCTCCGCTCGTCGAGCTCCTCGGCCTCGAGGACGGCGAGCGATCGGAGCAGCGACCGATGGTGCCGGCGGCCGGTGCCCGGCGGGTGTCCCTCGGCTCCGACGGTCAGCCCGACCCTGACCTCGCACTCGAGGAGGTAGGTCGCGACGCTGGCGACGGCCGCGGCCAGCTCGTCCTCCCGACCGGGGGTACACTCGGCGGCGACCCTGGCGGCGCCGACGGTCTCGTCGGCGGCGAACTCCTTGACGACGAGTTCGTCGTCCGGCCGCTTGGCCGCGGACTTCCAGTGGACCTCCCGGAGCGGATCGCCGCGCTGGTACTCCCGAAGGTGGTCGAACTCCTCGCGGTTGGCCTCCCGCGCGACGCCGGCGAGGACCTCGAGGTCGCGACTCGCACCGTTCTGCAGGTCGTAGATCCGCGGGTAGGCGAGTACCGTCGTCGTCTCTTCGTACTCGAACCGCCGCTTGAAGAGTCCGAACACGTCCCGCACCGCGATCGACACCGGACCGATCCGGTGTTCGCCACGCTCCTCGAGGGTGAGATCGTACTCGAGTTGGGTCTCGCCCTTGAGGGTCGTCTCGACGGTCGGGTCCGGTGCGGCGAGTCCGTCGCCGACGTCGTCGCGGACGGTCGCGGCGACGCTGGAGTCGGTTTCGATCGCGACGGTGACGGTTCGGGTCTCGCCGAGGAACCCCTCCGGAACCGGGGCTCGCCTGACCGCGGGTCTGTCGGCTCTGACCGTCGTGAGGACGCCGGCGACGACGACCACCACCAGCGGGATGACGACGGCGTCGAGCGAGCGCGGCCCGTACTGCCAGCTCATCACGGCTCCGAACGCGACGACCGCGACGACCCCCCAGCCGCGACTCGTGAGTCTCATTCGACGGTCGTGTACTCGAGGGCGTCGGCGACGACCGACTCGCCGTCCCTGTCCCGGCTCTCGGTCTTGATCCGGTGGCTCAACACGACCGGGGCCTCCGTCTGGAGATCGTCCGGAACGACGTACTCGCGGCCCGCGAGGGCGGCTCGAGCCTGGGCAGCCCGCAGCAGCGAGATCGTCGCCCGCGGGCTGACGCCGATGCGGGCGTGTTCGCGGGTGTAGCCCGCCAGCCGCGTCGCGTACGCTCGAACCGGCTCCTCGACGCGGATCTCGGCGACGGTCTCGCGGGCGCGAACGAGCGTCTCCAGATCCGTTACCGGCTCGAGGGAGTCGATCGGGTGGCGGCCGACGGCCCGGCCGAGCAGCTCCGTCTCCTCCTCGGCGTCGGGATACCCCAGACTGAGCTTCTTCATGAAGCGGTCGATCTCGGCGAACGGCAGCTCGTATGTCTGGTTGGGTTCGACGGCGTTCTGGGTCGCGATGACGGTGAAGGGATCCGGCAGCGCGCGGGTCTCGCCGTCGACGGTGACCTGTTCCTCGGCCATCGCCTCGAGCAGCGCCGACTGGGTCTTCGGCGGCGCGCGGTTGATCTCGTCGCCCAGGACGACGTTGGCGAAGATCGGTCCCGGGTTGAACTCGAACTCGCGGGTCTTCTGGTTGAAGACGTTAACGCCGGTGACGTCCGCGGGCAGAAGATCGGGTGTAAACTGGATCCGTCGGAACGTACAGTCGACCGAACGGGCGATCGAGCGGGCGAGCATCGTCTTGCCGACGCCCGGAACGTCGTCGAGCAGGACGTGTCCGCGCCCGAGAAGCGCCGTGATCGCGTGTTCGATCGCGTCGTCGTGTCCGACGATGACGCGGGAGACGTTCGACTCGACGTCCGTACAGAGGTCCTCGATCGTCGAGACGGGGAGGGGTTCCGGTTCGGAGGGAGCGCGGTCGGCCGCGGACTGGGAGGTCGGCTCGCTCATGGCTCGAGACGGTCTCCGTTGGGAACCCGCAAGCTACTCATCAGTACGGTATCAGGGAGTTAGAACCATATGTTTTGTGTTGACGGGGACCGGTCTGCGGTTCGTACTCGAATGCCAGCCTAACGGTCCGTTCGAGCGTCGCCACTACGGGGATGTAGCAGTCAGAAAACGATACCTCCGTCGTGACACCTCAGAGCCGTTCGACGTCGTTCGCCCGCGGGCCCTTGTCGGCTTCCACGATCTCGAACTCGACTTCCTGGCCCTCCTCGAGGTCGGGGCCACCGACGTCTTCCATGTGGAAGAACACGTCCTCGTCCGCGTCCTCGGTTTCGATGAAGCCGTAACCGCCCGTGTCGTTGAAGAATGCGACCGTACCTTTCGCCATTGCAAGTTCATAGAACCGCGACAGAGATATAAATGTTCGGGAGGGAGTACCGCACTCGGGATCTCGAGCGGTTACCAGGACTTACAGTCCGGACAGACGAGCGCTCCGTCCTCTCGCCAGACGCGCTCGACGGTCGTCTCGCAGCGCTGGCAGGTGTAGGAGCCCCAGGCGTAGGTCGACAGCGCCGTTCCGTGCTCGCTCGAGTCGCGGTCGCTTCCCTGATCGGCCTCGTCTTCCGTGGAGCCGTCCCCATCGGATTCCTCGCGTTCCCGCCCGCGTTCGCCGTCGTCGGCCCGATCCGTCGACCCGGTGAACGAGGAGAGCGTCGCGTCGTCGGTCATCGCTCTCGCGTACGATCGGGGACGGGTTAAGTTCGACCGTTCGGTGCCGGGATCGGCACCCCCAAGTACCATCCCTGACAACACGCAGCTATGGACTCCGCCGTAGTGATGAACGTGATCGTGGACAACGTTCGGGAGATGAACGAGTACTTCACCGAGGTCGCGATGGGCGACGGGCTCGCCCCGCTGCTCGTTCTCTTCGGGACGTTGCTGATCGTCTTCTCGCTGGGCGTCTTCGGCGCCCTGACGCTGGGCGCCGTCGGCGACCTCTTTACCTCGAGCTAGAACCGCCCGACTGTTTCGGACTACGCGACGCGCTCGAGCGCCTCGCTCGCCCGCTCGATCGAGTCCTCGAGCTCCGGCCCCAGCGGCGAGCCGACGACGATCCCGTCGACGTGCTCGAGGGCGGCCGCGAAGCGGTCTGCGACCGTTTCGGTCGTGCCGGCGATACAGAAGCGGTCGATCATCCGCGGCGTCACGTGCTCGAACGCCTCCCCTAGCTCGCCGTTCTCGACCGCGTCGCTGATCTCGCTCGCTGCCCCGCGGTCGATGTCGTGGCGGTCGAGAACGGGATCGGCCGCGCCGCCGACGATGAAGGCGACGGGCGGTCGGGCCGCCTCGCGGGCCGCGTCCTCGTCAGCCGCGACGCTGGTACTGGCGAACGCGAGCGACTCGAAGCTCCCGTACTCCTCGAGACGGTCCTCGAGGCCCTTCTCGAGCTGTCCTGCAGCCCACTCGAGGTCGTCCGGGTGGGCCGCGTTGATCAACACCCCGTCGGCGTGTTTCGCGCTCATCCGGAGCATGTGGGGCCCCTGCGCGCCGACGTAGACCGGCAGCTCGCGGGGCTCGAGGTTGAGCGAGGCGTCGCGGGCGGTGAACGTCCCCTCGTGGGTGATCGTCTCGCCGGCCCAGAGGTCGCGAGCGACGTCGAACGACTCGAGCACCCGCCGCAGCGGCCGCTCGTGGTCGTACCCCAGATTCGAGAGCGCGGAGCGATCGCCGGCGCCGATCCCGAAGACCCCGCGGCCGTCGCTGACCTCGTCGATCGTCGCGGCCTGGCTCGCGAGCCTGACGGGGTGGGTGTCGTAGGGGTTGACGATTCCCGGTCCCAGTCGCATGGAATCGGTCGCCTCGGCCATCTTCGCGAGCGCGACGAACGGGTCGCGGTTGAAGTAGTGGCTGCTCGCGAACGCGACGTCGAACCCCTCGCGTTCCGCGACGCCGGCGAGTTCGCCCATCCGCTCGGGCGCGTGTTCCGGCGTGAGTTCGATGCCTCGAGTCGTCTCCTCCGTCGATGTCTCGTGATCAGTCATTGTTCGAATTCCCACTCCCGCAGGGCCTGGCGAACCAGATCGTCCTCGACGTCTCTGAACAGCTCGTCGCTTCCCTCGAGGTCGCCGAAGCTCCAGTCGCTGACGACGACCGCGGGGGTGCCGTCGGCGCCTTCCCCGGTGACGAGGTTCGCGGCGCTCGCGAGTTCGTCGACCACCGACTGGACGGTGACGCCGAGTTCGCGGCCGTCGCGGTCGGGTTCGCCGCGCCAGTCCCGGCTCGCCGACATTCCGGCCCAGCCGAGCGCGACGCCGCGCTGGCCGTGACGGAACGGCCGCCCGCAGGTGTCGGTGACGATCACGGCGACGTCCTCGTGGCCGCGGGCCGCGAGCCCCGCGCGGATTCGCTCGGCGCTCCGGGTCGGCCTCCGCGGAAGCAAGAGGAGGTCGTGGTCGGGAACGTTCGAGCGGTCGATCCCCGCGTTGACGCAGATGTGGCCGAAGCGGGTCTCGGTGAGCATGAACGGACGCTCGATCAGCAGCTCCGTGCTTTCCTCGAGGACGGCCTGGGCGAACCGGGGGTCCTTCTCCTCGCCCGCGACCGCGCCGATTCGTTCGGCGAGCTCCTTCGCACGACCGCTGACGGGGTAGTCCTCGAGATCCGCCGTCCGCCCCTCGGCCTTCGAGACGATCGTGCTCGCGACGGTGAGCACGTCGCCGGGCTCGAGGGCGGTCCGATCGGCGACGAGATCGGCGATGTCGTCGCCGGGCCGGATCTCGGGCAGATCCGCCACTGCGTGCAGTTCCATACCGGAGCGTGGGGCAGCGCCGTCAAAAGCGCACCGTCACCGGAGCGTTTGTCCGGTCCGAAAGCGACTCCTGGGTTCCCGACCTCGATTCGGATATGACCGCGACTACCGACGCCGACGACGACCGTGACCGTTCTCACGTCGTCACCGCCTTCCTCCGCAGCGACGGCGACGTGCTCCTGTTGTGCCGCAGCGACGCCGTCGGCACCTACGCGGGCTGGTGGGGCGCAGTTTCGGGGTTCGCCGAGGGGGAGCCGGACGCACAGGTCAGCACGGAGATCCGCGAGGAGACCGGCCTCGAGGACGACGCGGTGTCGCTCGTCCGCTCGGGCCGGCCCGTCGAGTTCGCCGACGCGGAGCTCGGGCGCGAGTGGGTCGTCCACCCCTACCTCTTCGACTGCGAGGACCGCGAGGTCGAACTGAGCGAGGAGCACGACACCGCCGAGTGGGTTCCCCCGACCGAACTCGTCGATCCCGACTCGGATCGCGAGACGGTGCCGGAGCTGTGGACCGCCTACGAACGAGTCGCGCCGACGGTTCGCTCGATCGCCGCCGACGGCGAGCACGGCGCCGCCTCCCTGTCGATCCGCGCGCTCGAGGTTCTTCGGGACCGTGCGGGCTTACTCGTCGCCGAGCGCGACGCCGGCGAGCCCGCGAGCGATCCCGACGAGGAGTGGGACGAACTCGTCGAACTCGCCCGTCGGCTGCTCGAGGCCCGGCCCTCGATGGCGGTCCTGCGAAACCGAGTGAACCGAACGATGGCCGACGCCGAGGCTGCAGCAGACGGAGCGCGAGCCGGCGCGCCCGCCGTCCTCGAGGCTGCCCTCGCGGGCATCGACCGCGCGCTCGAGGCCGACGCGGAGGCGGCGGCGACCGCGGCCGACATGCTCGAGGGAAGCGTCATGACGCTGTCGCGATCCGGCACCGTCCTCGAGGCGCTCCGCGCGGGCGAGCCCTCGCGGGTGTTCGTCGCGGAGTCCCGACCCGCCCGGGAAGGCGTCGGCGTCGCCGAGGCGCTGGCCGCGGACGTCCCCGTTACGCTGCACACCGACGCGGCCGCAGCGCACCTGCTCGCGACCGAGGACGTCGACCGGGTGCTCGTCGGCGCGGACACGATTCGCGCCGACGGCGCCGTCGTCAACAAGACCGGAACTCGGACGCTGGCGGTCGCCGCCGCACGGGAGGACGTTCCGGTGACCGTCGTCGCCGCCACGGACAAACTCTCGACCCGCGAGGAGCTGAACCTCGAGTCCGGCGACCGCTCGGCGGTGTACGACGGCGAGGCCGGTATCGACGTGGCGAACCCGACGTTCGACGTCACGCCCGCCGACTGCGTGAGCGAGGTCGCCACCGAGCGTGGGTTACTCGAGTCGGAGGCACTCGAGGACGTCGTCAAGGAACTGCGCGAACTCGAGGAGAGGCGGGCGTAGACGAAGACGTCGGTGGACGTTCGAGAGCCGGACTCCGTTCGAGCCGTCGGTGTTCGGTCCGCTCGAGCGGTCCGTTGCGTGGGGTTTTTGCGTGCGACCGGCGTAGGTCGGTCGTGGCGGCCGTGACGAAGAGTTACCCCCTCTGAGCCCCTTGTGACGAGGGATTTTCCCCGAGCCGCCATCGCTTTCGAACTCCCTGTAGTGCTGACTGAATCAGTTCACACACCGATCGTGTGATCCGGTGTGCACCGGCTTTCAGTGGCTACTGGAGTCACGACGCCGTTCTCCGTACTGCTAGTTACTGGACCCAACGATCTCAAAGCGAACAGCTCTCGTCGCAATCGAGTCCCCGCGTTCTCGTTTTGATCCTCCCTTCGAACGGGCAGATCCGGACGGCGAGCGTCGGTGGAAGTTCGCCGTTAGATTCCTATGAGTAGTATAATAAACCTAGTTAAACCGGTCGTTGTACTAGGTTCGTTCGTGCTTAAGTAACGGAAGCTTATGGGAACACAGTATGGGAGTGGAAAACTCACACGATCCCGGCCGGAGGACACAGAACCACGACGACCGAGCCGACGAGGACGCCGACTCCGAGCGCTACACGGCCGCGGCGGCGGCCGAGTTAGACGAGACGGCGTTCGAGGGCGGACCGATCGGCCGGCGGACGTTTCTCCAGGTAGCCGCGGCAGCGGGCGCGGCGTTTACGCTTCCGGGAACGGCGACGGCCGACGACGTTTCCGACGACGCGATGACGGACGTTTACGAGTTCGTCGTCAACTACTCGCGGGACGACTACGCCGCGCCGACGGTGCTCGAGTTCGAGGACCGCGACGCGCTGGCGGCGTTCGCCGACACCTACGAGGAGCCGATCGCCGACGACCTCGACCGCCCGCCGAAGGCGGTCACGCGAACGGAGCCGACGCCCGCTGCCCACGCCCACCTCACTGCCGACGAGGTCGGGGACGTCCTCGAGGATATCGGAGACGTCGACTCGATCGACTTTTCGCCGGGCTCGAACCCGTTTTGGAAGCTCGAGGGCGGGTACGACGACGGCGTCTTCCCGCCGGTAGAGGAGGCCCGAAACTACGCCTCCCATAAGGAAACTGAGGCGGCAATGCGCCACCTCGAGCGGGAGTACGACGATCGCGTCAACTTCGAGCGGATCGGTCACGGTCCCGGGCACGAGAACCTCTACACCGAAGCCGAACAGGATCCGCGCGACGTCTTCGTCGTCGAGGTGACGAACGATATTCAGGACGAGCGGGCGTTCGAGGAGAAGGAGAAGTCGGTGAACCTGGTCGGGATTCACGGCGACGAGCGCCAGGGCGTCGAGGCGGGGATCCGCGTCATCGAGGAGGTCGCGAAGGGCGAGGCCGAGGACTTCATGCATCTGCTCGACGACGTCGTCCTCGTTTTCATGTTCGTCAACCCGGACGGCTGGGTCGTCCGCAAACCTCACTACGAGTTTACCGACGACGACGGCGAACAGGTGTACAACTTCCAGCGGGGTAACGCGACGGGGCTTGACACCAACCGGCAGTACCCGACGATCGGCTGGGCCAACCCCGAGTTCTGGCCGGCGGAACCCGAGAACACCCCGGAGGTAAGGCCGGACGACGAGGAGGGACGGGGCTACCACGACATGGTTCCCGACGCGCTGGCGAACGTCGAACACCTGCGCGGGTACGAGAACGTCACGTTCCTCGTCGACTTCCACGGGATGCACGCCTCCGACTGGTTCATGCTGAACCTGGAGACCAACGCGCCGTTCGACCACGACGGACAACACGAACTCGACCAGGTCAACGTCCAGATCAGCGAGGACATGGAGTCGTCGCTCGGCGGGATCGAGGGGATCCAGGAGGACGTCGACCGCGTCGCGGTCGATCGCTTCGACCTCCCGGAGGAGGAGGCGCCGTACAACCCGAACGGGCTGTTCGACTACGGGACGATCTACGACTGCATCGGCTACCAGATCACCGGCGGGTTCCTCGGCTGGGCCGGCCAACCCGAGGAGTGGGGCGGACTCGGCGCCCGAACGGTCGCCCCGGAGATGGCCTGGGCGAACAACGACACTCACGACGAGAAGGAGTGGAAACCGTACATCGTTCGCCATCAAACCGAGGCTTACCGCATCGAGATGCGCCAGTACGCCGAGATAGCCGCCGCCGAGACCGAGGCCACCATCGCTACCGGCGACGCCGACACCGCCTACGTCGGCTCCGACACCCTCACCCGCGCCTCGAGCGATCTCTCCCACACCGACGGCTCGGAGACGGGACGCGGGCAGGGACCGCCCGCCCACGCGGAGGGAACCACTGTCGACAAACTCCACGACCTCGTCGAATCCGGTCTGGACGGCGGAACGACCGCAACTGCCGTCGAGGAGACGTCGACGCTCGCGGTGCGGTTTCACGCCCACGACCACGAGGGTGGGACGATCCGCGTGCGGAACCCGGCGGGCGAGGTCGCCTACGAGATCGACATGGCTGCGGACGCCGAGGGCGCCTGCTGTCTGAGCGGGCGGGAGCACTTCTACGTCTCCGACCCGAAACCCGGCGACTGGTCTATCGAGTGTGAGGGACCAGCCGTCGAGGTCGATATCGTGGCCATCGAAACCGACGCGGAACACGAGGATCCGGAGGCCGTCTTCGGCTATCCCCAGCGGGAGTACGAGGTCAACCCGATGCGGTTCTTCGAGGATCTCGAGCCGTTCCTCGAGGACGGGTCGATCGACGAGCTGAGCGTCCACCACGTTCGGGTCGGACGGCTGCTGCGGGGTCGGTCGGGCGAACGACAGTACGACAATCTGGTCGTCTCCCACGCCGAGGGGCTCGCCGACGGGGAGTACGTGGCCGCACTCGAGGCGTTCGTGGAGGCGGGGGGGAACCTCGTGTTGACAGACACCGGGGTCGCCCTGCTCGGCGCACTCGAGGTCGGCGGCGCCGCAGAGATCGGCGACGAAGATCTGCGGTCGCTCGAGGTACAGATCGCGAATCTCCGGGATCGGGAGTTCGATCACCACCTGCTGACCGACATCCGCGAGATGCAACAGGAGATGTGGAAACCGTCCCAGATCGGCTACACTGAAGACAACGACTCGCCCGCGACGGTCGTCGACGAAGCGGCGTTCGAAGCCGCTGGCGGTTCGGTCGCCGGCCGAATTGAGCAGTGGGAGGGCCCGTGGGATGAAGAAGAACTCGTCGACGAAGGTATCGCTGCCGGCTCGATCGAGGCCGGAGACGGCGAGATAACCGTCCTCGGATCGCTGCTGCCGCCCGCCCAGCAGACCGAACTCCACCCGTTCGGGATGGCGAACTACGCGCTGTCGTTCATGGGGCACACGCTGCTGTGTAACGCGCTCGGGTTCGAGCAGCGCCGGTACTACGACGGCGACCTGATCGGGACGTGGGGAACGGTGCGGTAGCGCCGTCTCAACGAGGTAAAGCTTCAACAGTCGGTCGCGCCTATCGGCGGCCGTATGACTTCCGTACCCGCACGGATCGGCGTCCACGAATCGGTCGAACTGGTGTTTCCGCCGTCGGAGCTCGCCGACTCCCTTTCGGAGCTTCCCGTCGACGTCGCCGTCATCGGCGACGACGAGATCGACTCCTGTGACGCCGTCGTCACCCTCGAGCACCGCGACGCCTTTCTCGAACTGGAGTGGGTCCACTCCATTCAGGCCGGCGTCGATCGCTTCCCGTTCGAGGAGTTCGAGGAGCGCGGCGTCCTGCTGACCAACAGTACGGGGATCCACGACCGCTGGGTCGGCGAGACGGTTGCGAGCTACCTGCTTGCCTTCGCCCGACGTCTCCACCGACACGTCGCGAACCAGCAGGAGCGACGCTGGGAACAACCCGACTGGGACGATGGCTTCACGCTGCCGGGGACGACTGCCTGCGTCATCGGTACGGGTACCCTCGGCAGCGGCGTCGCCGAGGTATTGGGCTCGCTGGGCGTTCGGATCACGGGCGTTCGCCGCTCGGGTGACCCCGTCGAGGGGTTCGAGGAAGTCTACGCGAGTGAGAACCTGCTCGAGGCCGTTTCCGACGCTGACTTCGTGATCGTGACGCTCCCGTTAACCGAGGAGACCCGCCACATGTTCGACGCCGACGTCTTCGAGTCGATGGCCGACGACGCCTACCTCGTCAACGTCGGCCGCGGCCCGGTCGTCGACGAGCCGGCGTTGATCGACGCCCTCGAGACCGAGTCGATCGCGGGCGCGGCGCTAGACGTCTTCGAGACCGAACCGTTGCCCGAGGAGTCACCGCTGTGGGAGATGGAGGAGGTGATCGTCTCACCTCACTGTGCGGCCTTCTCCGAGGACTACTATCGGGCCGTCGGCGACCTCGTCCGGGAGAACGTCGACCGGGCGGAGCGCGGCAAATCGTTCCACAACCGGGTCGTCTGACCGTGTCGACCGTCGGGGTCCGACGCGCGAAACCGGACGACGCCGAGGCGATCGCGGAGGTCCACTCCGCGGCGATCCGCGAGCGCGGCGCGGGCTACGACGAGCGGGAGCTGCGAGCCTGGCTCGCGAACGTCCATCCCGAGCGGTATCCGATCGGCGAGCGCGAGGCGGGGATCGACGTGCTCGTCGCCGAGCGCGACGATCGGATCGTCGGGTTCGGCTGGCTCGATCGCGATCCCGCCGAGCGGGACGGGTCGATCGGCGAGGTCGTAGCCGTCTACGTTCGTCCGGACGCCGTCCGCGAGGGGATCGGCACGGCGATCCTCGAGCGACTCGAGGGAATCGCCCGGGAGGCGGGACTCGCGGAACTCGTCCTCGTCCCCTCGAAGAACGCGATCGACTTCTACCGCGGCCGGGGGTACGACCCCGACGAGACCGTCGCACTCGAGATGACCGCGGACGTCTCGCTTGCGGGCCTCCGGATGCGAAAGCACCTCTCGTAGCGCGGATCGCGGGCGTTCGACGGGATACAACGCGGAGTTCGTTCGATCGTCACTCCCCCGACGACGGGTCCTCGCGCACCTCGAGCACCTCGAGTTCGATCTCTACCGGAACGCCCGCGAGCTCGTGGTTGAAGTCGACGGTGGCGGTGTCGTCGTCGACAGCCGTGATCCAGCCGGTCTTCCCATCGTCGGTGTGGACCTGCGTCTCGGTCTCGAGCGAGCCCTCGGCCGGCGAGTCGTCGATCTCCTCGAGCGGGAACTCGACGACCCACTCCTCCTCGTGCTCGCCGAACGCCCCCTCGGGCTCGAGGCGAAACGTCGTCTCGACGGGCAGCTCCTCGGGTTCGGCCTCGAGTTCCCGCAGCGCCCGCTCGACGCCCGGTACGACCGCCCCCTCGCCGACGCGGATCTCGAGTGGCTCGTAATCGCGCTCGTCGTGGTAGATCCCCGTCTCCCTCGCGAGTTCCGGGTCGGTGGTGTCGAACGGCTCTCCCGCCTCTCCGTCGTCGACGATACGTCCCGTGTAGTGACAGATCGCGACCTGCCCGAGTTCGACCATCGTCTGTACCGACCACGGTCACGTCCAAGAAGCCGTCGCCGGCCGTCGTCTGCCGAGGGTCTGTATGGGTAGCCTCGAGGATGTGTCCTGACCGCGTTCACTCCCTGAGACGCTGAAGAGCAGCTCGCCCGGCGACCGCGACGGTCGCGAGCAGCCCCGTCCCGGCGGCGATCGCGGGACCGTTCTCCCGAACGGTCGAGCCGGCTCCGTCCCCGCTCGAGTCGCTCGCGCTCTCGTTCGTCGCCGCCTCGCCGTCGTCATCGCTCTCGATTTCCTGACCGTCGTCTTCCTCGCCGTCTTCCTCGGTCCCCAGCATCTCGTCGGGACCGACGTCGAGGTCCGAGAGCGCCTCGCGGAGCGTGACGATCTCGAGGTCCCGCGCTTTCGCCTCTTGAATGGCAAAGCGGACGCGCTCTTCGGTCGTCTCGTCGAACTGGCTGTGGCCGACGACGATCCCGAGGTACTCGCCAGCGGCGACCTGGTCGTAGAACGCCTCGATCTCGGACTCGGTCGAGGACTGGCCGTCGATGCTCGTCCGTCCGAGATCGTACGGGTCGATGTCGGCGATCCCGTTCAGCCCGTCCCCTTCGCGGTTCGCAAAGCCCGCGTAGTGCTCTTCGACCAGCTCCTCGACCAGTCCCTCGCTGCGGCCGAAGGGGGAGACGAAGTAGTCGACGTCGACGCCCATCTCCTCGAGCTCCGCCTTCGAGCCGACGACCTCCTCGCGGATTCGCTCGTCGGTAAAGCGGACGAACGTCTCCCCCGCTGTGAACGACTCGCCGACGGGATCCTCGAGCTCGAGGTAGAACCCGTCGTCGTCGTCCTCGCCGCCGCCGGCGATGGCGTTCTCGACCGTTCCGTCCTCGTTTCCGACGACGATCGGTTCGTCCTCGTGATCGCCGAGGAAGCTACCGTCGACCGAGAGCCGCTCGTCGTCCGGCTCGGCCGGTGCGGTCAGATAGAGGTTGCCGACGACATCGTGACTCGCCGTATGGGACATGATCTCCCACCCCGCCGACTCCATCTCGCGGAGATGTTCCGGAAGCAGCCCCCACCCGGTGTCGACGTACTCCGTGACGGCCGCACAGCAGGCCGGTACGCCCTCCTCCTGGTGAACCGGGAACGTCTGGTCCCAGTCCTCGCGCCAGCTATCGTCGTAGATGAACACGAGCCGTCCGTTCGTCTCTCCGTCGTTGCCGTCGCTGGCCGCGGTTGTTCCGGCGCCGACCAGCGCGAGCAGGCTCGCCGCACCGAGTCCGAAGAGTCCGCGTCGGGTGGTCCGCACCTCGAGGGCCGAGACACCGGCCCCTCGATCGTCGTCCATACTCGAGGACGTCCCGTCCGGGCTATTATTATCGTTCGATTAAGCGCCGAGAGTACTCGAGCACCGTCCCGAACCGTGTCGGAGACCAACATAGCTCGTCTGCTCCGGGGGTCGAAGTGGAGACGCCACCCGAACCCGGGAGAGCGAACGAAACGGGGACCCGATCAAAAGAACTTGAACAGGTCGTCCCGGCCCTGCTCGTGGAGGTGGTCGCGAACGGCCTCATTCAGGGGGTCGATCCGCCCCTTCTTGGCGGTGATCGGCGCGATCGTCTCCTGCCACTGTTTCCAGGGCGGGAGCAGCCCCAGCCGATCACAGAGTTCGTTCAGGCGCTCGTCGCGGTCGTCGACCTTGTCCATCTTGTTGACCGCGACCACCGTCGGAATATCGAGTTCGCGCAGGAAGTGGTACATCTCGACGTCGTAGGGGATCTCGTCCGGGCCGGAGTGACGGTCGATGATGTCGATGACGCTCTTGCCGTCGACGACGAGGACGGCCACGAGAACGTTGTCGGCGTACTCCTCGAGGTAGCGGACGATATCGGTCTTGATCTGCTCGCGGCGATCCTCGTCGACGCCGCTCATGAAGCCGAAGCCGGGGAGGTCGGTGACGACGAAGTCCTCGGCGGTCCAGTCGAAGTGGTTAGGCTCGCGGGTGACGCCGGGTTTACCGCCGGTGTCGAACGTGTGACCGGTGATCTCGCGCATGAGCGTCGACTTGCCCACGTTCGAGCGGCCGACAAGGGCCACCTCGGCCTCGCGGTCGGGACGGGTGTCGAACATACTCGATCGTCGTCTCGCCGCGGTTTATACGTGGCGCGACGGCTCCGGGAACAGCGCTCCCGGCGCCTCCACCGCGATATCGAGGCGGCGACAGAGATCCCACAGCGTCGCGCCGTTGCTCGTGACCACCGGGACGCCGAGTTCGGCCTCGAGATCGCCGACCGCCTCGAGCGAGCGGTAGTTCGTACACGAGAGAAACACGGCGTCGATCGACGCGGCGAGGTCGGCGTCGACCACCTCCAGCACCTGTTCGTGCGCATCTTCCGGCTCGAGCATGCCGATTTCTGTATTCGCTTCGATCCTCCGGCCCTCGATCGCGACGACCTCGAACCCCGCCGCCTCGAGGAACTCGCGTTCCTTTGCGTCGAGGTCGGCGGTGTAAGGCGTGACGACGGCGATTCGCTCGGCGCCGAGGGCCTCGAGGGCCCGACACACCGATCGAGCCGTCGCGACGGCCGGAACGCCCGCCGCCTCGCCGATCTCGGCCTCGAGCTCGGCGTCGAAGCCGGGACCGTGAAGCAGGCTGCCGGTCGTGCAAGCGTAGGCGACGGCGTCGACGTCGGCGTGGCCGAGCAGCTCGCCCCCTCGAACCGCGTTGTGACTCATCGCGTCGAGCGCCTCGACGGTGACCGACTCGAGGGCCATCCGCGCCGCGTGGACAGTCGTCCCCTCGGGGGCGAACTCGCGGAACTCCGGTTCGGCCGTCGTGTTCGAGGAAGGAACGATTAGCCCGAGTCGGAGGGGTCGGTCGGAGTCGTCGTCGCTCACGGCTTCTCACCGTCCGTGACCGTGCCGTCGGCTCGATCCTCCTCGAGCGCCTCCGGGTCGCGTTCGTCGGGGTCGCCGTGGCCGCCGCCGCCGGGCGTCCGGACGGTGATCGTCGTTCCGGCCTCGACGTCGACGGTCGTCTTCGCGGCGACGGGTTCGCCGTCGATCAGATTCTCGCCGACGGTGCCGTCCTCGCCGCCCGCGACGCCGCTCGGCGCGTGCCGTCTGCGTTCGGTCAGCAGCGACACCGTCGCGTCGGTCTCGACGGTGAGGCTGCGCTCGAGGCCGAGTCCGCCCCGGAATCGGCCGCGACCGCCACTGTCGGGACGCAGGGCGTAGCGGTCGACCCGGAACGGGTACTCCGTCTCGATCGATTCGACGGGCGTGTTGAGCGTGTTCGTCATCCCGACCTGGACGCCGTCCATGCCGTCGCTGTCGGCTCGAGCGCCGAACCCGCCGCCGATCGTCTCGTAGTAGGTAAAGGAGCCGTCGCGGGCGCCGACGGTCAGGTTGTTCATCGTCCCCTGGCTCTGGGCGGGGACGCGCTCGGGCGCGGCCTTCGCGAGCGCCGTAAAGACGACGTCCGTCGCCCGCTGGCTGGTCTCGACGTTGCCGCCGACGACCGCGGCGGGCGGGGTCGGATTCAACAGCGACCCCTCCGGCGCGTCGACGGTGACGGGCTCGTAGCAGCCGTCGTTCGGCGGGATCTCGGGGTCGGTCACACAGCGGACGACGAAGTAGACCGCGCTCTTCGCCACGGCCAGCGGCGCGTTGAGGTTCCCCGTTACCTGACTTGCCGTCCCCGCGAAGTCGACCTCGACCGACGCGCCGTCGATCGTCACCGACGCCCGGAGTTCGATATCCTCGTCGGTGATACCGTCGCCCTCGAGGACGTCAGTCGCCTCGTAGGTGCCGTCCGGAAGGTCGCGAAGCTTGGCGCGCATCCGGTCGCCGGAGTAGTCGATCACGGCGTCAAAGCCCGCGAGGACGGTTTCGCGACCGTGTTCGTCGAACAGCGCCTCGAGGCGCTCGGCGGCCCGCTCGTTCGCCGCCAGCTGCGCCCGGAGGTCGGCCCGCCGCTCTCTGGGGTTACGGACGTTCGCGAGTACGAGCGCGCGGACGTCCTCGCGAACCTCGCCACCCTCGACGAGCTTCGTCGGCGGGAGCCTGAGTCCCTCCTGGTAGATCTCGCGGGCGCCCGCTGGCATGCTGCCGGGAGTCATCCCGCCGACGTCAGCGTGGTGGGCCCGCGAGACGGCGTAGCCGACGATCTCTTCGGCGACCGTGATCGGCGACACCATCGTCACGTCGGGCAGGTGGGTGCCGCCGGCGAAGGGGTCGTTGAGGACGAACACGTCGCCGGGTTCGGGATCGTACTCGCGGACGGCGTCGACGGCTTCGGGCATCGCGCCAAGGTGGACGGGGATGTGTTCGGCCTGGGCGACCATCCGCCCCTCCGCGTCGAACAACGCCGTCGAGCAGTCACGACGTTCCTTGATATTCGGCGAGTAAGCACCTCGAATGAGCGTCTGGCCCATCTCCTCGGCGACGCCCTCGAGCTGGTTGCGCAGTACCTCCAGAGTGATCGGGTCGATCTGTGCGTCGCTCATCGGGAATCATCCTCCGTCATGACGACGGTTCCGTCCTCGAGCACGTCGCCTGCCCAGCCGGGCGGGACGACGGTCGTGCTCTCGGCCTGTTCGAGCACCGCAGGGCCGTCGACGACCCTCTGAGACTGGAGGCGATCGCGCTCGTAGACGGTCGCGGTTCGTGCGCCGTCGACGTCGGGGAAGTACGCCTCGCGCGTACCGAGACGGGCGTCGCCCCCTCCCTCGTGACGGACGGTCGGCGAGGCGCCCTCGACGGTGGCCGACGCTCTGAGCGTGACGATCTCGACCGCCTCGTCCATCCGGTAGCCGTAGGCGCGCTCGTGAGCGGCGTGGAACCGCTCGGCGACGGCCTCGAGGTCGACGGCGTCGTCGACCCGAACGGTCAGCTCGAAGCTCTGTCCGGCGTACCGGCAGTCGGCGGCGCGTTCGATCCGCGCGGCGCCGGGGTCGGAGGCGTCGGCGAGCACGCGCTCGACGAGCTCGTCGTAGACCGCGTCGACGCGGTCCGGCTCCGCGTCCGCGCGGGCGAGCTGGACGGTCCGGGCGGCGTCGTAGCTCTCGTCGGCCGCGAGCAGCCCGAACGCCGAGAGCACCCCGCCGGGCCGGGGGACGACGACGCGGTCGACGCCCAGCGAGTCGGCCAGCGCCGCGGCGTGCATCGGTCCCGCGCCCCCGAAGGCGACCAGCGCGAACTCGCGGGGGTCGTGGCCCTGTTCGACGGTTACCGACCGAATGGTTCGGGTCATCGTCGCGTTCGCGACCCGGTAGACCCCCTGTGCGGCCTCCAGCGCACCCTCGAGGCCGGTCTCCTCGGCCAGGTCGGCGAGCGCGTCGCGGGCCGCATCGACGTCTAAGGTCATTTCGCCGCCGAGCGCGGTGTCGGGGCCGATGTAGCCAAGCACCACGTTGGCGTCGGTGACGGTCGGCTCGGTGCCGCCCTTGCCGTAGCAGACCGGGCCGGGCTCGGCGCCCGCGGATCGAGGGCCGACGCGGAGGGCGCCGCCGTCGTCGACCCAGGCGACCGAGCCGCCGCCCGCGCCGACGGTGTTGACGTCGACCATCGGCGTGCGGATCGGGAGGCCGTCGATCTCGGCGTCGGTCGTCCGCTCGGCCTCGCCGTCACGGACGAGGCTCACGTCGCTCGAGGTGCCGCCCATGTCGAACGTGACGAGCCCCTCGACGTCGGCGTCGTCGACGGTCGCCGCGGCGCCGACGACGCCCGCTGCTGGCCCCGACAGCGTCGTCGTCACGGCGTGTTCCCGAACGGTCTCGGGGTCGGCGATCCCGCCGTTGGCCTGCATGATCTGCGGGGCCGGCAGTCCGAGCTCCTCGGACTCGTCGACCAGTCGGCCGACGTAGCGGTCGATCGCGGGCCGGACGTAGGCGTCGACCGCGGTGGTCGAGGTGCGCTCGAACTCGCGGAACTCCGCGAGCACCTCGTAGGAGGCCGAGACCGGCACCTCGAGCTCCTCGCGCAGGACCTCCGCGACTCGTCGCTCGTTGTCGGCATCGGCGTAGGCGTGGAGCAGACAGATCGCGACGCTCTCGACGTCCTGCTCTCGCAGGGTCGCCGCGAGGTCGCGGACCTCATCGGGGTCGACCGAGCGCTCGACGCCCTCGGCGGTGGTCCGCTCGTCGACCTCGAACCGCCGCCGTCGGGGGACGAGCGGCTCCGGCTTCTCGGCCTCGAGATCGTACAGATCGGGCCGATCCTGTCGACCGATCTCGAGGACGTCCCGGAACCCCTCGGTCGTCACGAGCGCCGTCTTCGCGCCGCCGCGCTCGAGCAAGGCGTTGACCGAGACGGTCATCGCGTGGGCGAAGGCGTCGATCTCGCCGGGATCGATGCCGGCGTCGTCGCAGGCCTTCGCGATCCCCTCGAGGACGCCGACGTGCTGTCTGTCCGTCGTCGTCGGCACCTTGGCCGTGACGAGGCGGTCGTCGGCGGAGAGGGCGACGTCGGTGAAGGTGCCGCCAACGTCGACGCCGATTCGGGTGGCGTCGTCGCATGCTGGTTGCGTGTCCGTGCGTCCGTCGGATGCGGTTGTGTCGTACATGTCTGAAAGTGAGAGGTTCTTCAGAAGACGGCGAAGCCGAGCAACACCTCGAGCCAGCCCTCGACGATCAGGACGTCGTAGAGCGTCTGGACGCCGATACCGACGACGACGAGGGTGACGAGCCCGCCGAGGACGTTCTGGAGCGTGCTGTTCGTGTACTCGCCGAGCAGTTCGGTGTTGTTCATCGCGTAGATGAGGAACAGGGCGATGACCGGTAACAGCAGGCCGTTGGCGACCTGCGCGAAGACGATCACCTGTACCGGATCGAAGCCGACCGCCGAGAAGAGGACTCCGACCGAGAGGATCGTCACCCAGATCGCCCGGAACCGGGTCGATTTCAGATCGCGCTCCCAGCCGAGCGCGCCGGCGGTCGCGTAGGCCCCCGCGAGCGGCGCGCTCATCGCGCTCGTGAAGCCGGCCGCGAAGAGGCCGATCGCGAAGAAGGTCAGCGCGTAGCCGCCGAAGACGGGCTCGAGCTGGTCGGCCATCTCGCCGACGTCGGCGATTGAGGTTCCCTCGGGGAACACCGCGGCCGCGGTCACGACGATCGCCGTCGTGATGAGCCCGCCGACGACGACCATCCCGATCGTGTCGGTGCGACACTCCGCGAGGTCGTCGGGACCGTCCCAGCGTTCCTGGACGGTGCTGGCGTGCAAGAAGAGGTTGTAGCCGACGACGGTGGTGCCGACGAGGCCGGCGATCAGGTACGCCGACCCCTCCGGTACCGTCGGCACGAGGCCGCCGGCGAGCGCCCCGAGGTCCGGCCGGACCATGATCGCGTTGAGCAGGAACGCCCCGCCCATGACGGCGACGAGGCCGATAAACACGCGCTCGATCAGCTTGTAGTTGCCCGACCAGAGCAGGGCGCCCGCGACGATCCCGATCAGCGGTCCCCAGACGTTCTCGCTGACGCCGGTGATCGTCGCGAGGCCGGCCGCGCCGCCGACGATGTTGCCGGTCTGGAACGCCGCCGTGCCGATCCCGATCGCGCTGACGACGAGCAGGACCGACGCCCACTTCGCCAGTGGGTTCGAGAACTCGTCCCTGAGCGCCTCGCCGAGTCCCTCGCGCGAGATCAGTCCGAGGCGCGCGCTCATCTCCTGGAGGACCATCGTCGCCAGAATCGAGAAGGCGATCGTCCAGACGAGCACGTAGGCGTACTCCGCGCCGATGACGCTCGCGGTCGTGACGGTTCCCGGACCGACGAACGCCGCCGCGACGAGCGCGCCCGGTCCGATCGCTTTCAGCCTGTCTACTATACCCATGGTGAGTGTACACAGTATCCGCTCTCCGAGAGCAGCATAAGGGTTGTTGAGCGAAGCTCATACGGCTCCGCCGACGTGACCGCTCGAGCAGTCCATCGTATGATCGAGTATGATCCCGTATGAAGAGCTGGCTACTCGGGGCTCGAGCGCTCGGTGACGATCGTCTTCGAGACGCCGCGTTCGATCTCGAGGTCGATCGGCATCGAGGCGGTGCTGCGCTCGATAAAGCGGGTCATGAACCACTGGATCGCCTCCGAGGGAAAGACGACGTGGTAGACGCCGTTGGCCTCGTCGCGCACTTCGAGGAAGCCACAGAAGGAGAGCCACTCGAGGAGTTCGCCGACGCGTTCGAACCGCGCTTCGTACTCCCTCGCGTGGTAGTCCGAGACCCGGTCGGCCGCCTCGACGAACGCCGGATCGGGATCGCCGCCCGCGTAGAGGTGCTCGAGGAAGGCGTGCAGGAAGTCGACGTCGAGCAGGACGTGTTCGCCGGAGGAGAGCATCTGGTAGTACTGTTCTAAGTTGTCGCTCGGTCGCCCGCTCGCGGCCTCGAAGTTGGCGGCGTAAAACGATAGCGCGCGCCGGACGACCTCGCTCTGTCCCCTCCCGGTCTCGCCGGCGAGCGTCTCGAGGGCCGCCTTCGTCTCGTCGTCGAGCGAGACGGTGACGCGGTGTGCCATAGCGTCCGGGAGGAACGCGAGACGGGTATAGTTCACGAACCGACGAGTGCCGACCACCGGTCTCCGAGCCGCGCGGCTCGGAAATCGTCGCGGCGGCGAAACCGACCGACAGCATACCGAAAGCGTCCGGAGTTATGACCCCTGGGGTCTACCTACCTGCTGTGCGGCTCGTACAGCTGACGGTTCCGACGGGAAAGCGACAGACGATCCTCGAGACGCTCGACGATCGAGGGATCGATTACGTCGTCACCGACGAGGAGAGCGACCGGGACTACACGGCGGTCGTCTACTTTCCGCTGCCGGCGCCGGCGGTCGAACCGGTGCTCGACGAACTCCAGGAGGCGGGGGTCGGGGAGGACGCCTACACGGTCGTGGTCGACGCGGAGACGGTCGTCTCTCGACGGTTCGAGGCGTTGCGCGAGGAGTACGAGGAGGGAAACGTCGAGTCGGATCGGATCTCGAGACAGGAGCTCCAGACCGAGGCGGAGTCGCTGACGCCGACGTTCGGCGTCTACTCGACGATGACGATCATCAGTGCGATCGTCGCAACGGCCGGACTGCTGCTGGACTCGCCGGCGGTCGTCGTCGGCTCGATGGTGATCGCGCCGCTGATCGGCCCGGCTCTCGGTGCCAGTGTCGGCTCGGTGATCGACGACGAGGAGCTGTTCGTCGAGAGCCTGACCTACCAGATCATCGGGGTCGTCTTCGCGATCGGTGCGGCGGCCGTCTTCGCCTGGTCGGTACAGGTCACGAATATCGTCCCACCCGGGCTCGAACTCGCGGAGGTCGACGAGATCTCCGAACGTCTCGCGCCCGACCTGCTCTCGCTGGCGGTCGCCCTCGGAGCCGGCGTCGCCGGGATCGTCAGCATCGCGACGGGGATCTCCGTCGCGCTCGTCGGCGTCATGATCGCCGCGGCGCTGATCCCGCCCGCCGCGGCCGCGGGAATCGCGATCGCCTGGGGCCAGCCCTCGGCGGCGATCGGGTCGACGGCGCTGGTGTTCGTCAACGTTCTCTCGGTGAACCTCGCTGGGCTGTTGACGCTATGGTATCTCGGCTACCGTCCCGAGAACCTGTTCGCGCTCGGGGAGACCGAACAGCGGGTGCGAAAACGGGTCGTCGGACTCGTCGTGATCGTACTCGTCTTCTCGGTGTTTCTCGGGGCGATCACCTACTCCTCGTACCAGGCCGGAAACTTCGAGGAGAACGCCCGCGAGGAGATCACGCTCGCGCTCGACGAGGAGGAGTTAGAGCAGTACCGCCTGCTCGAGATCGAGGTGATCATGGACGAGGACTACCCGATCCAGAGTCCCGAACGCGTGATCGTCACGATCGGGGGGCCGCCCGGCGAGACCGCGCCCGGACTGGCGCCGGAACTCAATCAACGGGTCGAGCAACACGCCGACGGCGACATCGATATCGAGATCCGGTACGTCAGTATCGTCGAGGAGTGAGCGCTGCCCACCCCGCTATCGGACGTTCGCCTCTCGGTCAGTTTTCCGCTCTCAACGGCTCCGGAGCCGCTCGAGCGTCGATCGGGGATCGACGCCGGACGATCGGTCGGCGTCCGATCCGTCGTCTGTCGCGGTCCCGTCCTCGTCCTCGGTTCCGTCGTCGCCACCTCGTCCGAGCCGACGTCGGACCCACGCTCGCGGCCCGCCGATGCGGTTGACGAGGTACGTCGGGAAGTAGAGCACGAGCAGCCCGAAAAACAGGAAGCTCACGCCCCAGGCGTAACGCCCCGCGAAGAGGTAGTTCGCCGCGAGGAAGAACAGCGGCCCGGCAAGCGAGAAGCCGGCCGCGGTCTGTAACATCCAGAGGATTCCTGGTCCCTTCATCGTCCCGTGACCCTCACTCCTCGAACGGCAGTTCCGGTTCGTAGCCGATCGCCTCGACGGCCGCGTCGAGGACGGTCTCGACGTTCTCGCCGGTCTCGACGCTCATCTCGTAGTCGGCGTCGACGTCGGCCGTCCAGCGGTCGGCGCGGTCGACCTTGTTCGCGACCGTGAACACGGGAACGTCCTCGAACTGCGCGGCGATGGCGTCCCGAAGCTCGAGCTGGGACTCGATCGGATACCCGCACTCGCCGCTGGGGTCGAGGACGACGAGCATACAGTCGGCGAGGTGTTCGATCGCGCTCACCGCCTGCGATTCGATCTCGTTTCGATCCTGTGGCGGGCGGTCGAGCAGGCCGGGGGTGTCGACGATCTGGTAGCGGATGTGGTCTCGCTCGAAGTGACCCAGCCCGATCCCCTTCGTCGTGAAGGGGTAGGAGGCGGTCTCGCCGCGGGCGTTCGTGACGTCGTTGACGAACGACGACTTCCCGACGTTCGGGTAGCCCGCGACGACGATCGTCGGCTCGTCGGGGTTGATCTCGGGGAGGTCCCGCAGGTCGTTGCGCGACTCGTTGATGTACAGCAGCTCGTCGTCGATCTGTTCGACGATGTCCGCGAGCCGGGCGAACGCCTGCTTGCGGTGTTTGCGCGCGGTGTCGATGTCGGTCTTGCGCAGCTTCGGCTGGTACTCCTGGTGGATCTCGCGGGCCTTGCGGCTGGCCCACATCGTTTCCGAGAGGCTCTGCCGAAGACGGTCCACGTCGACGATCGCGTCCGCGATCTCGTAGTAGAACGGGTCGACGTCGTCCTCGTAGGCGAAGTCCGGCCAGGCCGTGACGACGTTCTCCAGGTTGTCGGAGATGATGTTCGCCGCGGTCTGGAGCATCGACTGCTGGGCCTCGAGGCCGCCCTTGGCCTTGCCGGCCCGCGCCGCCCGCGAGAACGCCTTGTCGATCAGCTCTTCCGACGTGGGCGTGGTCGGAAGGTCTTCGAAAATCATGCCTCCAGCTAGAACCCGCGGTCGTAAAAGGTCGTTCGTTATCCCGCGGCCGTCGCGGGGGCCGTTCCGACGGCCGTCCGGGTCCCGACCCGCAGTATCCACGCCGAGTCTTATGTCCGCTCGAGCCTACCTTCACCTATGACAGACTGGCGTTCCGTCGTCATTGGCTTTCTCGTCATCACCATCTTCGGGATCGTCGGGCTCACGCTGCCGGGCGTCGGCCAGCTCGCGGCGGGACTGATCGGCGGGTTCGTCGCCGGCTACCTCGCCGGCGGCGGGCTCGGGCGCGGGTTCTGGCACGGGCTGCTCGCCGGCGCCCTCGGCGGGATCGTCGCCGGCGTGCTCGTCGCGCTCGTCGTCGGCGTCGCCGGCTGGGCCGGCGGGCCGATCGGCGGCGCCATGAGCGGCCTCGCCGGGTTCGGGATTTTCCTCGTCGCGCTGGCGCTGTCGTTTATTATGGCCCTCGAGAGCGCGATCGCGGGTGCGATCGGCGGCCTCTTCAACTCCGGCTCCTCGAGCGAACCGGGGGCTCCGGAGCGCCGCGTGTAGACCGATCGCTCGAGCGACGAGTTGCGAAGAACGTCGCGGGAACGGACGCCGTGCGGAAACTGATCGTCTGGGTTCAGGAGGCGATCGGGGCGGGAAAACCGGTTCCGGACCTCGTGGAAATCCGAAAATGCGGTGCCGAGATCTGTTGAAAACGAGAAATGGGGGATCTCGACTGGAAGCTGCCTGGGCGCGTCGCTTCCGCGGACGTTCGCGTCAACTGGAGGCCATCTCGCGGCAGCTCTCGACGCAGTTCGGGAGGATCTCGGCGCAGGCCTGACAGTGGTCGTGGTCGTGGCCCTCGCACTCCTCGGCGCACTCCTCGCAGAGGTCCGCACAGAGCTCGCCCAGTTCCGCGTGGTAACTCGAGTTGCGGGCCATGAATCGGGCGTGCAGCGAGGCGATGTCGGCCACGTCCCGGCAGAGCCGGATGCAGCGGGCCATCTCCTCGCCCTCGTCGACGCAGGCGTCGGCACACCACTCGCAGACCTGCGCGGCCTCGAGACAGTTGTCGATACACTCCTGCATGTGGTCGTCGGCGTGTTCGATCTGTTCGACTGCCATGCAGACTCTCTCACACCGACCGGGACAATCAATCTGGGCCGGGCGGCTGCAAGCGTCCGCGCCGTCGGGCGCTCACCTAGCGCCGCGCCTCGAGTTCGGCCTCGAGCTCCTCGAGGTCCATGTCCTTCATCGACAGGAGGACAAGCAGGTGGTAGACGATGTCGGCGGCCTCGTAGGCGATCTCCTCGCGGTCGTCGTCTTTGGCCGCGAGCACGAGTTCGGTGCTCTCCTCGCCGAGTTTCTCGAGCACCGCGTTCTCCCCCTTCTCGTGGGTGAACAGCGACGCGGTGTAGGAGTCCTCGGGTAGCGTTTCCTTGCGATCCTCGATGACGGCGAACAGGGCTTCGAGCGTGTCGTCCATTCAGAACTCACCGGAGACGTCACGGATCGATTCGAGGTGCTCGAACTTCTCCCTGTCGTCTCGGCCGTCCTCGAAGACGTCCTCGGTGACCTCGATCGGTGCGTTCGTCCGGGCGGCGAGCGCGAGCGAGTCGCTCGGGCGCGCGTCGATCACCGTCTCGCCACGAGGGGTCTGGAGGTGGAGGTCGGCGATGTAGGTGCCGCCCCGGTTGTTCGCCCCGGATTCGATCGCGCTGACGACGACGCGCTCGATCCGGCTGCCGAGTTCCTCCATGACGTCGAGCAACAGGTCGTGAGTCAGCGGCCGGCCGATGTCCTCGGCCTCGAGGCCGCGATCGATGCTGACGGCCTCGTTGAACCCGATGAATATCGGGACGACGTCGTCTTCGCCCTCGAGTTCGAGAACGACCACCGGAACCGGACCCTGGGGTGTTCCCGCGACGCGGACGGCGTCGATCGCTGCGTTCATGTTCGGTTCGACGGGGGGCAGCGGAAAAACGTGTTCGGTCGCACATGCTTGCACGACCGAGTGCGGGCGAGCGATCGTACCGATCGATTCGGTCCTACGCGGGACCCTCGAGCGCCGGTCCGATCGACTCCTCGTTCTCGAAGAACGCGAGCCCGTGGAGGCGGCTGTCGGGGGTCAGCTCGGGGTGGAAAGCGGTCGCGACGACCGGGCCGTCTCGCACCGCGACCGGTCGTCCCTCCCAGCGCGCGAGCACGTCGGCGTCACCGACGTCGTCGACGGCGGGCGCGCGGATGAACACCGCCGGAAACGGCTCCGCGAGCCCGTCGATCTCGAGGGGCGCCTCGAAGCTGTCCCTCTGTCGCCCGAAGGCGTTGCGCTCGATCGACGCGTCGATCAGGCCGAGGTCGTCGACGCGGTCGTCGTTCGCGTCGCTCGAGGCAAGGATCAGGCCCGCACAGGTCGCAAGTAGGGGCTTCTCGGCCGCGACATGGCCGCGGATTTCGCCGGCGATCCCCTCGCCGTGGACGAGCCGCGAGATCGTCGTCGACTCCCCGCCGGGCATCGCGAGCAGGTCGCAGTCGGGGACGATTCCGGACTCGCGGATCTCGCGGACGGTAACTTCCCGTCCGTGGGCTCGCGCGGCGCGTTCGATCGCGTCGGCGTGTGCGTCGACGTTACCCTGAACGGCGACGACGCCGGCGGTCAGTGACATGGCTGTCGGGTACGGAGCGGACGGGCAAAAACGCCGCGTCACGGACGCGCCGCGAGCGCTTCGGCGCTGCAGCTACCGAGACGCTCGTCGAGAACGACGGGCGTGAGGATCAGGAGACGAAAATCAGCAACTGGACGAGCACGCCCAGCATGATCCCCGTAGCGATAACCGTCTTCGGGTCGATACGGATCGCGTTCGAGTCCTCTGCGTCGAAGTACCGGACGAGTCCGGCACTGGACATCAGCCCGCCGGAGTTCTGTCCTCTGTCCATACGTACACCATCGGGTCGGGCTGAACTAAAGCTTTCGACGATCGAACGGGTTCGAGGGAACGGCAGTAGCGTTCACGAATTTCTCGTCGAACTGACGCTCGGGGCCGCCGCGAACGGCCTCGAGAGCGACCCGGTCTGGATCGACGCCGATGGCGACCCCCATTACCGACGCCGAGTGGACCTCCGTCGCCGTCGGCGGGAGACGCTGTTCGAGGATTCGTTCGCCGATTGGATCGTGCGACGGCGGGAATCGGCCCGCGGCGTCCTCGACATCGGCGTGAACCCCCGAGTGGGAAACCCTTATGCGCGGCGCGTGGCAAGTACCCCTGATCACATGTCCGTCACGCTCAAGGACTTCTACGCAGACTGGTGTGGCCCCTGTAAGACCCAGGATCCGATCCTCGAGGAGCTCGAGGACGACTGGGAGGGGCGCTTCGATGTCGAGAAGGTAAACGTCGACGAACAGCAGGACGTCGCCAACGAGTACCAGGTACGTTCGCTGCCGACCCTGATCATCGAGAACGACGACGGCGTCGTCGAACGGTTCGTCGGCGTCACCCAGCGCGAGGACCTCGAGGACGCCCTCGAGGACGCCGGCGCGTAGTCCGTCGATCAGCGGACGTTTCTTGCGTCGTTTTCCCGCCAATAGTGGGCCGTAGAGCTTTGTTTCTCTACCGGGGTGGGTGACGGTAAACTGTCGTCTAATTGCCGAGGGGGTTTCAATGCCTGAAATAACAGGCCGTGGCTGGATGGGGACAGCGTTCACAGCTACGTACATGTCGGATGGCGCCGGTGGACTACCAGCCACGCTGGAGATCTTACTCGTCGAGGACAACCCTGGGGACGTGCGGCTGACGAAGGAGTCGTTACGAGCGACGCCGATCGACCACACGTTCCACGTCGTCGACGACGGGAGCGACGCGCTCGACTTTCTCCACCGCCGTGGAGAGTTCGCCGATGCACCCCGCCCCGATCTCGTGCTGCTCGATTTCAAGCTGCCGCGGCTGAACGGCGACGAGGTCGCGACCGAGATCGAGGGAACGCCCTCGATCGAGGAGATTCCCCTGGTCGTGCTCACCGGCCACCCCGCACAGGACCGGGTGCTCGGGCTCGACGAACTCCCCATCGACGACGCGATCACGAAACCCGTCGACGCCGACGGCTTTCTCGAGACGCTGCGCTCGCTGGAAACGTCGTGGTCCCGAGCCGAACTCGAGACCGAATCCGCGCCGGCATCAGAATCCGAGTCAGAGCGCGCCCGCTAGTCGAACTTCACGCCGACGTCGTGGAGGTCGTCGTTGTACCGCGCGATGTTGATCACGAGCGGCGTAACGCTCTCCACTTCGGCCGCGTTGGCCAGCGGGCCGACGTCGAGCCCCCGAAGCCCCTCGACCTCCTCGGCCAGCGCGATCACCCGTTCTTTCGCGTCCGAATCGTCGCCGACGACGAGCGTATCAAGATCCAGCTCGAGTTCGAGGTCCGTGAGCGCGCCCGCCGCGAGGTTGTGGAACGCGCCGACGACCGGCACCTCGTCGGGCGCGCGCTTCGCGACGAGTTCGGTGACGCTGCCGGCGCTCGGGGGGTGGTAGTGGAGCCCGTCGTCGTCGCCCTGCATGCCGACCGCGGGCGTGACCACCACGGTGTCCTCATCGAGGACGTCCGCGACGGCCTCGACCGTATCACCCACGTAGTACGGCGGGACCGAGAGCACGACGACGTCGGCCCGATCCGCGGCCATCTCGTTGACAAAGCCCTTCAGGTTCGACTCGGCGCCGATCGCCTCGAGGACGTCCTCGTACTCCGCGACCGCGTCGCGGGCCTTCTCGGGATCGCGAGAGCCGATGAGGATCTCGTGGTCGGTATCTCGCGCGAACCGAAGCGCGAGCCCCTCGCCGATGTCGCCGGTGCCGCCCAGTAGTGCGATTCGCATACGACTCCCTGGGGACGGCAGCCGAATAAAACGGTGGGGGGTCGGCCGATCTCGCCGGGTTCTCGGGCGCCAGTTCGTAATCAGTAGTCGCCCTGGTTGCTGTAGATGCGTTCGTGGCTGTGAGTGTAGATCTCGACGATGTTGCCCCACGGGTCCTTGCAGTAGGTCATCCGGTAGGGCTGGTCGGGGAACAGCTCCCAGACGTCGGTGTGGTGCTCGCCGCCGCTGTCTTCGATCTCGGCGGCGAGTTCCTCGATCTCAGGATCGATGACGCAGACGTGGAAGTAGCCGGCGTCGGACGGCTCCGGATCGGGGCCCGACTCGGTGTCGTCGAACTCGAAGAACTCGATCGCGACCTGGTTGCCCGTCGCGACGTGGGCGATCGAGACGGTGTCGAACTCGCCGAGCACGTCCGCACAGAGCCGTCCGATGTGGTCCTCGCCGTGGTCGACCTCGACGGGACCCATAATTGTCTCGAAGCCGAGCACGTCCTCGTACCACTCGAGCGCTGCCTCGATGTCCGGAACGGTGACGCCGACGTGTGCCACTCCGCGGGGGTAGCGAGCCATACCTGACGGTGGGGTCGCCCGCGGCAAGTGCGCTCGCCCGGCAGCTGACACCTCGGTATCAGGGCGCGTCGTGATCCTCGGGGTTCATCGCCTCGCCGACGTTGCCGTCGTAGGCGTCCCGCTCCTCGATCTCCCGCATCCGCTGGTTGAGGCGGTCCTCGAGGGCCTGGCGGCGCTCCTCGTCGACATCGGCGTCGGTGCTCATCGCCTCGAGGTCCTGCTTTGCCGTCTGGAGCACCGAGATCGCCTCCTCCTGCTCGAGGTCCTCGACGCGGCCCAGGTTCCGCTCGACGTCGTCCAGCGTCGTGTCTGTCATACGCCCTCTGTTCGCTCGGTAGCGTATTGAAAGGCAACCCGGCAGGCGAACGCCAGGAGCGTTGTCGTCGCAGCGGATCGGTGTAGAGGAGGCGGATCCGCTAATTACGCACACGTACCTTTTTCCGCGTCGGGATTCCGCGCGAATCGCGGAACCACTCGCGCAAAAATCTACGCTAAAAAGCCGCTCGCTCCCGATGGTCGCTCGCGGGTGCTGTGCTCGAGCCGCACCGCAGCGGTATCAGTTTCGGCTGTACTGAACGCAAGTCACACAGCGACCCGACCGAACCGCACTGCCAACTACTGATAGGGATCGCCGCCGTGGTCGTCGGTATGCATACTCCTGCCGTCATCGCCCACCGCGGTTACGCCGGCGTCGCTCCCGAGAACACGATCGCCGCCGCCGTCGATGCGGCGGGACACGAGGGAACCGCGATGCTCGAGATCGACGTCCAGCCCGCCGCCTGCGGCACCCCGGTCGTCTTCCACGACGAGCGCCTCGAGGGAACGCGGGACGGGCGCCCCGTCACCGACGCCTCGGGGATTCTCTGGGAGACGCCCCTCGAGACGCTCGAGTCGCTGTCGGTGCTTGGAACCGACGAGTCGATCCCGACGCTGTCGGCGCTGTTCGAGGCCGTCCCGGAGACGGTCGGAATCAACGTCGAGCTGAAGTCTCCGGGGGCGGCCGACCTGCGCGTCGGCGAGTCACTGCCGGCGGACGCCTTGGAGAAGCGCCGGGAGCTGTGGCGGCCGTTCGTCGAGCGCGTCCTCGAGGACTGCGAGGCGTTCGACGGCGAACTCCTCTTCTCGTCGTTCTGCGAGGGGGCGCTCGCCGCCCTTCGAGCTACTGCCGACTACGCGGCTGCGCCGCTCGTCTGGGACGACCTCGAGGCCGGCCTCGAGATCGCGCGCCGGTACGACTGCGAGGCGATCCACCCGCCGCGGAACGCGATCGCGGGGACCGCGCTCGCGAGCGAACCCTACTACGGGCTCCCGACGAGCGAGCCCGCACTCGACGTCGTCGAGGCGGCCCACGAGGAGGGCCGCGCGGTCAACGTCTGGACCGTCGATAGCTGGCTTCAGTTCGACGAACTCGCCGCGGCGGGCGTCGACGGGATCGTCGCGGACTACCCGGGACTCGAGGCGAGGGCGGGAGCAGGGATGGGAACGAAATCCGCCCGGTAGCTCACCCCTCTCGAGCGGGCAGGTCCTCGTTCGCCGGCCCCTCGAGGACCTCGCCGTCGGGATCGAACCGCGAGCCGTGGCAGGGACAGTCCCAGCTCTCCTCGGCGTCGTTCCACTCGACGAGACAGTACATGTGGGTACAGACCGCCGAGACGGCGTGGAGCTCCCCGTCCTCGTCTCTGGCGCAGGCGATCGGCTTCCCGCCCTTGCGAACGATCTTGGCCTCGCCGGGCTCGAGGGAGGTGAGGTCCGGCGTCACGAGCGTTTGGAACCAGTCGGTGACGAACTCGCTCGCCGTGTCGGCGTTCTCGGTGAGGGTCTTGCCCAGCGAGGCCTTCGGCGTCAGTCGGAGCGGGTCGAACAGATCCAGCTCGGGAACCGGTTCGCCGTCGATATCGGCCGCCAGCAGCCGGCCCGCGGCGGTGCCGTTGGTCATCCCCCAGCCCCGAAATCCGGTCGCGACGGAGACGTTCTCGGTTCCGGCGCCGGCACGACCGATGAAGGGCACCTTGTCGGCGGGCTTGTAGTCCTGGGTCGACCACCGGTAGGCGACCTCGTCGACGGGGAACCGCTCGCGGGCCCACGACTCGAGCCGGCGGTAGCGGTCGGCGGTCGAGCCACCCTGTCCGGTCTTGTGGTTCTCGCCGCCGACCAGCAACAGCTCCTCCCCGTCGTCGCGGTAGGTTCGAACGGAGCGGTAGGGGTCGCCGCTGCGGTAGTACATTCCTTCCGGAGGCTCGCCGTCGAGGCGGATCCCGAGGACGTAGGACCGCTTCGGGTGCATCCGGGCGAAGTAGCCCGCCCGATCGCGGATCGGGAACCCCGTCGCGAGGACGACGTGTTTGGCCCGGACGGTTCCCCGCTCGGTTCGGACGAAGCAGGGCGTCCCATCCTCGAGATCGGTCACGCTGGTCTCCTCGTGGAGGTGGGCACCCCCGTCCTCGCGGAGTTCGTCGGCGACCGCGAGCAGGTACTTCCGGGGGTGGAACCAGGCCTGGTCGTCGAACCGGACCGCGGCCTGGGCGCGCTCGAACGGCGGGACGGAGGTCACGTAGCTCGCCTCGAGCCCCGCCGCGCGGGCGGCGTCGACCTCGCGTTCGATCTCGTCAGGCTCGTTGCTGTAGAGGTAGGAGGGGTGGCGTTCGAACCCGCAGTCGATTCCCAGCTCCTCGATCCGACGCTCGACGCGATCGATCGCCTCCTCCTGGACGGTGGCGTACCGACTCGCCTGCGCTGGACCGAACTCCCGGCGAAGGTGGTCGTAGATCGCCCCGTGCTGACTGGTCAGCTTCGCGGTCGTCTTCCCCGTGATCCCCGTCGCGACGCGATCCCGCTCGAGGACGGCGACGGTCAGGTCCCGCTCGCGTAGCTCGATCGCCGTCGAGAGTCCGGCGATCCCGGCGCCGACGACGGCGACGTCGACGCTGCGATCGCCCTCGAGCGGGTCGGGATCGGGATCGTCCTCGCGGGTGCTCGCGAGCCAGACTGAGGTCGCCTCGCCGGGGAGGTCGCCGCTTGCGAAATCGGACATCGGAATCTGACGGTAGTACACCGAACGCGCGGAAAAAACGGATGGGGGGAGCTGCAGGCCGCACGGTTTCGGCCGCTTCAGTTTTGGCCGATCGACGCTGCTCGACCGCGTCGATCTACTCGAGCAGGTCTGGTAGCTCGTTAACCGACTCGAGGACGGCCGCGGCGTCCTCGCGCTCGTAGGCCCGACGGCCCTCCTCGCCGGTGAGCCCGCCCGTCAGCACGCCGACCCCGCGGTAGGTTCGGTCGGGATCGGCCTCGCTCGCGTTGGTTGCCGTCCGCACGTCGTCTAAGGTGTCGCCGACGAAGACGACGTCGTCGGCGCCGAAGCGCTCGGCGAGGACGGTCAGCGCCCGGGGGTGAGGTTTCCCCTCCTCCCAGTCGTCCATCGTAAAGCGGTGCTCGAGGGGGATCGCCTCCTCGAGGCCGACCCGCTCGAGGGCGATCTCGGCCTCCGCGGCGGGACGCCCGGTCAGAACGCCGACGTCGTACTCGGCGAGGAGCCGATCCCGGGTCTCGGGCTCGAGGACGACGGGCTCGTCGTGGATGAACCCCCGCGTCTCGAGGTCGGGCTCGCCGCCCTCGAGACCCCGGTAGAGCTCGCTGCCGAGGTACAGCTGCTGGAAAACGTCCCGGAGCCCCTCGCGGTCCCACCGATCGGTCACGCGCTGGGTCGCACGAGCGCCGATCGCCTCGCGGACGACAGTTTCGGCGGCCTCGAGCCCGCCGCCGCGCTCGGCGATCCCGTCGGTGAACTCCTCGATCGAGGCGCGGTACCCCTCCCCGGTCGCGAGCACGTACAGCGCCGCGGCGTAGGTCAGCTCCCAGTCGTTGTTGAACCCGCCGGCGTTCTTGAACGCCTGGATGTCTTCCTTGCGGATCGTGCGATCGTGGACGTGCTCGACGGACTCGAGGATCGCCCGGCGGTAGGAGTCGGCGACGTCGACGAGCACGCCGTCGATGTCGAGGACGACTGCGTCTGCGTTCATACGGGGACGAACGCGCCCCCGGAAATAAAGCCGGACGGTTCAGATCGCGAGCGCGTCGACGGCCGCGAGCGCGAGGACGAACAGGCCGACGGCGTAGAGGACGTGGGCCCACAGCCAGGAGAGGACGTTGACGACGTAGATCAGCGCGACGACCGGGAGACCGAGTAACACGACCGGGGATCGGCGCCACTCTCGCCGGGAGCGAGTCCACAGGGTTCGGGCGTCGGTCGTGCTCGGGAAGGCGGCCATCCCGACCGAGAGCCCGATCCAGCCGAGGACGCCGGCGACGACCGCGTACTCGAGGGGGGCCGTCAGAACGCCTCCGGCCGCGGAGACAGCAAGGGTAGCGCCGACGAACGCGGCGACCGCGACGAGCGTGTTCAGCAGGAACGGGGCGACGCTGATGACCACCGACTGGCGGTACCGGTCGGGCGTGGCGTGGCGGACGTACCCCGGTGGGTTCCCGAACCGGAAGTAGACGGCCTCGATCACCCTGACGCCGACGAGCCGACAGGCGCTCGCGT
Source organism: Natronococcus roseus (assembly GCF_043677095.1). NCBI lineage: Archaea > Methanobacteriati > Methanobacteriota > Halobacteria > Halobacteriales > Natrialbaceae > Natronococcus > Natronococcus roseus. Next base: position 44,092 of record NZ_JBHLJR010000001.1, read on the forward strand.
GGGCGAACTCGTGGACGACGACACCAGGAAGGACGAACAGGGAGATCGCGATCCGTAGGAGGAATCCCAGCCCTCGCAGGACGACCGCGAGCGAGACGAGGAGCCCGAGGACGGCGAGGACGGTAGTGGCGGGTGGCAGCGATTCGACGGCCATCGTTCCCGCTACTCTCGCGAACCCGTGTAACTCCTTCGCGTTCTAACGGGGCGCGCCGTCACTGCGGGCGACGTACAGCGTCCCCTCGCGAACCGTCCGTCGTTCGACCGGTACCGCCGGCTGGTCGCCCCCCAGCGTCGTAAACAGGAAATCGGCGCCGACATGCTCGGCGACCTCGAGCGTCGGCCGGTGGAGCTCCGGGGGCAGGTTCCGGGCGTAGATCACGTCGGCACCCTCGTAGACCTCGAGGTCGGGGTCGACGACGTCGTCGGTGACGAACTCGACGGCGACAGGGACCGCTCGCGGAGTGATGTCCGTCGCCGTCACGGAGACGCCCGTCTCGGCGAGGGTCGCCGCCAGCTCGGTTCGGCGCCCGATTCCGACCTCGACGACCCGGTCGTAGGCGGCGAGGTGCGTCTCGAGCCTCCCGGGTTTTCTGCGGGAATCGGCCATGGCGGGACGTTTATGCTACCCGCGATCATAGCAGTTGTCATGCTCGTCGATATCGTGCCGGTCGGCAGCGTCTCCGCGGAGGTCAAGCGGGCCGCCTCCTCCGCGTTGCGATCGGTCTACGACTGCGACGTCACGGTCAACGACTCGCAGTCGGTTCCGACCGGCGCGTACGACTCCGGCCGGAACCAGTACTGCGCGGAGACGTTCATTCAGCTCGCCGAGCGGGTCGGTCGCGGCGAGAAGAACATCGCCATCACCCCCCACGACCTGTTCTACCGGCGTCGCAACTACGTCTTCGGCCTCGCCTACCTCGACGGCAGCGGCAGCGTCGTCTCCACGTACCGCCTGCAGACCTCGAGCGACGGCGGCTTCTCGAACAAGAGCGCGAGCGAGATCTTCGAGAACCGCGTCCGCAAGGAGATCGTCCACGAGATCGGCCACACCTACGGACTCGAGCACTGCGACAACAACCGCTGCGTGATGAACTTCTCGCCGACCGTCCGCGAGGTCGACATCAAGGAGGAGAACCTCTGCGGAAGCTGCCAGCGACACGTGCACTGACGACTCGAGTCCGCGTCCTCGGGAAGCGCCCTCGTTCTCGAGCGGCCCCTCTCAGTAGTTTTCGATCCACCGGTCCGGAACCGTCGTCGAGTCTGGCGATTCTCGGCCCGGTGGTGAAAAGCGCTGAACGGCCGTTCAGGGCGCCGTACGTGTTCGTGGTTGCGATTCTCCGGGAACACGTTTATTTCCGTTCCGTGTAGATGTATCCGTATGGTAAAACAGCAACTCGAACTCGCGCTCAGTCGTGCACGGTACGCAGCCATCGGCGCCGCCGTCGGCGCCGGCCTCGGCGGTCTGTTCAACAAAAACGCCGCGAGCTCCGGTGCGGCGGTCGGCGCCCTCGTCGGCGCGACGGTCGGCGAGAGTCGCCTCTCCGCCCAGTCGCGCCTCGACGAACTGCGAGCGCGCAAGGACGAACAGTTCGGCGACGTGCTCTCGAAGTCGAACAACGAGTAAGTTCTCGAGTCGACTTACGGCGAGTAGTAGTACTCGCCTTCCCGCTTTTGCTCGCGATCGAGCTGTGACTCCGGCTTGTTGATCCGCGGACGCGAGGTGCGCTCGTCCCGCCGGAACGTGATCTCGAGGTTCGAGAGGAACTCGTTCATTCCCTCCCGCATCGGCTGAGGCTCGCTGGCGTGGCCCTCGACTGCGGGCTCGCCCTCGAAGACCATCAGCCGGTCGGCCAGCAGGTCGATCGTGTAGATGTCGTGATCGATGACCATCACGGTGGCGTCCTGCTGTTCGGCGTAGCGCCGGATCGCGCTGGTAGCTTGGACCCGCTGTTCGACGTCGAGGTGGGCCGATGGCTCGTCGAGCAGGTACAGATCCGCCGAATCGGAGAGACAGGCCGCGATGGCGACCCGCTGGCGCTCACCGCCCGAGAGATCCGAGAGGTTCTGCTCCATGATGCGCTCTAACTGCAGCGGCTGAGCGATCTCGGTGTTCCAGTACGAGGAGCCGAACTGATCCGTAATGGAGGAGAGGAAGGCGTCGACCCGCATGTGCTGGTCGATGGTGACGTACTGCGGCTTGTACGAAATATCGAGATCGAGGTCGGCGTCGCCCGCGGTCGGCTCGAGGTTCCCCGTTAGCAGCTTCGCGAACGTCGACTTCCCGATCCCGTTGGGGCCGACGATGCCGAGCACCTCGTTGCGGTGAATCTCCCCGCCCTCGATCTCGAGGGAGAACTCGCCGTCGCCGTAGCTTTTGGTGAGGTCGGGGTAGTCGACCAGCACGTCGCCGTGGGACGCGATCCGGGGGGCGTGTTCCTCGAACTCGATGGGGTCCTGTCGGATCCGCATGTTCTCGTTGTCGAGATACCCGGAGAGGTACTCGTTGATCCCGTTGCGCACCGACTTCGGCGAGGTGATGACACCGTAGGCACCGGGCTCACCGTAGGCGACGTGGAGGGTGTCGGCGAGCAGGTCCAGGATCGCGAGGTCGTGCTCGACGACCAGCATCGATCGGTTCTCCTCCTCGGCGAGTTCGCGGATCAGCCGCGCCGCGGTGACGCGCTGGCCGATGTCGAGGTAGGGCGTCACCTCGTCGAGGAAGTAGAAGTCCGTATCCCGTGCGAGCGTCGCCGCGATCGCAACCCGCTGGAGCTCCCCGCCCGAGAGGTCCTCGATCGCCTGGTCCATCACGGGCCCGATCTCGAGGCGTTCGACCAGCGAGTCGAGCGCCCCGCGTTCGTCCGTTCGCTCGAGCAGTTCGCGGGTGTTGCCGTCGAAGCTCTCGGGAATCTGGTCGACGTACTGGGGTTTGCGGGCGACGGTGACCTCGCCGTCGCGGACGTCGGCGATGTAGTCCTGCAGTTCGGTCCCGCGGTAGGCCTCGAGGACGTCGTCCCAGCCGACCTCGCCCTCGCGGCCGAGGTTTGGCTCGAGTTCGCCCTCCAGAATGCGGACGGCGGTGGTCTTCCCGATCCCGTTCGGACCCAGAATTCCGGTTACCTTCCCCTCCTGAGGCGCCGGCAGACCGTACAGCGAGAAGGCGTTCTCGCCGTAGCGGTGGACGGGGTCGTCCTGGAGCTCCTGGGGCAGGTTGATAATCTCGATGGCGTCAAACGGACACTTCTCGACGCAGATGCCACAGGTTTCCCCCAGACAGATCTCCTCGGAGATGTGGATCTGGTCGGGCTGGCCCTGGTCGGCCTCCTCGCCTCGGAGGGTGATACACTCCTTGCCCGTGCGGTTCGGCGGGCAGTAGTTCTTGCACTCGTAGCTACACCGGTCGGGCTGGCACCGATCTAAGTCTACGACGGCGATGCTGTCGTCGGCCATCTCAACCCATTGCCTCCGTCGTGAGGAGGATCCCCAGAACCACGAACCAGAACGAGAACGTCATGAACGTGATGAACAGGTAGTGTTTCACGCCGAACTCGTCGTCGCCGTAGATGTCCGTGAAGTCGTAGAGGACGAACTGGACGAGGATTGCCCCCAGAACGAGCAACAGTCCCCGCGTGTCGGTCGCGGCGGCGCTGGCCGCCTCGACGGACGACACGTCACCCGCCATCGCCAGCGAGGCGAACGCCGCACCGACGCCGAGCAGCGCTGACAACGCCGTCACGCTGACCGAGCGGATATGCTCGCGTCGGTCGCTAATCGATTCGGTCGACATGGCTCGAGTTCTGTCGTCGGTGGTGAAAAGGGGTTCGCATTGTGGAGCGAGCCAGCGCGTTCACTCGGCCTCGAAGGAGTCCGTCGCCGTCTCGCTCGTGTCGGTTCGTGTGAACGCCACCTCGCCGGGGCCGGGATCCGTTGCCTCGACGCCGACCGAGACGACGATTTCCTCGCCGCCGGTCCCCCTGTCGTTGACCTGGTAGACGAGTTCGCCATTGTTTCGCCAGACGTCGCGGTCTTCCCCCGGCCCCTCCTCAATGACGACGTCTTCGCCGTACTCGAGGCCGTCCACATCACCCAGATCGATGCGGACCTCGTCCTCCCACGGAGCGAGCCCATCGCTGGGTGTGAAGCTAAACGTCTGACGGTCGTCACCTGGGCGAACGTCGCCGGCTTCGACGTCGAGGAACGGTTCGTCTCCGGCGCCCTCGCCATCGATTCCGAACTGAGCCGTCCCGACGTCCCCGGTTTGCGACCGCGTGAACGACGCTTCGTAGGGGCCGCCGCTGCCGTCGGTTGCGTACCCTCCGACCTCGAGGACGATCTCGTCGCCGTGGTCGTCGTCCGAGTCAACCTGGTAGACGATTGATTCGCCACCGGACCCCCACACCTCGCCGCTCCCCTCGACGATCTCGAGGTTATTCTGGTCCCAGAACGTCTCCTCGTAATCGACGCCGTCACCCTGGGCGTCGCCGAGATAAATCTCGATCTGCTCGTCGGGCTGTCGGTTCTCGGCGAGCGTGAAGCCGACTTGCTGGCGTTCCTCGCCCGGACTCACGAACCCGGAGACGTCGTCGACGAAGATCGAGTCGAAACCGGCTCCCGGGTTCGCTCCACCTGGCGGTCCTGGATCTGATTCTCCGGGACACTCTCGATCGATCGCGAACGACCGCTCTAGGTCCTCGATCGAGATCCCGTTCCCGCTGGCGGAGTCGACCGCGACCTCGAGGTCCGTCTCTCCGGCACCCGTCCCGGGTTCGCAGGTCACCGCGTAGGTCGTCTCCTCGCCCGGCGAGAGCGTGTCGTCGAAGCCGCTCGCCTCCTCGAGTCCAGACCCTTGAATCGTCACGTCGGCGTCGATCGACAGCTCCTCGTCGGCGTTGTTCGTCATCACGAGGACCGTTTCGGCGTCGTTCTGATCGCTGACGACGGTGTCGACCGCCTCGATGCCGAGGTACGCCTCCTCGTCGTCGGCGGTCCCGACCGAAACGCCGCGGTCCGCGGAGATCGAAACGAATCCGAAGGTCGGCCCCGCGAGCAAGACGACGCCGAAAACGACACAGAGTATCGCCAGGGATTTGATCGTTCGCATGTTACGGTGGGCGTTCTACCTCTCCCAGCCGCATCCGTCGGTTCTGAACGACGTGGACAATCGACGACGCCGCGAACAGCCCGACCACGAGGGTCGTCCAGCCGAGCGCCGGAATTGTCCCGGTCGGAACGACCTCGAGCCACAGGCCACCCATTACGATCGACGCGATCACGGACAGTCCGAGATAGTAGACACCCCATGGGACGCTGTCGCCGGGAACGATATCGAGGTAGACGTCGAGTTCGGCGGCCTCCTCGGTGAGTTCGATCGTCCGATCGTCGAAGACGACCATCCCAGCCCGCTCGAGGGTCGGCAGGTGGCTCTGCTGGAGGGAGGTGTAGACGCGCTTTCGTTCCGCAGCGGTCAACTCCGAGATCTCCTTCTCGAGTTCCCAGGCGGCGACGTGCTCGGCGAGGTCGCCGAGCTCGACCGGTCCGTCCTCGCGTTTGCAGTAGTGGATCGCGTACCGCCGCCGCTGGTTGGAAAGCAGGCCGAATATCTCGCCGCGGTCCGGCGTCGGCTCGTCGAGATCCGTCTGCGCCTCGCCGGCGGCCCTGTTCGTCGCCATTAGAACGTCAGTACAGCGCACAGTACTGACTACCGATAGATAAGCCTACTGGCCAACGCGTTCGTTTCACCGTTCGTTCCGGAGCTGAAACGGTACGATGACCGTTGTGGTCCGCTTCTGGGAGGGCTTGAATAGATAACAACTATCTAAGCTGACTTTCAGGGTAACAAATACAAAGTGTGTGGGCCGTGTAGCTCGAGACAGGAACCGTCCGCGACCTCGCTCGAGATCACGGTCGCCGGCGGCAATAGGTAACTTCCATAATGAAACTCAATCGACGAAACACGCTCATCGGACTCGGAACGATCGTCGCCGGCGGCGGCGCAGCACTCGGCACCGGCGCGTTCAGCACTGTCGAGGCGGATCGAACGGTCAACTTCGGAACGACGGACGACTCCGACGCGCTGCTAGCCTTTGAGATCAACAGCGAAACGCTCGGCGGAGAAGATGACGGGCAGATCGAAATCAATGTCGATGATCTAAACGAGGACGCCAAGACGACGTTTGATGGGGCGATTACGGTTACGAATAACGGTGAGAACACTGTCGATCTGAGTATCGACGAGATTCCTGGAGATATGGCTATTGAGCACGATGAAACGGATCTGGAGGAGGAGGAAAACGGGGTGGGACTCGATACCGGCGAGGATAACAGCATTGATCTAGACGTAATCTTCGATACCGAAGATGAACTGTCGACAGAAAATGGAACGGTGACGTTCGTCGCTGAAGCGCAAGAAGAGTCCGAAACATAACTCTCGAATCGTTCGCCTCTCTGAAGCGCGCATGATTTCGGAACGAAACCGTTACGATTGTCACTTACCTGACCGACGAGCTGCCCGCGCTCGACTCGAGCGACTGCGACCGGGGTTGATAACAGGCACCCTCGTTTGATACTTTCCCAATCGGCAGACAGGTTTAAGATATTCACACTCGCTACAGTAGACAGATACTGAATGCGAACGCTCCTCGCTCGAGGCGCGGCCGGACTCGTCGTCCTCGCCGTCGCCCTGCTCGTCGTCGGGCAGGTGCTCGGCCAGCCGATCCTGCTGGGCTACGTCGCGACGGGGAGCATGGAGCCGACGATGGACGCCGGCGACGGGTTCGTCGCCATACCGGACACCGTCGCCGGCTCGCCCAGCGAGGGCGACGTCGTCGTCTTCGACGCCCAGGAGCTCCACGGCGGCGAACTGACGACCCACCGAATCGTCGAGGAAACGCCCGAGGGGTACGTGACGGCGGGTGACGCCAACCCCTTTACTGACCAGGGTGGCGACGAGCCGCCGGTGAGCGACGAGCAGATCGTCGCCGTCGCCTGGCAGCCGGGCGGCGAGGTCGTGACGATCCCCTATCTTGGAACTGCGATAATGGGCGTCCAGAGTGCCCTCGAGTCGGCGTACGGGACGGTCGCGTCAGTTATCGACGTCTCGCCGGCCGACAGCCACGGTATGGGTTCGGTGTTGGTCGGGCTCGGCGTTGCGCTGTTCGGCGTGGGACTCCTCCTCGATCGAGTGGGTGTTACGCGACGCGAGACGGCGCGGTCGACCGCCCGGGAGAACGTCTACGCGTTCTGGGGAACCGTCGTGCTCGTGGTGTTCGTGATCGTCGCGCTGGCCACCGCGGCGATGGTGGCCCCCGCCGGTACCTACGAGTACGAGGTCGCCGTCACGGAGTCGCCGACCGACGATCCCCAGATACTGGCTCCGGGCGAGACGAGCGAACTGACTCGAGAGGTCGAAAACGCCGGCTACGCCCCGGTGGTCGTCGTCCACGAAACCGGCGGGGGGCTCGAGGCCGAGCCCGGATCGCAGACGCTCGGTCCCCGCTCGGAGAGCGCGACGACGCTGTCGGTATCGGCTCCCCAGGAGACCGGCGAGTACACCAGCCACGTCGGAGAGTACCGCTATCTGACCGTCCTTCCCCCTTCGCTGCTCGTCTGGTTGCACGGAATTCACCCGCTCGCCGCGATCGCCGCCGTGGATCTCGTGCTCGTCGGCGCCGTCGTCGGAACCGTCATACTCCTGTTCGGACGGGGCGACTTCCGGATCCGAAGCCCCGGCGATCACGTTCCGCTCTCGACGCGGCTTCGGCGTCGACTGCGTCGGTGGCGGTAGGTATTTGGGGCCGCTACCGTTATCACGATCGGGACTCTTGCCGCACGTATGAACAGTTCTCCCCAGCGACCTGTTCGCTCGAGGGACACTCGGGTTCGAAGACGGCGCGAACACCGGGAGAGGGCGCTGGGTGGAGGTGAGCGTGATCGATAACCCACGTCTTGATCTGGTGATCGCGGACCGCGGTCGATCCCTCGCGATCGCTCTCGCGCTCGTGGGAGTGCTCGCACTCGTCGGCGCCGGCTGGGTTGCAGCGACGCCGGGGACGTCGACGACGACCGAGGAGGTCGATCAGGAGACCGTCGCAACCGAGGTGACGACGAGCGCGACGATCGTCGAGGACGGCCCCTGGGAGGCCGGGACGGAACTCGAGGAGAACCCGGTCTACACGCTGCCCGAGGCGCCGGAGCTGACCCTCACCGCGGAGACGTCGGTTCCGAGCGACGACGCCGAGGTCGTCCACGAGGTCCACGTCCGCCACGAGGCCGAACACGAGGACGCGGTCTTCTGGGAGGAGACGGTACGGGAGGAACGGACCGCCGCAGCTATCGAGGACGACGTCGCGCGATCGGAGACGACGATCGACGTCGACGCGCTCGCGGCCGAACGAGCCGACGTCGAGGCGGAGTTCGACGACGTCGGAACCGTCAGAACGGTGCTCGAAGTCGTCGCCGTCTACGATACGGGAACCCACGCCGACGAGCAGACGGTGTCGAGTCAGCTCGAGCTGACCGAGGACGCCTACTGGCTCGAGGAGTCGGAGCTGACGGAGTCGACCGACCACAGCGAGACGGCCCAGGTCGAGGTCGGGGAGTCGCCGAACGCGGCGGCCGTCGCCGGGTTAGCAGCGCTCGGACTGCTCGCACTCGCCGGAGCCGGAGTCGTACACACGCGACGACCGATCGATCCCGAGTCGGCCCGTCGATCCGTCCACGAACGCCGCTACGCGGAGTGGATCTCGGAGGGATCGATCCCGATGTGGGTCGGCGACTACCACGTCGAGCTCGATACCCTCGAGGACGTCGTCGACGTCGCTATCGATACGAACGCACGCGTTGTCCACGACCGACAGCGCGGACTGTTCGCCGTCGTCAACGACAACGTCGTCTACTACCATTCCGAACGCGGCAAATGGGAGCGAACCGCCTGGCCGGAACTCGAACTCGGCAATACGGCCGCAGAGACGAGCGACGGATCCGCTATTGCCGCCGAGGAGTCGGTCGGCGAACTTCCGGATCCCGACGACGACGACGCCTGGGAACGGATCTGACCTGTCCATCGACCGAGCCGTGGCCGGTGTCCCCGCTCCCGACGGCCGTTTTTGAGAAGTCCCCGGCCAGACTGACTGATCGGTCAAATAGTCGGGATTTTGCGGCATAGAACCCATGGAACCATTTTACTCGCTCCGTGTGGGCGATATATTATGTCGAACTCCATCCCTGTAAGGCTCAACTTTTATACTACTGGGAGCTTTCGAAACGTAATATGACCGCGACTGACGGCGAGGACCTCGAGGATCTGCCACCGAGCGCGAAACTCGTGTTCAAGGTTCTCGAGTACGACGGTCCGCTCACGCAGAAACAGATCGTCGAGGAGTCGATGCTCTCGGCTCGAACCGTCCGCTACGCCCTCGAACGACTCGGAGATATTGGCATCGTCGACGAGGATATCTACTTTGCGGACGCCAGACAGAGCCTCTACCGCCTCGAGGAACCCGTCGCGGCCGACGGCAGCGGCGTCGAGGAATCCCCGAAGAAGGACGCCTGCTGCGCGGAGTAGACCGGAAACGGCAGGATTATTTTTCAGTGGTGATCGCGTCCGTGTATGGACAAGGAGCGATTGCCGCGGTGGGGGTGGCTGCTGGCCGGACTGTTCGTCATGTCGATCCTGGCACAGATACTCAACCAGCTCGTGTTGTTTCCCGCGGGACTGCCGGAGGCGTACCAGTCGATCACGGTCATCACGCTCATGTCGCCGGTGTTGATCTACGTCGGCGTCTGGTACGACGAGAGTCGCCAGCACTACTGGGACCGATCACAGGAGCGGATCGCGGGCGACCTGGCGTTCGTCGTTGCCGGCGCGGCGCTGGGTTCGTCGATCGTTCTGGTCGCGATCGTCGATCTCGGACTGCCCCAGATCGTCCAGGACATCGTCGCGATGGCCGTCGGTTTCATGCTCTCCTGGGGACTGTTCTGGTGGCGGAACCCGGACGTCTACCTCGAGTAGCGGTCAGGGATCGACCGACGCGAACCCGTCCCGGTTCGCGATTTCCGGCGTGTGCGGCGTCGTCCGCTTGTGTGCCGTTTCGGCGAACAGCGAGACGATCTCACGGGCGAGGTCGGGGTCGATCTCGAGGGCGGCGACCGCCTCCTCGAGGGTCTGGCCCTCGTCGACGAGGCGGTAGAGCAGGGGATCGATGACGTCGTACGGAGCGCCGAGCTCGCCGGCGTCGGTCTGAGTCGCCCAGAAGCCGGCGGTCGGCGTCTTGCTGATGATGCGTCTTGGAACGCCGAGTCGCTTGGCGAGCGCCCAGACTTCGGTCTTGTAGAGGTCTCCGATCGGATACGTGTCCGCAGCACCGTCGCCGTACTTCGTGAAGTAGCCAAGCAGGAGCTCCGAGCGATTTGCCGTTCCGACGACGAGCCGGGAGCCGCGGTTCGCGGCGTAGTACGCACAGCACATTCGCAGTCGCGCGATCACGTTTCCGATCGCGCGGTTGCGCTCGTTCGGTCGCTCGGCAGACGCCGACTCGAACTCGGCCCCGATCGTCTCCTCGAAGGCTCCCAGCAGCGGCTGGAGCTGGATCTCGCGGAACTCCATGCCGAGCCCGTCGGCGATCGTCCGGGCCTCGTTGACCTGCGTCCGATCGCTCTTGTGACAGGGTAAGCCGAGCCCAAGCACTCGGTCGCTTCCCAGCGCCTCGACGGCCAGCGCGGCAGTCACCGTCGAGTCGATCCCGCCGCTCATCGCGACGACGATACCGTCCGCGCCGGCGTCGGCGACGGTCCGGCGGAGGTCGTCGGTGATCCGGTCCCGAACGGCCTCGAGGGCGTCACGATCAGTAATGAACGGTCCGACACCGTTCTCGAGCTCCGAGTAGACGAACGTTTTTCTTTTAGCACCCATAGTTGAATCACGTGGTATTGATCTACAACAACTCAGACATTTGTCTTTGTTAAGTGCTTTACGGTTATACAGCTAGTACCCTCTGTATGGGTGGTCGTAGCACGACTGTGGAGTGGAAAAGACGTTCATCTATCTCAATACAGTCGAAATAACTGGACGAAACAAAATCTGATTCACGAACAGCGGTCCGTATCTCTAAAGTCAAGCTATCGAAAGAAGGGACCCGTCTCGACCACTCGCTCGCTGACTCACGGGCGCTGCCCGTCCGTCCTCTGGGGGCGTTGCGCCGCGCTCTCGTTCGGTCGCGGTCGGAGTCTTAGGAGGGAACAACCGTGATCGGATCCTTGCGGTCGATCGCCTGTTCGAGATCGTCCGCGATCGCGCTGCCTCGCGAGACCTGGATCTCACGCACGGACCTTTTTCCGCTCGGGTCGGCGAGCCGACCGCTCGCGCAAAAATCTCCACCAAAAAGCCGCTCGCTTCGCTCGCGGTCGGAGTCTTAGGAGGGAACAACCGTGATCGGGTCCTTCCGATCGATCGCCTGCTCGAGATCGTCCGCGATCGCGCTGCCTCGCGAGACCTGGATCTCGCCGCCGCGGCTCACCGTCGCGGTGAAGAGGTAGTCGCCGCCGGCCTGGACCTCGACGGTCTCGCCGTGGCTGCCGTCGACGGGGATGACGATGTGCCTCGAGGTGATCTCCGGCGTGACCATCTCGCCGGGCTGGGAGCTGGCAGTGTTTCCGCCGGCTCCGCCGCCGCTACCGCCGCTTCCGGCTCCGTAGTTCGGATTCTCGTCGTGGGTTCGGACGTCGATATCGATCCCGAGTCGGTTCTCGATGTCGGTGATGCGGCCGCCACCTTTGCCGATCACGCTTGAGATGTCGTCCTCCTCGACGTAGGTGATCGCCTTGTCCTGGCTCTTGAGGTCGACGTCGACGTACCCTCGCGCGACCGAGCGGATCTCGCGTTCGATCTCCTGTTTGGCGATGCGGTCGACGCCCGACTCGCTGCCGGGGCCGCCCTCGTCGTCGTTGAGCGGGACGGTGACGACCTGGCGGTTGAACGTGTAGATCTCGTAGTCGGGTTCGCCCGTCTCGAAGTCGGTGACCTGGATGACGGGTCGAGCGAGGTCCTCTTCGGTGAGCCCCGCGGGGACCTTGACCTCGGTGCGGACGTCGTAGACGGTGTTGACCTCCCCGGCCTCGATGTAAACGACGGTGTCGACGACCTGGGGGATCATGCCGAGTTCGACGCGGCCGACGAGTCGCTGGAGCGCGTCGATCGGTCGGGTCGCGTGGACGACGCCGATCATGCCGACGCCGGCCAGGCGCATGTCCGCGAAGACCTCGAAGTCATCGGTCTTGCGGACCTCGTCGTAGATGGTGTAGTCGGGTCGGACCATCAGCAGGGCGTCGGCCGTCTTCTCCATTTCGCCGGCCAGCTCGGTGTACTGGGTGATCTCGGGGCCGACCTGCAGGTCACGCGGTTTCTCCATCGTCTTGACCGCGTAGTCGTTGTTCGAGATGAAGCGGGCGACCGCCTGTGCGAACGTCGACTTCCCGGCGCCCGGCGCCCCCGAGATGAGGACGCCCCGCTGGCGCTCGAGCAGCCGCTCTTTCAGCTCGTCGGCGTTCTCGTAGTCCTCGATGTCGGTCTGGGCGATCGGGCGGACGGCGGTGATCTCGATGCCGTCCGAGAACGGGGGTCTGCCGATGGCGATCCGGTAGTCCCGGAACTGGACGATTTTCATCCCCGGTTCCGAGAGTTCGATGAATCCGTCGTGGGACTCCTTGGCGCCGTCGACGATCTCGCGGGCGTACTCGTCGATCGTCTCCTCGTCGAGCGGTTCGTCGGCGATCTCCTCGTAGCGCATCTCGCCGAGCTCGCCGCGTTTGGCCTTCGGGACGGCGCCGGCTCGCAGGTGGACGCTCATCGTCCCGTCGTCGAAGAACTCCTCGATCGTCAGCGTGCCGACCTCCCGGACCTCTGGGGAGACGTGCTCGACCTCGAGACCCTTCGCCTGGGCGACCTCGGCCTGGACGATGTCGCTCGTCAGGAACGTGGCGCCCAGCTCCTCGGCGAGGTCGCGGATCAGCGCGTCGATTTCGCCCTCGGAGGCGTGGCCGCGCTCGATGGCGTTCGGTCGGTCGCCGACGTACTCGAGCGTAATGGCGCCCTCGTCGGCGAGGTCGGCGAGCCGCTGGAGCTCGGAAAGTCCGTCCCAGCCGCTGTCGAGGCCGTCGTTGGCCTGCGCCTCGAGTTCCGCGACGACGGCTTCCGGCACCGAAATCGTCGCTCCCTCGAACTGCCCGTCTTCGATCGTCGCCGAGACGCGGCCGTCGATGACCACGCTCGTATCCGGCACGACATTCATACCGTCTACTGGGTCCCGAACGCCAATAAGGGTGTTCAAGCACATGAAGGGGGCGTCAGTCGGTCCCACGACTGCGGTGCAATCAACTACTCCGAAATGAAAGGGACGCCCATGTCGGTCATCGATCTGACTCGGGAGCTCGTACGGACGCCGAGCCACGAGGACGAGACGGCTGCAGGAGACCTGCTCGAGGAGTGGTTGCGCCGCGAGACCGCGGCCGAGGTAACGCGGGACGAGGTCGGCAACGTCCTCGCCAGCAAGGGAACGGGAAAGGAGACGCTTGCGCTCGTGGGCCACCACGACGTCGTCGAGCCCGCCGACTCGCAGGTCCGCCCGGGCGGCGACGAGTACGTCGTCGAGGAGCGCGACGGCCGACTGTACGGTCGGGGAACGGCGGACATGAAGGGAGCGGTCGCCGCGGCAGCGGTCGCGTTCCGCGATGCGGACCCTGCCGGCGAACTCGTCTTCGCGAGCTTCGTCGGCGAGGAAGTCGGAGGGGTCGGCGCTCGCCACGCCATCGAGAACGGGTTCGCGCCCGACTACGCGATCGTCGGCGAGGGATCGACCGGGTACTCGGCGCCCGGCGTCACCGACGTCGCCGTCGCCCACAAGGGACGCCGCGGGAGCACGATCACCGCCCGCGGAGCGCGAGCTCACGCGAGCGAACAGGAGGCCGGCGAGAACGCGATCTACCGGGCGAGTGACGCCGTCGACGTCGTTCGGAATCTCGAGGCGCCGACGGTCGAGGTGGCCGGCGAGCGGCTCGCGGGCAGCGTCGTCGTCACCGAGATCGAGGGCGGGACGGCGATGAACGTCGTTCCCGACCGCTGTGAGCTGACGGTCGACGAGCGGACGGTGCCCGGCGAGCGGGCGACTCTCGAGCGGGTCGAGGACCTCGAGGGCGTCGAGTGGACGATCGATCAGGACCTGCCGCCGATGGAGTGTGACGACGAGGCGTTCGCCGAGGCGGTCCTCGAGGCGGCTGACGGTGCCCAGTCGGGCGCGCCGAAGCTCGTGACGAAACCGCACGCGACCGACGCCGGTTGGCTCTCGCGAGCGGGGACCGAGTGCGTGATCTGTGGCGCCTCGGAACCCGGTGAGGCCCACACCGATACGGAGAGCGTCTCGATCGCGGTGCTCGAGCGCTGTGTCGACCTCTACCGTCGCGCGGCCGAGACGTGGCCGCGCTGACGCCGCTGTCGCGCTGTCCCCTCACTCGCGGTCGGTCGTATCGTCGGTTTCGCCGGTCGGCGCGGAGACGTCGGCGGAATCGGTCGACGGTTCGGATTCCTCGTCGCTTGCCGGTTCCGTCGCGTCACCCTCGCCGCTGGATCCCTCCGTCGCGTCACGTTCGTCCGGGCTGTGCTCGTCGCCAGCGTTCGCGTCGCGTTCGGTGACGTTCTCGCTGCCACACTCCGGGCACGCCTGCTCGGTGTAGAACGTGTTTCCACACTCCTCGCAGCGGTACCCCGCCTCGTCGGCGGCCGCCTCCTTCGCCTCGTGCGTGAACTCGCCGACCTTGCGGCCGAGTTTCTCGAACAGTCCCATTGGTCACGAATTGGCGATCGAATCGGATAACTCTTCACCGTCGGTGAGCGCGACGCCGCGCTCGTATTTTCACGTCGGAAAAGCGAGTGCGTATCTGACTTCCTCCCACGACTGAAGTCGTGGGTTTTCTCCTCGAATCTCTGTAACGCGATGCAGTAGGACGGTTAGGCACCGGGGACGCCGGCCGCCTCGAATCCGGTAAGCCCGACGAACGCGAGCACGTACAGCACGACGAGCACCGACAGCCAGGCGACGACGGTGATCGTGAGTGCCTCGATCCAGCCGCCCGGATACCGGGAGTTGATCACGGCGAGGTACGCGAGGAACACCAGTATCGGACCCAACAGCGGGATCCAGCCAAGGAAGAACCCAACGACTGCCCAGACGATCGCCCCGACGAGGGCAGTGATGAACGCGTAGGTGTAGTCCTCGACATCCGCGACGAACTTCGCCCCGAGGAAGATCCCGAGGGCGCCGATGAGCAAGCTGACGATGAACACGACGAGTGATGCGACGACCATTGCATCACGTTACTCACCAGTCTCGACAAACAGTCCGTGGCTTGCAGTTCCCACAGATGTATCATTCTCGAGCTTTTTTCGGAGAACTGAACTCGAACCGCTACGGCGAGTGGATTCCGGAACCACGACGTTGATGGCACTTCCGTAAGTATTGCGAGCTAATGGCAACCGACCAGGCTCAGAGCGAGCAGCGCGGCGAGACCTACGATCAGTTCGAAGAACGCATTACACGCATCTCGAACGTCGGCAACGCGGCCGGAATCCTCCGCTGGGACCAGGAGGTCGTCATGCCCGAGGAGGGGACGCCCGCCCGCGCACAGCAGCTCTCGGCGCTGTCCTCGATCAGCCACGAACTGCTGACCGCCGACGAGACCGGCGACCTGCTCGAGACCCTCGAGTCCGCGGAGCTCGGGGACGAACAGCAGGCCGCGGTTCGGGAAGTGCGACGTCAGTACGACCGCGAGACGAGCGTCCCACAGGAACTCGTCGAGGAGATCTCCGAGACGAGCGCCAACGCCCACCCGACCTGGAAGCAGGCGAAGGAGGAAGACGACTTCGAGCAGTTCGCGCCGACCCTCGAGAAGCTCGTCGAACTCAAGCGGGAGTACGCCGAGCACATCGACCCCGACGCCGACCCCTACGCCGTGCTCTTCGCCGACTATGAGCCCTACCTGGATCTCGAGACGGCCGAGCGAGTGCTCGATCGCCTGCGCGAGGAGCTCGTTCCGCTGATCGACGCGATCCAGGACAGCGACGTCGACCTCGCCACCGATACCTTTGCGGGAGAGTTCGACGACGACGACCAGGAGGCGCTGGCCCGCGACGTCCTCGACGCACTGGGGTACGACTGGGGTCGCGGTCGCCTCGACACCGCACCCCACCCGTTCTCCTCGGGGACGCAGTTCGACGCCCGCGTCACGACCCGCTTCGAGGAAGACGACCTGCTGGGCTCGCTGACCTCGACGATCCACGAGTTCGGCCACGCCAACTACACGCTCGGACTGCCCGACGAGGCCTACGGCACCCCCCTCGGGGACTCCCGTGACCTGACGGTCCACGAGTCCCAGTCCCGCCTCTGGGAGAACCACGTCGGCCGCTCGCAGCCGTTCTGGGAGCAGTTCCTGCCGACCGTCGCCGACCGGTTCGGAGAGCTCGAGGACGCAACTCCCGAAGAGGCCTACGAGGCCGCCAACCAGGTGTACGACGACAACCTTATCCGGGTCGAGGCGGACGAACTCACCTACCACCTCCACATCGTGATCCGCTTCGAGATCGAGCGCGACCTCATCTCGGGCGACCTCGACGTCGAGGACGTTCCCGAAGTCTGGAACGACAAGTACGAGGAGTACCTCGGCGTCCGGCCCGAAACCGACGCGGAGGGCTGTCTGCAGGACATCCACTGGTCTCACGGCTCCTTCGGCTACTTCCCGACGTACTCGCTCGGCTCCGTGCTCGCGGCCCAGCTGTACGCCGCTGCCGAGGACGACCTCGGCGATCTGGACGACGATATTCGAGCGGGGGAGTTCGACGAGCTCAACGGCTGGCTGCGCGAGCAGATCCACCAGCACGGCTGCCGGTACACCACTCCTGACCTGATCGAAGAAGCGACCGGTGAGGAGTTCACGGCCGACTACTTCCTCGGGTACGTGAAATCGAAGTACGGCGAGCTGTACGACCTCGAGGACTACTGAGACCGTTCGTCGGGATCGCTTCTCGCTTCTCCGAACGAGTATCCCCTATTCGGGTGTCGATCGGGAGTCCGTGCGATCGGGAGCGCGACGACGTAGTTCCGCGTCCGAAAGCGGGCCCACGGACGCGGCACGAAATCCCCCAGCTGAAGCCGCGGGGGAATCAGTCGGCCGTCTGTTCAGTTTTCAGCGTCGAAAGCTCCCGTGCGATGAACCGCCGCTTCGTGAGGACGAATCCGACGGCGATGAGGACGAATCCGAAGACGGTCGAGAGGTAGATCTCGTCGCCGAGATAGAGCCACCCGACGACCGCGGCGATGGCGGGCGCGACGTACGAGACCATGTTGAGTTCGACCGGGCCGAGATTCTCGAGCAGGGTAAAGTACAGGAAGAAGCCGAGCACGCTCGAGACGACCACGAGAAACGCCAGCGAGCCGATCGCCTCCGGGTGTGTCCACGCGCCGACGTCGATCGGTTCGCCCACCGACGCGCTCACCGCGTGCATGAGAATCGCTCCGCCGAGCATCGCCCACGCCTGCATGGTAAGCGTGGGAAGCGACGACTCGATCCGCTGCGAGAGGACGCTTCCGAGCGCCATCGCCGAAGCGGCACAGAAGATGAGACCGGTAGCGATGACGTCCGAGGACAGCAGGTTTGCGGGGTCAGGCCGTGCGATGACGACCACGCCGGCGACGCCGAACAGAAGCCCGCCGATGCCGATCGGAGTCAGCGAGTACTCCGGGACGAACACCCGCGAGAAACCGGCCGAGAGAATCGGGGTAAGACTCACGACGATTGCGGCCGTCGCGGCGGTCGTGTACTGTTGGCCGGTAAAGAGGAACGCGTGGTACGCGGCGATGAGAAACACCGCACCGACGGCGACCTCCGCCCACTCGTTTCGCCCCCGTGGACGCCACGCGGTCTCCGCGTGATAGACGTACGCGAGGAGCAGTATTGCGGCGAGATCGTACCGAAACGCGGCGAGCAACACCGGCGGAAAGTGCAACAGCCCGGCGCTGATCGCGACGAACGTCGTTCCCCAGATGAGACAGAGGGTGAGAAACAGACCGCCGTTCCGATATCGGGTCACGGATCGGGTGTTCTCTGCACCCGTGCTTGAGCGTACCGAACCGTTTCTGTGGGTCGGTTCTCGAGTTCGCTGGAACGAGCCCGACTTGAATTTGCTGCCAGCTCGCGTCTCGATCCGAGCGTTTAGTATTCCCTACCGTATACTTCGAACCGAAACATGGGGACCGCTGACGAAACCCACGACACCGCTGACGCGCCCGACGCCTACCACGCCCTCCTCGAGCGCTCCGAGAAGCTCACCGATGTCCAGATGGCCTCGATGGCGCTGGGCTGGGACCAGCGCGTGATGATGCCCGAGGGCGGAACCCCTGCTCGAGCCGGCCAGCTCTCGACGCTGTCCGGACTGGGTCACGAGCTGCTGGTCGACGACGAGGTCGGCGAGTGGCTCGAGGAGCTCGATTCTATCGGCCTGAACGAGGAACAGGCGGCCGTCGTCCGCGAACTGCGCCGGGAGTACGACCGCTCCGCCGAGGTGCCCGCAGCGCTGGTCGAACGGCTCGCGGCCCACCAGGCCGAGACCCAGCAGGTCTGGCAAGAGGCGAAAGCCGCCGACGACTTCGAGCGCTTCGCGCCGAACCTCGAGGAACTAATCGGCCTCCACCGCGAGCGGGCGGCGGCGATCGACCCCGATGCGAACCCCTACAGAGTGCTGTACGAGGACAGCCTGCCCTACCTCCCGCTCGAGACCGTCGAGGGGATCTTCGACGAGCTTCGCGAGGGGCTCGTCCCGCTGATCGAAACGATCGAGGCCGAGGGCCGGGAGCTTCCCTCGCCGTTCCGGGATCCGGAGTACGCGTACGACGAAGCCGATCAGATGACCCTCTCTCAGGAGGTCGTCGATCTGCTCGGCTATCCCGAGGGACACGGTCGCCTCGACACCGCACCACACCCGTTCATGTCGGGCAACCAGTTCGACGCCCGGATCACCACCCGGTTCCGGGAGCACGACCCGATCGACGCCCTGATGGCGACGATCCACGAGTTCGGCCACGCCAGCTACCAGCTCGGACTGCCGAAAGAGGAGTACGGCAACCCCCTCGGCGCCTCGCTCTCCTCGGGCGTCCACGAGTCCCAATCGCGGTTCTGGGAGAATCACGTCGGCCGGACGCGGGCGTTCTGGGAGTTCTTCCTCCCGACGATGAAAGACCACTTCCCGCACCTCGAGGACGTCACCGTCGACGAGGCCTACGCCGCAGTCAACCGGATCTACCCGGAGAACCTGATCCGCGTCGAGGCGGACGAACTCACCTACCACCTCCACATCATCCTCCGGTGTGAGATCGACCGGGCGTTCGTCGAGGGCGACCTGTCGGTTTCCGAGATTCCGAGCGTCTGGAACGAGAGGATGGACGACTACCTCGGCGTCGTCCCCGAAACCGACACCGACGGCTGTCTCCAGGACACCCACTGGTCGTACGGCTTCGCGGCGTTCCAGGGGTACACCGTCGGCAGCGTGCTCGCAGCCCAGCTCGACGCCGCGATCCGCGAGGATCTCGACGTCGACGGCCTGATCCGCGAGGGCGAGTTCGAGCCGCTCTGGGAGTGGCTGGCCGAGCACGTCCACCGCCACGGCCAGCGCTACCCCACCGAGGAGCTGATCGAGGTCGCGACGGGCGAACCGCTCACGGCGAAGTACTTCCTCGAGTACGTCGAGTCGAAGTACGGCGAGCTGTACGGACTCGACGATTACTGACGAACCCGAACCGGACACATTCGAGCCCTTCGGAAACGCTTAGGGGGTAACGGCCGTCCGACTCGGTACGATGACCGACACGCTCGAGCAGCAGACGGCGATCGTCACCGGAGCGAGCGCGGGGATCGGCGCGGCGACCTGCCGGGAGCTTGCGGACGCGGGGGCGAACGTCGTCCTCGCGGCCAGAAGCGAGGGCGACCTCGAGGAGTTGGCCGACGACCTCGAGAGCGAACACGACGTGGAGACACTCGTCGTCCCGACGAACGTCCGCGAGGAAGCGGACGTCGACGCCCTGATCGAGGAGACCGTCGATCGCTTCGGCGGGTTCGACATCCTGGTGAACAACGCCGGGCTTTCCCGGGGAAGCGAGATCGCCGAGATGAGCACCGAGGAGTACGAGACGATGCAGGAGACCAACGTCGACGGCGTCTTCTACGCGACTCGCGCGGCGATTCCCCACGTCCGCGAGCGGGAGGGTCACCTGATCTTCCTCGGCAGCTTCGCCGGGCAGTATCCCCGCTCCTTTAACCCGATCTACGCCGCCTCGAAGTGGTGGGTTCGCGGGTTCGCTAAGAGCGTCGCGGCACAGGTCGGGGACGATGGCGTCGGCGTCAGCATTGTCAACCCCGCGGAGGTCCGCTCGGAGTTCGAGACCACCAGCGGCGAGACGTTCGCCGAGGCGTTCGACGAGAGCGAGGCCAGCGAGCCCGAGGAGGTCGCCGAGGCGATCCGCTTCGTCGCGAGCCAGGACCGCTCGAGCGTGAGCGAACTCGACATCAACAGGCGGGACAAGTTCGCGGACCGGTTCTAATAAAAGGGGCTGGGAGTGCCGGCTCCAGTCTTACCCCCGAACGGACCGACTCTTGGGTATGCGCATCTCGATTCCCGGCTTCGACGGCGTCTACTTCGACACCGACGCGGAGTCGTCGGCGCTGACCCTCGCCTTTACCGCGGCGGGTCGCCGCGCGCCGAAACCGCAGGGGTACGCCGTGCAGCTGCTGCCGTACCTCTGGTCGTTTAACGTCGACCTCCGCGAAGTGCCCAACGATCACCCGATTCAGTACCTCCACCCGGAGGGCGCCCAGAGCCTGGGCGAGCTCCCCGCCGAACGAGGGGTTCGGCAGGCGGGCACCGAGCTCGAGACAGTCCTGCGGTTCGCGTGGGCGGTCAACGACGAGCTCGAGTCCGCGACCGGGAAGATGGTCGGCCGCCAGCGCGACCACGACGGCGTCACCATCGAGATCACCGACGGCAGCGTCGGCGTCGACGGCGAGGAACTCGGGACCGACGAGTTCGACATCGACGAGGACTCGACCGAGACGACGATCGACATCGAGGACGATCCGACCGAACAGCCGGGCGACTCGGCGGATCCGGACCACGAGTTCGGCGACGACTCCGAGCGGGATCTCGACGAGTACTGATTTCGTCGCTTCGCCGGGGCCGCAGCTTTTGATCCTGCCGTTCCTACGGGAGGTATGCGAATCGTTACGACGCTTCCATCGGCGACGGAACTCGTCACCGCGCTGGACCTCGAGCCCGTCGGCGTCTCCCACGAGTGTGACTATCCACAGCGCGTCGCGTCCCTGCCGTCGATCACGCGCTCCCGCGTCGACGCTGACGCCTCGAGCGAGGAGATCGACCGCCAGGTCCTCGAGATCGGCGAGACCGACGGCGGCGTCTACGAGGTCGACGTCGACCTGCTCGGAGAGCTCGAGCCGGACCTGATCGTCACGCAGGGGATGTGCGACGTCTGTGCGGTCGACGAGGCGGTGATCGCCGACGCGGTAGATCGCATCGAGGACGATCCCGACGTCCTGACGGTCGACCCCCACACCGTCGAGGACGTGCTGGACGACCTCGAGCGAGTCGGCCGTGCGACAGGTCGCGAGGAGCGCGCTCGAGCGGTTCGAGCGGAGCTCGAGGACCGAATCGAATCCGTTCGGGAGCAAACAGCCGCTATCGCGAGCGAGGAGCGACCCCGGGTCGCCATCTTCGACTGGACCGACCCCGTCATGATCGCGGGCCACTGGACGGCCGAACTCGTCGACTGGGCCGGGGGCGAGTACGGGCTGGCCGACGTCGGCCAGCGCTCGACCCCTCGCGAGTGGGAGGAGATCCTCGAGTACGATCCCGAACTCGTGGTCGTCGCGCCCTGCGGGTTCGGGCTCGAGCAGACCGCCGCGAATCGGGCTGACCTCACCGAGCGCGAGGGGTGGGACGAGCTCGCGGCGGTCCGCGAGGGTCGAGTGTGGGCGATGGACGGCCACCACTATCTCAACCGGCCCGGACCGCGGCTCGTAGACACCCTCGAGGCGCTGGCACCGATCGTCAGCCCCGAGCTGTTCGACGGGCCCGCCGACTCGGTCGCGGTCCCGTTCGACGAGCTCGAGGGGCTCGAAACCGACAGAAGCGATTCCTCAACCGAGCCGCGAGCGGATCCGACCCCGTAGCCGTGCTGGCACTGCCTGAAACCGTTCGCGACGAGATCGTCGACCGAGCTCGTGACGGGATACCGCTCGAGATCTGTGGCGTCCTCGGGGGCGAGTACGAGTCGAACGGTCGAAGCGAGGTTCGATCGCAGTACCCCGCCGAAAACGCCGCCGAGCACCCTCGAACCCGGTACCGGATCGACCCCGAGGAACAGCTCGCAATCTTCGATCGCCTCGAGGATCGGGGCGAGGAGATCGTCGGCTTCTATCACTCTCACCCGCAGGGCCCACCCCACCCCAGCGAGACCGACGCGGCCGACGCGACCTGGCCCGACCGGTCGTACGTCATCGTCTCGCTCGACCCCTTCGAGATCGGCTCCTGGCGCTGGCGCGAGGACGACGGGTTCGAGCGCGAGGACGTCGCCGTCGAGTGACCGTGCCCGGTTCAGGTACCGAGTCGGGTACCGTCACACACTGGTTAGCTGGCAACAATTATGCCGTTCGAGGGGTAACCGAACGTCATGGGTGAGCCCCCGCCGAGCGACGGCCGCCGATACGAGGCGGACCGACGGTCGTTCGTCGGTCGGCCGCTGCTGATCGCCATCGCGATGACCCCGCTCTTGCTTCTGGGTCCCGGTCGCGAAATCGTCTCGACGGAGGCGACGCTGCTCGCCGCTGGCGTCGGTGTCACAGTCGGCGCCTCGGCGTCGTTTGCCCTCGAGGAGGTTGATCTCTCCCACGTCGACGACATCGCGGCGACGATCGGGAGCGTCCTCGGTATCGTCGTCGCAACGGTCGGGCTGTGGCTCCTAGTGCCGACGGACTACGCGCCGACGCTGCCGCAGTTCGCGGTCGCGTTCCTCTGGGGGTTTGCGCTCGCGGACGTGGCACGCCGACGCCTCGAGCCGGAACGTAATTCGCCGGAGTTCGGCGCCTGACGGTCGTCGACGCCGAGCGCCGTGGCTTTCGTCCTGGCCTCTCACCCCCGGCAGAACGGACTCGAGACGGAGCCGACCGAACGGGGAGTCGAGCCCTCGCTCAGCAACACCGCACCGTCTCCGTCCCCGGCTCCAGTCGGAGGCGACCTCCGATCGGCAGCGGCGCGATCGGGGTCGTGTGTCCCCAGTCGAGACCTAACAGGACGGGCGCCTCCGAGTTGTACCGCCGAACCTGCTCGACGATCTCCGCGTACAGTCGCTCGCGGTAGGTCTCCCGTTGCTCGCGGGGCGGCTCCTCCAGGAAGCTCCGGGTCGGTGGACGCGCGATCGCGACGCCGTCGAACCGCTCGAGCAGCCCGCGCTCGCCGAGACACATGAGGGTCCCGCCGACGGTGTCGGGCCCGGGGACCGATTCGGCGGTTTCGAGACACAGGATCGCCCCGTCGAGGTCACTCCGTGCTGGCATGAACCGATCGGTCGCCAGGAACCACTCGACGATCGCGCGACACCCGCCCCACGCTCGCCCTTCGACGGCGTCGCTTCCACCTGCCCACCGTCGGCCCGGGTTCGGCTCGTAGGTCGGCGGCGAGTCCATCGCCGAGGGATCGGTCCACCACGTCGAGGGCTCGTCGGTCCATTCGGCGGCCGGCTCGAGACGACCGAGGACGTCCTCGAAAAACGCGCGCCGACAGTACCGCTCAGTGTAGCCGGGCAGCTCGCCCGGGACGGCGAGCTCGTTCATCAGCTGTGCGCCGTTGTACGAGACGACGCCCGCGTTCCACAGGAACAACTGGAGGGCGGTGTTGTCACTCATCCCGTAGAACCGGGTCGGATTGGCACGGAGGACGTCCGGGTCGAGATGTTTCAGGATCCGTAGCTGGTCGTTGCCGCCGATGGTGGCAACGATTCCACCGATATCGGGATCGCGGAAGGCAGCGTGGACGTCCGCAGCTCTGGCGCGGGGGTTGGCAGCCAGAAACTCGTTTCCCTGCCGGGCCGTCGGGTAGATGACTGGCTCGAGCTCGAATCGGTTGCGAAGCCGTTCGAGGCCCAGCTCGAAGATGTGGGGTGCTTCCCGCGCCCCGCCGCTCGAGGGAGCGAGGACGGCGACGAGATCGCCCCGTTCCAACGGTGGCGGCGTGACGAATTCGGACATACATCATCGTCACGCCGACCTGATATACTTCTGTCGCGACTCGTTGCCGTCGGCCGCGAGGAGTCATCCTCCGTTGCCGTCGGTCTCGAGGTCCGCGGCCTCCTGTTGTTTCTTCGCGGCCTCCTCGCGGAACTCGGTGATCCGATCCTGGAGCTCGCGGCCGACCTGATACTTGAAGTCGTCGGGCATCAGCCCGCGCTGGATATCGATCGTCACCATCGTGTCGCAGTCGTCGACGATCTCGGGGGCCCACTTCCCCGCCGCGAGTTTGGATTCGTCGGTGACGACGGCGTCGCCGTCCTCGACGTCGATGAAGGCGGTGACGGTGTTCCAGATCCCCGGATCGCTGGTCGTCGCCTCGTCGAACAACCCCTCGAGTCGGCTCTCTTTGACCGGTTCGTCCCGGAGCTCGATGACGAGGTCCTCGAGCGCGTCGGCGATCGCCTCGTCCTCGGCGGCTCGCTCGCGAAGCTCCTCGGGCCCGGGGTCGTCGCGTCCGGATCGGCTCATCGGTTCCCCTCCGTCGCGATCGGTCCGTCGGTCATGGGCGTGGCTACCCGCTTCGGGACCGTAAACGTACGCTTCCGGGTCGGGCGACGGATCCTGCCTCAGTCCCGTTCTCGTAGGACGTCCGGCACCCACTTCCGGTTCGGGTCGTCAGTCCGGTCCATCCAGGCGACCAGTCGCTCCCGCATCGCCTCGCGAACGTCGGCGTAGCCGGGGTGGTCGATCAGGTTCTGCAGCTCCGCGGGGTCGTCCTCGAGATCGTACAGTTCGTCGATATCGGGCCCGTTGTAGACGTACTTGTACCCTCTCGTTCTGACCATTCGCTGGGTGTAGAGCCCGAACTCGTCGCCGTGGTACTGTGCAAACACTGAATCCGGCCGATCGTCGGCCGCGTCGGCGTCCCCTTCGAGCAGAGAAACGAGACTCCGCGAGTGGAACGAGTCCGGAACCTCGAGACCACCCATCTCGAGGAAGGTCGCGGCCAGATCGTGGAGGTGAACGGGGTCCTCGCAAACCGAACCGGGGTCGACGACGCCCGGCCAGCGAACCTGTAGCGGGATCCGGTAGGTGTCGTCGTACATCAGCGGCCCCTTGTTGAACTGGCGGTGGCCCCCGACGAAGTCGCCGTGGTCGGAGGCGTGGACGACCGCAGTTTCCTCCTCGAGCCCGCGTTCCTCGAGCGTCTCGAGGATCCGCTCGAGCTGGTCGTCGATCATGGTCACGAACCCGCGGTACTTCGCGACCGCCTCGGCCCAGGTGTCCCAGTCGAAGTCGGCGACGCCCCGGTAGTGCAGGAAGTTCTCGTGGACCCGGGGTTTCCCGTCGAACGTCTCGGCGTAGCTGTCGGGGCGGTCGATCTTCGCTGGGTCGTACATCGAGGCGTACGGCTCGGGGACGACGTAGGGGTGGTGGGGACCGTAGAAGTCCGCCCGGTGGAAGAACGGCTCCTCGCGGTCGTCCTCGGCGTGGGCCTCGATCGCGTCGATCGTCCGCTCGGCGAGGAAGTAGGCTCGTGTGTCCTCGACATCGACCGGCGACGTCGCGGCGACGAAGGTTCCGTCCTCGCTTCCGCCGCGGGTGTAGATCTCGTCCTTGAGCTCGGTCTCCTCGAGGGGGGTCCCGCGCTCCTCGCGGTACTCGCGGAACGCCTCGTCGATGTCGTCGTGGTGTACGTCGCTGCCGCCCAGATAGGAGAAACCGAAGTCCTCGGGCGTCTGGTCGTCGCCGACGTGCCACTTGCCCGTGTAGGTGAGTTCGTATCCCGACTCGGCGAGCAGCTCGGAGAACGTCGGCAGCTCCGTCGGCAGGTTCGCCCGGATCGCGTCGGCCTCGTGGCTGTTGTTCAGCATCCCGTGACCGTGGGGGAACAGCCCCGTCAGAAGAGAGGCCCGAGCGCTCGTACAGATGCTGATCGGAGTAACGGCCCGCTCGAAACGCATCCCCTCGTCCGAGAGCCGATCCACCGTCGGGGTCTCGACGGACGGGCCGTCGGGCGCGGAGTAGTCGTAGCGCTCCTGATCGGTGAGGACGAACAACACGTTCGGACGACCGTCGGCGTCTGGCATCGGGCGTCGTACGGCGAGCGCGCAGTTAACGGTGGTCCTCGACTCCCGGAGGACTGCTCCCGTAATTCACTGAATTGAACCAGATAATTCAAGAGCCCGTACTCGAAACTCCGGATGTGCCAGTCGCGTACTGCGAGGAGTGTGAGTGGAGCCGTCGCGTCGACGACGACGGCGAACTCAACGAGGTGATGATCCGCCACTACGTCGAGACCGGTCACTCGGTCGAGCAACGCGAGCTCCGGGAGTCGGATCGGGAACTCGAGTCCTAGCAAGGGTTGAGTAGACGGGTTCTTCGTTCAGTCGGAGTCGTGCTCGAAATCGATCGATTCGTCACGTAATGCGTGCGTATGGAACAGAGAGGAATACGCCGAGCGAAGCGAGGCGTTTCACCGACGGCGAGCCCCGTGGGCGAGCCGTCGGCCTTTTTTCATCGAAGTTTTTTGCCGGGGGTTGAGGCTGACGCCTCGGCGTCAGCCGATGCCCTCGGTAAAAAAGTTCGCTGTACAGAACACGTGTTTCACGCGACTTTCTCGAGAAGCACTCTGCTACGTCCGTCTATCAGCCAGCTTCGCGTAGGCGTCCCACGAGGGATCGACACGCGGATGTTCGAGCCGTTCGCCGTCGGCGAGGACGCCCCCTTCGTCGCCGTCGGAACTCGTCTCGACCCGCCCGATGTCGGCCACGACGGTGCCGCGTTCCTCGAGTGCCTCGCGAACCACGTCGACGCCGCCGGGGTCGACGGCGATGACGAGCGAGCCGCAGCTGGTCGCCGCCCAGGGGTCGATCTCGAGGTGCTCACAGACTTCGGCGACCCCGGGACGTATCGGGACGGCGGCGCGGTCGATTTCGAACCGCGCGCCCGCACCCGTGGCCATCTCGTTTAGGGCGCCCGCCAGCCCGCCCTCGGTGACGTCGTGCATCGCTCGGACGGGTCCCGCCGCGGCTGCGGTGAGGGCGTCCCGGACGCAGTGGACCTCCTCGAGCCGTTCCTGGGCGTCGGCGATCACGGCGTCGGGTAGCTCGAGTTCCTCGGGAAAGAGCGTGCTCAGGAGCCCGACCGATTCGACGGCGGGACCAGTGGTCAACAGGAGGCGGTCGCCCGCCCGCGCGCCGTCCGGACGGACGATGGCAGCGTGGTCGCCGACGCCCATCGCGGTCGCGGCGCCGATCCAGGGGTGGGAGGGGTCGGAGTAGCGGGCGGTGTGGCCGGTCACGACGGCGACGCCGAGGTCGGCACACTCCTCGTGGATCGTCTCCCAGACGGTTCCGAACGCCTCGTCGCTCATCGTCTCCGGAAGCGTAAAACAGATCGAGAGATGCGACGGCGGGATGGCGCTGACGGCGACGTCCGCGAGGATCAGATCGAGCGCGAACCGGGCGGCGCGCTCGAGGCCGAGCGCGGGAAGGATCGAGACGGGGTCGGTGGCGGTCACCAGCGCCCGCTCGCCGACGTCGATGACGCCGAAGTCGACGCCGTGGCTCGGCCCTAGGACGACGTCGTCGCGCTCGGCGCCGAGGTTGGGTGCGATCCGCGATTCGAAGAACTGCCGATCGATCTTGCCGAGGTCGCTCACGATCGGTGAATGCGGGGACGGGCTCTTAGCGACGGCGGTTCCCGGAACGAACGATCGCGTCTCCTCGTCCGGGACGCGGTCGGCCCGCCGCGACCGATCTCAACTACGCAACAGTCCGCCGTCGATCGGCACCTCGGCGCCGTTGACGAAACTCGCCCGCGGGCTCGAGAGGAAGGCCACGACCTCCCCTAGTTCGCGTGGATCGCCGATGCGATCCATCGGGATGTCGTCCGCGAGGTCGATCAGTCCCGACTCGTAGTCGTCGTACTCGCCGCGCTCGACGCGGGCCTCGACGAGTTCCTCGATGCGGGGGGTCTCGATCGTTCCCGGAAGAACGGCGTTGGCCCGGACCTCGGGGGCGAACTCCCGCGAGACCGTCTTCACCAGGCCGATCACGCCGCGACGAACGGAGTTCGACAGCAACAGACCGTCGGCGACCTCTCTGACCGTTCGGGAGGTGATGCAGGTAATCGTCCCGTGTTCGGAGTCGCGCAGGTGTGGATGCGCCTCCTCGATCGTCCAGACGACGCTCATCACCAGCAAGTCGTAGGCCTGATACCACTGCTGTTCGCTGGTCTCGAGGAAGGTCGTGCTCGGCGGGCCGCCCGCGGAGGTGACGAGGTGGTCGAGTCCGCCGAAGGTCTCGACCGTCTCGCTCACCAGTCGCGAAACGTGGTCGGGATCGGTGAGGTCGGCCTCGACGGCCAGCACCTCGCCCGCGGCCGTCTCCTCGAGTTCCTCGCGGGCCGCCTCGAGCCGTTCCGCGTCCCGGCCGCAGATCGTTACGTTCGCACCCGCCTCGGCCAGCGCCTGCGCGCTCGCGAATCCGAGTCCGCTCGAGGAGGCCGTCACTAGCGCCGTCGTGTCGTCGAGATCCAGTTCCATGTCGCGACCGACGTCGTCCGGATACAAAGCCCTCCGGACTCCGGCACCGCGGTCACTCCTGGTGGCGAACCCGAACGACGCCCTCGGAGCTGACGCTGACGGTCAGCGGCGCGGACACCTGCCGACCCGTGATTGCGCTTCCGGCGGCGTCGCTAACGACCTTCATCAGATCCGGGGCGGTGTGGTCGACCTTGACGCCGGCTTCGTCGCAGGCCTCGTAGACGAGCTGTGGAACGTCGTAGAGATCGGTCCCCTCGGGAACCCGAACGCGGACCGGGGCCTGCAGCGCCTCGGCGAAGGCGACGGTCTCCCTGGCCTTGGCGACGTTCTCTCGGGCGCTGGCCTCGATCGAGGAGACGTTGGCACGTGAGGTTCCCAGCGCGTCGGCGATGTCGGCCTGGGAGACGTCCCGTTCGCGTAACGCGAGCACCTGCGCCTGGCGGTAGGTCAACACGCTGTTCTCGGGATCGAAACCGATCTCTTCGAGGACCGTCGCGACGTCATCGATCACGACGATCCCCTCTGTCGGCGCTCGGGTGGGCCCGCGTCGGCATACGAGACACTAGCCGGTTGCGGGATGAAAGCTTCCACGGTCACAGGCGGGTCCGCGAGCCGTGCCGTGGTTCGAACGAAATCGACACTGTCCACTCGAGGGGATCTACGAGCCCCAGAAGTTCTCGCGGCTACCGAGTCGCTCGCGCTTCGGTGCGGTGTGTCTCTCGTTGGACTCGGTCTCGTCGTCGGCGGTAACGCGGCCATCGTCGTCGACTCCCTCGCCGCCGTTGTCGTCGTCTTCGTCCTCGTCCTCGTCCTCGTCGTCCTCCTCGCCGTCCATCGGCAGGAGCTCGAGTTTCTCCGCGCGTGCGTGGTTGCTGTGGACTCGGGTGATTTCGACTCGTGCCCGAGCCTCCGGCAGGACGCCGTCGACCATCACGATGAAGCCGTCCTCGGTGCGACCGACGCCGGCGCCGCTCTCGTGCATGTCGACGACGTCGATCACGACCTCCTCGCTGGGTTTGACGGGCTGGGTCTTCAGATCCTGGATCGGCTGGTTGTAGTGGTTACACCACTCCTTGCCACCCCGATCGCCGTAGTGTTGACAGCCCATCCCCGAGATCCGCTCGGAGAAGCTCGGGCAGTCATCAGCGAGTGGACAGTCTGCCATGCGGTATACTACCGGTGGCGCCGTTAAACCGTTTCCGTCTCGAGATCCGGGCTGGGACCGTCTCCCACGGGATTCGCCCGCCGAGAGTGTGATGGGTGAACGACGAGCGGAGGATTCGTGGGACGAACACCGAATCAACTGGTCGTTCGTGAGGCGGTGTTTCGAAAACGTTTACGGGAGGGGCGCCCGATCGATAAATGATGAAGATCCTCGTTACGGTAAAAGAGGTCTCGACCGTCGAAGACGAGTTCGAGATCGAAGGCACGACGATCGCCGACCAGTACCTCGGTGCCGACCTCAACGAGTGGGACGACTACGCCGTCGAGGAGGCCGTCCAGCTCCAGGAAGCGGGCATCGCCGACGAGGTCGTCACGGTAACGATCGGCCCCGAGGACTGCGAGCAGACGATCCGTCAGGCCCTCGCGAAGGGTGCCGACCGCGCGATCCGCGTCTGGGACGACGCCCTCGAGGGCGTCGACCTGCTCGACGTCGGCGCCAAGACCGAGATACTCCGGGCGGTCGTCGAGGCCGAAGAGCCCGATCTTGTGCTGACCGGCGTTCAGTCCGGCGACGACAACTGGGGCGCCACCGGCGTCTCCCTGGCCGAGGAGCTCGGCTTCGAGTGGGGCGCCGTCGTCAACCACCTCGAGCACGACCTCGCCGAGGGCACTGCGTCGGTCCGGCGCGAGCTCGAGGGCGGCGTCGAGGAGCTGACCGAGATCGAACTCCCCGCGGCGCTGACGATCCAGACGGGGATCAACGAACCCCGCTACGCCAGCCTGCGAGGCATCCGACAGGCCCAGC
This sequence comes from Natronococcus roseus, assembly GCF_043677095.1. Lineage (NCBI taxonomy): Archaea > Methanobacteriati > Methanobacteriota > Halobacteria > Halobacteriales > Natrialbaceae > Natronococcus > Natronococcus roseus. The sequence goes on from NZ_JBHLJR010000001.1 coordinate 74,940, forward strand.
GAAAGGAACTCGACGTTCACACGCTCGGTGACCTCGGCGTCGACGAGGGGGCAGTCGAGGGTGCCGTGACGGTCACGGACATGTACGAGCCCGAAAGCGAGACCGACGCGACGGTCTGGGAGGGCAGCCCCGAGGAGACCGCCGCGGAGCTCGGTGAGCTCCTTCGCGAGAAGGGGGTGGCGCCATGACCGCCGTCGCACGCACTGCGCGCGACGAAATCATCGCTTTCACCCGAGGTGAAAGTCGATGACTGATATCCTCGCAGTCGCCGACCACCGCAGGGGCGAACTGCGCGACGTCAGCTACGAGACGATCACCGCGGGTCGCCAGCTGGCGGACGAAACCGGCGGCGACCTCCACGTCGCCGTCATCAGCGGTCCCGTCGGCGAGTTCGCCGAGAAGCTCAACCGGGAGGGCGTCGACGTCGTCCACACCGTCGAGTACGGCGAGGAGTTCAACCACGACGTCTACGCGCAGGTCCTCGCCCAGCTCTACGACGAGCTCGCACCCCAGTACGTCGTCGCGCCAAACAGCGTCAACGGCCTCGACTACGCACCCGCCGTCGCGAACGCCCTGGACCTGCCGATCGTCACCGACACCGTCGGCCTCGAGACCGACGGCGAGACGCTGACTGCGACCCGCGAGATGTACGGCGGCAAGGTCGAGACGGCCAACGAACTGACGGGTAACGCCGTCGTCACCATCCGCGGCGCCGAGTGGGCCGGCGCCGGCGGCACCGGTGACGCCGAGATCCGGGAGTTCCACGCCGAGATCGACGAGGACACGATCCGCTCGACGGTCACCGGCTTCGAGGAGGTCGGCGGCGGCGACGTCGACATCAGCGACGCCGACGTCCTCGTGAGTGTCGGCCGAGGGATCGAAGAGGAGGAGAACCTCGAGCTCATCGAGGAGCTGGCCGACGCCCTCGACGCGACGGTCTCTTCCTCGCGCCCGATCGTCGACAACGGCTGGCTGCCCAAGAACCGCCAGGTCGGCCAGTCCGGGAAGGTCGTCACGCCCGACGTCTACATCGCGATCGGCATCTCGGGCGCCGTCCAGCACGTCGCCGGCATGAAGGGCTCGGACACGATCGTCGCGATCAACACCGACCCCAACGCCCCGATCATGGACATCGCCGACTACGCGATCCACGACGACCTCTTCGACGTCGTTCCCGCACTCACCGAAGAGTTCCAGTAACTGTTCCGCACGAGCGGAGCGCGGTTCGAACTGAGTCCGTGAGCGAGAACCCCGAAGAAGCCGAACGGACGTGGAAGTCCGTGATGGAACGAGGGCGGTCTTTTTGGTCGAGGTTTTTGCACGAGCGGTCACGAACGAAGTGAGTGATCCGAGTGGAAAAAGGTCGTTCTGATGTCGTCCCGGCGCTGACCGAGGAGTTCCAGTAGTCGATCGATCCGCCAGCGGTTCCGGCGGGCGCGTCTCGCGACGGGAACTCGAGCGAGCGTCGTCGACAACCGTCACCTACTTTTTCGCCCTCTCCTAAGCGCGGGTAATGGAACTTCTGGAGCGTCGACGGGCGCTGATCGAGGAGCGTCTCGTGGCGGTCGTCGACGGGGTCGAACCCGAGACGCTCAACGAGGAAGTTCGCCACGTCGCGCTCTCGGGCGGCAAACGCGTGCGACCGATGGTGACGCTGCTGGCCTGCGAAACCGTCGGCGGCGAGCCCGAGGACGCCGTCGACTTCGGCGTCGGCATCGAACTCGTCCACAACGCCTCGCTGGTGATCGACGACATCATCGACCGCTCGGACCTACGTCGAGGGACCGCAAGCGCCTGGGCCGAGTTCGGCCACGGGCCGGCGATCATCACCAGCGACGGCCTGCTCGGAGAGGCGTTCGCCCTCTTTTCGGCGGATCCCAGGGCTACCCAGGTCGTCGCCGAGGCGATGGTCGAACTCGGCGTCGGCGAGGCGACCGAGCTCTCCTCGAAGCCGACCAACGAGGAGGAGTACATGACCCTCGCGAGACGGAAGACCGGTGCCCTGTTTCGAGCGGCGGCCGAACTCGGGGCGATCGCCGCCGACTCCGACCCCTTCACCGTAGAGGCCCTCGGCGAGTACGCCGAACGCGTCGGCGTCGCCTTCCAGATCCGCGACGACGTTCTCGACGCCGTCGCCGACCCCGAGGAGCTCGGGAAGCCGACGGGCCACGACGCCGAACTCGAGCGTCCCTCGGTCGTCCAGGTGACCGATCTGAGCCCGGCCGAAGCCAATGCCCGCGCCCGCGAGGAGGCCAATCGGGCGATCGATGCCCTCGAACGGGTCGACACCGTCGACCGCGAGTCCCGGGACTACCTGCGCGAGCTGGCGGAGTTCGTCGTCGAGCGCGAGCAGTAGTTCCGCGCCGGCCGTACCGTTTCAGGCGCTGTCGGGTCGGTGTGGCTCCTCGCTCTCGTCCTCCGAGAAGTGCGATTCGGCGACCGCGAACGCGAGCGTGCTCACGATCCCCAGCAGCGTTCCCGCCGTCAGCGCCGTCGCGAGGAAGGTGAGCCCGACGGCGTCGAGGAAGTACGCGCTCACCGCGTAGAGCACGATCGCGATCGAGACGACGTAGAAGGGCGCGTTGAGGTAGCGCCACTCGAGGCGGCCCGCGATGTACTCGTCGGTGATCTGGCCGAGGCTCGTGGTGACCCCTGCGGCGGCGAACCACTGGACCGAACCGTACAGCAGCGCCGAGAGCATGACGGGGACGCCGACCTCGCCGGCCGCCTCGGCCTGGACCCGCTCGAGTTCGTTCGCCCCGCTGACGCCGCCCAGAACGAGCAACGCGGTCGCGACGACGTAGGCGAGGATCGTCGTTCGGCCGGCGTACAGCGACCGCCTCGCGCTCTCGACGGCGTCGTCGAGGCGCTCTCCGAGGCCGAGCCCCCGCGAGATGAGGTAAAGCCCGAGCAGCGTCGAGGTCACGCCTAAGACGACCCCGGGCATCTCGAGGACGGTTCCGATCAGCGCCAGCGGATAGATCAACAGCAGAATCCCGAGCGGGATGAGGACGGTTCCGCGGGTCTCGGGATCGTTCAGCACCTGCTTGAACGTGTAGTACATCGACTCGAGGTTCTGGGCCTGTCTGACGACGACGCGGCGCACGCCGTCGATCGGCACTCGAGAGCGGATGACGGGGATAACGGACTCGTCCTGTGCGCCGTCGGTGACGACCAGCGCGGTGACGTCTTCTGCCGTCGAGAGGCTCGCGAGGACGGTGTCGACCTCGTCGCCGACCTCGCGGTTGGCGTCGACGTCGCCGTCCTCGTTGCCCGTGACGATCGCGACCTCGACGCTCTCGTTTCGGGAGGTGAGGTCGTCGTAGATGTGGACGCCCTGAAAGGCGACGTTGACGTCGGAGTCCTCGGGATCCGCGGTCGCCAGCGCGACAGCCGCCTTCTCGACGGCGTCGCGACCGATCACCGGTGTCGTAAAGTCGGTCTTGCGGCCGAGGTCGTCGTCGAGGTCGACACACAGGACCAACAGCATCGCTTCGTGGTTGGACACCGCAGTATTTCCGTCTTCTGGGAGCGACGGAATCCGCCGCGCGCTCGCCTCGTTCGGCCCGTGTGAACCACGGACAGGATCGAACGCCGACGTTCCGCACAGTTTTTGGGGCTCGGCCGGCTACGTCCCTTCGAATGATATCGAAGGGCTGTGAGCAGTGCGCGAAAGGCGGCAAGATGGTGCTGTTCGTCTACGGTTACTGCGACCAGCGCGACTGCTTTTACTGCCCGCTTGGCGAGAACCGCAAGAACGTCACCGACGTCTACGCGAACGAACGACAGGTCGAACGCGACGAGGACGTTCTCGAGGAGGCCCACCGGATGGACGCCCTGGGCACCTCGATCACCGGCGGCGAACCCCAGGAGGCCCTCGAGCGGACCTGTCACTACCTCGAGCTTCTCAAGGAGGAGTTCGGCGAGGACCACCACACCCACCTCTACACGGGGATCACGGGCGGCCGCGAGAACATGCGCAAGCTTTCGGAAGCTGGACTCGACGAGATCCGCTTCCACCCGCCGTACGAGCTGTGGGGGGACATGCACGGCACCGAGTGGGAGGAGATCCTCTACATCGCCCGCGAGGAGGGGCTCACTCCTGCCTTCGAGATCCCCGGCATCCGCGCCGAGGAGGAGTTCCTCGAGTTTCTCGACGAGGGCGCCGCCGACTTCTGTAACGTCAACGAGTTCGAGATGTCCGACGGGAACTACCGCCGAATGCAGGAGGAAGGGTACGAGCTCAAGGAGGGCCACATGAGCGCCGTCGACGGCTCCCGCGAGCAGATTCTCGAGGTGATGGGCGACCACGAACGGGTCTACTTCTGTACGTCCGTATTCAAGGACGCGGCCCAGCACCGCCGCCGACTGAAGCGGGCCGCCCGAAACGTCCGGCGGGAGTTCGACGACGTCACCGACGACGGCACGCTCGTCTACGGAAAGACGTACACCGATCCCCGGCGATTCGCCGAGCTGGGCGTTCCCGAGGAGTTCTACACCGTCAAAACCGAGCACGTCGAGGTCGCCTGGTGGCTCTTAGAGGAGATGATCGAGGAGGGCGACCTCGAGGACGGGGAGATCATCGAGCAGTACCCGACGTACGACGGGCAGGTCGTCGAGCGGACGCCGTTGGCATAGAGCACCGCGAGTGAGCGAGGCGAACGAGCGGCTTTTTGGTGCAGATTTTTCGAGGAGGGGTGAGTGAGCAGCGCGAACGAACCCGACGAGAAAAAGGTGCACGTGGCAGGTCGTCGAGCGGACGCCGTTGGCATAGAGCACCGCGAGTGAGCGAGGCGAACGAGCGGCTTTTTGGTGCAGATTTTTCGAGGAGGGGTGAGTGAGCAGCGCGAACGAACCCGACGAGAAAAAGGTGCACGTGGCAGGTCGTCGAGCGGACGCCGTTGGCATAGAGCACCGCGAGTGAGCGAGGCGAACGAGCGGCTTTTTGGTGCAGATTTTTCGAGGAGGGGTGAGTGAGCAGCGCGAACGAACCCGACGAGAAAAAGGTGCACGTGGCAGGTCGTCGAGCGGACGCCGTTGGCATAGAGCACCGCGAGTGAGCGAGGCGAACGAGCGGCTTTTTGGTGCAGATTTTTCGAGGAGAGGTGAGTGAGCAGCGCGAACGAACCCGACGAGAAAAAGGTGCACGTGGCAGGTCGTCGAGCGAACCCCACTGGCGTAAGCCGCAGTTTGTGGCCGGAAGCGTGACTCGAGCGACAGTGAGAGTCGCGCGACCCGGGGGAGGGCAGGCGGTTGGCCGGTGTGTGGCAAGCGACCGTAGAGAACGGACGGTTCTACCGAACGTCTCGGAAATCGGCTGTCCGTCCGAAAATCGTTCGGGCTCGAGGTCGTCCGGTTCTAGAGGGACCGACGAGAACTCGAGTGCGTTTTCCATCCCGGAGTCGTGCGTCGAACCCCGCGAACGCTCTCCGGTTGCCGAGACCGTTTTCACCGGGGCCGACCGCAGGCCCCACAAGCCGTGCGAACGGCAGGGGATCGCGAACGAAGCTAACTCTGCCGACGGCGCTCTCGAGCCGAAAAGGGACCGTCAGCCGAGTTCCGTCGGATCGACTTCCGGCAGCGTGATGAGGTTCTCGCGGCCGATCCGGAGCTTCTCGATCTCCTCGTCGTCGGCCATCTGTGAGAGCAGTTGGGAGACCTTGGCGTTCGACCAGCCGGTCTCGGAGACGATCGAGCCCTGTTTCATCCGACCGCCGTTTCGCCTGAGCAGCCGGAGGACCCGCTCCTCGTCGCTCAACAGCTCGGGATCGACTGCCTCATCCGACTCGTCCGCCCCGGATTCCTCGGCGTACGCGAACGTCTGGCCCGACGATTCTCGAGACGTTGATTCGACACCGCCAGTCGACGCTCGAGTCGCGTCGGCGTCGACCGCGCCCGGTTCGGCGTCCCGCTCCGAAGCGCTGCTCGGGTCGTTCCCTCGGGTCGGCGGCAACCCTCCGCTGGTACGTTCCCCTGCGTTCGACGGGAGGAGCCCGGAGACCCACAGCGCCGGCGACCACTCCGAATCCGAGGACCACCGCGCCAGGGCGTAGCTTCCCGTTCCGATCAGGATCGCGAGAACGAACACCCCACCGAAGAGTAGCTCGGCGCTGGCGGGGTAGAAATCGGCGCCTCCGGACGAGCCGTCGTCGGCCCCGCGGAGGAAGGTCGCCTCGAGTTCGTCCTCGTCGAACTGGTGGGGGCCGTCGACGATGAGCGCGCTATCCTGTGGACTCACCGAGAGGTTGTAGTCGTGAAAGCCGTGGTCCGAGGGCGCCTGAATCACGAGACGTTGCTCCTCGGCCAGCGCCGAGAGCCACGGTCCGTCGTCGCTCTGGAACGCATCCCCGACGTGGATCTGCGTTCCGTCGACTGCCGCAAACTCGGTCCAGGTAAACGAGTACGAGAGGACGCCGACCGTCGATCCAGACTCGTTCGATCCGTCATCGCCGTCCGCGGAACGGAGCTGCGGGTCGTCCCAGCCGGCGTCTTCGATCGTCATCTCCCGGTCGGTCGCGTCCGCGGCGGTCTCGACGTGGGGTTCGAACAGGCTTCGATCGTAGACCCCCTCGTCTTCGTCAGTCGAAACCGTCTCGGCGTACTCGAGGAACGCCTCGGCCTCGCTCTCGTCGCTCAGAAGAAACCGGCTCTCGATCGTCCAGACGGCATCCCCGGTCTCGGTGACGTTGATTCGGATTTCCTGGGCCGGATCCGCGCTCTCGAGTATCGGACCGTCGTCGACCGCAGGCTGTGTCGCCTGCACCGAGGGCGTGCTCGCTGGTTCCGACGCCGTCGCTGTCGATCCGGTGGCGGCTGCTCCGAGGACCGAACCAGCAAGTACCACCACCAGTACGACCGACGCGACGATCGAAACCCGCATACATACCACCAATACTCTCAGAGTAAAAAACACTTTCTATGGGTGAATAAAAAATCACAGCGGTGCTTGAAGCGTTTCCGGTCCTCTCGAACGGTCCCGAAACGACGGTCGGCCGATCGTATTTTATATCATGAGTTCTTATGCTGTATTGATGAAGGGTGTGATGGCCGTCGTTCTCGCAGGACTACTCGTCCTCTCGGTGCCCGCAATGGCCGTTTCCGCGGTCGATGGGGAGCCGAACGAGACGGATGAGATCGTCTTCGAGGCGAACGAGGCCGACCAGGGAGCGACGTTCGTCGAGGCGAACGGGACGTCGAACCGACTCGATCCCGGTGAGGAGCAGCGAAGCGAACGGGTCGAGCACGGCAGCGGTCTCGGCGCGTCGCTCATGGCCGCGGACGACGAGCTCAGAGTCGACTCCGAACAGGAAATGCTCGTCCGAAGCGGGTTCGACAACGCCTCCGACGAGGAGCGCGAAGAGCGGGTCCGGGCGGGGTACGATCGGCTACAGGAGCGGATCGACGAACTCGAGGATCGCGAGCGAACGGCGGTGCAAGCCCACGCGGCGGACGAGCAGTCGACGGCCGAACTACTCCAGACGTTCTCGCGGAACTACCACGAGTCGGAGACGGTCGAGCGTGCGCTCGACGATCTCGTCGGATACGCGAACGAGGTTCCGGGGTACTCGCTCTCGACTCGAGACGACGCGAGAAAGCTGGAGATGCACCGCAGCGATACCCGATCGCAACTCGAGACGGCGAGTCGGTCCGACGGTGGCGGACAACCGCTGGCCGTTCGGACCGCCGAGACCGGCTACACCCTCTCGTTGCTGGATGGGAACTACGTCCGGGAAACGACTCGGTTCGACAGCCGGAACACGACGCAGTCGAACCAGTTCGACGACATCACCGACGCGCACGGAACGGCCCAGGAGCTGTATCCGTGGGTGTTCGGAGCCGACCACGAGAGCCACTCCTCGGACGCCGTCGAGAGCAGGACGGGACAGCTGTACCGAATTCAGGCGATCCACGATCAGGGACAGCTAACCACGTACCTCGACGGCGGGACGGGCGCGGCCTACCGGGAGGTTCAGACCCTCGACTATCGGCAGCTGCCGACGATCAACAACAGCCAGTGGAACGACGACGGGCTGGCGCTCTCGATCAACGAGACCGCGGCGAACGGACCGGCCGAAGTCGTCGTGACGGACGCCGAAACCGACGAGCCGGAGCCCGCCACGGTTTCGGTCGACGGTGAAGCGGTCGGTGAGACGGATTCGAACGGTTCGCTGTGGCTCCTCCCGCCCGACGGCGAGTACGACCTGCGAGCGGAGACCGACGACGGCAGCATCGAGGGAACCGTCTCGAGTAGCGACGCGCCGAGCGACGGCGAGTAGCGGTCGTGACCGACTCTTTATATAGGGAGGCGAGGCCAGAGAGCGCCGTGATACTGGGATCGGCGTTCCGCGCCCATGGATCCGACGACCGCGGGATCAACCCCGTGATCGGCGTAGTGCTCCTGATCGGCGTTACCGTGGCACTGGCGGCGGTCGTCGCGGTCGGTGCCGGGGGGCTGAGTCCGACATCCCCCAAGAACCCGGTCGCGTTCGACCTCGCGGCCGACGGGAGCGAGGGGACGATCACGGTCGAACACGTCGCCGGCGATCCGATCGACGTCGAGGAGCTCGCGCTGACGGTCGCAGTAAACGGTGAGCAGCTCTCCGAGCAGCCGCCGGTTCCCTTCACCGGTGCCGCGGGCTTCGACCAGGCACCGAGCGGTCCGTTCAACTCGGCGAGCGGTTCGACCTGGAGCGCCGGTGAACGCTCGACGCTCTCCGTCGCGGGAACCAACACGCCGACGATCAGCTCCGGTGACACGGTTTCCGTGACCATCGCCGTCGACGGCCAGCAGGTCGCCTCGCTCGAGACGACCGCCGACTGACTACTCGGGGGCGCGGGCGACGGTCGTGATCGCGACCTCGGGCTCGTACTCCGGCCCCATGAAGGCGTGTCTGACGTCCTCGAAGCCGGCTGCCTTGAACATCCGATCGGCCTCGTACTCGTCGTAAAACAGCATCATCGCGTCGGCGAGGCGCTGCGCGATCGGGTTCTCGGGGTAGTTGGGCCCGACGACCAGGACCTGGCCGCCGGGTTTGAGCACGCGGCGGAACTCGCGGAGCGCGAGGATCGGGTTCGGCCAGTACTCGATCGAGCCCGACGACCAGACGACGTCGAAGGTGTCGGTCGCGAACGGGAGCCGTTCGGCGTCGCCGCGGTGGAAGTGAACCGGCGGCGCTCGCTTGCCGAGCTTGGCGTAGGCCTGCTCGAGCTGGTGTTCGCTCTGGTCGACCGCGTACACCTCATCGACGTGCTCGAGCAGTCCCTCCGTAGCGAACCCGGTGCCACAGCCGACGTCGAGCACCGTGGCTTCGGGCTCGAACTCGAGCAACTCGAGGGCCTCGCTGCGCATCTGCTCGTTCCAGATAAACGGGTTGATGCGGTCGTACACCTTCGAGAGGTACTTATAGAACAGCCGAGCTCGGGCCTTGTTCTCGAGGACTCCCATTGGAGAGGGGTTTTGATCCGACGGCAATATGTCTGCTGTTCCCGGTCGATTCGGCGCCGGACAATCGCTGACTACCACCGACCTGCGTCGCGATCGACCGCGATACTTTCGCAACTACCATATACGCGTTGCCGCAAACGTTCGTTTGCTTAGAATATGCCGAGGCCACAGGTTCTCGAACGAATCAAGTCGGCGGAAGAGGAGGCCGACGAGATCGTCGCACAGGCAGAAGACGACCGCGACGAGCGGATAGCCGAGGCCCGGAAACGTGCCGAGGAGATTCGCACGGAAGCGGAACAGGAAGCGCGGGATCTCAAGGAGCGCCGCCTCGAGGAGGCGCGCGCCGAGATCGACGAGGAGTGTGAGCGCGTCCTTCGTGAGGGCGAACAGGAGCGCGAGGCGCTCGCCGAGCGTGCCCAGAGCCGGGTCGACGAAGTGACCGACTACGTCGTCGAACTGTTCCAGGAGGACGTTCATGTTCAGACCTGAGCGGATGAGCAAGGTCTCGGTGGCCGGTTCGAAGGGCGTCATGCCCACGGTCATCGAGACGATTCACAACCTGAATCTGGTTCATCTCTCGGACTACGACGGCTCCTGGGAGGGGTTTGACAACGGGACGCCGATCGAGGGGGCCGACGACGCCTCCGAGAAGCTGGTTACCGTTCGCGCCCTGGAGAGCACCCTCGAACTATCGGCCGACGAGACGACCGTGGGTTCGGTCGACGACGGCTGGGAACAGCGACTCGAGGAGACGCGGACGCGGGTCAACGAACTCGACGACGATCGCAGCGAGATCCGCGAGGAGCTCCGGCAGGTCGAGGAGCGACTCGACCGCGTCGAACCCTTCGCGGAACTCGAAGTGGATCTCGATCTGCTCTCGGGCTACGAGACGGTCGACGTCGTCGTCGGCGAAGGGCCTGCCGACGAGATCGAGGCCGCCCTCGAGATGGCCGACGAGATTCGGGCGTTCGAGACGTTTACTGGCGGTGACGTCGTCGCCATCGTCGCTGCACCCGCCGAGGGCGTCGGTGCCGACGACGGCCTGATCGACGACGCGCTCGTCGGCGTCGAGTTTACGCGCCACGAGATCCCCGAGACCGACCGGGCGCCGGAAGCATACGTCGCCGAACTCGAGGAAGAAAAACAGGAACTGCAGTCTCGTACCGACGAGCTCGATGCGGAGCTCGAACAGATCAAGGCCAACCAGGGGGGGTTCCTGCTGGCGCTCGAAGCGGAGCTGACCGTCGAGGTCCAGCGTGCGGAAGCGCCCCTGCAGTTTGCGACGAGCGACCGGGCGTTTATCGCCGAGGGCTGGATTCCCACCGAGCAGTACGAGGAACTCGTTGCCGCGTTGCGCGATACGGTCGGCGAAAGCGTCGAAATCGAGGAACTCGAGCGGGCCGAGTACGACGAGCACGAACACGGTGCCGTCGAGCACACCGACGACGCGGAGACGGAAGCCGACGCCGACGCGGACTCCGACGAAGCGTCCTCGCCCAAACAGAAGGCAGCAACCGACGGCGGACAGCCCACACGCGCCGATGGCGGCGGCCACGGCAACCGTGCCGTAACGATGGACAACGAGCCGCCGGTCAGGCTCGACAACATCACGCCGGCAAAGCCGTTCGAGCTGCTCGTGAAGATGGTCAGCCAGCCCAAGTACAGCGAGCTGGATCCGACGTTTTTCATCTTCCTGACCTACCCGTTCGCCTTCGGCTTCATGATTGGTGACATCGGCTACGGGATCCTCTACATGCTGATGGGCTGGGGAGCCTGGAAGGTCTTCGACTCCGACGCCGGCAAGGCGATCGGAACCATCGCCATCTGGGCCGGTGTGTTCACGATACTCTTCGGTTACCTGTACGACGACTTCTTTGGCGTCTACATGAGCGATGTCGGCATACACCTGCCGCTTGCCGGCGTGCTCACCAAGGGCCTCCAACACCCCGAGAGCTGGGCGATGCTGTGGATCGTCATGAGCGTCGTGTTCGGGATCATCCACCTCAACATCGGCCTGGTGCTGGGCTTCATCAACGAGCTCAGCCACAGCCTGAAGGCAGCCGTCATGGAGAAGTTCTCCTGGATCCTCGCGATGAACGGCCTGTTCCTCTGGCTGTTCAGCACCCACGGGGAGGGCCAGAAACCCGACTTCCTCGTCGGGACCGAGAGCGTCCTCTACGAGACGGACCAGTTCGCACTCGGGTTCGAGGGACTTCCGGAGGTCGTCGGCCTTGCGGGGATCGCGATGTTGGTCGTCGGTGTCGTCATGGTCGGCAGCGCCGAGGGCGTCGCCGGCCTCCTCGAGACGCCGGCCTGGGCGTTCGGTCACGTCCTCTCGTATCTCCGAATGGTCGCCGTCCTGCTCGCGAAGGGTGGGATGGCGTTCGTCGTGAACCTCCTGGTCTTCGGTGCTGCGGCCGACGAGACCGGCTACATGGAGTTCGCGTACTTCGGCGCGCCGGCGGCTCCCGAGGCCGGTGAAGTCGTCTTCGAAGGGCTCGTCTGGATCGGGTTCGACGGCGGCCCCATCGTGATGGCGCTGGCACTGATCGGCGCCGTCGTGGTGTTCGTCCTCGGCCACATCGTGGTCCTCCTGCTGGGGATCACCGCAGCCGGGATCCAGATGCTCCGCCTGGAGTACGTGGAGTTCTTCCAGAAGTTCTACGACGGCGGCGGCGAGGAGTACGATCCGTTCGGCCACGACAGCCAGTCCGACGGTCAGCCAGCTCCACAGGCTGACTGAGCACACTGCTGTCGGCCGTTCTCGTCGTTTTTTCTCTCGAGCTGAGACGATCCGTATCGATATCTTTCGGAGTCGACCGATCGACGGTGAATTTTATCGTGGTAATAGGTACCGTCCCTGCCTGAGTCGGTGGTACAGCACGGCTCCGTCGATTCGTTTCGAGAGTTTTATAGGGTGTGCAGAGACAGATACGCTTGTTCGGAGCAATCGATCCACAGAGGAAGTATATAAGCCATGATGGAAGAACTTGTACTCGCGACCGAGACCGTGCTACAGAATGGAACCACCGAAGAATCGCCGTTCCTGACCGATTCGGGTGCAGCCGCCCTCGCCGTCGGTCTGTCGGCGCTCGCAGCCGGATACGCCGAGCGTGGTATCGGGGCCGCTGCAGTCGGCGCGATCGCGGAAGACGACGACCTCTTCGTGCCGGGCCTGATCATGACAGTCCTGCCGGAGACGCTCGTTATCTTCGCGCTCGTCGTCGTCTTCGTTATCTAAGCATACCCCCCTTCTCCCACCAATGAGTTTGGACACAGTCGTCGAGGATATCAGAGAAGAGGCCCACGCGCGTGCGGAGGAACTCCGCGAAGAGGGCGAATCTCGCGCCGAGAAGATCATCTCGGAAGCCGAGGATGATGCCGACGAAATCCTCGAGGAGGCCGAAGGAGATGTCGAGCGCGAGATCGAGCAACTGCGTGAACAGCGACTCTCCAGTGCCAAACTGGAGGCGAAACAGAAACGCCTGGAGGCCAGACGCGACGTCCTCAGTGACGTCCGCGAGCACGTCGAGTCCGAACTCGCCGACCTCGAAGGCGAGACCCGCGAAGAACTTACGCGGGCGCTCGTCGAGACATCCAGCGTCGAGTTCGAGAACGCAGACACCGTCCGCGTCTACGGTCGTGCCGACGACGAGGAGCTGATCGAGTCGGTTCTCGAGGAGTACGACGGCTACGAGTACGCCGGCGAATACGACTGTCTCGGCGGCGTCGTCGTCGAAAGCGATCAGTCCCGCGTTCGGGTCAACAACACCTTCGACTCGGTGCTCGAGGACGTCTGGGAGGACAACCTTCAGGAGATCAGCAACCGGCTCTTCGAGCAATGAGCTCAGGCGCCTCGAACACGGAGTACGTCAGCGCTCGCGTCCGCGCACGAAAAGCAGCGCTGTTTACGGACGAGGATTACCGCAAACTCGTGCGTATGGGGCCAAGCGGGATCGCACGCTTTATGGAGGAGTCGGAGTACGAACGCGAAATCAACGAACTCGGTGCGCGGTTTTCGGGTGTCGACCTGATCGAACACGCCCTCAACCGCAACCTTGCGAAACACTTCGGAGACCTGCTCGAGTGGTCCGAGGGTCGGCTGTACGATCTCATCGCTCGGTACCTCCGAAAGTTCGACGTCTGGAACATCAAGACGATCATCCGTGGGATCTACACGGGCACACCTGCCGAAGAGTTCCAGACGGACCTGATTCGTGCCGGCGAGCTCGACGATGCGACGCTCGACCGCCTGCTCGAGGTCGAGACGATCGAAGACGTTGTCGAACTGCTCGACGGGACGACCTACGCCGAGCCGCTCGGGGACGCCCGCGAGGAGTTCGAAGAGACGAACACGCTCGTGCCCCTCGAGAACGCCCTCGATCGGGAGTTCTACGTGCACCTGCTCGACAACCTCGGCCGCCCACAGGAAGGGCCGGAGGCCAAATACGTCGAGTTCCTCCAGGCCGAAATCGACTTCAGAAACGCCCGAAACGCCCTACGACTCGCCCGCAGTGGCGCGGACCTGGATCCGGCCAGCTACTACATCGAGGGCGGTGTGCTGTTCGACGAGTCCGACCTCAACCAGCTCGTCGCCAATCCCGACGAACTCGTCGATCACATCGCCGACAGCAAACGCTACGGCAACCGGCTCTCGGAGGCACTGTCACGGTTGCGCGATGCTGATAGCCTTATCCAGTTCGAGCACGCAATAGATGCTGCACTGCTCGAGTACGCCGACATGCTCTCGAGTATCCACCCGACCTCCGTGTCGGCCGTCCTGTCGTACATCCTCGCGAAGGAACGCGAGGTCGAGAACATCCGTGCGATCGCACGCGGTCGCGAGGTCGGACTTTCAGAAAGCGAGATCGAGGAGGAACTGGTGATCCAATGAGCCAGGAAATCGCAGTCGTCGGCAGTCCGGAGTTCACCACCGGGTTCCGACTCGCGGGCGTTCGCCGCTTCGAGAACGTCCCCGAGGACGAGAAGGAAGACTCGCTCGACGACGCCGCGACGGCCGCCCTCGAGGACGAGGGAGTCGGGATCGTCGTCATGCACGACGACGACCTCGAGTACCTCTCGCGGGGCGTTCGTCAGGACGTCGAAACGAGCGTCGAACCGGTCGTCGTCACAATCGGGAGCGGAACCGGCGGCGGCGGACTGCGCGACCAGATCAAGCGCGCGATCGGTATCGACCTGATGGAAGAGGACGATCAAGAGTAAACTATGAGCCAGGCAGAAGACATCGAATCCGTCGACGAAGACGGTGTAATCGAAAGCGTGAGCGGTCCCGTCGTGACCGCCACGGACCTCGACGCCCGGATGAACGACGTCGTCTACGTCGGCGACGAAGGACTGATGGGCGAGGTCATCGAGATCGAAGGGAACCTGACCACGATTCAGGTCTACGAGGAAACCTCCGGGGTCGCCCCGGGCGAACCCGTCGAGAACACGGGCGAACCGCTCAGCGTCGACCTCGGACCGGGGATGCTCAACGCGATCTACGACGGCGTCCAGCGCCCGCTCGACGAGCTCGAGGAGAAGATGGGCTCGGCGTTCCTCGACCGCGGGGTCGACGCACCCGGCATCGACTTCGAGCGCGAGTGGGAGTTTACCCCATCCGTCGCCGAGGGCGAGATCGTCGAACCCGGTGACGTCATCGGGAAGGTTCCCGAGACGGCGAGTATCACCCACAAGGTGATGGTGCCGCCGAACTACGAGGGCGGCGAGATCACCTCGATCGAGACCGGCGAGTTCACGGTCGACGAAGTGATCGCCGAACTCGACTCCGGCGAAGAGATCACGATGCACCAGGAGTGGCCCGTCCGCCGGGCCCGCCCCTCTGACGAGAAGGAGACGCCGACGGAGCCGCTGGTTTCGGGCCAGCGGATCCTCGACGGCCTGTTCCCGATCGCGAAGGGCGGGACCGCGGCGATTCCCGGTCCCTTCGGTTCCGGGAAGACCGTCACCCAGCACCAGCTCGCGAAGTGGGCCGACGCCGACATCGTCGTCTACGTCGGCTGTGGCGAGCGCGGCAACGAGATGACGGAAGTCATCGAGGACTTCCCCGAGCTCGAGGACCCGAAGACGGGCAAGCCGCTCATGTCCCGGACGTGCCTCATCGCGAACACCTCCAACATGCCGGTCGCGGCCCGCGAGTCCTGTATCTACACGGGGATCACCATCGCGGAGTACTTCCGTGACATGGGGTACGACGTCGCGCTGATGGCCGACTCCACCTCCCGGTGGGCCGAGGCCATGCGCGAGATCTCGAGCCGGCTCGAGGAGATGCCCGGCGAGGAGGGCTACCCCGCCTACCTCGCCGCGCGGCTCTCGGAGTTCTACGAGCGCGCCGGCAAGTTCCAGCTGATCAACGGCGAGGAGGGATCGATCTCGGTCATCGGCGCCGTCTCCCCGCCCGGCGGGGACTTCTCGGAGCCGGTTACCCAGAACACGCTGCGTATCGTCAAGACGTTCTGGGCCCTCGACGCCGACCTCGCCGAGCGACGCCACTTCCCATCGATCAACTGGAACGAGTCGTACTCGCTGTACCGCCAGCAGCTCGACCCCTGGTTCCGGGAGAACGTCGCCGAGGACTGGCCCGAACGGCGCCAGTGGGGCGTCGACGTCCTCGACGAGGAGGGCGAACTCCAGGAGATCGTTCAACTCGTCGGCAAGGACGCGCTGCCCGAGGACCAGCAGCTGACCCTCGAGGTCGCTCGCTACCTGCGCGAGGCCTGGCTCCAGCAGAACGCGTTCCACGACGTCGACACCTACTGCGAACCGGAGAAGACCTACCGCATGCTCGGCGCGATCAAGACGTTCAACGACGAGGCGTTCGACGCCCTCGAGGCCGGCGTTCCCGTCGAGGAGATCCAGGACGTCGACGCCGCACCCCAGCTCAACCGGATGGGCGTCGCCGACGACTGGAACGAGTTCATCGACGAACTCGAATCGGACCTCAAAGAGCAGATCAGAGCACTGTACTAACATGAAAGAGTACCAGACAATCACGGAAATCAGCGGTCCGCTGGTGTTCGCCGAGGTCGACGAACCCGTCGGATACGACGAGATGGTCGAGATCGAGACGCCGCAGGGCGAGACCCTGCGCGGACAGGTACTGGAGTCGAGCGAGGGGCTCGTCTCGATCCAGGTGTTCGAGGGAACGGGCGGTATCGACCGCAACGCCTCGGTCCGGTTCCTGGGCGAGACCATGAAGATGCCCGTCACCGAGGACCTGCTCGGCCGGGTGCTCGACGGCTCCGGGAACCCCATCGACGGCGGCCCGGAGATCGTTCCCGACGATCGCGTCGACATCGTCGGCGAAGCGATCAACCCCTACTCCCGGGAGTACCCCGAGGAGTTCATCCAGACCGGCGTCTCCGCCATCGACGGTATGAACACGCTGGTCCGGGGCCAGAAGCTGCCGATCTTCTCCGGGTCGGGGCTGCCCCACAACGAACTCGCACTCCAGATCGCCCGCCAGGCATCGGTGCCCGAAGAGGAGGAGGGTGACGACGAGGAAGGGTCGGAGTTCGCGGTCATCTTCGGCGCGATGGGGATCACCCAGGAGGAGGCAAACGAGTTCATGCAGGACTTCGAGCGCACGGGCGCACTCGAGCGCTCGGTCGTCTTCATGAACCTCGCGGACGACCCGGCGGTCGAACGCCAGGTCACGCCGCGGCTCGTACTCACCACGGCCGAGTACCTCGCCTTCGAGAAAGGGTACCACGTGCTGGTCATCCTGACCGACATCACCAACTACTGCGAGGCGCTGCGCGAGATCGGTGCGGCCCGCGAGGAGGTTCCGGGCCGGCGTGGCTACCCCGGATACATGTACACCGACCTGGCCCAGCTCTACGAGCGCGCGGGCCGGATCGAGGGCAATGAGGGGTCGGTGACGCAGATTCCGATCCTGACGATGCCCGGCGACGACGACACCCACCCGATTCCCGACCTCACCGGTTACATCACCGAGGGACAGATCGTGATGGACCGGGACCTGAACAGTCAGGGGATCGAACCGCCGGTGAACGTCCTCCCGAGCCTCTCGCGGCTGATGGACGACGGGATCGGCGAGGGGCTGACTCGCGAGGACCACGGCGACGTCTCCGACCAGATGTACGCAGCCTACGCGGAGGGTGAGGACCTGCGCGACCTCGTGAACATCGTCGGTCGCGAGGCGCTGTCCGAGCGAGACAACAAGTTCCTCGACTTCGCCGATCGCTTCGAGACGGAGTTCGTCCAGCAGGGGTACGACACCAACCGCTCGATCGAGGAGACGCTCGATCTCGGCTGGGACCTGCTGTCGATGCTGCCCAAGGAGGCCCTCAACCGGATCGACGAGGACCTCATCGAGAAGTACTACCGCGAAGATGAAGCCGAGACCGCCGAAGTCGAGGCCTAACGCGGCGAAAGACTGCGAACGCGGTTGCAGCTGTAGTTTCGATTTTTCGACGGACATCAGACGCAGTGATAGCACCGATCGTTCGGCGATGAGTGTCTCGATCGTTGGAAGCAAAACGATCATAACGATCGTTGCTTGAGGTTGATCCATGCAGAAGCCACTGCTCGTCACGGAGTTTCTCGACCGGGCACGAACGCACTACGGCGAGACGGAAGCCGTCGTCGGGACGGACGGTAAGCGGTTCACCTACGACGAACTTGGCGAGCGTGCCGATCGGTTCGCCGCGGCGCTGCAGGAGCGTGGTATCGAGAAGGGCGATCGCGTCGCGGTGCTCGACCCGAACACCCACTACCACCTCGCAGCGGCCTACGGCTCGATGCAGGCCGGCGCAGTCCACACGCCGTTGAACTACCGGCTCACGCCCGACGACTTCGCGTACATCCTCGAGGACGCCGGGGTCGACGCCGTCTACGCCGACTACGAGTACGCCGACCGAATCGAGGAGATCCGCGACGAGGTACCGACGGAGACGTTCATCACGAACGACGTCGACGCCGTTGAAGGGGGTGAGGCCGCCGAAGGCGGTCGATCCTCGTCGGACTCGTCCGACGGTAAGTGGGAGGACTTCGAGCAGGTCCTCGAGGACGCCACGCCCGAGTACGACCGCCCCGAGATGCACGAGGACGAGATCATCACGATCAACTACACCTCGGGGACGACGGGCGACCCAAAGGGCGTCTGTCGGACCCACCGCGGCGAGACGATTCATGCCTACCTCGTGGCGGTCCACCAGAACCTCACCGACGACGACATCTACCTCTGGACGCTGCCGATGTTCCACGTCAACGGCTGGGGACACATCTACGCCGTCACGGGGATGGGTGCGAAACACGTCTGTACCCGCGGGGTCGACGCCGAATGGCTCTTCGAGACGATCCGCGAGGAGGACGTCTCCTACCTCTGTGGGGCGCCGACGGTGTTGAACATGCTGATCGACTACTACGGGGACAACGCAGTCGAGACGACGGGCGCGAACGACGTCCGGATCGCGACCGCGGGATCGGCGCCGCCGGAGGCGACGCTGCGGACCGTCGAGGACGAGTTCGGCTGGTACCTGAAACACGTCTACGGCGCCACCGAAACCGGGCCGCTGATCACGACCTCGGACGCCCGGCGCCACTTCGACGACGACAGCGACAGCCGGTTCGCGGTCAAGAAACGCCAGGGACTTGGCTTCATGGGCACCGAGGTTCGGGTCGTCGGCGAGGACGGCGAGGACGTTCCCTGGGATGGCGAGACGCTCGGCGAGGTCGTCGTCCAGGGCAACCAGGTCATGGAGAAGTACTGGAACAAACCCGAGGAGACCGAGGAAGCCTTCTCCGACCGCGCGGAGGGCTACTACCACACCGGCGATCTCGCGACGATCGACGAGAACGGGATGATCGCGATCCAGGATCGCAAGAAGGACATCATCATCTCCGGCGGGGAGAACATCTCGAGCATCGAACTCGAGGACACGCTGTTCGACCACCCGGAGGTCTCCGACGCCGCCGTCATCCCGTCGCCGAGCGAACAATGGGGCGAGACGCCGAAGGCGTTCGTCGTGCCGGAGAGCGGCGACCCGGACGAGCCGGGTATCAGTGAGGACGACCTCGTCGCGTTCACCCGGGAGCACCTCGCGAACTACAAGACCGTCCAGCGGATCGAGTTCGTCGAAGCGCTGCCGACGACCGCGACCGGGAAGGTCCAGAAGTACGAACTCCGCGAGCAGGAGTGGGACGACGAGGAGGGAATGGTTGGCCAGGGGTAGCGGCTCCGACCGCTACCGGCGGTTTCGGGTCGTTTCCGGTACCGACTGCGGCGACGCGGAACTGTACAGGAGCGGGCAGACGAGCGACACGGACGACCGCTTTCTCGGCTGAACCCCAGGTTCTATCCGAACTCTCCCGCCGCGACTGGTCGTTCAAGAGAGCGGTCGTTGCCTCCGCAATCGTTACCCGACTGGTCGTCGGCATCGAACGTATGGCACCCGTTCGGGCGTCTACGTTCAACGTCCGGTACGACGACTCGACGGACGAGTATCCGTGGGGCAAGCGGTGCCCGCGAGTTCTCGAGACGGTCGACCGGATCGATCCGGATCTGCTGGGCTGTCAGGAGGCACTCGCCCACCAGTACGACGACTTGCAGGCCGGCCTCGAGGCGTACGACTGGCACGGCGTCGGCCGACGGGACGGCGAGTGCGAGGGGGAGTTCGTTCCGGTCGCGTGGCGACCGTCGCGGTTCGAGCGCCTCGAGACGGGTGCGTTCTGGCTCTCGGAAACGCCGGCCGAACCGAGCGTCGGGTGGGACGCGTCCCTGCCCCGGGTCGCCACGTGGGTTCGCCTGCGGGACCGGAAGCGCGACGAGACCGTCTGGTTCTGTAGCGTCCACCTCGACCACCGCGGCGAGCGGGCACGCCTTGAATCCGCACGACTGCTGCGTCGGCGGGCGATGGACCGCCTCGAGCAGGGAGATGTGCCGGTCGTGACCGGGGACGCGAACTGTACGGTCGGATCTGCGCCCCACCGGACGCTGACGACGGGCCCGCTCGCGGATGCCCGTCGAGTCGCGAGCGAGCGGTCGGGTCCCGCCGGAACGTTCCGCGGTTTCGACGACGGCATCGGTGACCGGATCGACTACGTGTTCGTTCCGTCGACCGTTGACGTAAGGCAGTATCGAACGCTCCCACCGAACGAGACGACGCCCCGGTCGGATCACCTGCCAGTGGTCGCCGATCTCGAACTCGAGGACTGACGTGCCCGGTCACGTCGCGAGTGCGGCCGCGAGAGGCCGATCGCTCGAGCCGGCAAAACTGTAAACAGTTATCCGACTGGGAGCGCAAATCCTCCACAAGATGGCCAAGGACGTCAAACCGACCCGCAAGAACCTGATGGAGATCGAAGACCGGATCGAACTCTCCGAGCGCGGGCACGGGACCCTGGAGAAGAAGCGGGACGGGCTGATCATGGAGTTCATGGACATCCTGGACAAGGCCCAGGACGTCCGCGGCGACCTCGCCGACGACTACGAGGACGCCCAGAAGAAGATCAACATGGCCCGGGCGATGGAGGGCGACGTCGCGGTTCGGGGCGCCGCCGCGGCCCTGCAGGAACACCCCGAGATCACCACCGAGTCGAAAAACATCATGGGCGTCGTCGTCCCGCAGATCGAGTCCTCGCGCGTCTCCAAGAGTCTGGATCAGCGCGGCTACGGGATCATGGGCACCTCCGCGCGCATCGACGAGGCCGCCGAGGCCTACGAGGACCTGCTGGAGAGCATCATCCTCGCCGCCGAAGTCGAGACGGCAATGAAAAAGATGCTCCGGGAGATCGAGACCACCAAGCGGCGCGTCAACGCCCTCGAGTTTACGATCCTCCCCGACCTCTACGAGGGCCAGGAGTACATCGAGCAGAAACTCGAGGAGAAAGAACGCGAGGAGACCTTCCGACTGAAGAAGATCAAGGACAAGAAAGAGCAGGAGGAAAAGGAGGCACAGCAGGCTAAAGACGACGTCGAGGAAACCAGGGAGGCCGCGACCGGCGACACCGCCGGTACCGAGTCTGAGGAGATGGGTCAGTCGACCGCCGGCAGCGTCCCCGGCGGCGACTGAGTCGCGATGGCCTGTTCGGCGTGTGGGTCCGGCGCGACGATCGCACTCTCCCTTTCTGCCGAGTATCGCGACCACGCACCGTCAAACGCCGCGGTGATCGACGTCTGTACGCAGTGTCTCACGGTCGATCCGATCGAAGGTACACCCGATTCGGTTATCGAACCCGACGACGAGCCCGACTTCTCCCGGATCAGCGACGCCCTCCCGACTCGCTCGGAGCGAGCGATTCCGCTGCTCCTCGCGATCGACCTGTCGTCCTCGCTGGCGACCAACCGATCCGCGATCGAGTCGCTGCTCGAAGACGTCGAACGCGCCGGCACGGACCCGCTGCTGGCGATCGATCGACTCATTGCGGATCCGACCCTCGAGCCGGCAGTCGACCTCGAGCGACGACGCCACCAGCTCGAACAGCTGCTGTACTAGAAGGGGTCCCCGGAACTACTTCGCCGTCGGCGTCACGTTGTTGCTGACCGCCTGCTTGACCTGCAGCGCCGCGCTCGCGGCCAGTCCACGGGCGACCTCGTCGCGTTCGTCGGCCGAGATGAGTTCCTCGGTCGGCTCCTCGAGGTCGGGCTGGAAGCCGGCGCTGACGGGATGGCCGATTGGCGGCTGGACGGCGACGGTCACCTGAAAGCCGGCCTGGCCGCTGGCGACGTCGGCGTCGACGATGTACTCGTTCGGCAGGAACTCGCGGGTTCGGGCGGCGATCCGCGACACGTCGCGGCTGAGCGTCCGCCGCTGGGTACTCGAGAGCTCCGGAACGTCCGCCGCGGCACGCTGACCAGCACCGGTCTCGCCCGGCAGCCCCGCATACGGCGTATTTCCGTTCATGAGAAGTTGTATCCTGTGTATAGAGGCCACAGGTGAAAAGCGTTCGCCTTCGGGCAGCTCAGCAGATCGGCTCGCTCTC
Source organism: Natronococcus roseus (assembly GCF_043677095.1). Taxonomy (NCBI): domain Archaea; kingdom Methanobacteriati; phylum Methanobacteriota; class Halobacteria; order Halobacteriales; family Natrialbaceae; genus Natronococcus; species Natronococcus roseus. The sequence goes on from NZ_JBHLJR010000001.1 coordinate 97,351, forward strand.
GCCGTAGACCGCGAGCGCCAGTGCCGTCGTGTACGTCCCGGCATCGGCTCGGCTGCTCTCGACGGCGACGCTCGGTTCGTCGAAGGGCCAGTCGCGCAGCTCCTGGCCCGCCTCGAGCCCCTCACGGACGCGGCGTTCGACGTCGTCGCGGTCCATCTCGCCGGCGGTCTCGTAGAACAGTCCCGGTCCGCCGTCGACGGACTGGTTCCACGCGAGTGCCGCACTCGCCCGGCCCGGCCCAGCGGTAGTCGCTCGAGCCTCGACGACGGTCAGACGCTCGCCCGCGGGACCGAGGTCGGGCGCGGTGCCGACGGCCTCGACGTCGGTGTCGGCGGGGATCACCGACGAAACCGAGACGAGGTTGTAGTTCTCGACGCCGGCGCTAGCGAGTGCGGCGTCGTAGGAGGCCATCTTCGTGGGTCCCGAACCGGTACCCCAGACGACTCGGATCATGCTCATGGCCGGGATAGGGGTCCCGCGGCGTAAGGCGTTGCGATCCTCGATCGTGCCGTGGTCGCGAGCGGCGTCCGAAGAGATGAGGACGTCGCAAGCCGGGAAAGGGCAGGCGGTTCACGACACTCACCGCGAGCAGTCGTCGGCTGCGAGCGGGCCGACGATTAACTTGGAGCGAGAAGCGAGCGGAGAGGAAAGAGGAGTGCTTTTAATCGAATCTGAGCGGGATCTTTGATCCCGCGAGGTCGTCGGCGTGCTCAAAAATCGAAGATTTGTGGCATCACGAAACGGCTTCGCCGTTTCGAACGACTTCGCGCCGACTGCAAGCGATTCCGCGGGAATCGCCCAGTCCAAAAGGGCGCTTCGCACTCTTTTGAAGATTTTGCCGAGGGTGCGCCTTCGGCGCACCCGTAGAGCAAAACTTCGCGTTACTGGTAGAAGTAGCCCGCCGACGAGATCACGTCGCTCGAGTCGTCCTCCTCGATCTTCTCCAAGGCGTCGAGAAAGTCTTGCTGACGGACCTCCTCGCGCTCGTTCCGGATCGCGAACATGCCGGCCTCGGTCGCGAGGCTCTCGATCTCGGCGCCGGAGTAGCCGTCGGTCTCCTCGGCCAGCGCGGCGAAGTCGACCTCGTCGTCGACGTTCATGCCGCGGGTGTGGATCGCGAGGATCTGCTCGCGACCCTCCTGGCTGGGTTCGGGGACCTCGATGAGCCGGTCGAATCGACCGGGACGGAGGATCGCGCGGTCGAGCATGTCGAAGCGGTTGGTCGCGGCGATGATGCGGATCTCGCCGCGAGCCTCGAAGCCGTCCATCTCGCTGAGCAGTTGCATCATCGTCCGCTGGACCTCGGCGTCGCCCGACGTCTTGGACTCGGTTCGGGTGGTGGCGACGGCGTCGATCTCGTCGATGAAGATGATGGCTGGCTCGCGTTCGCGGGCCATCTCGAAGAGGTCACGAACGAGCCGAGAGCCCTCGCCGATGAACTTGCGGACCAGTTCCGAGCCGGCCATCTTGATGAACGTGGCGTCGGTCTCGTTGGCGACGGCTTTGGCGAGCATCGTCTTCCCGGTGCCGGGCGGACCGTGTAGGAGCACGCCGCTTGGCGGGTCGATGCCGACCTCCTCGAACAGTTCGGGGTTCGTCAGGGGCTGCTCGACGGCCTCGCGGACCTCCTGGACCTGCTCGTCGATCCCGCCGATGTCGGTGTAGTCGACCTCCGGCCGCTCGGTGATCTCCATCGCCTGGGCGCGGGCGTCGGTCTCGGCCTCGAGGATCGTCTGGATCCCGAAGGAGTCGTTGACGGCGACGCGGTCGCCGGCCTCGACGCGCTCGAGCAGCCGCGGGGAAACGTCGGTCAGAACCTCCTGGTTGTTGCCGTGCTGTTTGACGATGACTTCCTCGTCGATCACGTCCTCGACGGTCGCGATGTACAGCGACGAACTCTTCAGCGTCTCGTTCTCGCGTTCGACCCGGTTTGCCTTCTCCTGGAGGCGCTGTCTGCGGCCCTCGGCCTCGTCGAGTTGCTCCGTGAGCTGCTCGTTGATGTCGACGAGATCCTCGAAGTGGTCGCGAAGCGCATCGAGCCGCTCGTCGTCGGGGAGATCGGGGTCGATCTCGCGGTGTGGTCGGTCGGGGATAGACGGGCTTCGAGACATCTGTTATAGGTCGATTAGTTTTCGACGATAAATGTGCCTTTGGGTCGCGGTGGGATTGTGCGGCGAATTCCGTCGCCCGAGGGCGGACACGACGGTATCCGCGCTCGAATCAACACCCCGTTACTCGAGCTCGAGTTCGGAGACGGGGTACTCGAACAGTCGCTCGTCGGTTTCGGCGCAGGTGATCGCGATGACGTCGTGGGAGCGACAGCAGGACTCGACGGTTTCCTCGCCCATGACGACCTCGCCCCCAGCCGTCGGGCAGGTCTCGAGGAACAGCCGCAGGCTGTTGAGCAGTTCGCCCCTCGCCCGCGGGTCGTAGGCCGTCCAGTCGTCGTCCCACGACTCGAGGACGCGGGCGGCGGTGACGTCGGCGACGAGGGCGGCCCGCGAGGGCCACTTGCCGAGCAGCCGCCCGTCTCGCCGGAGCGTGCGCGCGTCGCCGCCGTGGCCGGTGATCTCGAACGCACCCTCCTCGGCGTCGAATCCGAGGGCTCTCGCGGCGTCGGTCCCCTCGAGCGCGTCGGTATCGAGGTGATCGATCTCGTCGCTCCAGGCGCTCTCGAACGACTCGGTCAGACAGAGGTCGTCGATCTCCTCGCAGGGTTCGACGATCCCCTCCTCGAGGAAGTAGGTCTCGGGTTCGGGGGGTTGCGGACGGTCGGCTGTGTCTCCGGTCTCGTCGACCGAGGACCCGCCCCCGGAATCCGCATCCGGTTCGTCGGCGTCGCCCTCGAGATCGATCTCCTCCGCACCCACCTCGTCGGCTCGCGACTCACGCGCGACGAGCCCGCCGCGGATCTCGGGCTCCGACGCCTTGCCGAACAGTCGGAGCACCCGCTCCGGAAGGTACCGCTTGGTCAGCTCGGGGGTTCCGGGGACGAGATACCCGCGGAGGTAGATCGCGGCGGCCGACGCGCCGACGACGGCCGCGCCCGCGATTCTGGACCTGCGTGCGACGGCCGCCCCGATCGCGCCGGTGATGGCGAGGTTGAGTACCGTACACGGCGTACACCGGTTCTCGCCGGTGTACTCCGGTTGCCGGAGGCGATCGACGATGGTCTCTCGCATTCGCCCGTAGCATCTCCCGGCGATCGTATCGCTCTTTCGGTGGCTTCGACGACAGCGAACGGACACCCGCTCGCGCCGGCTCGTCGCATCTCGAGGACGAACGATATAACGGGTCGGACCGTCTGGGTCGAAGCGTGAATCGGGAACGTCGGCGACCGCTGATCGTCGCCTCGCACGGCGTCGCCGGGATCGCGCTGGTCGGCTACGGACTCTTCGCCGGCGAGATACTCGCCGTCGGCTTCGGGGCGGTACTGGTCGCTATCGGAGTCGCGTACCTCCGGCTCGATCTTCGAACCGAACGATAGCGTCGAAAACGGCCTACGCCAGCAACTCCTCGAGCTGCTCGAGCCGTCGGCCGTAGGTCTCGAGCGCGCGGTCGACGGGTTCGGAGGAGCTCATGTCGACGCCGGCGATCCGCAGGAGCTCGAGGGGGTACTCCCGGGAGCCCCGCCGGAGAAAGTCGAGGTAGTCGTCGGCGGCCTCGTCGCCGTTTTCGTCGATGCCGTCGACGATCGCCAGCGCGGCGGAGATCCCCGTCGAGTACTGGTAGACGTAGAACGCCCGGTAGAAGTGGGGGATGCGCATCCACTCGCGGGCGATGCGGTCGTCGGTCTCGGCGGGCTCGTAGTAGCGTTCCTTGAGCCCCCCGTAGATCTCGTCGAGGCGGTCGGCGGTGAGCGGCTCGCCCTGCTCCTCGAGACGGTGGGCCTCGTGTTCGAACTCGGCGAACAGGGTCTGTCGGTACAGCGTCGAGCGCACTCGCTCTAAGAACTCGTTGAGCACGTGCTTGCGGAAGTGGGGGTCCTCGACGGTCTCGAGCAAGTGATTCGTCAGCAGCGCCTCGTTGACCGTACTCGCGACTTCGGCCACGAAGATCTCGTAGTCCGAGTAGACGTAGGGCTGTTCCTCCTTGGCGAGCTCGGAGTGCATCGAATGTCCCAGCTCGTGTGCCAGGGTGTACATCGAGGCGATGTCGTCCTGGTAGTTCATCAGGATGAACGGTTGGGTGTCGTACGTACCGCCCGAGTAGGCACCCGCCTGCTTGCCCTCGTTCTCGTAGACGTCGACCCACCGCGATTCGAGGCCCTCGGCGACGCGGGACTGGTACTCCTCCCCGAGGGGTTCGAGGGCGTCGACGACGTACTCTGCGGCCTGATCGTACTCGATGTCGGGCCCCTCGTCGGCGGTCAGGGGCATGTACAGATCCCACATCTGCAGCTCCTCGACCTCAAGGGCCTCGCGTTTGAGTTCGGCGTGACGGTGGAGCTTCTCGAGGTTGTCGTTGACGCTGTCGACGAGCGTGTCGTAGACCTCGACGGGAACGTTCGGGCCGTCGAGAGCGGCCTCGCGGGCGGTGTCGTAGTCGCGGGCCTGAGCCATCTTGACGTCGGCCTTGACGCTGTTCTTGTAGGAGGCGGCGACGGTGTTGCGGACGTCGCTCCACTCCTCGAAGTAGGCCTCGTAGACCTCGCGTCGGAACTCGCGATCGGGGCGCTTGAGCAGGTTCGTGAAGTTACTCTGGGTGATCTCGACGGGCTCGCCCGAGGGATCCTCGACCGTCGGGAACGACATATCCGCGTTCGAGAGCATGTTGTACACCTCCCCCGTCGCTCCCGTCACCTCACTCAGATCCGCCAGCAGGGCCTCGACCTCGGCCGATCGCGTGTGGGGTTTCATCCGCAACACGTCGTCGACGTAGTGGTCGTAGGTCTCGAGTTCGGGAACGTCGTCGACCATCGCGTCGAACTCTTCGCGAGTCAGCGCCTGGAGTTCGGGTTCGATGAACGACGCCGCGGACTGGGCGTCGGCCGCGAGCGACTGCGCCCGGGCGGTCATCGCCTGGTACTCCTGGTCGGTCGTATCCTCGTCGCGTCGCATTCGGGCGTACGAGAAGACCGTCGCGACCTCCCGCATGATCTCGTTGCGAAGCTCGAGGACGGCGTACAGCGTTTCGGCGTCGTCGGTCGCCTCCCCCTCGTAGTCCGCGAGTTCGTCGACGCGCTCGGCGACCGCCTCGTAGGCGGCCTCCCAGTCGTCGTCGGTCGCGTAGATGCTCTCGAGATCCCACGTGTACTGCTCGTCGATCTCGGAGCGCTCTGGAACGGAACTCATGGACGAACGTTCGGAATGAAGCTGGTAAAGCGTATCGAAGCCCCGCGTCGACCACCCGACGGCTTTTGATCGTCGCCGCGAAACGGCGGGGTATGGACGATACCGGCGGATCGACGACTCGCGAGCGCGACCTGACCCTCGAGCGAGCGCTCGGCCGCGCGTGGGCCGACGACCGAACCTGGAACCTGCTGAGTCGACTGACCGCCCTGCCGGATCGAATGGGCGGCTCCTCGGGCGAACGGCGAGCCGCAGCGTTCGTCCGCGACAGCCTCGAGGAGGCAGGGGTCGCCGACGTTCGGACCGACGAGTTTTCGATGCGACGCTGGCAGCGGGGGACGACCGAGTTCGCGGTCACCGGCGTCGATGACGACGGGACGGACGCTCCCGCAACCGAGCGCAGCTTCGAGGCGATCGCCCTGCCGTACTGTCCGCCGGGCGACCTCGAGGGGCCGCTGGTCGACGTCGGCTACGGCACCCCCGATGAGATCGACGAGGCCGATCTGCGGGGCGCGATCGCGGTCGCGAGCACGACGACGCCCTCGGATCGACGGTTCGTCCATCGGATGGAGAAGTTCGGTCACGCGGTCGCCGCGGGCGCCGAGGCCTTCGTCTTCGCCAATCACGTCCCCGGCCAGCTCCCGCCGACGGGCGCGCTGAAGTTCGACGCCGAGGCCGCGATCCCCGGCGTCGGCGTCAGCGCCGAGACACACGACTGGCTCGTCGAGTACGCAACGCGGGACGCTCGAGCTCGACTGCGCGTCGACGCCTCGACGACCGACGGAACGAGCCGGAACGTCCACGGGACCCTCGGTCCGGAGACCGACGAGGAGATCCTCGTCCTGGCTCACTACGACGCCCACGACATCGCCGAAGGGGCGCTGGACAACGGCTGCGGGATCGCGACCGTCGCGGGCGCCGCGGCGATCCTCGCCGATCTCGAGGGCGACCTCGAGCGTCGGGTTCGGCTCGCCGGCGTCGGCTGCGAGGAGATCGGGCTGCTGGGCGCCGAGGCCCTGGCCGACGAGCTGGACCTCGAGTCGGTCCGGGCGGTCGTCAACGTCGACGGTGCCGGCCGATTCCGGAATCTGCAGGCGCTCTCTCACGCCTCGAAGCCGCTGGCGGAGCTCGCCGAGGACGTGGCCGAGTCAGTCAATCAGCCGATCGTTCACGACCGGGATCCCCACCCGTTCAGCGACCACTGGCCGTTCCTGCGTGCGGGCGTCCCCTCGCTGCAGCTCCACAGCGAGCCGGCCGACGGCGGCGAGCGAGGGCGGGGCTGGGGTCACACCGCAGCCGACACCAGAGACAAGGTCGAACCGCGGAACCTGCGCGAACACGCCATGCTGATCGCACTGCTGGTCCGGGAGCTGACTGGGGCTGAGGTCCCGCGAATTGCGGCCGACGAACTTCGGGAGCGTTTCGAGGACCAGAACTACGTCCCCGGAATGCGGGCGGCCGAGGTCTGGCCGTCGGCGTGGGAGTAGCCGACCCGCTTCGGCGGGCGAGCATATGCAGGCTGTAGCGGTTTGTCCGCAGTTGGCAAATATTGAAGGAGAACATGACATTCGATCCACCAGTTACGTGTCCGGTCTGCGAGGAGGTTCTGGAGTTAGATCGCGGACTCGAGGATCATCTCGTGGAAAAACACACCCAGCGTGAGGTCGCTCGGTACGTGGTCTCCCGGGAGGATCGAACCGAGCCCGAAGCGCTCGTCAGGTGACGGCCCTCGAGCGGTTTCGTTCTCACCCTCGCATCTCCGCGTCGACGGCAGTTCGGACGACCCGCGCGACGCCCAGCATGGCGACAAAGCAGCCTGCGAACGTCAGCGTCCCGAACAGAAACAGGCCGATCGCGATCGGACCGCCCTCCGACTGGGCGAACAGCGTCGAGATGACGAACCGATAGCTCAGGAAAACGAGGACGACGCCCGCGGCGACGTAGATCGACGCGCGCCAGTAGGCGCCGTACTCCTCGGGAGAGAGCTCCATGTGCCGTCGATCGAACGCGGGGGGGCAAAAACGCTCCCCCGCGCAGGGTCGAACGGGAGTTATCGCAGACCGTCCCGGAGCTGTCCCGCAACCCGCGACCCGGTCCGGCGCTCGACCCGGTGGGCGTCGAACACCGCTCGAGCGCTCGCCGCGGCGTCCTCGTCGACGTCGAACCCGAGATCCGGATAGTCGACGCCGGCGAGCACGAGCGGTTCGGGCGGGGCGGGCGCGATCCCCTCGTGGCCGGGCAGCGACTCGGGCTCGAGCGCGCGCTCGAGGTCGTCGAACGATCGCTCGCCCGTTCCGACCGACTCGGCGAGCGAGACGAGCCGCCGAACGAGCTCGCGGGCGAAGCCGCCGGCCGAAACGGTGACGACGAGGTAGTCGCCGTCCCGCGTCGCCTCGAGCGTCGGCGCCCGCTCCGTATTACGGTCGTCGGGCGTGAGGTTGTGGAAGTCGTGCGTGCCCGACAGCGCGTCGCAGGCGGCTCGAAAGCGGTCGTCGTCGACGGCGGCTCGAGCCGGCTCGTTCTCCTCACGGCGGTTTGCAGGCGGTGCGTACAGGTGATACGTGTACTCGCGTCGGGTCGCGTGGTGGGTCGCGTGGAACCCCTTGGGTGCGGCGGCGGCCGCCCACGCCCGCACGTCGGCCGGGAGCTCCCCGTTGAACGCCCGCGGCGTCAGCCAGTCGGGCGCCTCGAGGGCGATCGTCTGGGCGAGCGCGGAGACGCCGGCGTCGGTTCGTCCCGCTGCGGCGTAGCCGGCGGGTTTTCTCGCGTCGGACTCGAGGACACCGTGGGCCCGGAGTGCGTCGAAGAGCGCGCCCTCGACGGTCGGCACGTCGGGCTGGCGCTGGAAGCCGTAGTAGTCGCTGCCGTCGTAGGCGATCCGGAACGCGCGCAGTTCCATCGACTGGATCCAGCGGTTCCGGGGTGTTAGCCTCGTCGAACCCGACGCCGGTGGCTCGAGCCGTTCGATCGTCCGCCCCTCCACTCGCCGGCTGAACCCTTACCCCGCCGGTTCGGCAACTCGTTCACGAGATGCTCGAACTGTACCAGGCCGAGGGCTGCCCGCACAGCGCCGAAGTTCGCGAGACGCTCACCGAACTCGGCTGCTCGTACGTCGTCCACAATCCGCGCCTCCCCGGCGACGAGGGCGGCGACGTGCTCAACGAGCGGACCTACCACGAATTGACCGAACTCGGCGACGACGAGATCCCTTACCTCGTCGATACGGACCGCAACGAAGCGTTCTCCGAGAGCGAGGCGATCGTCGACTACCTCGAGGAACAGTACGGCTGACGGACGGGATCAGTCGTCCTCGAGGGCGTCGACCAGCCGACACAGCTCGGAGACGGCAGCGTCGACGAGCGCCGCGCCCTTCCCTGCGGTCGCGACGGTCGGATCGCCGATGTTTCCGGTAGGCGTCAGTTCGTCCATATCGCCGGCGGTGAGCGACCAGCCGACCCTGTTGTCGCCGAGGGCGTCGTACTCCGTAAGCGGCAGCGACTCCGCGGGCGGGTCGACGCGCTCGGCAGCGTCCATATCGACGAGCTTCGGGAGGAGCTCGAGCATGATGCTGGTCTCGAACTCCGAGGCGTGAAAGGAGACCTCGCCGGTACGGATCTCTTCGGCGACCTCCGCGAACAGGTCGACCAGCGGCGCGTGGAACGCCTCGATTCCGTGCTCGGTCCGCAGTTCGCGGACGACGATCTCGAGTTCGGGATCCTGGGCGAGGTAGTGGCCGTTGAGCAGGACGACGTTCTCGATCCCCCAGCGGCCCGCGGAGGCACAGACGTCGGTGACGTAGCGTCGGAACGTCTCGGAGGAGAGCGTGAACGTGCCTGGCTTGAACGTGTGGTGGGGACTGACGCCGTACCAGATCGGCGGCGCCAGCAGCGTGGAGCTGCGCTCGGCGACGCGTTCGCCGATCGCCTCGGGCATGTAGACGTCGACCCCCAGCGGCAGGTGATGGCCGTGTTGCTCGGTCGTGCCGACCGGGAGCAACAGCGTCGACGTGGACTCGAGAGCCGTCTCGATCTCCCGCCAGGTCATCTCGGCGACGCGGTAGGGGTCGTCGGCACCGCTCGGTTCGTCTGTCACGTCCGTGTGTCGCTGCGTAGCGACTAAACGGGTTCGGTTGATAGGGGTTCGGTTCCGGTCTCGACGGACCCGGACTACGGTCCGTCCTGCTCGGGTTCGCTCTCGATCTGGGGGTGGATCGCGTCCCAGTCGCTGGGTCGGACCGGTCCCTCGAGCAGCGGGTCGTCGGTCTCGAGCATCCACCCGATGAGCTCGTCCCGGAGTCGGCTCCTGACGTCCTCGTGGTCGGGATCCTCGGCGAGATTCTCCCGCTCATGGGGGTCGGTCTCGAGGTCGTACAGTTCGACGTAGGGGCGTTGCTCGCAGTAGTACTCCTCGCGAACCTCGCTGCCGGCGGCGCTCTCGTAGATGTCGCGGGTGAGGTAGACGCCGGGCAGGTGCCAGAAGTTACGGACGTACTTGTAGCGGTCCGTGCGGACGGCCCGCACCGGGTTGTAGCGGTCGTGCCAGGTCATCCCCGCGAACAGCCGCTCCCGAGGTTCGTACTGGCCCTCGCTTCCGTCGGATTCGTCGACGAGACGGCTGCGAAAGCTCCGTCCGGCGACGTTCTCGGGACTCTCTGTTCCGGCGAACTCGAGCAGCGTCGAGAAGACGTCGACGTTGCTGACGAGGTCGTCGACGACGCCCGGCTCGAACTCGTCCGGATACCGCATCGCCAGCGCGGCGCCGATGCCGGCGTCGTAACAGCAGCCCTTCGCCCGAGGGAACGCCAGCCCGTGTTCGGTCGTGAAGACGACGAGGGTATCCTCGGCGAGGCCCGCCTCCTCGAGGGCGTCGAGCACCGTCCCGACGCCGTCGTCGAGCGCCTCGAGCATCCCCTGTACTTCGGCAATGTCGCTGCGAATCCCCGGTCGGTCGGGGAGAAACGGCAGCGGCTCGACGCGCTCCGGGTCGGGCGTCTCGTAGCGATCGGCCTCGAAACCGAACCCGTCCTCCTCCTCGACCCGGTGGAGTTCGAAGAAGCCGACGGAGGCAAAGAAGGGAGCGTCGTGCTCGCCCGCCGAGAGCACCGACGCGACCTCCTCGCCGACCTCGCGGGCGCGAGCGGTCTCGTGGACCGACGGTGGCGTGTTCACCCGCAGCGGCTCCTCGACGTGTTCGCGGTCGTAGCCGAGCCGATCGGGGTACTCGGTAATGTGCTGAAGTCCGAACCGGTGGGTCTCGTAGCCGGCATCACCGAGCAGCTGCGGGAGCAGGCGTTCGTCGGGACCGATCTCCCAGTCGCCGTGGGCGAGCCCGAGCATCCCGTTCTGGTGGGGATGGCGTCCGGTCATCAGGCTCGAGCGACTCGGCGAGCACTGCGGGGCCGTCACGAAGTGACGGTCGAAGCGGACTCCCTCGTCGGCGAGCCCGTCGATCCGTGGCGTGTCGACGGCCGCACCGTAGCAGCCGAGGTAGCGCCCCAGGTCGTGGCAGTGCATCAAGACGATGTTCGGCGGGGCCATGGCTCCGGCGTACGTAACCGGAGGGAGTAAACATTGGGCCGGCGACGGCCTGATCGGTCGCCGACGGAGACGGTCACTCGACCCGATCCGAATCCCTGAATCCCCTGCATTAGCCGGGTCTGGCGCCTTCCCGACGAGAGGCGGAGGTGATCTATCATGAGCGAACCCAACGAGCGTGACGGAGAGTCACACACTAACGTTCGGAACGTCGTTCTCGTCGTTCTCGACACCGCTCGAGCGAAAAGCGTCGGCCCGGAGACGGCACCGACGCTGACGACACTCGCCGAAGAGGGGACGAGCTTCGAGAACGCGTTCGCGACCGCGCCGTGGACGCTGCCGTCTCACGCCTCGATGTTCACCGGCTGCTACCCGTCCGAGCACGGCGCCCACGGCGGGCACACGTTCCTCGACGACGATCTTCGGACGCTGGCGGAGGCATTCTCGGCGGGCGGGTACGAGACGGTCGGCGTCTCGAACAACACCTGGATCACCGAGGAGTTCGGCTTCGACCGCGGGTTCGACGACCTCCGGAAGGGCTGGCAGTACATCCAGTCCGACACCGACATGGGCGCCGTCGTCAGGGGCGAGGACGCCCGCGAAAAGCTCCAGGCGACCCGCGATCGGCTGTTCGAGGGTAACCCCCTCGTCAACGCGGCGAACGTCCTCTACAGCGAGGTGTTCCAGCCGACCGGCGACGACGGCGCCTCGCGGTCGGTCGACTGGATCGGCAACTGGCTCGAGAGTCGGGGCGACGACCCCTTCTTCCTGTTCTGTAACTTCATCGAGCCCCACGTCGAGTACGACCCGCCGCGGGAGTACGCCGAGCGCTTCCTCCCCGAGGGAGCGAGCTACGAGGAGGCGACCGCGATCCGACAGGACCCGCGCGCCTTCGACTGCGAGGACTACGACCTCACCGAACGGGAGTTTCGACTCCTCCGCGGGCTCTATCAGGCCGAGCTGGCCTACGTCGACGACCAGCTCGCTCGGCTTCGCGAATCGCTCGAGGCGGCCGGCGAGTGGGAGGACACCCTGCTGGTCGTCTGTGGCGACCACGGCGAGCACATCGGCGAGCACGGCTTCTTCGGCCACCAGTACAACCTCTACGACACCCTGATCAACGTTCCGCTGGTCTGCCACGGCGGTCCCTTCACCGGCGGCGGCAAACGGCGGGAGCTGGTCCAGCTGCTCGACCTCCCCGCGACGCTGCTCGAGACGGTCGGGATCGACGATCCGGAACTGCTCGAGCAGGGTCACGGTCGGTCGTTCCATCCCGATAGCGACGGCGAGCGACGGGACGCTATCTTCGCCGAGTACGCCGCCCCCCAGCCCTCGATCGATCGCCTCGAGGCCCGGTTCGACGAGATTCCCGACCGCGTTCGGGCGTTCGACCGCCGGCTCCGGGCGATCCACACCCGCGACGAGAAGTACGTCCGCGGCGACGACGGCTTCGAGCGTTACCACGAGCTCGAGGGCGATCCCGACGAGCGGACCGACCTCGCGGCCGACCGTCCCGAGCGCGCTCGGGAGCTACGGGCGCGACTCGAGGAGCACTTCGACTCGCTCGAGGCGTCCGAGGCGGGCGGGGAGGTCGAGATGCAGGCCGGAACCAAGGAGCGGCTGGCGGATCTGGGGTATCTCTAACGGTAGATCGGAGACGGTTTCGTCGTTTGGAGGGCGCCCAAAACTCACGTCATGTACAGCTCGAGTGAGGGTATAGTACCTAAAACGAGTGGTGGTCGCCCACAACGGTACGCGGATCGCGTTCGCTTCCGGCTCTGAGCGTAAACGAGAACGTCGCTCCCTCACCGGGTTCGGAGTCGACCCAGATCTCGCCCCCGTGGCGCTCGACGATACGCTGACAGAGCGCCAGCCCGATACCAGTCCCCTCGTACGCCCCGTGACTGTGGAGGCGGTCGAATACCGTGAAGATACGGTCCTGATCCTTGGAATCGATCCCGATCCCCTCGTCGTCGACTGAAATCACCCAGTCGTTGTGTCTCCGGTCGGCGCTCACGCGAATCCGCGGCGGCTCGTCTCCGCTGTAGGTGATGGCGTTGTCGAGCAAATTCTGAAACAGCTGTCGAAGCTGGCTGGCATCGCCCTCGAGACGCGGAAGATCCTCGACCGTAACTTCGGCATCGCTTTCGACGATCCGAACGTGGAGATCCTCGAGCACATCCTCGAGGACGGCATTCAGATCGATTGATTCGACCGAATCGCTCTGCGTATCGACCTGGGAGTACTCGAGTAGCCCCTCGATCATGTCGCGCATCCGGTCGGCACCGTCGATGGCGAACTCGAGGAACTCTTCACCGTCGTCGTCGAGATCGTCCTTGTATCGGCGCTCGATGAGTTGGAGATAGCTCGAAACCATCCGCAAGGGTTCCTGGAGGTCGTGGCTGGCGGCGTAGGCGAACTGTTCGAGGTGCTCGTTGGACACCTCGAGTCGTCGCTCGAACTGCTTGCGCTCGGTGATATCGGCCAGGGCGCCGGGGAACGACACCGGAGTACCGTCGTCGTCGTACTCGATGTGGCCGCGCGCAACGACCCACCGGAGGTTGTCGTCGTCGTCCCGCACGCGGTACTCCCCTTTGTACTCTTCGCCCGATTCGATAGCGTCCTCGATCTTCCGTTCGACCCGCTCGCGATCGTCCTCGTGGATGGCCGAGATGAACCGGTCGAACGAGACGCCCTCGGTGGCCGCCTCGGGATCGATCCCGAACTTCTTGGCGAACGACGCACCCGTGACCATCCGGTCATCGGGAATGTTCCACTCCCAGGTTCCGACAGCGCCGGCTTCTGCCGCCGCTTCCAGCCGCTCCTTTGCATCCTCGAGATAACGCTCGCGTTCAACCCGCTCGGTTACGTCGTTCGCCGTACCCAACCATCGAGTGATTTCGCCGTTCTCATCCAGGAGCGGCGTAGCGCGCGAGACGATCCAGGCAACTGTGCCGTCTTTGCGAACGACTCGGTGTTCCAACTCGAAGCTGCTTTTCGTGCGAATGGCTTCGCCAATGTTTTTTTGAACGCGCGACTGGTCTTCGGGCGGAACGTATTCTTCGACCCACGACGGCCCTTGCTCGTCGATGCCCGCGAGGAAATCCGACCCCTCCAAACTGTGCACCTCGCTCCAGTCTGCGTTCGTACTGAACACCGCATCCGACGTGGTGGTGACCAACGCCCGAAAGCGTTCCTCGCTCTCGCGCAGTTGTTCGTACGCCTCTCGTTTTGCTTGTTGTAGTAGCTCCTGTCCGCGCAGCACGATATCCGACGCGAGCTGTGACTCCGCCGTGTCGGGTTCCTCTAGCAGCTCCTGCTCGCCGTCGGCCTGGAGTTCCTGGACGATCGGAGTGACGTCCTCGACGCTGTGGATAATGTAATCGATCTCGCCCGTCGTGGTGAACACGGGCGAATTGCTCGGGCTCCACCAGCGCTCTTCGAACTCGTCGCCGTCGGACGTGCGGTCGGGGATCGGATAGTGCGTCACCGGCATAACGTCGGCCTCTCCGGTCTCCGCTACTCTCTCGAGCGACTCGCGCAGGTTCTCGACGCCTTCGGCTGGATCGTCGGGATTGTTCGGAAAGATCTCGAACAGCGACTTACCCAGGATCTCCGCCCGATCGGTCATCGTCGCGTCCAGATATGCATCGCTCACAGCCACGGCTTCGTAGTCGCCGGGCTGTACGATGAGATAGTTGCCGGGGACGTTCTCGAACAGTCGGCGAAAGGTCGCTTCGGTGGTTTCCGTTTCCGCCTGGTTACGTTCGTCAGTTTCGCGAACGGTTCCGACTGTTCCCCGTACGGGATCACCCGCGTCGATCACGTTCATCCGCATTTCACAGCGAATCTGTTCCCCTTCGGCGGTTTCCAGGGTGAGCTCGAGCGGCTCGCTTCGCCCGGAGTCGTTCGCTCGGAGACGGTCGATCTCGCGTTCGATCGTCCCACTGTCGCCGCCGAAGAGCACGGACACGTGTTCGCCGAGCAGTTCCTCTCGTGTGTATCCGGATACCTCGACGATGACGTCGTTTACCGAGACGAGGTGGCCGTCGACGTCGAGTCGATAGATCCCATCGTCGATCGTCTCGACGAGGGTACGATAGTGCTGGAGGGCCTCGGTGTCATCCATCTCTCCCCAGAACGTCGTTTCGGAAGACCCGGCCCGATCACTCATGTATTTGCCAAAGACCCTCGACTCGGATAAGGACCGTGTTCGGACGGTTTCCCGTACTGTTCGGCACTTCGAGATCGAACAGTACCGCATCGATAGCCTCGTCGTCACGTTCCCGTCACTCGTCGGTCGAACGGTTCGCATGCCGAAAGCAGCCCCGTTTCATACGGTTTGCTGGACGTCAGTTCCGCCACAATCGCGGCCCGGGTCGCGGTTGAGCCTACGTCGGTACAGCAATCCGTATCAGTGACACGACTTCCCGTGCTGATCGATCACTACGCTTTACAAACTGAGCCCGGCCTGTACGGCGTTCGCGCTATGTGCTATTGATAACTCTCCGGATGATGACGGCTCTTCGCTTCGTCCGCACCCCTCTCGGTTCCGCCACCGAGCACCGTTATAGTCCTCCGTCGTCTTACGAAAAGACGTGTCCGATACCCGCGCGGAGACGAGCAGTTGTCGGCTCTGTGGCGCCGACATCGACGGCGGCAAGCGGTTCTGCTCGAGGGGCTGTCGGGAGATCCACGAGAGCCTCGGCGAGCCGCCCGAGGACGGCACGGACGAGCGACCCGCCGACGCGACGGGCTCGAGCGACGACACCGCGCTCGACGATGACAGCGCCGCTCGAGCGTTCTTCCGGATCGACGGGATGTACTCCGCGCTCTGCGAGGCCTACCTTGAGTCCGTCGCCGAGGGCCACGAGGGCGTCCTCGAGGCGACCGCGAGCTACGTCACCGAGACGGTGCGGGTCGACTACGATCCCGCGCTGACCTCGGCCGACGAGATCAGATCAGCACTGACCACGACCGGGTACACGGCCTACCGCAGGGAGGGGATCGCCGGCGGGAACTCGACGACCGAGAACGCCGGGGGCCGGAGAGCCAACGGAGACCGCGGGGCCGACGGGAACGACTCGAGCGAGACCACCCACCGCTCCCGGGAGATGACGGGGCTGCGTAAGCGGCGCACGGAGGACGTCCTCGAGATGCGCTACGTCGTCGGGGTCGTCTTCGGCTCCTTTCTGCTGGTGCCGTACGTCACGATCCTCTACCCCGTCTACCTCGCGGAGGTCGTCGACTGGCGGTTTCTCGCGCCCTACGAGGGGATGTTCGCCACGCTCGACGGGCTGGTACTGCTTCCGCTGTTTCTGGTTGTCACCGGAGCCGTCCTCTACCTGAGCGGGATGCCCCTGCTTCGGGGCGCCTACGTCAGCCTGAAGCTTCGCCGGCCGAACACCCAGCTGCTGGCCGCCGTCACCGTCGTCGCCGCCTTCGCCTACGGCACCGTCGCGCTCGCGCTCGGACGCAACGACGTCTACTACGACTTGACGATCCTGGTCGCCGCGACGGTGATGGCGGCGCTGTTCTACGAGGCGACGGTCAAACGGCGGGCGCTGGCCCGGCTCACCGACCTCACCGTCTCGGACGTCGGCGAGGCGCGCCTGCTCGAGGCCGACGGCACGACCCGGACGGTGCCGACCGAGCGGCTGGCCGCGGGGGATCGGTTGCTCGTCCGCGAAGGCGAGCGGATCCCGGTCGACGGCCGGCTTGCGGAGGGGAGCTGCACGGTCGACGAGGCGGTCGTCACCGGCGAGTCGCTCCCGGTGGCGAAGCGGGCGGGCGACGACGCCGTCGGCGGCTCGCTCGTCGTCTCCGGTGCGGCAGTCGTCGACGCTGCCGACAGAACCGAGAGCAGCCTCGAGCACCTCACCGAGACGGTCTGGAACCTCCAGAGCGCGACCCACGGGGTCGGCCGGCGGGCCGACCGGCTCGCCGCGCGCGCGACCCCGCTGGTCGCCCTCGCCGTGGCGGGGGTCGGCGCGGCCGCACTCGCGCTGGGCTGGGACGCGCCGACGGCCGTGACGGCCGTTCTGGCGACCGCGATCGTCGCGAGCCCGTGGGCGCTCGGCCTCGCGGCCCCGGTGTCGGTTGCGACGAGCATTCAGGAGGCCCTGGATCGGGGGATCGTCGTCTTCGACGAGACGGTGTTCGAACGGCTCCGGGAGGTCGACGTCGTCGTCTTCGACAAGACCGGGACGCTGACGACCGGCGAGATGCGGGTGCTCGAGGCCGACGCGCCGCCGGAGCTGCTCCGGTCCGCGGGCGCGCTTGAGGACCGGGCGGCTCACCCGGCCGCGAGCGCGATCCGAGACGCCTTCTCCCGCGGGAACGACTCCGAAGACGGCGAGGACGGAACCGACGCGGGGGAAACGGCCGCCGACGACGGTGCCGGCGCTCCGCCGACGGTCCGGGAGTTCGACTCCCACGAGACCGGCGTCGAGGGCGTCGTCGACGGACGCCGAGTGCTGGTCGGCCACCCGGACCTGTTCCGCGAACGGGGCTGGACGCTCGAGGGAGATCTCGCCTCGCGGGCTGCGACGGCTCGCGGGGGCGGTCGGCTCCCGGTCCTCGTCGGGGCCGACGGCCGCGCGAGCGGGCTCGTCGTCGTCGGCGACGAGCCCCGCAGCGAGTGGGTCGAGAGCCTGACCCGGCTTCAGGACGCGGGCGTCGAGGTCGTCGTCCTCACCGGCGACGATACGGCCGCGAGCGCGTTCCTCGAGCGTCGGGCCGACCTCGAGGTCTTCGCCGACGTCCCGCCGGCCGGCAAGACCGCGGCGATCGAGCGGCTGGCGGCCGACCGGCGGGTGGCGATGGTCGGCGACGGTACCAACGACGCGCCCGCGCTGGCCGCAGCGGATCTGGGAATCTCGCTGGGCGGGGGTACCGCGCTCGCGGCCGACGCCGCCGACCTCGCGATCCTCGAGGACGACCTGGCCGGCGTCGAGCGGGCGATCGCGCTCGCTCGAGCCGCAGGGGATCGCGTCACTCAGATCCTCTGGCTGGCGCTTTCGTACAACGCGATCGCGATCCCGATCGCACTGGCCGGACTGTTGAGCCCGCTGGTGACGGCGGCCGCGCTCGCGGTGACCGCGTCGCTCGTCGCCGCGAACGCCTCGCGGCCGCTGCTCGACCGGTAGCGCTCGAGCGTCGTCGCCGTTCTCGGGTACGCCTCGAAACCGCGAAGCGGCAACCGGGCGGGGCAAGGCCAACCTACAGGACGGAACGCCCGCATCTCGCGGACGAATGGCCGACGATACCCTCGGGCGACGACGGACCTACGGGATCGTCGTCGCCGCGACGCTCGCCTACACCTGCCTGATGTTCGTCTGGTTCTCGCTGCCGGCGTACCTCTCGACGATCATCGCGGAGCTCGAGCTGTCGGGTACGCAGGCTGGCGTCGTCGCGGGCGCGGTGCCGCTGACCTACATTCCGCTGGCGCTGTTTTCGGGACTGGCGGTCGATCGGATCGGCCCCGGACGGAGCCTCGCGGCCGGCGCGGTGATCTTCGGCGTCGCACAGGCGGGCCGGAGCGTCGCCGAGGGATTCCCGTCGTTGCTGGCGCTGACCCTGCTGCTCGGGGTCGGGGCGACCGCCGTCACGTTCGGCCTGCCGAAGCTCGTCTCGACGCTGTTTCCGCCGAGTCGAACGGGGTTTCCGTCCTCGATCTACCTCGTCGGCGCGTCGGCGGGGACCGCGCTCGCCTTCGGGGTCGGACGGCCGATCCTCGGCCCGTGGCTCGGCGGCTGGCGTCCCCTCTTTCTCTGGAGCGGGCTCGTCGCGATCGGCTACGGGCTCGGCTGGTATCTCATCGCCCGGCGATTGGGGCTCGACGACCGCGCCGCGGCAAAGGACGCGAACGAGAACGACCACGGCGACCGATCGCCGCTCGAGTCGATCCGCCGGGACCTCCGGCTGATCCTCACCCACCGGGAGCTCCAGCTCGTGGTCGTCGTCGGCACGATGTACCTGCTGGCGAGTCACGGGATCCAGGGCTGGCTCCCGACGGTGCTCGAAGCCCGGGGCGTCTCGCCCGGGCTCGCGGGCCAGACGACGAGCCTCTTCGTCGCGGCCTACGCCGTCGGCATCTTTACCGTACCGGCGCTGGCCGACCGCTACGAGGCTCGTCCGTCGGCGCTGATCGGCTGCGGCATCGTGTTCTTTGTTGGGATGGTCGGTATCGTGCTCGCCGATCGGATGTGGATCGCGCTCCTGGCGAGTATCGTCGTCGGCGGGCTCGGCGTCGGCGGGCTCTCGCCGCTCGTTCGAGCGATCCCGCCCGCGCTCGAGGGAATCGGCGCGCGGCTGACGGGCACCGCCGTCGGCTTCATCTTCGCGGTCGGCGAGATCGGCGGCTTCCTCGGCCCGGTGCTGATCGGGACGAGCCACGACCTGACAGGCTCGTACGCCCCTGGACTGGGACTGATCGCAGCGGCGGGGATCGTGGTCGCGGCCGCGGGCGCGGCGCTGCGTCGCCTCGCCGACTGAGGTCCGAGGGACGTATGCAGGACATCGCCTGAAGAGGCTCCGGTTCGTAACGCCAGTATGGCCAGTATCCGTATCGGCTCGGCGTTCGGCATTCCGATCAAGCTCGGCGTCTCGTTTCTCCTCGTCGTTCCGCTGTTAGCCTACCTCATCGGCGTCCAGATGGAACTCACCGTCGAGTTGCTCAACGACACCTTCGGCGCGGGGATCGATCCGGCCCCGCTGACCGACGGCGCGACGCCGTGGCTGCTCGGGCTGGCGGCCGCGCTGGGGCTGTTCGTCAGCGTCTTCTTCCACGAACTGGGTCACGCGCTGGCCGCGCGCCGCTACGACCTCGAGACCCAGTCGATCACGCTGTGGTTCCTGGGCGGACTCGCGCAGTTCGCCGAGATGCCCGAGGACTGGCACAAGGAGTTCGTCATCGCGATCGCGGGCCCGATCGTCAGCGTCGCGGTCGGGGTCGTCTGTTACGTCGGCTTCGTCCTGCTGCCCGCCGAACTGCCCGCGGTGCTGTTCGTGCTCGGCTACCTGGCGATACTCAACGTCGTACTGGCGATCTTCAACATGCTGCCGGGGTTCCCGATGGACGGCGGCCGGGTGCTCCGTGCGCTGCTCTCGCGGAACCGATCGCGGCTGGAGGCGACGCAGATCGCCGCCGGCGTCGGGAAGGGGTTCGCGCTCCTGCTGGGATTCGCCGGCATCATAACCCTCAGCATCTTCTGGATCGCGATCGCCTTCTTCATCTACATCGCCGCCTCGAGCGAAACCCAGCAGATCTTCGTCGAGACCGCCTTCGAGGGGTTGTCCGTCGCGGATCTGATGACTCCCGCAGCGCGACTCGATACGGTCACGCCGGAGTTCCCGCTCGATCGACTCCTCGAGCGGATGATGCGCGAGCGCCACACCGGCTACCCCGTCCTCGACGACGGGGCGCTCGTCGGCATCGTCACCCTCGAGGACCTCCAGGAGCGGGCCGACGACGGTGACGCCGTCGTCGCGGACGTGATGTCGACCGACCTCATCACCGCCGCGCCCGGCGACGAGGCGACGACCGCGCTGCGGACGATCCAGCGCGAGGATATCGGACGGCTCCTCGTCGTCGACGACGACGGCTCGCTCGCGGGGCTGCTCTCGCGGACGGACCTGATGACGGCCCTGGAGGTCGCCCAGGGGAGCCGATCGATCCCGGCCGAGCCGCGGTCGCTCGAGCAGTGAGCGCCCGCGGCGGCTGCAGCCGCGACTCCCGTCGACGACGGTTCGACTGCCGGGCGTAGGTCTTTGGGGCGCGTGCTCGTGGTAGGACTGCACGCGACCCAGGGATTACTATGGACAGCCACAATCCGGCGACCGGCGAGCGACTCGAAACGTACGACGACCACGACGAGGACGACATCGAGGAGATCCTCGCGAGCGCGGACGACGCGTTCGAGTCGTGGGCCGAAACACCGATCACGGAGCGCCAGCAGCTGCTCGAGCGGGCCGGCGAGATCGTCCGGGAGCGCGAGGACGAGTACGCCGAGCTGATCAGCGAGGAGATGGGGAAACCGATCGCCGAGTCCCGCGCGGAGCTCGAGAAGTGCGCCTGGGTCTGTGACTTCTACGCCGAGCGGGCCGACGAGTTCCTCGCCGACGAGGCGCTGGGCAGCGAGCCCCACTCGCGGACGTTCGTCTCCTACGAGCCGCTGGGGGCCGTTCTCGCGGTGATGCCCTGGAACTTCCCGTTCTGGCAGGTGTTTCGGTTCGCCGCCCCCCACCTGACCGCGGGCAACGTCGGCCTGCTCAAACACGCCTCGAACGTTCCGGGGTGTGCGCTGGCGATCGAGGAGATCTTCGAGGACGCGGGCTACCCCGAGGGCGTGTTCTCGACGCTGCTCGCCGGCTCGGACGAGATCGAGGACGTGATCGCCGACGACCGTCTCGACGCCGTCACCCTCACCGGCAGCGAGGGCGCCGGCCGCGCCGTCGCCGAGCAAGCGGGCGGCGAGCTGAAGAAACACGTCCTCGAGCTCGGCGGGAGCGACCCGTTCGTCGTCTGTGCGGACGCCGATATCGAGGCCGCAGCCGAGACTGCGGCGACGGCCCGGACGATCAACTCCGGGCAGTCCTGTATCGCGGCCAAGCGCTTCATCGTCGTCGACGAGGTCTACGACGAGTTCCTCGACCGATTCGTCTCGGAGATGGAGAGCCTCGAGATCGGCGACCCCCTCGAGTCGGACACCGACATCGGTCCCCAGGCCCGCGAGGACCTCATGGAGGACCTCCACGAGCAGGTCGAGGACAGCGTCGAGGCCGGCGCGTCCCTCGAGTGCGGCGGCGAACCCCTCGACCGGGAGGGACACTACTACCCGCCGACGGTGCTCTCTGAGCCCCCGCGGGACAGCCCCGCGGCCGACGAGGAGGTGTTCGGCCCGGCCGCGGCCGTCTTCCGGGTCGACGACGAGGACGAGGCGATCGAGCTCGCCAACGACGCCCGCTACGGGCTCGGGGGCTCGGTCTGGACCGAGGACCTCGCTCGCGGGGAACGGCTCGCCCGCGAGGTCGAGGCCGGCTGCGTGTTCGTCAACGAGCTCGTCAAGTCCGACCCGCGCCTGCCCTTCGGGGGCGTGAAGGCCTCGGGGTACGGCCGCGAGCTCGCCGAGGCGGGGATCCACGAGTTCGTCAACCGCAAGACCGTCTGGGTCCAGTCGGCCGGCGCGGACGACGACGTCCCCGACACCGAGTAGCCGGCGGCCGTCCCACGAAGGTATCAGACTCATGCGTCCCGGGCGAGTCAAGTGAGTCGTGTCAACAGCATCCGATCTACTCGTCGACTGCCTCGAGGCCGAGGACGTCGAGTACGTCTTCGGGCTCCCGGGCGAGGAGATCGAGGACCTGCTCTTCTCGCTTCGCGACTCCTCGATCGAGTTCGTCCCGACCCGCCACGAGCAGGGCGCGGCGTTCATGGCCGACGTCTACGGGCGACTCACCGGCGACGCCGGGGTCTGTCTCTCGACGCTCGGGCCCGGCGCGACGAACCTCATCACGGGCGTCGCCGACGCCCAGCTCGACAAGAGCCCCGTCGTGGCGATCACCGGCCAGGGCGGGCGCGAACGGCTCCACAAGGAGAGCCACCAGGCGCTCGACGTCGTCGACGTCTTCGAACCGATCGTCGAGTGGAACGCCCAGATCGCCGAGCCCGAGATCGTCCCCGAGTCGGTTCGCAAGGCGTTCAAGCTCGCCGAACTCGAGAAACCCGGCGCCACCCACCTCGAGTTTCCCGAGGACGTCGCGAGCGAGGAGATCGACGAAGAACCGATCCCCGTCCGAGATTCGGTCCGCCGCCCGGATCCCGACGACGCGTCGGTCGAGCGGGCCGCGACGCTGCTCGAGGACGCCGAGCGGCCGCTCCTGCTGGCGGGTAACGGCGCGGTCCGCACTCCGGCGGCGGACGGCATCCGCGCGCTCGTCGACCGACTCGAGCTGCCCGTCGTCGCAACCTACATGGGGAAAGGCGCGATCTCGGACCGCGAGCCAGCCTCGTTGCTGACCCTCGACTCCGGCCCCGACGACGAGGCCGCGCGGGCGATCGAGCGGGCCGACTGCGTGATCGCGGTCGGCTACGACATCGCCGAGCACGACCCCGAGGGGTGGAACCCCGACTGCGAGAAGCAGATCGTGCACGTCGACTACGAGCCCGCGGAGGTCTACCGCCACTACACCCCCGACGTCGAGATCGTCGCCGACGTCGGCGCGACCTTGGAGGCGATCGGCAATCGGCTCCCACCGGAATCGTGCTCGCTGTGGTGTCGCGACGCCCACGATCGGATTCTGGAGGCGGCCACTCGAGCGCCCGAGGACGACGACCCGGTGACGGTTCGTAACGCCCTCCCCCTGCTCCGGGAGGCGACGGCCGACGAGGACGTCCTCGTCTCCGACGTCGGCAGCCACAAGATGGCCATCGCGCAGTCGTATCCGACCTACGAACCCAACACCTGCGTGATCTCGAACGGGCTGGCAAGCATGGGGATCGCGGTCCCGGGGGCGCTCGCGGCCGACCTCGCGACCGATTCGAACGTCGTCGCGGCCACCGGCGACGGCGGCTTCCTGATGAACGCCGCCGAGATCGAGACCGCGAGCAGGCTCGACTGCGGCTTTACCATCGTCGTCTTCGTCGACGACGACTACGGGCTCATCTCCGAACAGCAGGTCGAACACCGCGGCGAGTACACCGGCACGGCGCTCTCGAACCCGGATCTGGTCGCGTTCGCCGAGAGCTTCGGGATCGACGCCTACCGCCCCGAGGGCTGGGACGAGATCGAGCGAACCTTCCGGGAGGCCGTCCCGTCGGACGAGCTCTCGCTGATCGAGATCCAACTCGAGGCGTAGTCGACCGGCAACGGCGGTCACGTCGTCGGTCGGCGAGTCGTTCGCGGACGCGAGGGTTACTATTGCCGACCCTAGAGTTTACTACAGCGAAAGTATGGGGGAATTATGGCGATCGAGGCCGCCTTCGACGTGTCGGGGGAGTGGTTTCCGCTGACGTGTGTGTTCGAGGAGCTCCCGGACGCGATGGTCGAACTCGATCGGATCGTCCCGACGAACGGGGAGACGATACCCTACTTCTGGCTGCGCGGTCCGAACGTCGAGTCGTTCGATCCGGCGGCGGTCTCACACCCGGATCTCGGGGCGATCAGCGTCGTCGAAACCGTCGGCGAGGAGGCGCTGATGCGGGTCGAGTGGGAGCCCGACCGGAAGACCCTCCTGACGGTGTTGCTCGAGTCGCCGGTCGTCCTCGTCTCCGCGGTCGGCACGAGGCGACGCTGGTCCGTCGAGATCCGGGGCGACGACCGCGAGGCGCTCGCCACGTTCCAGTCGGCCTGCCGCGAGGCGGCGATCCCGATCGACCTCACGCGGCTCCAGCCGCTCTCGTCGCACACGGACGAGAGCGACGCCCTCACGCCCGCCCAGCGCGAGGCGTTGCTCCTGGCCTACGAACGGGGCTACTTCGACTCGCCGCGACGGATCACCCAGACGGAGCTCGCCGCGGAACTCGACATCACGCGCCAGTCGGTTTCCTCGCGGTTGCAGCGTGGGCTCCGGCGGCTCGTCGGTGATACGATGGTCGACTGACACGGTGAGCTTAGTACAAAAAGGATGCTGCCTACGCAGCAGTATCCTCAACTGTTCGAAGTACTGGAGTTCAGTAATGGCAGACGGGTTCGAGTTTATTTTATCTGTACGCTCACGGCGAAAATTGATTCGGGGATCGCGGTCGCAACGGACGAGGGCGTTGGTCGCTCGCGAAACACCAGCGGACGGAAGCTGGCGAACGGCCGTCCGAGGACGGCGATGACCCCTTCACGAGAGGTGTTGCTGGTCGAGGACAACCCTGGAGACGTTCGGCTCGTCCGCGAGGCGTTCGCCGAGGCCGACGGCGATCACACCCTCCGCGTGGCGACGACCGGCGAGGAGGCGCTGGCGGTTCTCGAGCGACGGGGCGACAAGGACGCGGTTCCCGATCTCGTCCTGCTGGACCTGAACCTACCAGGCACCAGTGGGGAGAGCGTCCTCGAGCGGATCCGCTCGTCGCCGGCGCTTCAGCGGCTTCCGGTGATCGTCCTTTCGAGTTCGGACGCCGACGAGGACGTCGAGAGCTGCTACCGCGCCGCCGCCAACGCCTACCTCACGAAGCCGATCGCCCCCGACGACCTCGTCTCGATGATCAGGAGCCTCGAGGAGTTCTGGTTCGGTCACGTCCGGCTCCCGCCGCAGTAAGCCGGCCCGTTCCGGCGGTATCTCTTTGCCCGTTCGCGCGTTCAGGGCGGAACGTGTTCCACGGCGAGGAGTTCTGGCTCGTTCGCTTCCTCTTCCAGCGCGGGCTGGCGCTCCTCTATCTGCTCGCCTTCCTCGTCGCCGCCGTCCAGTTTCGCCCGCTGGCCGGCGAAAACGGCCTGTTCCCCCTCGAGTGGTACCGCGAGGGTGCCTCGTTCAAGGAACGACCGAGCCTCTTCTATCTCGTCCCCAGCGACCGCGCGATCGGGATCGCCGCCTGGACCGGGGTCGGCCTCTCCGCGCTGGCGCTGTTCGCGGTTCCCTACCAGCTCCCGGACGGGTACGCGACGCCGGTCTCGATGGCGCTGTGGGCGACGCTGTGGCTGCTGTACCTCTCCTTCGTCAACGCCGGCCAGCTCTTCTACGGCTACGGCTGGGAGTCGATGCTGCTCGAGACCGGCTTCCTGGCGATCTTCCTCGGCGCCGGCTCGACCGCCCCGCCCGCGGTCGTCTTCCTCCTGCTCCAGTGGGTGCTCTTCCGAAATATGTTCGGCGCGGGGCTCATCAAGATCCGCGGCGACGACTGCTGGCGCGACCTCTCCTGTCTGGACTACCACTACGAGACCCAGCCGATCCCGAATCCCGTGAGCTGGTACGCCCACCACCGCTCGAAGCTCTTTCACCGCCTCGAGACCGTCGGCAACCACGTCCTCGAGCTCGCGGTGCCGTTTCTCTACTTCGCGCCCCAGCCCGCCGCGGCGCTGGCCGGCGCGGCGACGATCGGCTTTCAGGGCTGGCTGATGGTCACCGGGAACTTCGCCTGGCTGAACGCGCTGACGATCGTGCTGGCGATCGCCACCTTCAGCGACGGGGTCCTCGAGGCGCTGCTCCCGGTGACGGCGCCGGCGACGACCGCGACGCCGATCTACCTCGAGGCCGCGGCCGTCGTGGTGGCGGTGGTCGTCCTCGCGCTGAGTCTCTACCCCGTCCGGAACATGCTCTCGGAGCAGCAGGCGATGAACACCGCGTTCGACCCGCTACACCTGGTCAACACCTACGGGGCGTTCGGTTCGGTCACGCGGGACCGCTACGAGCTCGTGATCCAGGGGACGACCGACGAGCGAGTCACGGACGTAACGGAGTGGAAAACGTACCGGTTCCGGGGGAAGCCGACGGATCCCGAGCGACGGCCACCCCAGATCGCCCCCTACCACCTGCGGCTGGACTGGCAGCTCTGGTTCGCGGCGATGTCGCCGACCCCGCGTCGCAGCCCGTGGGTGTTGCGACTCCTCCGACGGCTGCTCGAGGAGGACGAGCCCACGCGCTCGCTGCTGGCCGAGGACCCCTTCGAAGGCGCCGACGAGTCACCCGAACACGTCCGCGTGCTTCGCTATCGCTACCGCTTTACGACTCCCGAGGAACGCGCCGAAACGAACGCGTGGTGGCACCGGGAACGGGTCGGTACCTACGTCAATCCGGTTTCGCTCGAGGAACTGCGGGTTCGGCGGTTCGGCCCGTAGGGCGAACTCCGCGCCGAAGAAACGGAGTGCGAACGTCGTCGAAACCGCACGGGACACTGATCACCTCGTTTAGTCAGATGTTTACGCGAAACGCTGCGTGTGAGAACCTCACAGTCGGCACCGGTGAAACGGGTAACCGTCGACTAACGTCAGGAAACAACTACATAACAATACCTGCGACCTCCGTCGTTAGTGACATGAGCGAGGAGATCACCGTCGGACTGACGGACGGACGGGAGATCACGGTCGACGAACTGACGGTACTGGACCGGGACAACCGTTCGTGGATCCGGTGTGTGCGATCCGAGCCGAGTCGGCGGATGGAGTTCGACGAGACCACGACGTACTACCACCTCGGACGCGACGTCGACTATGTCGTCGCGAACGGTACGGACGACCGGGATGTACACGACGTCGTCGACCGCCGACCGAACCTCGCCGCGGCGCCGACCGACGCCGCTCGCCGATGATCGAGCTTCCGAGTCTGAGCGTCCTGCTGATCGGTAGCGGCGCGTACCTCGTGGCGGTCGCCGCCGTTCTCCGGTCGCTGGGTCGAACGCGGACGCTTCACTGGCGAGCCGAGCGCTCGAGCGAGGGGCCACCGGAGAACGAGGTCTCGTCGTAGCTCGCGGTCGGGTGCGAAACGTTGGCCGGCCGATCAGGTGCGTCGCCGCTTACTCTTCCCGCCGGACCGGTGGGGTTTTCGAGAGGTACTGTCCCCAGAAGTCGCGGTTGTCCGCTACTCGTCGGTACCCCTGCTCGCGGACGCGCTCGTAGTCCTCGAAGTTCCGGAGAAACCCGACGGCCTCTCGCACGACCCCAGCGTCGTCGACTCGAGCGAGACCCTCCTCGAGCGAGGCGCCACAGGAGTGAACCGCGTCGTCGGTCACGAAGTGCGAACAGTCCTCGTAGTCCTCGGGCAGTCGCTCGCGTAGCTCCGGGGTGAGGTCGGTGAAGCCGACGATGCGGACGTCGGTTCGGTCGTCGAAGAACTCCGCCCACCACGTACAGAAGCCGCAGTCGTCGTCGAAGACGAGCGTCGGTTCGGTCATCCTATCGAAAATATTCGGGGTCGGCTCACTTAGCTTCTCGCCCGACGGGGCCGGGATACTTGGCTCGGGCAACCGACCGACCGGTATGGAGCGATTCGTTGGACTGATCGTCGCCGGCGGGCTCGCCCTCGTCGCCGGGCTCTGGCTGCTCGCGCTCCTCGAGTTGGGAGCTGTGGGCTGGATGCTCGGACTCGCGCTCACGGTCCTGGGGACGGGCGCGCTGGGTTCCGGAATCGCGAGCGAGCTCGACCTCGAGGGCGAGTTCGGACGGCGGCCGTAGACCGGTAGTCGCCGTGGCTCGAGGAGGGGGCCGGATCCGACGCACGCCGTATCGCTCGAGCCGACAGTCACCGCGCCGGAACGTTCTTGGCCCCGACGGCCGACTCCGAACCATGAGCGTCCGGTCACTGACCGAGCCCGAGGTGCTGGCCGACGCCAAGAAGGGACTCTTTCCCGACGATGGTGGGCCCGCCTACGCGGTCGCAGACACGCAGTTCGCCCGCGAGGAGTGGCTCCCCGGACGGGCCGTCGACTCGGAGGTCAGGGACCGGCTGGCGCCGTTCAACCACGTCCGGATCGGCGGCGGCTACCCGGATCTCGTCGGCGTCGGCCGGCTCGAGCCGGAGCTCGTGGCCGTCGATCGACTCGGCGACGAGCCGCCGCTGGTCGCCGTGGAGGCGAAGGGGTACGCGAGCGACGGCGTCGACACCCAGCGCGGGATCGTCCAGGCCTACGACCGCCTCGGGGAGGCCAACGCGGCCTACCTCGCCGCGCCCGCATCGGCCGTCTCCGAGACCGATCGAACGCTGGCGCGGGAGCTGAACGTCGGCGTCCTCGGCGTCGAGTCCGACGGTGGAGTGGCGCCCCTCGAGGTACCGCGCGTAGTCGGGAGCAAAACGACGACCGAGGCGACGGCGATCCGGTTCCAGGCGACCGCGCAGGGCGTCGCGGACCGGTCGTTCGGCCTGAATCACCCGAAGAACTACCTGGGGTATCCGCTGGCCCACTACGCCGACGGCGACACCGAGACGCTGCTGGCGACGTACGACGTGGTCGGCGCTGTCGACGACGCCCGACGGGGCGCCGCGTTCCTCGGCCTGATCGAGGAGGCGCCGGGCGGGGCGAGGCTCACCTCGCTCGGCGAGGAGGTCGTCCGGTTCGCGAAGCGCAACTGCGGGACGGTCGAGGGCGCTCTCTCGGAGTTCGAGGCGTGGTACGGCTCCCCGAAACGGTTCCTCGACCTGGCGCCGGCCTGGGGGCAACTCGCCCGCCGGGTCGTCTTCGACTACCCCGCGACCGAGCTGCTCGTGACCGAACTCCAGCGGCTCCACCGGGACGGGAGTCGCGAGCCGTCGCTCGTCGAGTTCGTCACGTACCTCCACGAGCTCCACCCGACGTTCGCCGTCGAACTGTTCGTCCGGGGCAACCGGGGGGTTCGGCGCCGCGCGCTGACGACCGACGGCGAACTCCGTCGGGAGCCCCTCGAGGAGGGCGCGACCTACCACGCGCCGACGGTGTTCCAGCTGAAGACGATGCTGTACCACGCCGGGATCCTCACCGAGCGCGGTCGCGAACCCCACCGGCTCGAGCCGACCAACGACGTCTGGGCGCTGTGCGAATCGGTCTGAGACGGGATCGGTAGGGTGTTCGTACCGCGACGGCCGCGTTTGTCGATCGGCGCAATACTATCGCTATCCGGGGAGTCGACCTCGAGAAGATCGAGAAAGCGCCGTCTAGGGACGGTTCTCCGGCCCATACTTATGCCGTCGAGAGTGTCACCGGCGATTATGCGCTCAGTCGGGTGGACGGACGAACGGTGGGGATCGAACGCGAGGACGAACCGACCGGGTGGTCGGCCGTGACGGACGAGTACCCGATCGCGACGGGCGGCTCGTTTCCGGGCAAAGAGCGAGTGCTGGCCGAGTTCGAACGGATGCTCGACGGCGACGCGCGGCTGACGATGGGCGAGCACTGCGACGCGTTCGAGCGGGAGTTCGCCGACTACGTCGGCCGCGAGCGCGGGATCGTGACCAACTCGTGTACGTCGGCCCTCGAGACGGTCTTTCGCGCGCTCGAGGGTCGCGGCGGGGAGGTGATCGTCCCGGTCCAGACGTTCGCCGCGAACGCCTCGTCGGTGCTGACCGCCGGTTACGAGCTCCGGTTCGCCGATATCGAGCCCGACGATCACAACATCTCGCTCGAGTCGGTCGCCGAGCTGATCGGCGACGACACCGCGGCCGTGGTCGCCGTCCACTTCGCGGGCAACGTCTGCGAACGGACGGCCGAGCTCCGGGCCCTCTGCGAGGCTCACGACGCCGTCCTGATCGAGGACTGCTCGCACGCCCACGGCGCGACGATCGACGGGCAGCCGGCCGGCAGCGTCGGCCACGCCGCCTGCTTCTCGTTCTACGCGACCAAGGTGTTGACCACCGGGGAGGGCGGGATGGTCCTGACCGACGACGAGGCCCTCGCACGACGGGTGGCGGCGATCCGCAACCGGGGGCTCGACCCCGAAAGCGGCGACTCTCGGTTCACCCGTCTCGGAAGCAACTACCGCCTCTCCGAGTTCGCGGCCGTCCTCGGCCGGAGCCAGCTCGAGCGCGTCGAGGCGTTCGTCGCCTACCGAAACGAACTCGCCCGGATCTACGACGATCGACTGTCGGAACTCGCCGAGCAGGGGATCGCCGAGCCGATCTCGCCGCCGTCGGCCGTCCGCTCGAGCTACTGGCGCTACCCCGTCGCGCTCGAGCCCGGCTGCGACCGGACCCGCGTTCGGGACCGCCTCGAGGCCGAGGGGATCACGATCGACTGGGCGTACGATCCCCCGCTGCACCGCCAGCCGTTCGTCACCGACCGCTACGACACCGACGGGGTCGCACCCGTGGGAACCGCGGCGATGAGCCGGCACGTCTGTCTGCCGATCCACCGGGACCTCTCGCTCGAGGACGCGAAACACGTCGGCGAGCGCGCGGTCCGGGCGATCCGTCGGGCGCGATCTGAGCCGACGGCGGCCGCAAAACGGGGCTACGAGAGTCGGTAGACGGCGGCCTCGTACGGTCGCAGCTCGAGCGTCCCGCTGAACGACGGTTCTTCCTCGTAGTTGCCGAGCAGCCGGTTCGCGACCTCGCCCTCGAGGCCGAGTTCGATCGCCGATCGCTCGTCGAAGAAGTTACAGACGACGAGCAGCCGCTCGTCCTCGAGGCTGCGCTCGTAGGCGAACACCTCGGGATGGTCGGTACACAGGAGTTCGTACTCGCCATAGACGAGCGTCTCGTACTCCTCGCGGAGGGCGAACAGCTCGCGGTAGTAGTGCCAGATCGAGTCGGTGTCCGCGCGGGCGGCTTCGACGTTGATCTCGTCGTAGTTGTCGGTGACGCCGAGCCAGGGCTGGCCGTCGGTGAAGCCGGCGCAATCGTCGTCGGACCACTGCATCGGGGTCCGGGCGTTGTCCCGGGAGCACTCCTCGAGCACCGGACGGACGTCCTCGAAGGAGTCGTACCGGTCGCCCTCGAGGGCCTCCTCGAGGAAGTTCTGCGCCCAGACGTCCTCGACATCGGCTGGATCCTCGAAGCTCGTGTTCGTCATCCCGATCTCCTGGCCCTGGTAGAGAAACGGCGTCCCCCGGAGGGTACACAGCACCGTCGCAAGCATCTTGGCGGACTCCTCGCGGTACTCGCCGTCGTCGCCGAATCGGGAGACGGTCCGGGGCTGGTCGTGGTTGCTGAAGTACAGGCAGTTCCACCCTTCGTCGGCCAGCGCCTCCTGCCAGCGGGTGACGATCTCCTTGAACTCGAGCAGGTCGAGGTCGACAGGATCGTACTTCCCGCCATCGCCGCGGTCGACGTTCATGTGCTCGAAGTGGATCGCCATGTTGAGCGCCCGATCGTCGCCGATGTACGCCGAGGCCTCCTCGGCCTCCATCCCGACCGTCTCGCCGACGGTCATCGCGTCGTAGTCTGCCAGGGCCTCCTCGTACATCTCCTCCAGGTGAGCCTCGAGGTTCGGCCCGTTGACGTAGTGTTCGGCGCCGACCGGAAGGCCCTCGGTCTCGGGATCGCCGTCGGGCAATCCGTCGGATTTCGAGATGAGGTTGATGACGTCCATCCGGAAGCCGTCGATCCCCTTCTCGAGCCACCAGCGCATCATCTCGAAGACGTCCGCACGAACGTCGGGGTTCTCCCAGTTCAGATCCGGCTGGCTCTCGTCGTAGAGGT
Organism: Natronococcus roseus; assembly: GCF_043677095.1. Classification (NCBI taxonomy): domain Archaea; kingdom Methanobacteriati; phylum Methanobacteriota; class Halobacteria; order Halobacteriales; family Natrialbaceae; genus Natronococcus; species Natronococcus roseus. The sequence continues at coordinate 129,206 of NZ_JBHLJR010000001.1, forward strand.
GCAAAACGTACGCCTCGCGCTCGTCGTCGTAGCGCCAGGCCGACCCCCGGAAGAACGACTCCCAGTTGTTCGGCGCCGGGCCGTCGGGCTCGCCTTCCCGCCAGACGTAGTGGTTCCGGTACGCCGGATCGCCGGCCCGCGAGCGGACGAACCACTCGTGTTCCTCGGAGGTGTGGTTGACGACCAAGTCCATGATCAGGCGCATGCCCCGTGAGTGGAGTTCCTCGAGCAGGCGCTCCCAGTCGGCCATCGTCCCGAAGCGGGGGTGGATCGCCCGGTAGTCCGCGATGTCGTAGCCGTTGTCTTCCATCGGCGACTCGTAGACGGGGTTGAGCCAGACGCCGTCGACGCCGAGGTCCTCGAGGTAGTCGACCTTCTCGACGATCCCGGGGATGTCGCCGACGCCGTCGCCGTCGCTGTCGTTGAAGCTGCGCGGGTAGATCTGGTAGACGATCGCCTCCCTCCACCACTCGCGTTCGGGCATGGGGACGGCTACCCACCGGTGGGTATAGTAGCTGTGGCTCTCGGCTCGAGGGAGCGGCGAAAACGGACGCTGTCTCGGTCGGGCTACGCGTCGTCCGCGTCGTCCTCGTCGGATTCCGCGTCGGGGTCAGTTTCGTCCTGTCGCGATCCGTCCTCGGGTATCTCCTCGGTTTTCTCGTCGTCAGTCATACGTCGGAACCATCGGACCGACGGTTCTGAAGCTTCGCCCGGAGTTCGACGGGTCGGCGCTCGAGGACGGAACGATGCTCGAGAACCGTCGATAAAACAGCGGGCGCGACGGGAGTGAGCGAACGCAACGCGTTCGCGAGCTACGTCGCGCTCGCGAGGCGAGTGAAACGAGCCGAGCGGGCGCGACGGGAATTTGAACTACGCGAACGGCTCGCTTCGCTCGCCGTTCTCTACTTCAAATCCCGCGCGGTTCGCTGTTCGTGCTCACTGTCGCTCGCACAGAACAGCGGGCGCGACGGGATTTGAACCCGCGACATCTTGGTCCGGAACCAAGAACTCTGTCCACTGAGCTACGCGCCCTCGTGTCTACAGATAGCGATACCGATCGTATAACGGTTGCTCTTTTTTACTGCTTACAGCGACGATTCGGCGTCGGGGACGTCGGTAACCGCGCCGTCGGGCGACGCGGGTTCCGACAGCGCGATCTCGAGCCCGCCCTCGCGGGAGTCGACGGTAACCAGCCAGCCGGCGTACCGGAACGACAGCGACCGGAACCCGGAGCTCGGATCGGAGATCGAATCCAGCGTGTCGGGGTCGATCGCGTCGTAGAGGGGCTCGAGCGCGATCGGATCGACCTCGTCGACGCGAGCGACCAGCTCGACAACCGCCGTACTCGTTCGTCGATCCTCCGTCGCGGCCACGCTCGTCGTCGGTCGGTGAGAGGTCACTACTAACGGTGAGCGGACCGGGAGTAAAGAAAATGACCCAATATTTCAGCGCGTAGCTAACGGTGAAAATGAGTGTTCTCTCGGCGGACCGATCGCACAGCCCTCCGAAACGGCCTCACGTTCGGCGGGGAACGTCGTGGCGGCCGAAGCCGTATCGAAGCCGACTCGCCAGCCGCCTCGAGAATCGACCCTCGTCGGCCCGCGAGCCGAACCGCTCGGAGAGGGCGGTGTAGATCAGCGGCAGCGGCACCTCCTGCTCGAGGGCTTCCTGAACGGTCCAGGTGCCCGTCGAGCCGCCCTCGATGCGGTCGGCGACGGTCCCCAGGTCGGTCCCCTCCTCGCGGAACGCCTCCTCGCAGAGCTCGAGCAGCCACGAACGGATCACGGCGCCGTTGTTCCAGACCGAGGCCACGTTCTCGAGGTCGAGGTCGTACCGACCCTCGTGGAGCAGCTCGAACCCCTCGCCGTAGGTCTGCATCAGCGCGTACTCGACGCCGTTGTGGACCATCTTGACGTAGTGGCCCGATCCCGCAGGCCCCATCCGACCGTGGCCGTCGGGACCGGTCGCGACGGCGTCGAAGACCGGGATGAGTTCGTCGTAGGCCCACTGCGGGCCGCCGACCATCAGCGAGAAGCCGAGTTCCGCACCCGCGGGACCCCCGGAGGTGCCGCAGTCGAGGTACGCCGCCGAGCAGGCCTCGGCCCGGCGCACGGAGTCCTCGAAGTAGGAGTTGCCGCCGTCGACGACGACGTCGTCGCCGTCGAGGTGGGAATCGAGATCGTCGAGGGTCGCGTCGACGGCTTCGCCCGCGGGGACCATCAGCCAGATCCGTTTCTCCTCGCCGAGTCGGTCCGCCAGGTCCGATACGGAGTCGGCCGGCTCCGCACCAGCGTCGGCCGCGGTGGCGACGGCTGCCGGATCGAGGTCGAAGGCGACGACCTCGTGGCCCGCCTCGAGCACCCGATCGACGACGATCTGTCCCATGCGTCCGAGTCCGATAACGCCCAGTTGCATGCGTCCGGATGGGCGGGGCCGCGAGGTAGTGGTTGTGATTCGTGGCGGAGGCGCCGCTCGAGAACGAAACGCGAAGCAGAAGTCGCCGCGGCTGCAGCGAAGCCGATCGTCGCCGTCAGTGGATCGGTTGCTCGAGGCGAGCCCAGCCGATCGCGTCGAGCACGACGATCCGGCCCTGGTGTTCGACGTAGACGCCGTTGTACTCGCCCCGATCGGCCTCGTAGTACGGTAGCGAGTCCCGGATCGTGTCGACGACCGACCAGGCGCCGTCGCGCTCGAGGGTGACGTGTTCCCACTCCTCTCGGGCGTCGTTGCGCACCGCGCGCTCGAGCGCCCGTCGGGCGCCCGGAATCTCCGCGAGTCGGCGGGCCGATGCGTCGATAACGGTCGCACCTGCGGGAACCTCGTCGACGACCCTGGCGCCGAGGTTCGCCTTCGAGCGTCCCGTTTCGGTCGGCGAACGATCGTTCTGAAGGACGTACCCGGCGGCCGCGGCGGTCCCCACCGCGAGCAGCGACAGGGCCATCCCTTTGCCCCTGAACATCATACACATACCTCTCAGTAGCTAACTAAGTATCTTTCGTAACAATCTTCTTTACAAATATATCTAGGAAGGAATTACACGTCTACGACACGACCGCGGCGACGTTGGTCGTGATCGCCCCGGCGACAACCAGGAGGAGGACGGCGACGACCGCTCCCGCTCGGTACAGCGGCAGGGCGTTCGCGGCGGGTTCGCGGAGCTTCTTTCCGTTGAGGCCCGACTCGAACCGTTTCGCGCCCACCTCGACGAGCCCCGCGAGGACGAGCCAGAGGGCGACCATCGCGAGCACCAACTGCCCGTTGATCGTGTTGAACAGTCCCTCGGCGGTGTAGCGGGTTCCCGCGAGATGACCGCCGCTGAGCAGCAGGACGAGCGCGCTCACGCGCGAGATCGATGTCAGTTTGCTCGAGATCGTTTCGAGGGGTTTCGTCGAGTTGAACGCGCCGTCTCGAGCCAGCGGGAGGACGACGAACGCGACGTAGAAGACGCTACCGGCCCAGAGCGAGGCGAAGACGAGATGAGTCGTCTGGGCGAGAAACGTATCGACCATACGGAATGGGTTCGCGAGCGGTGGTATCAGCGTTCCGACTTCCCGCGCTCACTCGAGCCAGTCAGGAAGCCACGCGACCAGCCGTCGCCGAACCAGGACGTAGGCGAACGAGACTGCGAGACAGCCCACGACGGCCGAGACGATCCACCCCTCGAAGACGAGCAGCACTGGTGCCGCGAGCGCGAGAGCGAGGACGCCGTCCTCCGGCGCGCCGTCGTAGCGGATCCACCGCCGCGGGCGTAGCCACCGACCCCGGACGTGGTCGTAGACCGCGCGGTCGCCGACGTCGGTCCAGGGGTCCATCTCCGGCCCGTCGCCGAGGACATCGCTCGCGGCGTGGAGCCAGGCGGCGACGACTGCAGCGGCGACCCCGACGACGGGGCTCGAGGGGACCAGCACCGCAGCGCCGACCGCGAGCGCGGCGACGGGCAGCCCGGCGACCGGGAAGTGCAGACTCCGCCGGTGTTCGAGGACGAGATCGAGATCGGGTGCGAGCCCGCCGACGATCGCACCGACGGCAAGCGGGCTCGAGAGCGTCGGAACGGCGGCGGCGACCGGGGCGACGAGTGCGAGTCCGGCGAAGACGTGGGTGGTCGCCATCATCTCAGCGGTCCGGCGACCCCGTCGGGGTTCGGGTCTCCGCGCTCCGATCGTAGACGATCACGACGGTGAGCGCGGCGCCGACCCAGATCCCAATCCAGAGGGCGATCGCGGGGCCGGCCGCTCCGATCGTCCCCTGCTGGAGCGAGAACAGGGCGAGATAGCCGAGCAGGGCCGTCGCGAGGGCGAGGACGGGGACGGCGATTCCGAGGACGAGCCAGCCGACGTACCGCCATCGGCTCGTCCGCTCGTGTCCACAGTCGGGACAGCGAGCCGCCGCTCGAGGACGCTGCGATCCGCACCGTTCGCACGGCTCCGTCCCGGACATCGCGTTCGAGTTCGTCGCCGGTCGCCTTCGTTCTGTCGGCCGTAGAACCTGTTCTCAGTCCGACCGCTCCGGTGCGAGTCCCTTCTCCTCGAGCTCCGCGATCGCCCCGTCGGTCTTCTCGAGTTCGTCGAGACCCATCCCCTCGAGGACGTGGTCGGCTTTCGTGAACTGAATCTCGGAATACCCGACGAGCTGGACCCGGTTCCCCCAGGGATCGTGAAACTCGAGGCCGGGGACGTCGAGGCGCTCGACGCTGCAGTCCTCGAGCCGCCGCTGAGCGGCGTCGGTGTCGTCCACGACGAGCCCGAAGTGACGCTGGCCGTCCCGGTCGGTATCGTCGCTCTCGGCGAGCGCGATGAACTGATCGCCCATATCGAGGAAGGCCTTCGAGTCGGATCGACTCCGCAGTTCGAACGCGAACAGATCCTCGTAGAACTCGAGCGCGTCGTCGATGTCGCCGACCTCTAGTGCGACGTGATTGATGCCGACGAGCGAGGGTCGTTCCGTTTCCGCGTCAGTCATGTGCGAACGGTCGTCGCGGACGGCCGTCAATCCCCTGCCGGCAGCCCGGCGGCTACTCGAGGTTCTCGCCCTGGTAGCTGCCGTCGTAGGCGCCCTCGTGGTTGGCCTCGGCGAACACCAGCTGGGCGATGCGGGCGCCGCGGGCGATCTCGATGTCGTGGTGGACCTGTAACAGCCCCTCGCCCCGGCCCTCGTAGCCGGCGTCCCACACCGCGGTGTTCAGCATACAGGAGTTGCGCATCAGCGACGAGCGCGGGTAGACGAAGCCGACGTGCCCCTCGGGGATCTCGATGCGTTCACCGTAGCGGGCGACGTAGGCGCCCTCGGGCAGGTAGTAGGTGTCCGGCGCCTTCTGCTCTAACTCCTCGAGCGGGCGGGCCACCCGGTCGCCGATCTGCTTGCCGTCCCGGCCGATCCGACCGGGCTCGAGCTGTTCGAAGACGACGTCGAGGGTGAGGTCGACGCCGTTGGGCTGGATCTGGTCGTCGCTCGTCGGGGAGACGTACTCCGCGACGAAGGCGCCGGAGCGGAACATAGCGTCGATACGCTCCGGAGTTGAAAAAAGGGTATCCGTTCGGATCGGCCGTGGCAGGGCGTTACGGGACACCCTCGAGGAAGCAGCGTCGGCCGGCTGCGCGCGAGTGTACGAACGGTCACCGCCGTGGCAATACTTACGCGAAACCCCGTCGAATGCCCGGAAATGACACGGTCGTTCCCGATAGAAACACGCTGGATTTATCAAGCCAGGAAGCCGAAATCCGGATGCTATGGGACAGACTCTCACCGAAAAGATTCTCGACGATCACCTCGTCGAGGGCGAGCTCGAGACCGGCGAGGAGATCGGGATCGAGATCGACCAGGTACTTACCCAGGACACGACCGGAACGATGGTCTGGCTCCAGTTCGAGGCGATGGGACTGGACGAGGTCCAGACCGAAATTGCCGCCCAGTACTGCGACCACCAGACCTACCAGTTCGACTTCAAGAACACCGACGACCACCGCTTCCTGCGTTCTGCAGCCGGCACCTACGGGGCCCACTTCTCTCGCCCCGGTAACGGTATCTGCCACAACGTCCACCGCGAGAACTTCGCCGCGCCCGGCAAGACGCTGCTCGGCTCGGACTCCCACACGCCGACCCCCGGCGGCCTCGGCGAACTCGCCATCGGCGCCGGCGGGATCGACGTCACCGTCGCGATGGGCGGCGCGCCCTACTACATCGAGATGCCGGAAGTCGTCAACGTCCGACTCGAGGGCGAGCTCCCCGAGTGGGCCACGGCGAAAGACATCATCCTCGAGATGCTGCGACGCCTGAGCGTCAAGGGCGGCGTCGGCAAGATCCTCGAGTACACCGGCCCCGGCGTCGAGACGCTCACCGCCCCTGAGCGGATGACGATCACGAACATGGGCACCGAACTCGGCGCGACGACGTCGATCTTCCCGACCGACGAGCAGACCGAGGACTACCTCGAGCGCGTCGGCCGCGGCGACGAATACGAGGAGATCCAGCCCGACGACGACGCCGAGTACGACGACGAGATCGTCGTCGATCTCTCGGACCTCGAGCCGCTGATCTCAACGCCCTCGATGCCGGACAACGTCGTCCCCGTCAGCGAGGTCGAGGGCGAGTCCGTCGAGCAGGTCATCGTCGGCTCCTGTACGAACGGCGGCTACGAGGACATCCTCCCCGTCGCCAAGATGCTCGAGGGTCGTGAAACCTCGATGGAGACCGAGACGATCGTCGCCCCCGGTTCCAAGCAGGCCTCCGAGATGCTCGCCCGCGAGGGCTGGGTCGCGGAGATGATGGCCGCCGGCGTCAACTTCTCCGAGGCCACCTGCGGTGCGTGTATCGGCATCGGTCACGTGCCCGCCTCCGATTCCGTCTCGCTGCGGACCTTCAACCGCAACTTCGAGGGTCGCTCGGGTATCGAGGACGACAACGTCTACCTCTGCTCGCCGGAGGTCGCCGCCGCCGCGGCGCTCAAGGGCGAGATCACCGATCCGCGGAACCTCGACGACGTCGAGGCTCCCGGCGTCGAGCTCCCCGACGAGTACGACGGTTCCAAGACGGACCTCATCGCCCCCGACGAGGCCGTCGACGACGAGCTCATCAAGGGCCCGAACATCGGCGACGTCCCGATCCGCGACGAGCTCGGCTCCGAGATCTCCGGCGAGGCGCTGCTCAAGATGGAGGACAACATCACGACCGACCACATCATCCCTGCGACCCAGGACATCCTGATGTACCGGTCGAACGTCCCCAAGCTCTCCGAGTTCACCCTCTCGCGTGTCGACGACACGTTCGCCGACCGCGCGCTCGAGGCCGACGGCGGCTTCCTCGTCGCCGGCGAGAACTACGGCCAGGGCTCCTCGCGAGAGCACGCCGCGCTCTGCCCGATGTATCTGGGCATCGAGGGCGTCCTCGCACAGAGCTTCGCCCGGATCCACCGCGCGAACCTCTTTAACTTCGGGATCGTCCCGCTGACGATCGACGAGGACACCTACGACTCGATCGACCAGGGCGACGAGATCGAGATCGTCGACGACGTCTACGAGGCCGTCACGAGCGGTCAGGAGGAGTTCACCGTCCGCGTCAACGGCGAGGAGTTCACCGCGACGCTCGACGCCTCCGAGCGCGAGCGCTCGATCCTCGCGGCCGGCGGCAAGCTCTCCTGGACCCGCGACCAGGCCGAGGACAGCGGCGCCGCGACCGCCGACGACTGATCCCAACGCGGGACGTCGATCCTTCTCTCTCTATCTTTGTGCCGACCGAGAGTCACGCGTCTAGGTTCAGGTGACGTCTACCTGCCGACGCGCAGCCCCGTTCCAGGGTTACGGACGCCGTAACTACACGCCGCGGACGGCTACGGCCGGCCATGTGGCCCTGGGGACACCTCGGCGTGGCCTACCTCGTGTACTCGCTGTACGCCCGCGGCCGGTTCGGACGGCCACCGCGAGCCGAACCCGCCCTCGCGGTCTTCGTTGGCTCGCAGTTCGCCGACCTGATCGACAAGCCGCTGGCGTGGTGGTTTGGAATCCTGCCGAGCGGCCGCTCGCTCGCCCACTCGTTGCTGTTCGCCGCAGCGCTGATCCTCGTCGTCTACGCCGTCGGGTTCGCCCTCGAGCGAGTCGAGACGGCCACCGCGTTCGTCGTCGCACACCTCTCGCATCTCCTGGCCGATATCCCGCCCCGGGCGTTTCTCGGGTATCCGTTCGAGACGGAGTTTCTGGTCTGGCCGCTGCTCGAGCAGCCGACGTTCCGGTACGGCGAGCGGCTGTTCGAACCGCCCACGGTCGTCGAACTGCTCGTGGGGCCGTTCACGAACCCCGTGACCGTCTTCCTGTTCGAGTGGGTCCTGTTCGGGGCGGCGATCGCGCTGTGGTACCTCGACGGCTGTCCGGGGCTGGAATACGTCAGCTCCAGTTCCCGTCGCTGAGTCCGATACTTGGATTCGAGAACGAACAGCGTCTTGTGAACGCGGCCGATAGCTCGAGCGAATGCCCTCCGATCACGCGAACGCGGGCTACCGACGGCTGTTCGATCACGACGGACTGACCTTCGGCGCGGGCTTTCCCCTGACCGGGGCGAACCGCTCGACGCCCGACCACGAGGCCGAAATCGAACTCGCGGTCCTCGCCGAGGAGCTGGGGTTCGACGGGCTCTGGGCGCGGGACGTCCCCACGTTCTGGCCGAAGTTCGGCGATGCGGGTCAGACGTTCGACACCTGGCCGTGGCTCTCCCACGTCGCGGCCCACACCGACGAGGTCGCGCTGGGGACCTCGAGCGTCGTCCTTCCGCTTCGCCACCCGTTGCACGTCGCGAAGTCGGCCGCGACGGTCGATCGCCTCTCGGACGGCCGCCTCGTGATGGGGGTCGCCTCCGGCGACCGGGACCCGGAGTACCCTGCCTTCGGGGTCGACCGCGAAAATCGAGGCGAACTGTTCCGCGAGGGGGTCGAGGCCCTGCGGACGGTCTGGCGGGAGGACTACCCCACCCTCGAGGGCCGGTGGGGTCGCCTCGAGGGCGACCTCGACGTCGTGCCGAAACCGGTCAGCGGAACGATCCCCCTGCTGCCGACCGGAAACTCCCGGCAGTCGGACGACTGGATCGCCGAGCACGGCGACGGCTGGCTGTTCTATCACCTCCCGGAGTCGACGCTCGAGAGTTACATCGCACAGTGGCGCGAAGCTGCCGACGAGAAGCCGTTCGTGATCGCGATTCGAGTCGAACTCACGGACGATCCGACCGCCGACCCCGAACCCCTGCATCTGGGCTACCGGGCCGGCGTCGAGTGGTACCGCGACTACTTCCGCCGGCTCGAGTCCTACGGCCTGGACCACGCGATCATCGGGCTGCAAAGCGAGGACCGCCAGCGGGCGTTCGAGCGGTTCGCGGACGAGATCATCGACGAGCTGTAGGCCGTCGTCGACGATCCCAGGCGCTTACGTCGGGTACCGATCGCGCCACGGCCGCCGTCGCTCGAGGGCGGCGCTGGCCGCGAGGACGTCGGCATCGCCAAAGCGCTCCCCGGCGAGTTGCATGCCGACGGGCAGCCCGTCGACGAACCCCGCGGGGACCGAGGCTGCGGGGTGGCCGGTGAGGTTGTACGGCTGGGTGAGCACCCAGCCCCGTCGCGGGCCGATATCGACGCCGTCGATCGTTTCGGGGGGCTCGCCGTGGGGAAACGGGATCGTAGCCAGCGTCGCCGACGCGATCAGGTCGTACTCCTCGAAGCGCTCCTGCAGGCCGTCGAAGATCCGCGAGCGGACGACGTCGGCTCGCTCGAGCTCTCGGACCGTCGGGGGTTCGGCGTCCAGGACGGTCTCGACGAAGCCATCGTACAGTCGGTCGCGGTCCTCGCCGCGCGGATCGAACCCCTGGGCCTCGAGGGCGTCGAGGCCCGCCTGCCAGCGAACGGTCGCCATCGCGTAGAACGCCTCGAGGATCTCCGCGCGGTCGTGGCCGAACTCCGGGTCGACCTCGTCGACGGTCGCGCCCGCCCGCTCGAGGGCGCCGACGGCGTCGTCGATCGTCTCCCGGACCGCGGGCTCGAGCGGGTAGATCCCCAGGTCTGGGCTGTAGGCGATCCGCAGGTCGTCGATCGGCTGATCGACCGCGGCGAGGTAGTCGTCGGTCGCGGGCACGGAGTGAGGGTCGTCGCGATGGGGTCCCGCCATCGTCGAGAGCGAGCGCGCGGCGTCCTCGACGGTGCGGGTCATCGGACCGACGTGGTAGAACGGCGTGTGGCTCGCGAAGGCGTTGGGACGATCGACGTTCGGCACCAGCCCGTACGTGGGTTTGTGCCCGTAGACGCCGCAGGCGCTGGCCGGGATACGGATCGAACCCCCGGTGTCCGAGCCCGGCGCGAGCGGGACGAGCCGGTCGGCCAGCGCCGCCCCCGCCCCGCCCGAGGAGCCGCCGGCGGTGCGCTCGAGGTCGAAGGGCGTGCTCGTCGGGCCGACGACGCGGTTGTCGGTCGTCGTCCCGACACCGAACTCGGGCGTGTTGGTCTTGCCGACGACGATCGCGCCCGCGGCCTTCAGACGGGCGACGTACGCCGTGTCGGCGTCGGCGACGCGCTCGGCGCGGAGCCGCGATCCGTGGGTGGTCTCGATCCCCGCGACGTCGTCGATGTCCTTGACGGCGACGGGGACGCCGTGGAGCGGCCCTGGCGACTCGCCGTCCTCGAGCGCGCGCTCGGCCTCGCGGGCCGCCTCCCGGGCGGACTCCTCGGCGACGGTGACGAACGCGTTCGTCCGGTCGTTTCGCTCGCGGATTCGCTCGAGGTGGTCGTCGACGACCTCGACGGGGGACAGCTCGCCGTCTCTGATCCCCCGTACGATTCCGGCTGCGGAACGCCGCGTGCTCTCTCTGCCCATAGTGACGGTCACACGAACGAACGGATAAGCGTGGTTCCGGCGGCTTCAACCGCGGGCGGTCCGCGATGACTCGAGGGGCTTTGGGAGCCCCGTCAGAACCTGTCGATCGCGAACGACTCGATCGGGTGGTCGGTCTCTCCCTCGAGGGCCAGATCGGCGAGGATCTCGCCGATGACGCTGGCGAACTTGAACCCGTGGCCGGAGAAGCCGGCGCCGACGACGACCTGCGAGCTCCCGGGAAGCGTATCGAGGACAAAGTCGTCGTCGGGCGTGTTGGTAAAGAGGCAGGTCTGGAGTCCCATCGTCGGTCCGGCGCCGTCGGGGAAGTACCGTTCGGCGAACTCCCGGAGGAGCCGCTCGTCGGTCTGGGTCGGCTCGCGCTCGAAGGCGTCGGGGTCAACGGCCTCCTCGCGGTGGTTGTACCGGCCGAGCTTGAACCCGGGAACGTCGTGGACCGGGAACCCGTAGTACCGGCCCTCCGGGACCTCGAGGTTCCAGACCGGGAACCGCTCGCGGTCGAAGGAGTCGGGCTCGGTCGGCTGGAACCACGCGAGCACCTGTCGCTCGGGGACCAGCACCGACTCGAGGGCATCGACGAAACGCCCCGCCCACGCGCCGGCGGTGACGACGAGGCGGTCGGCCTCGTAGCCGTCGTGGTCAGTCTCGACGCGGACGCCGTCGCTCGTCGGGCGCCAGTCGACGACCCGCTCTCGGGCCCGGATCGTCGCCCCCGCTCGGTGGGCGCGCTCGACGTGGGCGACGGTGCAGGCCTCTGGCTCGAGGAACCCCCCGTCGGGCTGGTAGATCGCGTCGTACCCCGCCGGGAGCTGGTAACCGGGGTAGCGCTCGGTCAGCTCGCTACTCGACAGGCCCTCGTACTCGAGGTCGTGTTCCGCACAGGAGCGTCTCGAGCCCGCGACCAGCTCGCCGTCGGCGGGCCCGGCATCGACCGATCCCGTGCGGTAGAACAGTCGCCGGTCGGTCGAATCCTCGAGGTCGTCCCACAGGTCGGCGGCTCGCTTCGCGAGCGGGACGTAGGCCGGGTCCTCGGCGTAGGCGAGCCTGAACATTCTGGAACGGCCGTGCGAGGAGCCGTAGTCGTGGGGGACGTCGTAGCGCTCGAGGCCGAGGACGTCGGCGCCTCGCGTCGCCAGGTGGGCGGTCGCGGCGCTCCCGATTCCGCCCACCCCGAGAACGATAGCGTCGTACCGATCGGTCATGGGTTCGTCTACGGAGCGGGGTTCGAAAACAGTTAGCAGTCGTCGGTCGTCACTCCCGCCGAGCGCGCTCGCGGATCCGGCGCTGCTGGCGGCGTTCGGTGACGTGACCGATCCCGTCCGCCAGTTCCTCTCGAACCTCGTCCTCGAAGGCGTCGGCGTCCTCGAGGAAGCCGTCCGAGAACTCCTCGACCAGTTCGTAGGTCCACCGGTCGCTAATCGCGCCCGCCGGAAGATGATCGTCGCGCAGGCGGTCGGCCAACTCCTCGTGGCCGGCCTCCCGAAGCTGGTCTTCGGCGTCGCCGATTCGGTCCATGGCGTGGCCGAGCTCGTGGTGGAACTGGAGCAGGTTCCCGTAGGCCCGATGGACGTACTCGATGCCGAGCTGGAGCTCGTGCAGAGCCGCCTCCTCCGTTTCGCTCAGCTCGAGGGCCTCGAGATCGGTGTCAGTATCGTGTGCCATCGTCGTTGGGACGGCGACCGACGCAAAAGGCGTTTCAGGTCCGGAAGCCGGTACCGGTTCCCGTACTCGGGGCGTTACCGGAACGGCTCGAGCTCCGGTCCGGCACCGCATCGGTCCCGGATCCGGCGTCGACGATCGTTCCCGTTGCCGGCATCGCCAGCACGCTCACCAGTCCGCTGATCGACCCGGTGTGGTTCGCCCCGCGGCGGTGCTCCCGGCAGAGGCGACAAAACTCCTCGTACTCGATACCGGGAAGCGCCCGGATCGTCGATTCGTGCTCGCGGACGAACGTCGGGAGCCAGTCCTCTCGCAACGCGGCCGCGTTCGTCCCGTCGCTCGAGTCGCCGACGCGCTCGCGGTAGAGCTGGCCGACCCAGTGCAGCGCCTGCGGCCGGGAGAGCGAGACGCCGCTCTCGTTGTGCGGGATCGCCGCGAGGTCGGGTGCGAGCCGCGACACCGCGCGGTTGACGACGTTCCGTCGCACCGCGTCGGATCGGGGAAGCTCGAGCGAGAGCTCGATCAGCCGGCGGTCGAGAAACGGGTAGACCGTCGGCAGCACCTGAACGTCGGCGTACCGGTCGAAGGAGCTCTCGTTGGTCAGGGGGTACCAGAAGTCGACTCGTCCGAGCTCCGCCATCGACGGGTAGTCGACGCCGTGGTCGCGGACGCCCTCGGTGGTGTCCGTCAGAGATCGCTCGAGCACCCGGCGGGCGGACGGGACCGCGTCGGTGTCGACGTACGCCGGAGTCGCCTTCGACCGCGTCTCCAGAAACTGCCGTCGATCCTCGGCGGCCCGTCCGACCGGGAGCGTGATGTCGCCCAGCGGCGTCGAGAGCTGGCGGTCGGGAAGCGTCCATCCCTTGAAGAAGACGTCGGCGTACAGCCCGGAGACGAGGGTGTCGACGTCCTCGCGGATCTCGTCGGCGACCGCGAGGGTTCGCGCCTCGTTGAACCAGCCGATCCCGTTGCCGTGTCGGCCGTACGCCTCGAGCAGCGCCGGGGTTCGGTCCGGATCGAGTTCGAGTCGCGTGAACGGAACGTCGATGGTTCGGGCGACGCGGGCCGCGATGGACGACTCGTCACCCGACGTCGTCGAGCCGGTAGTGAAACCGTACGTCCGGTCGGGATCGACCGTCGCAGCGAGGAGCCGGGAGTCGCTGCCGCCCGAAAGCAACAGGCCGTGGGTTCGTTCGGACCGAACCCGGTCGTCGACGGCGGCGGCGAAGCGGTCGAGAAACCGATCGACGAACCGATCGGCGGACAGCGACGTCGGCTGTGGAGTCGGGTACCAGTAGCGGTCGTGTGCGATCGAGTGTTCGTCCCCGAGTTCGACCGTCGTGATCGAGGCGGGTGGCAGCTGCGCGACGCCCTCGTAGAGCGTCTGCGTCCCTCGGACCTGCTTGTGAGCGAGGTACTCGACCAGTCCGGGGGGATCGAACGCGGCCGGAACGTCGGGGTGGTCGACCAGCGACTGGACGGCCGTCGAGAACAGCAGGCAGTCGCCGCTCGAGTGGTAGTACAGCGGCCGACTGCCGAGGAGGTCCGTCACGAGCCGCAGCCGCCGGTTCGCGCGCTCGAGGACGACCGCGACGAACTCGCCGTTGAGTTCGGTCAGCGCCTCGAGCCCGTCGGCGGCGTACTCGCGTGCACAGAACTCCGGCGTCGAGACGCCCACAGGCCGTCTCCGCTGCGAGCCGTCACCGAGACGGCTGTAGACGGTTCCGGAGACCAGCAGCGTCGCGTCTCGCTCCGGAACCCGAACCGGCTGTGGGGTCTGTCGGTGTGTCGCCGCGAGGCAGGTCAGCCCGTCGCCGTCGTGTCTCCCCGCTTTGCCGACGTCACCTCGACCGATCCACTCGGCCATCGACTCGATATCCGGTCTCTCTCTTCCGAACGCACCGCAGACCCCAACCATTACAAAAAGTATGGCGAAGGAGGGGTATTACGCTTCGGCCTACTAATCCAGATGCCGCCCGCTACGACTCCGTCTACGGGCCAGCCATACGCCCGCTGATCGTCGTCTTGATACAGCCGAAGGAACACGGGGAGCGCGCCGGTAACCGGTCACGAGAAGCCGTCTCAGGCGTCGGCCCGGAGCAGGGTCGTGAACTCTTGAGCGAACGACTCGACGTCGTCCCAGTCGGTGTACTCGTAGTCCCGGGCGGTGTCGGTGTCGCCGCTGGCCCGGCCCGCGATCCAGCGCATGACGAAGCGTTTGAGCCGGCCGTACTCGCTGTACTTGAGCGCGCCCGCGACCGCCAGCGTTCCGTCGGGGTTCCACCCGGTTTCGTCGAGGAATGCCTCGAGGAGCTCCGCGGCGGGCGCGCGCTCGCTGGGATCGTCGTGGGCCGCCGTGAGACTAACCGAAAAGAACGCCGACGGCCGCCGATTCAGGGTCTCGAGGTGATCCCGAACGAACGAGCCCACGTAGCGCTGGTGGGAGCCGCCGTGGATCGACGCGCCGACGACGATCCCGTCGTAGGCGCCGGGATCGAGCCCGTCGGGCGGGTGTTTCAGGTGTGTGAGGGTTACCTCGTGACCCTCGCTGCCGACGACGTCGCCCATCCGCTCGGCGATCGCCTCGGTCTGTCCCTCGCTCGTGCCGTAGCAGATCAGGACTCGGGTCATCGACGGTCACCTCGAGCGGTCGGAGTGAAACCCTCCATACGGGTGTTCCGACCCGCAGTTCTATCAAGGCGCAGGGACCCTCAGAGCGACAGCTCCTCGCCGAGCGAGGGAGCTTCCGCCGCGAACCCTTCCCCTCGGAGTGCTTCCGCGAATCGTTCACAATGATCGCCGTGGTTTACGAGGACCCGGGCGTCGGCGTAGGGAGCGAGGAACTCGAGCAGCCCCTCCCGATCCGCGTGCGCGGAGAAGTTGTACTGTTCGACCTGTGCGCTGACCCGCATCGAGCGCCCGTCGATCACCGCGCTGCCGGTCTCGTACAGTTCGCGACCGGGGGTGCCCTCGACCTGATGCCCCGTCATGGCGATCTTGTTCGTCGGGTGCGAGCGGATCGCCGGGACGTACGTCATCGCGGGGCCGCCGTGGAGCATCCCGCTGGTCGTGACGATCACGGTGTTTTGCTCGGCGATCCGTTCCCGCTGCCCATCCCGCCCGTCGACGAACCGGGCGTTGCCCTTCGCCCGCCGGAGCAGGTCGGGATCGCGCAGGAACTCGCGGTTTCGCTCGCGGAGAAAGAGTTCGGTGACGCGCTTTCCCATCCCGTCGACGTAGCACTCGAGGTCGTACGCCTCGCAGAGACAGAGCACCTCCTGGGTGCGACCGATCGCGAACGCGGGGACGACGACGGTGCCGCCCTCCCAGAGGGTGGTCTCGAGGCTGTCGACGAACGATCGCTCGATCTCCGCGCGTGGCGGGCGCTCTACGTCCGAGTAGGTGCTCTCACAGATCACGGCGTCGGCGTCGGGACGGGCCGCGGTACCGGAGAGGAGCTGCTGGTCCTCGGTGTGGAAGTCGCCGGTGTAGAGCAGCCGCGTGTCGCCGTCGGAGACCAGCACGTGGGCGCTGCCGGGGACGTGGCCCGCGTCGAAGAACGTGACCTCGTAGCCCGCAGCCTCGAAGGACTCGCCGTAGCCGTGAGTCTCCGAGACCTGTGCGAGGCGGGCGACCTCGCTTTCGGTGAAGGGGCAGTTGTACGTTCCCCCGTGAAGCTTGAGCGTGTCGCGGGCGAGCACCGTCGCGAGGTCGTACGTCGGCGGCGTCCAGTGGATCGGCGGGCGGGCGTCGCCCGCCAGCAGAGTAGGGACCGAACCGACGTGGTCGAGGTGGCCGTGCCCGACGACGACCGCGTCGGGATCGACATCGTCGATGGGAAACGACGGGGGGTTTCCCGAGTCCATGCCGAAATCCAGCAACAGCGAGTCGTCGATCAACACCGCGCTGCGACCGATCTCGCGAGCCCCGCCCAGAAACCGAACGTCCATACCCGGCCTTTCCGCTCGAGTCGCTTGCCTCCGTCGGTTCGCCGGCCGCCGTCAGCGGTCGTCGCCCAGCGCCCGCCCGACGAGAAAGAGCAGGGCGAAACACAGCACGACCATCACGGTCTGGGAGGCGGCCCCGACCGGGCTGTCGACGGAGCCGCCCGTCGCGAGCGTCCAGACGTCCGCGAGCCCGCGCGTGCTGCCCGCGATGCCGAGCAGCGCCAGCAGCCCGTAGCCGTAGACGGGAAGCCGTCGCCGACCGGTCGCGCGGCCGAGCCAGCCGATCGCGACGACGGCGATCCCGAAGAACGCGGGGATGAGCGCCGTGACGCTCGCGAATCCGGTTCCCACATACGCGACCACACCGAGCAGGATCAGGAGGACGCCGATCGCGATTCCGCCGCCGAACAGCCCCGTTTCGTCTGTCTCCATGGCTGATACGAGTTCCGGCGGGGTAATACTGGTTACGCTCGAGCGTCGCCGACGAAACGAGTTTTCCGAAGCGCGAGCGCTCAGGAGGAGCCGTTCGACCGAGCCTCACCGGCCGGCGGATCGCTCGAGGGGGCCGTCCGCTGGAGGACGCCGATGAGGTAGACGTCGAGCAGGCAGACGATCAGGACGGCGAGCGGGATCGCAACGTCGGCGTAGCTGACCGACTCGAACTGCAGGGCGGTGACGACGAACGGGTCGCCGAGCTCGAGGGCACCCGAGATCGATCGGGCGCTGAGAAAGCCGAGCGCGAGGACGTAGAGGGTAAACCAGATCGTCCCCCGCTTCCACTGGCCGAGATACCAGTGACCCAGGCCGGCGATCAGCGCCGTGAGGAGATAGGCCGGCCAGAACGGTCGTCTGCGATCGGTCATACCCGACAGTTCGGGACGGGGCACAATCGGTGTTTCCCCTCCGGTCCCGCGGGCGACGTCAGTCGCTCGGCTCCGGCTCCGTCGGCGACGGGGCGTCGCCGACGACGTTGTCCGTCCAGGTCCCCCGCAGGAACCAGGCGGCGGTGACGATCGCCGAGAGGACGTAGGAGACCGCGATGGCGTACCAGACGCCGATGACGCCCATGTCGAAGACGACGATGGCGATCGCGGCGATCGGGATGCGGTACAGCCACAGCTCCTGGATCGACAGCACCATTGCGGCGCGGGTCGACCCGCTGCCCCGGATCCCCCCGAGCATGATCTGGAAGACGCCGAGGAAGAGGTAGGAGGGCCCCGCGATCGTGATGTAGGCGGCGCCGTAAGCGATCACCTGCGCCGACTCATCGCCCTCGATGAAGATCGCCGTGATCGGTTCGGCGAACTGGTAGGCGACGCCGATCACGACGGCGAAGATCGAGAGGACGAGCGCCGCGCTGAGCGTGACCGCCTGCTTGGCGCGGTCGACCTGCTCGGCGCCCAGGTTCTGCCCGACGACGGTCTCGGTCCCGCGGGCGAGCCCGAGCGCCGGCAGGAACATCAGCGACGAGAGTCGGTTGACGATCCCGTAGGCGGCGACCGCCTCGGTGCCGGCGACGGCGATCAGCGCCGTGAGGACGGTGATCCCGAACGCGCGAAACCCCTGTTCGGTCGCGATCGGGCCGCCGATCTCGAGGATCTTCCGAACGGTCTCGCTCTCGAGGCGCAGATCCGACAGCGAGGGCTCGAGCCCGACCCGACCCGAAAACAGCAGGTAGAGCCCGACGGTCGCGGCGATACCGCGGGAGAACACCGTCGCGATGGCGGCGCCCGCGACGCCGTACCCCTCGAAGCCGGTGGCATCGTAGAGGGTCGTCTCGAGGCCCGCCAGCCCGACCCAGGCGAACATCGGGTTGTCCTGAAAGCCGAGGATGAGAAACGGGTCGATCACGACGTTGATCGCGACGCTGATCACCATCAGGTACAGCGGCGTTCGCGTGTCGCCCCACCCTCGCGAGAGCGCGTCGAAGATGAAAAACCAGAACATGAACGCAACGCCGACGAAGATGATCCGGGTGTAGGTGACCGCGTAGGTGAACGCGTCGGTCCCCGGCTCAGCGCCGATCAGCCGGATCAGCCAGGGCGAGAGGAGGTAGCCGACAATGCCGAAGACGATCGCGACGATCGTCACGAACGAGAGGGTCTGGCCGGCGACGTGCGAGGACCGCGTGAAGTTACCGGCACCCTTGTGCTGGGAGATCAGCACCGTCCCGGCGACGGTCAGGCCGCCGCCGACGCTGACCATCAGGAAGACGATCGCCCACGAGTACGACAGCGCGGCGACGGCGTCGCCGCCGAGCCGACCGACCCAGTAGGTGTCCGCGAGGTTGTAACCGACCTGTAAGAGCTGGCTGGCGACGATCGGCGCCGAGAGAACCATTAGCGGCTTGAACAGGTCGCCGTCGGTGACGTTGACCGAGCGATCGGTGCCCTTGCTCGACCTGCTCACTCCCGATCACGCTCGGCCGGCTCGTCGTCGTTACTCTCGTCCGCATCACCGTTTCCGTCGTCACCCAGGTCGGCGGCGAGGCGGTGTTGCTGGTCGGGCTCCGGAAGGGTACTCGGATCCCGATCGGCCGGGAACGACGCGTCCTCGGCGAGCAGGTCGTCGAACACCCACGTGGCGGTCCCCCTCCGGACCTGCTCGAGGTACTCGTCGCGGCCGATCGTTAGCTGACGGATGCGAGCCCCGTCGAAGGCCGCGATCAGCAGCGCTGCAGTCTCCTCGGGATCGTGTTCGTTGAACTCGCCGGCCTCAAGCCCGTCCCGAAGGATCTCCTCGAGAACTTCGCGGAGCTGGTCGTCGCTCTTGCGGAGCTTCTCGCGGAACGCCTCGTTGTACGGCGCCTGCGTGCGCAACTCGAGCATCGCGACGTGGAACGACTGGCGGTCGTTCTCCTCGGGACCGTAGAGGAACCAGTCGACGAACACCGCCAGCCGTTCGACCGGCGGACGGTCGCGAGTCTCGGCGACGCGCTCGTCGAAGCGCTCGAAGAGGAACTCGAGGAAGTCGCCCAGGATGTCTTCCTTGGAGTCGTAGTGGTAGAACAGCAGCGACTTGCTCTTGTCGGTCCGGTCGGCGATATCCTGTGCCGTCAGCTCCGTGTAGCCGCGCTCGCAAAGGGCCTCGTACACTGCGCGCATGATCGACGCGCGAACGTCGGGATCGGTCACTAACTGACTAGTTAGTCAGCATGGATAAGGGTATTTCGGTTCGAAGGGGTGTTCGAGAGTCACACGCTCACTCCCGGTACCGGTGAATCCCGAACGGTTCGTAGCCGCCAAAGGCGATCTCGAGCGAGCCGATCCACCAGTTCCAGCGTTCGGGCGGGCCGCCGTCGGGGGCGTCTTCGAGCTCCTCGAGGACGATTTCCGTCGTGAGTCGGATCCCGGTGTCGGCCTCGTAGCGCCCGGAGTCAGCGAGGTCCGTGGCCTGGCGAGCGACGACGCGAGCGGCGCCGCTCGAGCCGCCGAACTCCTCGCGCAGTCGTCGCTCGAGGCGGTCGCGGTCGATGCTCACGGGAACCAGTACGCACCGAGGGCGGTAAACGGCACCGAACGCTGGCGAGCGGGCGTCGCGTCGAGACCGTGTTTCGATGTGTTTTTGAGCGCGCGCCGTTTTTCACCGGGCATGGCAAGTTTCACAGTCGTCGTCGGCGATCCGGACTCCGGGTCGACCTACCAGCTCGAAGCGGAGGAACAGGACGCGAACCGGTTCATCGGCAAGTCGATCGGCGAGGAAGTCGACGGCGGTGCCGTCGGCCTCGACGGGTACACCCTCGAGATCACCGGCGGCTCCGACGAGGCCGGCCGCCCGCTCAGCCCCGACGTCGGCGGTCCGAACCTCGAGGAAGTGCTGATGAAGGGCCGACAGGTCGGCTACCACCCCACCCGGGACGGCGAGCGCCGGCGCGTCACGGTTCGCGGTCGCGAAGTTTCGGACGCCGTCGCACAGATCAACGCCTCGGTCGTCGAATCCGGCAGCAGCGAGATCGACGAGCTGCTGGGCGGCGACGACGAGTAACTTCCCCGTTTCTCTACGATGGCAGACAGAATCTCGAGTGACCACCCGTCAGTCCGAACCGTTCGCTCGACGTGTACCGAGACGGCAACGGGAACCAAACTCGACGTTCCGGCCGAGGATCGCGAGGCGTTCGTCCACGACGAGGTCGTCCGCGTCGTCCTCGACGGGAGCGAGCGGTTCGCGCGAATCGAACGCGCCCTCACGGGCGAGGAGCTGTCGGTTCCGGGCGTCTACGACACACCCGAGATGGCCCGAAACCCCGGCGAGGGAACGGACCGCCTCGAGGAGTGGATCGACGACCACGGGATACGCTCGGGCGGATCGGTGCTGATCGACGTCGTCGAACCCGAATTTCTCTACGGGCTCAGAGCGCCCGGCGAGACGAACTTCTACGACGCCCGCGAACCGCCGAGCGACAGTTTGAGCGATATCGCCGACGGGCTGGGGTCGGAGTAGCGGCTGAGCGAGAGCGCTCACTCCGAATCCGCGGCCGGATAGGAGGAGAGAAACCGATCCAGCAACAGCCCGAAGGCGAGGTGCTGGGTCATCGTTCGCTCGAGGGTCGCGCGGACGTAGGCCTCGTCGACGACGGAGTACTCCTTCGTTCGAACCTTCGCATGCATCGACAGCACGTCCTCCTCCTCGAGTTCGTGCAGACAGGGGTAGACCGTCCCGGGACTGAGCTGGGCGTCGAACGCTTCGGTTAGATCCGCGAGCAGCTCCTTTCCGTGTGTCGACCCGTGGACGCAGACGAGCACGAGCAACAGCTCCTCGAGGTTTTCTTTGATCAGCGACTCGTCGAACGCGACCTCCTCGGTCGCGAGCGCGGCGGTTACTTGATCGAACAGTTCGTCGAGTTCGTGGTCCGTCGTCCCCGGCTCGGCCGCACCGAGGCCGGCAGCGTCGATGCTTCCGGTTTCGGCACTCGAGCGTTCGTCGAACGCGGACGCGACGGAGGAGTCGTGTTTACTCATTGATGATCACGGGGTGTCGCGGCTGGGCCACCGTCGGGACCGACGACGTCGCGGCGCGACGATCGCGTTCGTCCGACAGTCGTTTCGGTCCGACGCGTTGTGGTGATCCCGGGCGGTTCCGAGAGGTGCGGAGTTGTGCCCATCCGACTACTGGTTCCTCGTATCGGAACGTAATAAGTAACAGGGTTCTTTACTTTCATTATTTAGTTAACTAGTGGCGGATAAAATGCTCGAAACGGCGCTCCGGGCCGATTCGGCTGGGGATGGAGCATCGGTCGACGCGCCAGCTACGGCTGCCGCTCCGGTTTCGTAGTAATTCCTGAACGTTCTACCGACGGAGAAGTGCCGATCCGGGTTACTCGTCGACGACGCCGACGACGTCACCGACGTCCGCCGATCGGTCGTCGAGCTGTCGGTCGATCCGCTGGTCGGCCATCCGTCCGACCAGCACGTCGTCGGCCAGGCTCTCCCCGTTGATGCGGGCCACGTAGGCGAGACTTCGCGCGTGTGCGGCGAAGGCGCTTCCCTCGAGCGAGTCGATCGGCGAGGCGACGTCGTCGTCGTCGTCGGGGTGGGCGGCGTCGCCCCGCGAGACGCCACGGACGTAGGCGACGAGTTGCTCGCGGGCGCGCGGGCCGATCCAGCCCAGTTCCTCGTAGTAGCGCAGGCAGTTCAGCGCCCCCGTCGTTCCGAACCGGTCGGTGAGATATCGCACCCACTCGATCGTTACGTCCGTCCGATCGGTCGGTCCGTCGAGCGTCTCGAGGTACGGCGTCATTTTTGTCATTTCTACTGAACGTATCTTCACCCGAGAGACAAGAAGATTCGCTCGATTACGAGCGCTGAGCCGTCAGACGGCGACGACGAACTCGACGAGGTACTGCGTCGCGGCGGCGACGACCGCACCGACCCAGGTGAGGAGGACGAAGTGTACCAGCCCGCTGATGAGGTGGCCGCGGTCCGTGAGCCGGATGATGACCGCCGACAGCGCCGCGTTGAGCAGGATGGTAAACGACAGCAGGTACTCGATGGCCGCGATGTTGTACTGTTCGGTGTGGAGCAGGCCGTCGGTGAAATCGCCCGGTGCCGGTCCGCCGGCGACGTTGCTCTCGGGGTCTTCGGTGTCGTCGAACTCCATCTCCGTGGTGATATCCATCATGATGTCGACGATTTCGAGCCCGATGAAGAAGGCAAAGACGCTCGCGGCGGTGATCCCGTACAGGACGCCGATGAGGGTCATCGTCTCCTGCTGGCGCTGCTCGCGGACCTTCAGCACCTGGTTGTAGTTCTTGCTGATGAGCTGACCCAGCAGCTTCGGATCGCCTCCCATCCGGCGGCCGACGACGTACATATCGCCGAACTTCTGGATGAGGTACGAGCCGGTCTCGGCGGCAAACAGCCGCCAGGATCGGACGCCGTCGATCCGCATGTTGAGCCGCTTGTACAGCGCGTCGATGTTCGCCGTCAGCGCGCCGAAGTCCTTGTGGCGCAGGCTCGAGAGGACGCTGCTCGTCGAGGTCTGTTTGACGCTCTCGATGGCGCCGAGCGTCCGGACGAAGCTCGGGAACTCGCCGTCGCGGATCTTGACCCGCTGTTCCTCCCGTCGCATCTTCCACCCGGGGTACAGAAGCGGCGTCACCGGGACCGCAAGCAGGATCGGCAGCGGGACGTCGAGGTCGGGCACCGGTACGAACCCGAACAGTGCGACGAGGACGCCGAGCGCCAGCACGGCGCTCGTTCCGACGCCGATCGCCAGCGCGGTCGGGATCCCGTCGGTCGGACCGAAGCCGGCGGTCTCCTCGAGGTACCAGACCGGGTCGGCGGGCGCGATGAGGTGGATCGCGTAGACGAACCCGAGCTGGACGATCAGGAACATGACGATCGTGCCGGCGATCAGCAGCGTCGGGTTCGCGCCGACGAGGATCGGGAGGACGATCGCGAACACGAGGACGAACGCGACCGACAGCATCATCGACATGTACAGCTCCTTCATCACGTCCAGTTTCGCCAGGTCGGCCTCGTAGCGGGTGACGAACTGCTGGATGATCGTGTCCTGCTCGTCGATCAGGAACTCGCTGATCTGTTGGCCGCCGCCGACCGTGTACGCGAGTCGCTCGAGGAAGTCCGTCAGCAGCGGGCTCGCGGTCTGTTTGGCCCGTATTCGACAGGCGTCGTCGAGGCTCATGTTCCAGGTGTCGACCATCGCGACGAGGTGTCCCATCTCGTCGGCCAGCGCGTCGTACTCCTCCTCCTCGGCCAGGGTGCGAAAGATCTCGACGCGGTTGATGTTCGTCATCGAGAGCACCGTGATGTGGGTCAGAAAGAGGTGAAAGCGCTGTCGGACCTGCTTGCGTTTGCGCTCCTGGAGCAGCTTCGGGTAGCTGACCGCGACGGCGACCCCGAGCAGTCCGAGCAGGACGACCGGGAGCGTCAGCAACAGGGGGAGACCCAGCAGCAGCGCCAGCACGGGGGTAAACAGGAAGAACCCGACCGCGGGCGCGACGACGAACAGGAGGTACCGTTCGGTCGAGAACCCCATCTGTTCGTAGGCCATCCCGAGCTCGCGAAGCGCCGAGCGGGCGGCGAGCTCCGGCGACGACTGGGTCTCCGAGGACATGTTAGGCGAACTGATCGAGCCCCCTGATCCGAACCGGCAGCCCCTGCAGGCCGTCGCGCTGGAAGTCGGCGATCGCTCGGTTGACCTCGTGGTAGCCGAGCACGTCGGCGTCGATCAGCTGGCGGACGATCTCCGCACGGCGGTCGAGCTCGTCGTAGATCCGGCGGGTGTCCTGGTAGCCCAGCAGCGTCGCGATCTGTTCCTCGAGGACGTAGGAGTTGTTCCGACCCGTAAACGAGACGTCGTCATCCCTTGGATCCCAGCGAAAGGCCTGCCGGGTGACGACGCCGCCCTCGTAGTCGGAGTAGCCCTCGATCTCCTGGACCGAGGTGACCCGACGGAGGACGTCGTCGCCCTGCTTGACCCGGTTCTGGAACAGCGCGACGTCGCAGTTGTCCATGAACGTCTCCGGGACGTTTATCGGACTTCCCGTAAAGCGCTGGATCATCGAGACGATGTCGCTGGCGTGGAAGGTCAGCATGACGGGGTGGCCGGTCTGGGCGGCCTGGAACGCCATCTGGCCCTCCTCGCCGCGGACCTCGCCGACGACGATGTAGTCGGGTCGCGAACGGAGCGCGGCCGCGACCAGGTCGAACATGTCGACGTCGGCGCTCTCGTCGCCCGACCCCTCCCGGGTCAGGAGCTGCTGCCAGGTGTCGTGGGGCGGGATTACCTCCGCGGTGTCCTCGGCGGTGTAGATCTTCGCGTCCCGCGGGATAAACGAGAGCGCGGCGTTCAGCGTCGTCGTCTTCCCCGAGGCGGTCTCGCCGACGACGAACACCGTCTGCTCGTTCTCGAGACAGAGCCAGAGGTAGGCCGCAAGCTCGGGGCTGAGCGTGCCCCACTTCGTGATCTGGAGGATCGAGAGGGGGACCTCCTCGCCCTGTCGGATCGTCAGCGAGGGACCCTGCACCGAGACGTCGTCGGAGTAGATGATGTTGATCCGGGAGCCGTCGGGCAGCGTCGCGTCGATCACCGGATCGGAGTCGCTGACGGGGTGGTCCATCCGTTCACCCATGTTTCGGAGCCACTGTTCGAACTCCGCGGGCGTGCCGAAGTCGACGGTCGCCTCGATCATCCCGTAGGTGCCGTGGTCGAGGTAACACTGGTCGGGACCGATGACGTGGATGTCCTCGTTGGCCGTGTCGGTCATCACCGGCTCGAGCGGGCCGAGGCCGACGATGTCGCGCTGGAGCTGGTAGCGCAGGCGGGAGAACTGCTCCTCGGTCACGGAGAGCGTGCTCGTCCCGAAGGCGTCGAACAGCCCGCCTGAACTCGGTTCCTCGGTCGCCCCGGAACCGATCTTGACGACCTCGTCTAACAGGGCGTCGATGTGTTCCTCGAACGCCTCGCTGTCGGTCGGGGCGGGCCGCGTGACGCTCTTGTCGAGGATCCGCTGGCGGATCTCATCGTACAGCTCCCCGTCGCCGTCCTCGAGGATCGGCTCGACGCAGTAGTACGTCGTCGAGATGCCCACGTCGCCGTGGACGTGACAGAAGATCGGCTCCTCGGGGGTGTAGATGACGTTCGGCCGGGGGGACTCCCAGCCGGGACCCGGCTCCTCGATCAGGACCGGGTACTCGTTGTGCTCGGCGTAGAACCCCTCGAGGTGTTCGTCCAGGTGGGGGTGGTCGTCGGCGAGGGCGGCCAGGTCGTCCTCGAGCCGCGGCGTTCCGAAGTCGGACATCTCAGGCGACCGTCCGGCTGATGATCGAGACGCCCCGTCCCTGCTGGACGCTGAAGCCGATCGTGTCGTCGACCGGGGCGTTCATGTTCTGGAACCGCCGGACGCGGATGCTCCGCCTGACCTCCTGGCCGACCGCCGTCGTTTCGATGTCGAAGTAGACGTCGGCGACGCTTCGCAGCGGGTGCAGGGCGTCCTCGGCGATCCCGCTCGGATCGACCGTCAGCACGATCGACTTGCCGCCTCTGGTCATCCGCCGGAGGAAGGTGACGAGCCGCTGGAGCACGCGGTTCTCCTCGCCGGCCGCGCTGCCGGCCTCGTAGTTGGGGTCGTGGCGCAACAGCGCCGAGAGCGTGTCGACGTAGACGACGTCGGCCCGCCAGAGTCGCTCGGCGTCGACTAGCCGGGCGAGCAGCTGGCGCGTCGGCCCCGCGTCGTGGGTGTCGACGTTCGCGTGCAGGAAGAGGAGCCGTTCGGCCAGCAGGAGGTCGACGACGTCGTAGGACAGCGAGTGCATCTGGTCGACGAACTCGCCTGCCTCGAGCTCGCTCGAGACGTAGCTGACGTCGGTCCCCTCGGTCGCCATCCCGTAGGCGAACCGCTGGGAGAGCGCGCTCTTGCCGGCGCCGTCCTCGCCCTCGATCAGTACGATGCTTCCGGTCGGGATGCCGTCGCCGACGGCGTTGTTCACCCGATCTCGATCCGTCAGTCCGATAGAGTAGTGGTCAGTCATGGTTAGGTTCGAAATTCGAACACCGCGCGGCTGTCGTTTTTCGTGACGACCGCCCGGTGTTCCTCGCCGGTCTCGAGGGTTCGATCGATCTCGAGTTCGGCGACGGCGCCCGATCGCCAGTGGTCGTCGTCGTGGATCTCGATCTCGAGTTCATCGCTCGAGACGTACTCGCCGTCGACGAGCACGTCGAGGCCGGTGCCGTCGCTGGCGAGGGTCTTCTCGCCGGTGTTTTTGACGTACAGGGTGACGGTGCCGTCGTCGCCGTCGTCCTCGTCGTCCTCGTCGTAGACGGCGTCGCTGCCCGCGTCGCTGATGATTGCGATGTCGGTGTCGATCGCGTCCGCGGTGTTGCCGGTCTGGGTGCTGACGGAGCTGCTTACGTCGGTCACCGTGGTCACGAGCGTCCCGGCGACGCCCGCGGCGACGATCATCGCCGCGATGAACAGGATCAGACTCGAGATCGAGGTGCTCGACACCTCAGACCGCCTCCGTGGTCGCGACGCCGTGTTCGGTGACCAGCTTGATCCGCTCGGGGTCGTCGGGGAGGGCGGAGTCGTCGACGGTGATCGTCAGCTCCTCCTCGGGGAGCCACAGCTCCTGGTCGGGCTCCCCGTCGACCTCGACGTCTCGGTCGTCGGGGATCGCGCCGTCGACCAGCAGCGTCGTATCCGCGGCCGACAGCGACGTCGAGCCGTCGTTTCTGGCGGTCACCATCAGCTCACCGTCCTCGGACGTGATCTCGACGTCGTCGATCGCGGTGTTGTGCGTCTCGAGGACACGGTCGTCCCGGTCCTCGATCGCATCCTGGCGTAAGTCTTGTGCCGCCTGCAGGGTCGGATACGCCACGCTGACGGCGACGAGAACGCCGATGAGGAGGATCGCGGTCGCGCCACTGGTGCTGAAGCCCATCTTCGATCACCCACTCGTCAGGGCTCGACGGTTCGCCTGATCTCGCGAATTTCCCGAAGCTGCATCACGTAGGCGTAGCTGTCGGCGTGGTCGTCGGCCGTCAGCTCCGCGGTCCCCGCGGGGGCCGCGGCCTCGAGTCCCGGTCCCGCGAGGACGCCCTCGAGGTGGACCCGGACCTCCTCGTCGATCCAGCCGACCTCGACGTAGTACGACAGCGCCTCGAGGGTCGCCCGCGGTCCGCCCGCCTCGAGCAGGTCCGCGAGCCACTCGAAGACGACCACGTCGGTCGCGTAGGTGTCGGGCAGCTCCCGGAGTGCGGGCTCGTCGGGACTACGGCGCTCGAGCTGGGGTTCCGCGGTCGGCTCGGGCTCTTCGTCCTCGATCTCGTCGACGGGCTCGATCTCGACCTCGTCCTTGAGGTCGTCGAACGAGACCGTTTCGCCGTCGGCGTCGGCGCCGTCGGGGCGGTCGCCGCCGAAGACCTCGAACCCGTTGTCGGCCTCGCCCTCGCCGGTGAAGGGGTTGATGTCGTCGGTCACCTGATCGTACAGTCCCAGCAGTCGTCGCACGCGGTCGTTGAGCTCGTCGACCTGCGAGACCACCTGCTCCTGGGAGTCCTGGATCGCGTCCAGGCGCATCTCGGTGTCCTCGAGCGACTCCTCGAGGCCCTCGGTGCGGTAGTACAGCTCGTCGACCGCCTCCTCGTCGGGGCCGTCCTCGCCGCCGTCGGCCTCGGCCTCGTCGCTCGAGCGCGAGAAGGAGCTGGCCCAGCTGAGGTCGACGCCCCCCGAGTCGTCGTCGGGGTCGTCCAGCGGTGCGGGCTCGAGGGCGGCGAACTCGCCGTCTTCGTCCTCTGCGTCCTCGAGGGCGGCCTCGTCGTCGGCGTCCTCGAGGTCGCCGTCCTCGCCGTCTCCGTCCGCGAGGCTCTCGTCGAACTCCTCGAGTTCGGAGTCGAGCTCCTCGTCCCAGTCGGCGGGCTCGAGGCCCGCCGGCTCGGAATCGGCGTCGGACTTCCCGCGACCGAGCACCCGTAGCAGCCAGTTCAGTCCCGCGGCCATCCTATCGATCCTCCGTCGGTGCCCCGTCGCCGGCTTCGGCCGGCCCGTTCCCTATGATTCCTTGTTCGGACATACCCGCCTCTTGTGACAGGACCGCTAAAGTTCTCTCCACGAGTTCAGCGCTCGTTTCGAGCCGTGAGTCGAGACTCGAATCGAGACGTGAACTGACAACTACCTTGATTATCAACTCTCTTGAAATTAGGGCGGGGACGACCCCCTAAATCCGCGCTTCCGTCAGATTCGCCCGAGCCGGCCTCGAGCCCCGGTGCAGCTCTCAGCCCGCTGTCACGCAGTGTGGTCGCGGGGTGGCGCTCGAGTCGGCGGCCGCCTCTCGAGGTGGCTCGCGCACCCACACGGGTGCGCTCGGGGACGTGCGGGGCGCGGACACGAGACAGATACAATGTTCGAAACAATCGCAAACGAAGACGACCGCGGTCAGGTCGGGATCGGGACGCTCATCGTATTCATCGCGATGGTCCTGGTCGCGGCTATCGCCGCAGGTGTACTGATTAACACGGCTGGTTCGCTCCAGAGCCAGGCGTCAGATACCGGTTCAGAAACGCAAGAGGCAGTCGCGAATCAGATCGAAGTGGTTCACGCTGTCGGTGAGCTAGATACCGAAGACAGAGAGGACACCGATGGTGATCTCGGCATAGATGATGTAGATGAGGAGATCGTCCAGCACGTTGATCTAACGATCAAACAGTCGGCCGGGGCTCAAGCTATTGACCTCGAATCGATGACCGTCCAGTACACGAGTGCTGACGCATCTGAGACGCTTGTGTTTAGTGATGAGGATGAATTCGACACCGATCGAGATGGTGGTGACGCAGATGGTGCTGAAGAATTCATCACTGAGGACCTAACGGGTGATGATGGGAGCTCGCTTACAACTACTGACGAGCGAGTCAAGCTGTCGATCGACGTTGGTATGCTTGAAGCTGCAGCAACTGACGAGACTGCAGGTCTCGAAGGTGGCTCGAGTGCGACCATCGAACTCGTCGATCAGTCCGGTGCGCAGTACAGCTACGGTGTGAGTGTCCCGTCGACCTTCGGTGACGCGAGTGTTGTAGAGGTCTAACTAATGTTCGAAGCAATTATAGACAACAGTGACCGCGGTCAAGTCGGAATCGGTACCCTCATCGTGTTCATCGCGATGGTGCTGGTTGCGGCAATTGCAGCAGGCGTACTGATCAACACGGCTGGCTCCCTCCAGAGCCAGGCTTCCGATACGGGTTCTGAAACACAGGATGCGGTTGCGAATCAGATCGAAGTAGCGCATGCCGCCGGTAGCGTCGAAGAAGGCGGTGAATACATCGAAGAGGTCGATATGACGCTCATGAAATCGGCGGGAGCTAATGAAATTGACCTCGAATCGATGACTGCCCAGTATACCAGCTCACACACGGATACAACACTCACCCTGGATGATGATTCAGTGAGTACAACGCCACTTGCCGGAGACAACGATGGATCCTCGTTGATCACGACAGAGGACCGAGTACAGCTCACGCTCGATACGGCTGCTATTGAATCGGCAACCGATAATGGTGTGACTGGTGAGATGGATGTCGACTCTGAAGACGACATTGGAATTGAGGTTGAACTTCAAGATTACGAAGGCCTTAGCGATGTCGAAGGCGAAGATGATGTTGAGTTTGAAGTGACTATCGACAATAACGAAGATGAGGATATTACTGCTGACCTTCATCTTGAACTAGATGGCGATGAGGTAGACGATGAAGAAAGCGTCACCGCTAATAATGAAGAGGAAACTACTACCCTCACTGCTAGCGATGTCGAAGAAGGGACCTATGATTTCACCATTATTGCTGACCGGAATGGTGGAGATATAGATTTTGACGCGGACGACTACACGGGTGAATTCTCTGTTGGAGAGACGGGACTGATGCCCGGCTCGAGTGCAACGGTCGCGCTCGTTGACCAGTCCGGTGCACAGTTCACCTACGGTATCAGCGTCCCGTCGACCTTCGGTGACGCCACGGTTGTCGAGGTCTAATCTCGCAACCACACCGTATAGATAGCCTATTTGCCGCTTTTTTGTTCGACGTCGATACGCGAGGACTCGAGTTCGAACGCTACTAGTCGAGCGCAAGTAGCAGAGAACGTCCTCGAGCACAACTCACCACTCGATATCGTCCAGAGATTTTTACACATATACTAACCACTGGGAGTATGATCGACGATGGCACCTCGAGACGCCGCTTCATAGCCACAGCCGCCACCGCCGTAGCAACCGCAGGACTGGCCGGCTGCACCGGCTCCACCGGACAGATCCACCCGCAAGAACCGTCCGAGCCTCGAGAGGGCTCCCCGGAGGAGTTCTACTACTTCCTCGAGGACAACGACATCGCGGTCGAGGAACTCGCTCGAGAGGACGACGAACTGTTCCTGACCTACGACTCCGAGGCCGAGACGATCGACGAATCGGACGAGGAGATCATGGTGATCTACGAGGTGTACAAGCTGGCGCTGATCCACCGCGGCTCGGAGATCGAGTACCTCTACAGCGAGATCGCGGATCCCTTCGAGGAGCAGGCGCTTGGCTGGGGGATCGACAGCGAGTGGGTCCACCGGTTCGATAGCGACGAGGAGGGCGAGGGTAACGAGACCGACGCCAACGAGTCGACGAACTCGAGCGTGGGCAACGAGTCCGCCGAAGAGGAACTGGACATGGACCAGGTCACCCTCTGGAGCAACATCATGAACACCAAAGTGTACGAGGACGACGTCGAGGCCGTCGGCAACGAAAGCGACGCGAACGAGACCGCGGCCAACGCGACGAACGCGAGCGACGACGTCCTCGAGAACGAGAGCGACTGACCAGCCATGAGCGAGGACCTCCCATACGACGAGGGCGTGCTCACTCCCGAGGAGCTCTCGCTCGAGACCGACGCCGTCGACGAGCTCGAGGAGAACCGCTTTCTCGTTCGCTCCGAGGGCGACGACCCCTCGAGCGAGGCTCCAAGCACGGTGCTGACCGACGGCCGCGGCGCAGTCGAGCGCTCGAGCTCCGACGTCGGCAACGGACTGGCCGACGCCCCCGAGCCCCACGCGGTCGATATCGCGCTGAAGGTCGACGGCGAGGTCGCGCGCCACCGCGCGGCCTCGAGCGACGTCCGCGAGGTGTTCGCCGAGCTGCTGACCTGGTACGCGACCCAGCTCGACGACGACCTCTCGCCCGAGGCGACCCTGCGGCTGATGCTCGAGCACGCCGACCTCGACTCGAGGGGATGACGCGTCCTTTTTCCCGCTCGAGCGAGGATAGCGCCGTATGAGCAACCCACGCGAGGAGTTTCTGGCAGGGGAGCGTCCCGACGACGTCGCCCTGTTCCTGGCCGACTCGTACGTCGCGGACGAGCGCTTCGAGAAGTTCGGCGACCCCGTCGACGACGGGATCGTGATGATCGTCGACGGCGAGAGCGGGCGCAACGCGTTCAAGGCCGCAACCGACACCGACGCGATGGGCTTCGCCAAGACTGCGATGCAACAGGAAGGGAAGATCAACGACGACCTTACCAGCGGCGAGTGTCCCGACGCCGACGCGGACGGCGACCACGAACCCCAGTTCGTCTTCGCGTTCGCCGAGGAGCAAAACGAGGACGTCGGCGGGATCTACGCCGAGGGCGCGGTCGTCCACGCCTACGCGCAGTGTGCCTGCGGGACGGCCTACTCGGATCGCTGGAACGTCGCCGACTCGTAGCCACGACTCGTCGTTGCGACCGCAAATTTCGTACTCACGGCCGACGGCTCGAGCGCGCCACACCGACCGACGACCCGGACGGCGACGAGCAGCCGTAAGGACCAGCCTTTTCTCGACGACCCGACTAGAACCCTCTAATGAGTTCCTTCGAGACGCCACAGAAGACCGACCGCGGCTTCGGGCTGTCGCGCCGCGAGGTGACGGTCGTCGGCGGCGCGAGCAGCCTGATGGCCGTCACGATCGCGCTGATGTACGCCTTCGCGATGACCCCGATCGCCGAGATCAACCAGCTCGTGTTCTCGGTGCCGATCGCCGGCGTCGTCGTCTACGGCGCGGCGATCACGATCGGCGACCTGATCGCCGAACGGGGCGTCAAAAACGACAACATGGGAACGGCGTTTTTCGGAATGGTGATCCTCCAGGTCGCGTTCGCCGCCTTCGGTGCTGGCGTGATCGCCTTCGCCCCGCCGGATCTCCGGGTGACGATCCTCGGCGTCACGGCGGTCATCACCGCGATCATGATGGCCGTGATCTCGGGGTACGTCTATGCCCGCTCGATCACCTTCGAACACTGGGGTCGGTTCTCGACGTACGCCTTCATCGGCGGCGTGATCGCGATCCTCGTCGGTAGCTTCGTCCTGCCGGAGCTGCTGCTGGCCGGCTTCGCGCTGTTCTTCCTCGGCTTCGTCCTCCGACTCGGTTACGAAATCTGGCAGGTCCGGGACAACCACAACGCCTCGGTCGGCCTGCAGACCATCGGCGTTTACGTCGCCGTCGCCGGGGTGTTCGTCCACGTCCTGCAGCTCGTCCGGGCCTACGTCCTCTCCCAGCAGTAGCTCCCACCGGCCGATTTAGGTCCCCGTTCGTGGAACCGTTCGCCGTGACACGTTACTACGAGGATCTGACGGTTGGCGACGTTTTCGAAACCGGTGGCTACACCGTTACGAAGGAGGAAATCGTCGAGTTCGCCGAACAGTTCGATCCGCAGCCGTTCCACGTCGACGAGGAGGCAGCGGCGGAGTCGATGTTCGGCGAGCTGGTCGCCAGCGGGCTGCACACGCTCTGCCTGTCGGTTCGGCTGTTCGTCACCGACGTCGTCCAGGGCGAAAACGGCGTCGCGAACATGGGCGGGCTCGGGATGGACGACCTGCGGTGGCACGAGCCGGTCCGTCCCGGGGAGACGCTCCGCGTTCGCGTCGAAGTACTCGAGAAGAACCCGTCGGAGAGCCGATCCGATCGCGGCTACGTCACGTTCGGCAGGAGCGTCGTCGTCGACGACGCGACCGTGCTCTCGATCACCTCGTCGAACGTTATCCGGCGACGGGACGCCGGGAGGTAGTCGACTCCAACGACGAAAGCGAGAACGCGCCTTCGGCCCCGGTCGATCTCGAGGGACTACGCGTCGTCGGACGACTCGTCTTCGTCCGCTGACTCCGCAACGTCGCGGAACGCGTCGAGCAGCACCTGCTTCGCGACCGCGCCTCGAGAGGTCCAGTGCATCGCGTAGTCGAGCATGTCGTCGTAGATGTCGGGCTTGCAGCCCGCGGCCTTGGGGTGGCCGCCGCCGTTTACCTGCCCCGCAACCTCGTGGCAGCGCTCGAACTCGTCGGTTCCCCGAATGGAGGCCGAGCCGGCGGGTTTGACGATGATCGAGGCGTCGGCCCCGCGCTCGCGCATCGCCTCGGCGACCTCGTTTTGCGAGCAGCGCCCGTAGGTGATCCCCACGGTGTAGCCGCCGATCTCGCGGAACTCCGAGCGGCCGACGGCCTGCTCGATCAGGGCTTCCTTCTCGACGCGGCGCTCCGTCAGGAACTCCCCGACCCACTCGGGGAGGTCGACGCCGTACTCTCGGACGACCTCGACGTACTCGGCGGGGTCGGTCCAGTAGGCGTAGTCGGCCAGGTCGTCGCTGCGGGGATCCTCGCGAAGCCAGAGATCGTGATCCCGCGTCACCTCGGCCAGCTCCTCGTACATCGGGGAAAAGTCGTACTCGAGCGAGCGGTAGACGACGTCGGCCGAACACTCCTCCTCGGAGTCGCCGACGACGAGGTCGACGCCGGCCTCCCGAACCGCATCGGCGACGTCGTCGCCCCACTGGTGGTGGTCGTACCACGAAACCCGGTCGGCCGTCTCGAGGGCTGCATCGAGCTCCTCGTCGACGTACTCGTACCGATCGGGACAGAGGTCACAGACGAAGAGATCGATTCCCGGCTCGGCGTACTCGGCGACCCGCGCCAGCGCGTCCTCGACGTTGTGGGGACTCGCGGGGATGAGCGCGACGCCGTGGGGCGTCGGCTCGGGTTCGGCGAGCGGGTCGTCGGCCTCGCCTGCAGCGAGCGCGAGGTTCTCCTCGTGGGCGTCGTCGGCCGCTTCGGTATCCACATCGTCCTCCTCGTCCGTGTTGGGCTCCGGCACGTTCTGAACGTCGTCGTAGGCCTCACGGAGCAGGGCGACGCAGGCCAGCCCGTCGGCGTCGGCGTCGGCGACGACCGCGACCTCGGCGCCCTCGAGGGCCGCTTTGGTCTGTTCGTCCTCGAGATCCTCCTCTAAGTCGTCGGGGAGGAAGAAACCGGTTCCGGGGAGCACCGACTTGCGAGCGGTCGGCAAGTCGGCGCTGTCGATGAGATCCTCGTACATGCTCCCCACTGGGCGGGCTGGCCGGAAGTACCCGCCGATCGAGGACCCCGACCCGACTCAGGCCGCAGCGCCGTCGTCAGCGGTCTCGAGCTGGCGGACCGTCAGAACCGGCGCGGGCGAGCGACGAACGACCCGCTCGGCGACGCTGCCAAGCAGGAGGCGGTTCTCGCCGTGGCGGCCGCGGGTCCCGGTGGCGACGACGTCGGCGTCGACCTCCCGGACGTACTCGCAGATCTCGGAGGCGGGTCGGCCCTCCCGAACTGCGGTCGTCACCTCTCCGTCGGTTCGCTCCTCGACGGACGCGAGCGCGGCGTCGGCGGTCGTCTCGAGCGCCGTTCGAAGTTCCTCGCGGAGCTGTTCGGGCGAGGCGTCGACTTCGCTGGCGTCGATTACCGAGAGCACGTGGACCTCGGCGTCGAACTTGTCGGCGAGGTCGAGTGCGACGTCGACCGCGCGGCTGACGCTGTCGGAGCCGTCCGTGGCGACGACGACCGTATCGAACATAGCCGACACGTACGGGCGCCAGGGCTTAAACGCTCCCGTCGCGCTCGATTCCGGAGAACGACCGACCCGCACTCGGGACGCGGGGCTCCGCGAACCCGCCGCCGTGGGGAGTCTTTTTGACGCCGGAACACACACTGCCGCGTATGGATGCCAGCGAGTCGTTTACCGTCGACACGGTCCTCGCACCGGTCGACGGGAGCGAGGAATCCGCGACCGCCGTCGAGTACGCCGTCGCCGTCGCCGACCGCTACGACGCGTCGGTCCACGCGCTGTTCGTGCTCGGCCGCGGCGTCGTACAGGGGATAGACGCCGGCACCGTCGAGGAGGAGACCGTCGCCGACAGCACGCAGGGGTTCCTCGACGACATCAGTCACATCGCCGACAGCGAAGGCGTCTCGCTGTCGACGTCGGTCGACCACGGGTTCTCGACGACGCGAAAGACTCGGCATCCGGGTAACGTCGTCCTCGACACCGCCGACGCCGTCGACGCCGACTTCATCGTCCTGCCCCGAGAGCCCGTCACCGGCGCCTCGGCGGAGATCCTCGAGAAGGCCGCCGAGTACGTGCTGTCCTACGCCAGCCAGCCCGTCCTCTCGGTGTAGCGGGAGAGCGAAACACACTTTCGTCGCCTCGGATCCCGCTAATTCGGCCGTTATGTAGGTGTACGAATGGGCCGTCCGGTGTCGTGTCTGCAGCCCCAACTGACCACCGCTGGGCGGGACTGAAAGGGCTGGCGCGCTCGAGCGTTCCGACGACGCAAGCACGCGACTACAAGGAGCGCGCGCAGCGAGTCAGAACGCTCGAGAACGGCAGGGGCTTTCGCGGTGATACCGACGGAACAGACGCTACTCGCACGAACACAGGGGATCGCCACGCCCTCCCCAACCGATTCACTCACTCCCTGCGGTCGTTTGCTCATCCACTGGAAGACGCGCTGCGTCTTCCAAGCCGTTCGCTCGCATGGCTCGCGAAGACCTCGAGCAGTACCGTCGACCGTCCTCACTGGCGCTCACGGTTCCCTTCGGTTACCGTTCGTTTTCCGAGGTGCTCGCAGGCTCGCACCTCGCTACGTTCGGCCGGTCGACAGCGCGCGCCACCGCAGAAGGGATGGTTGGATCGTACTGATACGTCGTTCACTTGTACGGAACGAATCGCTGTGCCCGCTCGCACTCGGTCCTGTTCCCGAACAGATATCCGCCGTCAGTCGAGCAGGATCCCCATCTCCTGTTCGAAGTTCTCGGTGCCGGTGGGTTCGAACCCGACGCGTTCGTACAGCGCGATCGCGGGCGTGTTCCAGCGCTCGACGGTCAGCCAGACGTGGGTAATCCCCAGCTCGATCGCGTGCCCGAGCAGGTGTTTCAACAGCTGCGTCCCGATCCCCGACTGCTGGTAGGCCTGGAGGACGAAGATCGCCAGCTCCCACTCGACGTCGCCGACGTCCTCGATCGAACCGGGGTCGTCGGCGTCGGGGACGAGCACGGCGTGGCCGATCACGTCCTCGCCGTGTCGAGCGACGACGTTGACGCTGTGTTCGGCGATCGTCTCGAGCCAGTTGCGGATCCGATCCTCGCCCGTCGGCGGGATCCCCTGGGCGCGGTCGGTCGGATCGAACTCGGCGTACATCTCGACGGTGTCGTCGAGCACTTCGCCCTCGAACTCGTCGACGGCCCGGAACTCGATCTCCCGACCCGACTGATCCTCGGCGGTCGACGGCGGCGCGGGAAACGACCCCGATGCCGTGTCGGGATACACTCTCCCGGGCATCGTTATCGCACCAGCTTGACCGTCGTCGGAGCGTTCAACAGGACGAACTCCGTGATCGATCCCAGCTGGATCTTCCCCATCGGACTGATGGTGCCGCCGCCGATTACCAGCTGATCGAACTCGCCCTGTTCGGCGTAGTTGACCAGCGAGGGACCCGGATCGCCCTCGAGGCGCTCGAGTTCGGCGTCGAAGTCGGCCTCCGAGAGCAGCGTCTCGGCCTGGCGGTACATCTCCTCCTGCGAGCGATCCGTGTCGCCCTTCTCGAGGACCGCGACGGTGAGCTCGTCGCCGACGTCGTCGGTTCGCTCGATCGTTCGGCGCAACGCCGTGATCGATTCGTCGCTTCCGGCCAGTCCCAGCAACACGTTCATGCGTACGTCTGTGAGCTAATGGAGCAAAACCGTTGTGCCGCTCGAGCCGGCCTTCGAGCGTCGCCGCGTGACGACGACGTTAAGGGTGCGTAGAGAATACGTTGACCGAATGAGTGACGCAGCGCTCGATGTCGTCGAGTTCGTGCTCACGACGAGCGTGTATTCCGACGACAGGACGCTGGACGAGAACGATCTCCCGCCGTCGTACCGCCGCGTCTTCTGGACGGGCGGGAGCGACGAGAGCGAGGACGACGACGATGACAGTCGAACGCGGGGCGGGATCACCCGACCGCTGTCGGCGACCAACACCACCGCACGACAGGCGACGGACGTCGATCGACCCTGGGAGGCCGTCTCGGGGCTGATGTTCACCGATCGCGACGAGTTCTCCGGAACGATCACGTTCACCGAGGAGGGGATGGCCGAACAGTGGTACCTCGACCGGACCGACGACGAACGGCTGCTCGAGAACCCGACGCTTGCAAAACACTTCGCGGAACACGACGAGTACGACGTCGACGTCAGCCACGAGGCGGCCCGCGAGCGAAACCGGCCGATTCAGGCCGATCGGGTCTGGATCGACGGCCTGCTCGAGGAGTACTTCGACGAGGAGGAAGACGAGGAGATGCTCGACCTCGTCGACGTCCGGGCCCCCGAGGAGGTCGACGTCACGCTCGACGATCTCGTGTTGACGGCGGGCCAGGAGGCCGAGATCGACAAGATCGCGAAGGCGATCGAACACCGCGACTACCTCGCGGAGATCGGCCTGCGCGAGATCGGGAAGCTGCTGTTCGTCGGCCCGCCGGGCACCGGCAAAACGTCGACGGCACAGGCGCTGGCCCAGGACATGGACCTCCCGTTCGTCGAGGTCAAGCTCTCGATGATCACGAGCCAGTATCTCGGCGAGACGGCCAAGAACGTCGACAAGACCTTCGAGGTCGCCAAACGGCTCTCGCCGTGTATCCTCTTTATCGACGAGTTCGACTTCGTCGCCAAGACGCGGCGCAGCGACGAACACGCCGCGCTGAAGCGAGCGGTCAACACCCTGCTCAAGAGCATCGACAACATCTCGCTGATCCAGGACGACGTGCTCCTGATCGGGGCGACGAACCACCCCGACCAGCTCGACGCGGCCGCCTGGCGGCGCTTCGACGAGATCGTCAACTTCCCCAAACCCGACTACAACATGCGGGCCGACATCCTGCGAGTCATCACCCGACAGATGCGTATCGACGAGTTCGACCCCGAACTCGTCGCCGAGGCGACCGAGGGGATGACCGGCAGCGACCTCCGGATGGTGCTCCGGGAGGCCGTCCTCGAGGCGCTGACCGAGGATCGCACCATGCTCACCCAGGAGGACCTGCTCAACGCCGTCGAGGAGTTCGAGGAGCGGGACAACCTGAAGAACATGGACATGATCGACGGCGACCACGACGCACTCGTCGCGGGCGGCGACGTCGGCGACAGCGGCGACGGTCACGATCACGACCACGACCACGATCACTGACGACGTCAGTCGGACCCACCACCGGTGTCGAGAGCGCAACGATCAACTGTTCGGGCTTCCTCAAGCCGGTATGTACGATTTCCACGCGCACACGAGCTACTCCGATGGCTCCTTTCTGCCGGGGATGGTACGGGCCGCCGAGGAGGCGGGGCTCGAGGGGATCGGCCTCACTGACCACTGCTCGATCAGCGCACGCGACGGAGCTAACGCCACTCGCAATCGCTACGGGTTTAACCTCGATCTCACCTACGAGCGGCGCCGCGACGCGATCGAGCAGGTTCGGGAGCACACCGGGATCGACGTCTACGACGCCGTCGAGATGGACTACGATCCCCGGGACGAGGACGAGATTGCGGCCTTTCTCGAGGAAGCGAACTTCCAGTACGCGATCGGCAGCGTCCACGCCGTCGAGGGGGAGAACGTCCAGGTGTCCTCGAACTTCGAGGGGCTTTCGGAAACCGACAGGGACACCGTCGTCGACGACTACATCGACCGGCTGGTGGCGCTGATCGACTCGGAGCTGTTCGACGTCGCGGCCCACCTCGACCTGATCGAGCGCACGCCGCCGCTACAGGGACGGACGACCACCGATCACTACGAGCGGGTCGCGAGGGCCTTCGACGACTCGCGGACGGTTCCCGAGATCAACGCCGGCCGGGCGACCCGAGAGGAGTCGATCGTCCACCCCTCGGAGGAGTTCCTCGAGGCCCTCCGGTCGTACGACGTCCCCGTGACCCTCGGCACCGACGCCCACGAACCCGAGGAGATCCGCGAGCGGACGACATTCCTCGAGCAGTACCTCACGAGTCACGACCTCGAACCGGTGAGCCCGCCGAGCCTGAAGTCACACACGCGGGAGTGACGGTCTCCCTGGGGTCGCTGTAGTGAGCGACGGCGACACACGTCCCGCCGACACCACGTTTTTCCGCGCTCCGTCCGACGATTCGGTATGACCACCGATCCCGATCGGAACGTGTTCGGCACCGAACTCGAGCCCTGTAGCACCGATCCGATGACCGGCTTTCTGCGGGACGGCTGCTGTCGACGCGTCGAGGGCGACCGCGGCCGTCACGAACTCTGTGCCGTCCTCACCGAGGAGTTCCTGCAGTTCAGCAAGGCCCACGGCAACGACCTCACGACGCCCCGTCCGGAACTCGAGTTTCCCGGCCTCGAGCCCGGCGACCACTGGTGTCTCTGCCTGGGACGCTGGCTCGAGGCTGAGGAGGAAGGCTGTGCGCCCCCGGTGGTGCTCGAGTCGACCCACGAGGCCGTCCTCCGAGACGTCGAGCCGGATCTGCTCCGCGAACATGAGTACGACCCGCGAGACGACGATCCGTCGGGCTCGAGTTCCGGTTCGGTTTCGGGGTCGACGAACTGATCAGTGACACGCTCCTCCACTTTCTCCCCGTTTCCGAGAGGACCCTCGCTCCAGAAACCCACCACGTGTCGGCCAAACTGAGTCACAATGGTTCAAGGAGAAAGCCCACGACTTCAGTTGTGGGATGAATCCGACGGGGGCCGAAACAACTCCGCCAGTTCGTTCCGTCGGTTGTGCTACCGAGTCCGGGGTAAGGATACACACCTCAGCAGGAGGGTAGATGAAGCCCGCTATCCCGGTCGGGGGTCGTATTGGCTCGGCCCACAACCCCACCGTCTCGGACGAGTGAGGAACCTCCCCGCCGTGGCTCTCCAGTCTGTGACTGGAACCCCACGACTTCAGTCGTGGGAGGAAGTCAGTCATCCCTAATAGGTTGTTTGCACGTCACTTAAACACGGCTCCCGCTCAAAAGAGCGTCTGAGACGTCAGACTGCGCTCCTCTCGCGAACTGCTGGATACGTTTTCGATCACCAGCCCTTCGCCGACGGGGATCGGGTACGTTGCGATCGACCGCGTCACGCCGGTCTCCGATTCCGTCTACTCCTCGAGCAGCTCCCAGAACCGCTCCTGGTCGCCCTCGAAGCGCTCGAGCAGGTCCCGGACCTCCCGGCGCACCTCGTCGTCGACGACGACGTGGACCATCCCCTCGTCGGGTTGGCCGTAGACGACGCTGGCGCCGTCGGGCGCGACCATGATCGCCGGCAGCACGACCAGATCCTCCTCGCCGTCGACCAACACGGTCGTCGGCTCCTCGCGCTCGAGGCTCTCCCGGAGCGTCTCGAGGACGTCGGCGGTGAGCTCGGCGGGCGGATTGTGGGCCTCGACGTTCACTCGTTCGGTGACGGTCTCGCGGATCTCCTCTTCGACGAGCTCGCGTTTGGTCCGCTCGTCGACGAGCGCGACGTCGGGGTCGCGTCCCGTCCTGACGATGTGGTAGGTGACGACGTCGCCGACGGCGATCAGCGGCCCCGAGACCCCCTCGAGCAAAATCTCGGCGTCGGTCTCGATCGGGCCCATCGGCTCCTTGAGCTCGTGGCGCAGTTCGTCGGGTAAAACTAGCAGCTGGTCGTCCGCGCGGACGTCGTCGCCGTCGTCGTCGCGAGCCACGTTACCGAACCTTCAGCGCGTACGCGCCGGGCTCGGTGACCTGCATCTCCGTGGCGATCTCGCTGTCCTCGGGGTGGGCGATGACGACGTAGCCGGCCCAGTCCTCGGTCAGCGAGGAGGAGTTACAGGAGTCACAGGTGCCGCTGTCGGGATCGTTGACCCGGTGGCACTCACGACAGACGAGTCGATCGGATGCCATCGTTACTCACCCGTGGCCGCTTCGCGCTTCTCGTGGTCCTCCTCGAGCCAGCCGTGTTTGCCGAGTCCGGGCTGTTTTGCGGTGAGACCGATCTTCGAGTCGCGCGGGTTGCGTTCGTCGATGCTCTTGGTGACGATGCGCGCTCGAACGGCGTCGTCGACGCCCAGCGTGCGGTTGGACTCGTTCGAGGCGAGCTGCTGGTTCTCGCCGTCGAAGGCGAGGTACTCGTCCGAGATCTGGGAGACGTGGAGCAGCCCGTCGACGGGGCCGATCCCGACGAAGGCGCCGAACTCGACGACCTCGACGATCGTGCCGTCGACGACCTCCTGCATGTCGGGGTCGAACGTGACGGCGTCGAACTCGGCCTCGTAGTAGACCCCCGGCTTGTTCGGGAGCACGGCTCCATCCCCGATGTCGTGGACCTGGGTGACCGAGACGACGCTGCCGACCTGTTCGTCCATCCGACCCTCGAGTTTGTCCTGCAGCAGTTGCTTGACCAGCTTCGGCGAGACGTCACCGAGCGCTTTCGGCGGTACTTCGACCGTATCCTTCAGTTTGACCCGTTTGTACATCTATGGTTGAGTGATTGCCAGCTTGTTTCTCCCGCGTAATGCAAGTACCGGTATGCTCGCCTCGAGCACCCGGTCGCACAGCGGGCGATCGTTCGTGACGACGTAGTCGACGCTCCCCTCCAGGGCGAGTTCGACCAGGGCGTCGTCGGCGTACGACTCCTCCGTGTCGACGACGAGACAGCGTTCGGTTGCCAGGTCGTGGCCGACCGACGCGGCGGTCCCCTCGGTGCCGCCCTTCTCCGAGAGCCGCCGGAGCTCCTCGATCACGGGCTGGGGTGCCACCAGCTCCGCAGAGCCGATCAGCCGCTCGAGTTCGTCGAACAGCCGGACGTCCAGCTCGACCGGCATCATCAGCGCGCTCGTGTCGAGGGCGACCCGGGTGCTCATGGCGCTGTCGTCGTGTTACTCGCGAAGCGTTCCCAGCCCGATCAGTCGCCAGCGGGCGCCGATCCGGCGATTGATCGCGATCTTCGCGCCGGGCTCGGCCGCGACGGGGCGTTTGAGCTTGACCTCACACTCCCCGCTGCGGGCGCTCGTAACCGCGCCGACGGTCGTCGCGGTGCCGACGGTCATCATCAGGGGCTCGCCCGTGCTGATCTCGTCGATGTCGGCTGCGTCGCCCGGTCCGCTCGTCTCCTCGACGTTGCCGACGACGCGGTCGAGCAGGTCGACGTCCATCGTGAACTGCTCCCAGGTCGGTGGCAGCGACCCCGGCGGGCCGGCGATCCGTCCCGCGAGGGCGTCGCCTTTCGTCAGCGAGGGATCGAGTCCGGTGCCGACCCCGAGCAGCCCGCCGGGCGTAACCGACTCCGCGTCGGCGCCGCCGGCCTGCAGCGATCGAACCGTCGTCTGGATCGGGACGTACTCGGTCTGGCCGCCCTCCTCGACCTCCCGTCCCGGACGGATCTCGAGGTCGTCGTCGAGCTCGAGTTCGCCCCGAACGAGGCTGCCGCCGAGGACGCCGCCGGCGAGGTTCGCGGCGGTCGTCCCGGGTTTGTTGATGTCGAAGCTCCGGGCGACGTGCATCCGGGCGTCGGTTCCGGGATCGCGCTCGGGCGTGGGGATTTCCTCTTCGATCGCCTGGATCAGCAGGTCGAGGTTGACCTCCTGGCCGGCCGAGACGGGGACGACTGGTGCGTCCTCGGCGACGGTGCCCTCGACGAACTCCTGGATCTCCTGGTAGTTCTGTCGGGCCTGCTGGGAGTCGACGAGGTCGACCTTGTTCTGGGCGATGACGATGTTGTCGATCCCGATGATGTCAAGCGCCATCAGGTGCTCCTCGGTCTGGGGC
Organism: Natronococcus roseus; assembly: GCF_043677095.1. Classification (NCBI taxonomy): domain Archaea; kingdom Methanobacteriati; phylum Methanobacteriota; class Halobacteria; order Halobacteriales; family Natrialbaceae; genus Natronococcus; species Natronococcus roseus. The sequence goes on from NZ_JBHLJR010000001.1 coordinate 172,681, forward strand.
TGTGGGACCGGCTCGTTGGCGCTGACGACCAGCACGGCGCCGTCCATCAGCGAGGCCCCCGAGAGCATCGTCGCCATCAGGGTCTCGTGACCCGGCGCGTCGACGAACGAGACCGTTCGAAGCGGCTCGCTCGGCGAGCCGTCCGCACACTCCTGTTCGACGGTGTACCGTTCGGGCTCGTCGAGGTCGGGACAGTGACGGAACGTCGCGTCCGCATAGCCCAGCCGGATGGAGATGCCGCGTTTCATCTCCTCGCTGTGCTGATCCGTCCACGATCCGCTGAGAGCCTGCACCAGCGTCGTCTTGCCGTGATCGACGTGGCCGACGAGTCCGATGTTCACCTCCGGTTGTTGATTTCCTGCCATAAGACGATGAGTAATCTTAGGTAGAGGTTCCGCCGTGCGACTGATAAACCTACTGTTCTCGGAGCGTATCACGGTGCCAAACAGTTCCGTGCAGTCGGGCGATCTCGGCCTCGTTACTCCTCGACAGGGGTGTCGATCGGGGGCGCCTCCCAGACGACGTCTCCGTCCTCGAGCAGCTCGAAGACGGTTGCCGTCTCTCCCGCCTGCTCGCCCGAAATCGAGACGGTCGCGGGGTCGACGTCAATGTCGACAATTTCGTCGTCCCCGTCTGCGAGTTCGACACCCAGGCGGTACGGCTCGTCCTCGCCCAGCGGGAGCTCCTCGCCGTCTTTGGTGAAGACGGCCTCGAGTTCGATCGCCGATCCCGGCTCGATCGCCGGCAGTCCGCCCGTCTCGGTCTCGTAGTGCCAGTGGCCGGCGTGGGAGTTCGCGACCTGTTCGCCGTCACGGTCGTAAACGAGCAGCTCGGAGACGTCGACCTCGTGGTCCGCGTCGTCGACCGGATCGTCGACCAGATCGTCGTCGAACTCGCCGTCGTCGGGATCGTCGGTCTGTTCGTCGTGGTCTTCGTCACTCGAGTCATCCGTCGATTCGCCGGGCTCGCCGTCGTCGAGACAGCCGGCAGCTCCGAGAACCCCGATCGAACCCGCGCCGGCGAGTAGCCGACGGCGCGTCGTCGGGCGTCGGTTGTTGCTCATCGATCACAAGCGGTCACAACGACCTAAACTCCTTCCGATCGCGAACGCGTCCGTCGATGGCTGGGCCCGTGATCCCAAAGATCGGGTCGTGCCGAGACCCGTCCCCGCCAGAATAACAGCTCCGTTACAGAAACGACGTTGAGCGAACGCTTTAGCTCGGTTAGGTGGTAGACCTTCGCATGAGTGACTCATCCGCTTCGAGCGACACCGGTCCCGAATCGGTTCTCGAGTGTACGGAGTGCCTCGAGCCGGCCGACGCGTTCGCCCTGATCGGCAACGAGACCCGCCTCGCCATTCTCGAGGCGCTGTGGGCGGCCGACGAGCGTCCCGTGTCGTTCTCGGAGCTGCGCCGAGCGGTCGGGATGCGCGACTCCGCACAGTTCAACTACCACCTGCAGAAACTCACCGGCCACTTCGTCACCCGCCGAGAGGACGGGTACGCGTTCAAACACGCCGGCCGGAAGGTCGTCCGCTCGGTGATCGCGGGCTCGTTCAACCAGCGGCCGACGCTCGAGCCGTTCCCCGTTGCGGGGGAGTGTTTCGACTGCGGCGGTTCGCTCCGGGCCGCCTACGCGGACGAGCACCTCGCGATCGACTGTCGGGACTGCGGACAGTGCCACGGCGAGTACGGCTTTCCGCCCGGCGGTCTGAACGATCGGACCCCCGCGGAGATCGCCGACGCCTTCGACCAGCGCGTCCGTCACCTCCACTGTCTGGCGGCCGACGGCGTCTGTCCGGAGTGCAGCGGGCGAATGGAAACCCGAATCGCCGAGTCCGGCGAGTGCTGTCTCGGCGTCGGCGTTCGCGTCGACCACGAGTGCGTCCAGTGCGGTCACGCCCTCTGTTCGGCCGCCGGGCTCCGACTGCTCGATCACTCGACGGTGGTTCGCTTTCACGACGAGCGAGGCGTCTCGCTCGACGATCGACCCTACTGGACGCTTCCGTGGTGTGTCTCCGCCGAGTACACGCGAATCCTCGAGCGTGACCCCTACCACCTCGAGGTGCGGCTGGCGGTGGCCGGCGACGAACTCCGGGTTAGGATGGCCGAGGATCTCTCGGTGCTCGAGACGAGTCGGTGAGCGAACGCGACCGATGGACGGTAGGATAACCGCCGCGGAGGAAGCGCGGCTGGAACCGATCGTGGGGTCGACAGCGGACCGTCACCGCGTGGAACTGCGGCAGCCTCCCCTGGGAAGCCGTCGATTCTCGAGGCCGAACGGCCGAATCGATCGAACAGTCACACAGTCGGCCACCCGTCCTGAAATCTCCTTCAGTAACGGACGTTACAGAAATGTTTTTCAGATTACACTTAATCCGCATCGGCGCGTCGGTACGGTCGAGAACCGATGCACCCACCGCACTCTCCATCCCCGACCGTACCGCCCGGCACCGATCGCAGTCTCGCGTCGGCGTTCGCCTCGTGTGTCCTCACCGTCGTCGCGTTCAGCGCCGCGCTCGTGACCGCGACGACCGCCGCGGCGACCGTCGCCGGACCGCCGCTGGTCACCGCTTCGGTCGCGCTATCGGTCGGTTTCGCAACCGTCGTCGCCGTTCCCATCGGAGCGTCGGTCGCCGGCCGATGGCTCCTCGAGTGGTATCGCCGACGCGGTCGTCGGCCGTCGACCGACGACCTGAACCACCCCAACCCGCGGCCGAGGGCGCGCTGAGCCTCGGTCCGTTCGAGGGCGTCGCGGCTCGTCACGAACGTCACTCGGCGGTGTGGCCGGCTACTCCGCTTCGTCCGGCGGCACCGTCTCCTCGTCGGTCTCGACGAGAGCGAAGTCGGTGCACCCACACTGACAGCTCTCGCTTCCGATCGCCTTGATCGTCCCGTTTGGCCATTGTCTGGCCGCGTAGACCGTGCCACACTCCGTACACTCCGCGAGTTCTCTGGAAACGTCGTCCCTGTTCGCCATTCCTCATCGGCGGATAGTGCCGTTCGTAAATCAGCGTTTCGCTCGCGGTGAGCGACGTACTCCGGCCGTTCGGATCTCAGACGGTAAAGCCAAAACGACGTCAGAACTCGTAGTGTGCGATCTCGCCGGAGCCACAACCGGTACACTCCTCGGCGTCGGCCGCCAGCTCTCTCCCGCAGTTTCGACACTCGTACCGCGTCGTCCCGTCGTGGCCTCGAACACCGAGTGCATCGAGTACCCCCATATACCATCCGGCTTTGGACCGCAGGGTGATTAATCCTGTTGTCTCTCGTGACACTGTCTCTCACTGGAGTAGGCGACCGGCCTCCTTTTCTCGTCACCGCCCGTTCGGTCCCTCGTGAGCGAGTTCGCGTTCGAACTCGAGCTGTGTGCCGCCCTCGAGTCCCGCGGCGACCGCCTCCTCGCCCGACAGCTCGGCGCGGGCGTCGCGGATCCGGGCGGGCGCATCCTCGATATCGTCGCCGTCGCTCCCGGCCACCGATTCGCGGATCGGACCGCGATCACGGCCGAGGCGATACCCACCGCAGCGATCGAATCGCGGGTCGGCCCCGGCCGCACGCGGTACTGGAAAGACGCGTTCGACTGCCATCCCGAACGGGCGCGGCGGGCGACCGAGCGCGCCCTCGAGATCGGCTTCTTCGAGCCCGAGCGCCACAATGGACGGGAGTACGTCCGCCAAGTCACACGGTACCCCGACTGGTACGATCGGATCGTCGGTATCGAGAACAAGCCCGATCTCGGACGACCGGGCGATCTCGAGGCTCAGCTCCGGACGGACGTCAGCCTCGGACTCGTCGACGAGGTCGTGCTGTCGACCGAGAGCTACGTCACGGGCGCTCACCGCAACCGGATCCCCGACGAGGTCGGGATCTGGCGGGTCCACCGCGAGGAGGGAGCGGTCCGCGAAATCGACGTGCTCCGCGAGCCGACTCCCCTCGCGGTCGCCGAGCCGGGAGTCGAGCCCCTCGAGACTCATCCCGGCCGGACCGACGTCGCCGTCGTCTCGCCTGCGGCGAAGGCACGCGCCCGTCGGCGCCTCGCCGAGCGAGCCTACGGCAAGGGGTGGCGAACCTACGGCTTTCCCGACTGTAGGAACTGTCGAGTCGAGGACTCGAGCGGCGCGACGCTGCCGTACTGCGAGTGGGCGGGCCGAGTCGTCGACGCCGAAATCGACTGCGGCACCGACTGCCCGGGGTACGAACCCGAAGCCGGACCGGACGTCGACCTCGAGACCGAACGGGACGACCGAACCGATTGGGTCGCGGATCCGGACGGAAAGCGCCACAGCCAGGCGGGACTCGAGCGCTTTCGGTGAGCGATCGCCGATGAATACGGATCGCTTTCGATACTGAGTATCGAAGGCTCTCGTCCCCTTCCCCTGGAAAGTGAAACGCCGAGCCTTTTACGTACGGAGTCGTTATATTTGGTTGACTTCGCGATACTATCTCTGTACATTGACCGAACTGCCTCGGGCGGAACTTCCGGAAATTTAATTCATGGGAACCACTGAAAACTTCACGACACGAATCGCGCAAGAATTGTCAGATGCGGTACGGGAGTACGGACTGGCGTTCGTCATGGTCGCCAGCTACTTCGGCTCCGGATCCGTGTTTATCGCGAGCCAGGCCGGGCTTATGCACGGATACACGCTGCTATGGGCCGTCGTCGGTGCGGTGTTGCTCGGCGTCATGGCACAGGATATGAGCGCACGACTCGGAATACACGGACAGCCACTCATGCCGTTCGTCCGCGAAAAACTCGGCAGGGGGCCCGCGACGGCGATCGCGGTCTTTCTCTCGATCGGCTGTGTCGCCTGGACACTCGGACTCGTCGCAGCCGTGGGTGCGGGCGTCTCGTTCGTCACGGGAGGGGCCATCGCCTGGCAGCCGATCGCCGTCCTGACGACGCTGCTGGCCATCGGGGTCGGGCTGTTGAACTACGACAAAGTCGAGAAGCTGATGATCGTCATGATGCTGTCGGTGATGGTGCTCTACCTCGCCGTCGCCGGCCCGAGCAATCCGGATCTCGGCGCGCTCGCGCTCGGATTCGTCCCGACGTCGGACTCGCTGGGCGCGCTCGCGATCGCCGCTGGTCTACTGGGGACGACCGCGCTGTGGCCCAACTTCTTCCTCGAGTCGATCCTCGTCGAGCAGAAGGGCTGGACCGACGAGAGCGACGTCTCCGACGCCCGTCGGGACCTCGTCGTCGGCTTCACCGTCGGCGGGATCACCACGGTCGCGATCCTGGTCGTCTCGGCCGCGGTGTTACAGCCGATGGGCTTTACCGAACTCGAGTCGTTCATCACGCCCGGCGAGGCGCTCGTCGAGGTGTTCGGCACGTGGGCGATGGTGCTGTTCGTCGCCGGCGTGACGGCCGCGGCGTTCAACAGCATCATCCCGATCATGTGGACGCCGGCGTACATCATCCCGCAGGCGATGGACATCGAGGTCGACCAGAGCAGCCGACTGTTCAAACTCATCTTCGTCGGCCTGACCGGGATGGGACTCGCTTCGCCGCTGATCAGTAGCGTTCTCGACCTCTCGGTCGTCGACATGGTCATCCTCTTCCCCACGTACAACGGGATCTTCGGCCTGCCGCTGGCCGCCCTCCTGCTGTTCTGGGCGGTCAACGACAAGGAGACGATGGGCGAGTACCGGAACACGACGCTGCTGAACGTCGTCAACGCCTTCCTCGTGTTGCTGGCGTTCGTCCTGGCAATCTTCGCGGTCCAGGACTTCCTCGACCTGCTCCTCGGCGGCGGCTTCTAACCGCCGTCGCGGTCGAGGCCGCTCACTCGAGAACGTACCGCTCGCCGTCGACCGCGAGTGGCTCCTCGAACGCCTCTTCTGCGGGATAGTAGTGTGCCAGGTGGACGAGCCGGGTTCGGCTCGCCTCGAGTTCCTCGGCCAGCGTCAGCGCCCCCTCGCGGGTCATGTGCTTCGAGCCGAACGTGTAGGGTGTCCCGTCGGGACCCTCGTGGCGTCCGCCGGCGGGGTGGGAGGCACAGAGATGGGCCGGGACGATCGCGTCGGCCAGCAGGAGATCCGGATCGGCGAGGACCTCTCGAGAGCCCTCGGGTACGGCGTAGCTCGTATCGCCCGTGATCGACAGCTTCGCGCCCGTCTCCGGGTCCTCGATCGCGAGCCCGTAACAGACCAGCGGCGGGTGGTCGACCGGGACGAACGTCACGTCGAGCCCGCAGATCCGGGTCGACTCGAGCGGCGTCGTCGGCAACACGGTGATCGTGTTCAGGTAGTGGTAGTCGTCGGCGACGGTTTCGGCGACGCTCTTCCCGGTTCGCGGGTCGGTCTCGTCGGCCGCGTACACCTCGAGCGAGTCGAACACTCGGAAGGCGTTGCCCAGTCCGTCGAGGTGGTCGAAGTGGATGTGCGTGATGATCCCCGCGTCGGGCAGAGCGACGTCGTCGCGCAGGAACTGGTAGCGAAAGTCCGGGCTAAAGTCGACCAGCAGCGACTCGCCCGTGCGCTCGTTCTCGACGTGGACCGAGAAGCGAGTCCGCTCGAGGCCGCGCTCGCGGGCCGTCCGACAGGTTTCACAGTCACAGCCCACGGTCGGCGTTCCGGTGGTGTCGCCGGTGCCGAGCAGCGTGACTCGCATCGTCACCGATCCGTCACCTCGAGGGTGACGCCGCTCGAGTGTGCGCGACTCGATCCCGAACCGGCCGCGGGTGACCGCTGCCTATACATATACCTCCCCTTCGGCGAACGCTCGCTCGACGAACTCGTGGTCCGTTTGCTCCTCGTACCGATCCGCCGGCAGGACGTGTACCGAGAGCACGGTGCCGTGCTCGAGGCCGATCTCCCGGGCCAGCGCCTCGAGGTCGCGCTCGGGCTCCGTGTCCTCGAGTACCAGCAGGAGCTCCGCCTCGCTGTGGACGTCGCGGTCGTCGCCGCGAACGGCGCTGCCGAACGCGACGAGGTGACGGATCGTCTCGCCGTACTCGGCCTCCGCCCGCTCGGCGAACGCCGCCGCCGCGTCCGTCGGGTTCGATCCATCGCTCATCGTCGGCCATTCGAAGCCGTCGTATAAAGGGTGTTCCCCGATCCGTCGTCGGTCGGAATCCGGCGATTGAAACGCGACCAGGGGCTTTCGCCGAAGGTCTCGCACGACTCGCTTTTCGAGGGACTCGCATACTCCACCTCGCGACGCTCGATCGGTCGACAGCGCACGCCACCGCAGGAAGACCCATCGGCCCGAGTTCAGTCCGGTAGCTGATACACGAGTTCCCTGTCGCACTCTCAGAAGCTAGCTGAAAAGTAGTACACCACTCTACGGCACTCTCCGAACAACGAACCTGTGTTACTTCTAAAGTAACCACTGACAGTCAGTGCACACCCGATCGCACGACGGCTGTGCGATCGGTGTCCAAACAGTTTCAGTTGTTACGATAGTGGCTGCTGAGTCGGTTTTCGTCCGCTCAGTCGTCGACTCGAGGCGCGACGTTCCCCGGGAGTCGGAACAGGTTCTCCGGATCGTACGCGGTCTTGAGGTCGACTATCCGATCGTAGTTGTCGCCGTAGCGCGCCCGTGCGGGCTCCTCGTACATGCCCGGGAAGTTGCCGTACCGTCCCGACGCGATCGACAGGGTCTCCGCCTTCGCGATGGCCTCGCGAGCCCACTCGAGGTTCGCGTCGTCCTGGTCGGGATCCGCCCAGTTGGCCTCGACGGTGAGCATGTGAGGTTTGTCGCGGTGCCAGAACGCCGTCTCGTCTTGCGGAACGTCGGCGACCGCCCCGTCGAGATGCCAGAGGTCGAGCGTCGACAGCGCCGACGGCGCGGCCTCGTTGTACTCGAGCATGAGTTCGACGATCGCGTCGTCGAGTTCCTCGAGGTAGATCGCCTTCCAGTAGTAGCGCAGCCCGTCGGGGTAGTCCTCGTCGAGCATCGACTGCAGGTCGACGTACGCTCGCTCCCCGCTGAGATCGACTAGCGGGGTCGTGCCCTCGAGCAGCGATCCGAAGAGTTCGTCGGCGTCCGCGGGGTCGCCGCGGGAGGAGCCGAGCATCGCGATCGCGGCCTCGCCCCACGCCGCCTCGGGAAACTCCTCGAGGTCGGGAACGTGGGCGGTGAAGACGAGCACGCCCGCGTTTCGCGGCGCGTCGGCGATCCACTCCCGGTAGCGGGCCATCACCGCGGGCGCGTCGTCGGCACGGAACCAGGGAAAGAATGCGTACACTTCGGGACCGACCTCGTGGAGTTCGTACTCGAAGGAGGTGACGATCCCGAGGGCTCCGCCGCCGCCGCGCAGTCCCCAGAACAGGTCCGGGTTCCGATTGCGACTCGCCGTCCGGACCCGCCCGTCGGCGGTGACGACGTCGACGCTCACTAGGTTGTCGAGCGCCAGTCCGTGCTCGCGGCTCAGGTGGCCGTAGCCGCCGTTGAGCGTCAGTCCCGCGATCCCGGTCTGGGAGACCGCGCCGAGCGCCGTCGCGAGACCGAACAGCTGCGTCTCGCGGTCGACGTCGCCCAGGGTCGCCCCACCCTCGGCCCGAACGGTTCCCGTCCCGCGGTCGACCCGCACGGCGTTCATTTCGGAGAGGTCGACGACGAGCCCGCCGTCGTTGACAGCCGTTCCGGCGACGTTGTGGCCACCGCCGCGAACGGCGACCTCGAGGCCCTGCTCGCGAGCGAAGTTCACCGCGGCGACGACGTCGGCGACGCCGGAACAGCGCGCGACGAGTGCGGGATAGCGGTCGATCATCCCGTTCCAGATCTCTCGCGAATCGTTGTACGTCGGGTCCGAGGGCCGAACGATCTCGCCGGCGAAGTCGGCTGCCAGCGACGCGACGTCCTCGCTCGAGAGCAGCGCGAACGTCTCCTCTCCCGGTGTCCTGTCAACAGTACCCATACTCGAACGGACGCCTCCGGCGTAGATAACGTCGTAGTCAGGAAAACAGGGCGATCAGCCGAACTGGAGCGTCGATAGCCGTTCGGAGCCGTCGAACTGCCCTCTTCTGATGGAGGGCCCGAACGCGGAACGGTCGTCACGTCCCGGCGCCGGGATCGCGCTCCTCGGTGACGACGTACTGGACCTCCACGATCGGTCCGTCGGCGGGCGAGCCGATCGCCTCGGAGAGACGGTCGGCCAACCCCGGAACCGGTCCCGGCTCCGACCCGGCGATCGTTACGGTGATCCGATCGGCCGACTGGATCGGGTAGTTTCCGTCGAGTTCGACCGCGACGTCCCGTGCGTCGAGCCCCTCGTACTGCGGTTCCTCGAGCACCGACGCGACCTCCTCTTCGGCCGACGACTCGAGTTGAGTCGTCTGGAAGTCGAACAGCGTGATGCCGGCCAGCGGCGCGGCCAGCACCAGCAGCGCGACCCCGAAGACGGCCGCGTACCGGTAGGTCGGTCCGCGGGTCGGCGAGGCCTCGAACAGGCCCTGCGGACGGTAGCCGGCGATCCACAGCGTGGCGAGCGCCGCGAGGTTGATCGAGAGCAGATTGACGGCGACGAGCACCCCCGAACCCAGGGCCGCGCCGTACATGCCCCAGGCAACCGTGATGCCGACCGCGGCGGCGGGCGGGATGAGCGCCGCAGCGATCATCACGCCGACGATCGCCTCCGAGAACCCGCGCGTGAGACTCAGGATCCCCGCCACGCCGGCACCCAGCGCGACGGCGATCGAGAACAGGTTCGGCGAGACGCGCTCCTCGAGTTCGGTGGCGACGACGATGTCGACCCCCGCGGGCTCGAGGCCGGCCAGCCGCGCGAGGGTCGCGAGGCCGATCGACGCGACGACGACGATCGCGACGCCGAGGGCCTGGTAGCGAAACCCGGTCGCCTTGAGCGCACTATCGCCGGTGACGATCCCGACGCTGGCGGCGAGCGCGGGGCCCAGCAGCGGCGCGATCACCATCGAGCCGACGACGACCGCCGGCGAGTCCGCGAGCAGTCCGGAGGTGGCGACGACGGCGCTGATCAGCAGCATAACGACGTAGATCGAAACCGGCGGCGTGAACTCCTCGGCCTTCGTTCGAAGGACCTGTCTCGAGGTGCGCGCGCCTCGCTGTCCGCCCCGGCTGTACTGGTCACGGAGCGTCGTGAACTCCTCCGAGATGACCGTCTCGGCGTCGATGACGACGACCTGGGCGTCGTCGCTCACTCCTGCCTGCCGCAGCCGGTCGAGCACCGGTTCGACCGCCCGCGTCGGCAGCGGGAATCGAACGACGGCAGTATACCCCCTGCCGCTGGTCTCGTCGCTGACGACGTACTCGATCGCCTCGTCCTCGAGGATGTTCAGGACGGCCTGGCGCCGCCCCTCCGGCACCGTGATCTCGAGATATCGCATAGGTCCACGACGACGAGCCGACGAATAGTACCGAAGGGGGGTCGCCGTGGAGACGACGGCTCCTCAGTGGTCGCTCCCGACGATCCCGCAAGCGATCGACTCGGGCTCGAGCAGCTCCTCGCCGTCGACAGCTTCGGGATCTAACAGCAGGATCGTGTCGTCGGGCATTCCTTGCTCGGCTCGCACCTCGCGGCCGAGTTCGGCCTCGAGGTCGTCGATACCCTCGAGGTCGTGCTCGCGCTCGAGCAACAGGTCCGCGTTCGCTCTCGAGAGAACGAATACGAGCGAGCCGGGTTCGGAGGCGTCGGTCTCGGCAGCCTCGAGCAGCTCCGAGAGCGCGTCGGGGGAGAGTTCCTGGAACGAGCGGATCGTTACGCGATCGGTGTCGGAGCCGGCGGCATCCTCGGACTGGGTTCGGACGCGCGAGGCCAGCTCCTCGAAGTCGGTGCTCTCGTCCATAGTCGGACGCCACCGTCGACGTCCTTCACGCTGGTCCCGGCCAGTTCCGGCTCGTATCGATCGATCTACACACAACCCGGCGACGTTGTGTACTACTCCCCGATTCTGATGGCTGACGATCGGAACGATGTGTCCTGCTATCCTGGCAACAGGGATTTCCACTTCCTCCCCAGCCGATTCCTGCTCACGGGCACGCAGTGCCCGTTCGCATGGTTCGCGGAACCTTCGGTTCCGCGCTAACCTCGGTCGCGTCGCTCCTTCGTTCATCCCTCGCACGGTTTCATCGACTTCCCTCGCTACGCTTGCTCAGTCTGCTCACGGGTCACTCCGTTCCCCGTTTGCTCTTTCGATGCGCTCCCTTCGGTCGCGCCTCCCCGACAGCGCGCGCCACCGCAATGCGGATGACCGAAACTGCGACCAACACGGGCCAAAAACGACCGCTACTGGTACTCCGGCAACCGGTCAGAGCGGTCCGAGCCGTCGACGAACGGCAACTCGGTGCGCGCAGCCGGGATCTCCTCGCCGCCGACGCGGACCGTTAGTTCGTCGGCCTCGAGGCCGAACTCGACGACCGCGAGCGCGATCGGCTCTTCGAGTAGCGGGCTCGTATCCGCTCGGGTCACCTCGCCGACCGACGAGTCGCCGTCGAAGACCGCGGCGCCGGCGTCGGGAACGGCCTCACCCTCGAGGGTCAGCCCGATGAGGCGCTTGCTGGGCTGGCCGCGGTTCTCGACCCGGGAGACGACCTCCTGGCCGACGTAACAGCCCTTCTCGAAGTCCAAGGCGTTTCGCAGGCCGAGCACGTTCGGGATCTGCCCCTCGAGTTCACTCTCGAACAGCGGCGAGCCGGCCTCGAGCGAGAGGCTGTCCCAGGTCCGGTAGCCGAACGGGGCGGCGTTGAGCCCCTGGTTCAGGAGGACGTCGTAGACGTCCTCGGCGGCGTCGACGGTACAGATCACCTCGTAGCTCTCCTCGCCGGTGAGCGCGTCGGTGCGGACGACCGTGACGCCGTCGTCACCCATCGTCCCGCGGACGAACGAGTACCGTTCGTCGGGCGAGGCGGCGCCGTTGAGCACGCTCGCGATCTTCTCGGTCGCGTGGGGGCCGTGGACGCCGAAGACGGCGTAGTCGTCGGTCGCGACCCGGATCTCGACGTCCTGGATAAAGACCTTCTCGGCCCACTCCTCGGCGAGGTCGTCGGCGTGGGCGGGCGGGGTAAAGAGGAGCAGCCGCTCGCCGGCGTTGTAGACGTAGAGTTCGATCTCGATGCGGCCCTGCGGGCCGAGGACGAGCGCGTAACAGCCCTGCCCGTCCTCGCCCGGAACGCGATTCGAGACGACGTTGTCGACGTACTCGACTCGATCGTCGCCCTCGACGACGACGACGCCGTAGGCGGCCTCGAACAGACCGACGCCGTTTCTGACCGCGCGGTGGGCCCGCTCGGGACGGCCGTAGTGTTCGACGACCGTTCGGCCGGTGCGATCGCCGAACGTGGCTCCGAGATCCGTGTGGATGGCCTCGATAACGCTCATGGATACCGAGAGGGGACAGGCACCCACAGGCGTTTCGATTCAGAAGGGCATCCGTTCGCGGAGCCAGTCGCCGATCGACTGCTCGTCGGCGTCGTCGGTCGGTATCTCCGGAACAACGCGCTCGTCGGGCTTGATCACCGTCTCGCTGGCCCCCGCGTCGACGTCGATCAACCCGTCTTCTTTGAGCGTCGCGAGCGCCTCCTCGAGTTCGTCGATGTCGACTCCGGCCTCCGCGCGGAGTTCGAAGACGGTCATCCCGTCGTCGGCCCGGTCGACGAGCGCGTCGAGTACCGCCACCTCGGTCTCCGCTCGGTCCCGGTACTCCCGCTTTGCTCTCATCCGTCGGTCTATTCGTCGACCCGGGATTTGACGTTTGTCGTTCGGCTACCGTCCTCGAGCGATCGACAGGCGGGACCGACAGCGCCGCGACAGCGCCCATGCAGTACGTTTTTTATGGCCTGACTCGATACGGTGAGACAATGGTCCTGCGATGTTCGCTGCTCGGTCACGACTACGGAGACGCCGACGTCGAACGCGAGCGCGAAGAGCGGGGGAGTGAGGTCGTCGTCACCGTCCGGGAGTACGAGGAGTGTGCTCGCTGTGGCGACAAACACGTCGTCAGCGAGAACACCGAAGTGCGGAGCATCTCGATGGCGGATGCCGGCCCACGACCCGACGAACCCGAGCCGCAATCGACACCCCGATCGGCGGAGCCGCCGGCAGCCGAACCCGGCGGCGACACCGGCGGATTCACGGCCGAACCGGGAGCAACGGACGCGACGTTCATCGACGCCGACGACGCCGGGAGCGAGCCCGCGCCGCCACAACCCTCGTCGCCGGCCGGAACCGAGGAGGGAACCCCCGGGATCGAACCCCTCGAGGGCGACGCCGCCGAGAGCGACTTCGCCGAAACCGACGCCACCAGCTTCGGCTCCACGGGTTCGAGCGCCACCGAAACCGACGCCGCCGACACCGGAGTCGAGCTCCCGACCGACGAGAACGGCGACCCGGTCACCGACGACGGCGAGATTCTCGAGGACGACAGCACGACGACCCGCGACCGTGAGTACGGCGAGTGGCCCGACTCCAGCGACGTCGGTCCACCGGTCGAGCGCGGGAGCGACGACGAGCCCGACGACTGGCCCGACAGGGAGTCCGAACCGCTCGAGGACGACGCGATCTTGCTCGACACCGGTGCCGAGATGATCGAGGCGAACTCGAGCGACGGCAAGACCGAGCCTGAAACGGGACCCGAACCGTCAGGACCGGGGAGTTCGCCCGCAGGCGGTCCGCCGGCTTCGAGAAGCGAGGGGGCGGCGACGGTCGACGCGGAACCCAGTGCCGAACCCGGGAGCGGCATCGAGCGAGCGAGCGAGGCGCCGACGCCCGGCAACGAAGGGGGGATCCCGGGCGGCGACGGCCAGGCGAAACTGCACTGCCCCCGCTGTGGCTTTACCGCGGGCACCGAACGCAGCTCCCTTCGGACCGGCGACATCTGTCCCGACTGTCAGATGGGATATCTCGGCGCACAGCCCGACCGCTGACGCCGGTTTCGCGGTTCACGTTCTATTTCCTGAGTTTCTCACGATCGTGAGGTCGTTCCCGACTCGAGCGACGTTCGGGTTTGTCGCCCGACTCGAGCGGGAACCCCGACAGCGGCTATGAAAAGAGGTAAACACTCCCCCGTGTATCACCAATTCATGAAGGAGTACAAGATGCGCCGCGGTGAGTATCTCGAGGAGCGAGTTCCCGATATGGAGGCCACTGTCGAGGACTACTTCGGACCGATTACGGACACCCAGGAGTTCAAGGGAAGCGACCTGTACGTGATCGCCGAACCCGACAACCCCGTCTTCGAGAAAATCGTCGTCGGCACCGTCGAATACTCCGGCAAGAAGGACAAGCTCGCCGTCGAGTTCCACGAACGCGACCCGACCGAACTCGGCCCCGACGAGCTCGAGGCCGCAGGCGAGGCCGTCGACGCGAAAAACGACTTCCTGCTCGAGGCGACGGGCCGGGACGCCAAGTCCCGCCGCGACTCGATGAAGCGGACGGTCGAGGACGATCCGGATCACGACTTCGACTAACTGTACTCACCGAACGCGGCGGAACCGCGTTCCCGACGATCGAATCGACGAGAACCGCCCCCGATTTTCGTTCGGGCGATCGGATCCCTTCTCCGACGGCCGGCTCGCAGCGTCGACTGCCCGCGGTGGATCTCGAAGACGTCCGCTCTCGAGAAACCGAACCAGCGGATAACGGTCCGAAACGGCTATCTGACCGACGCCGAACCCTACGAACGATGGAAACCGTTTCGTTCCTGCTCGCGATGGCGGTCGCGAACGTCGGCTTCGCCGTCGTCATCGTCGCACACGCCACGTTGACCGACCACGACGCCGGCAGGTGGCCCTACCTCACGCTCGTGCTCGGGCTCGCTGGGGTCGCCGGCTACCTCCTCTACGACGGAATCGGGCCGTCGGATCCCTTCTAGGCCAGGAAGACGTGCCGCGGTCGCTTCTCGAGGACGTCCCGGCCGAACTCGACGGCGTCGGCGAAGGCGTCGCTGCGGAAGAACTGCATGGCGTCCTCGCGGGAGTCCCAGCGGCTGGCGATGAACATGTCGTTCTCATCCTCGAGATTGGCCAGCAGGTCGGTCTTGCGGTGGCCTTCCATGTCCGCGAGCAGGGCGCCGGCGTCCTCGAAGGTGTCGACGAAGTCCTCGCGATGTTCGGGCTTGACCGCGTAGAACATCCCCATCGTCCCCCAGGAGTCGTCGCTCGCGGGGCCGTCGCCCCGCTCGCCATCGGCACCGGCAGGCGCCCTATCGTCTCCCGCCTGCCGCACGATCTCGGGGAGGTCGGCGAGGAACCCGGCGGCGGTGTTGGCCGCCCGCTCGGTCTCCCAGAGGCTGACGACGGCGGTTTCGCTCTCCTCGTCGGCGAGTTCGCTCGGCTCGTAGACGGCGGTCTTGACGTGGGTGTCGTAGTGATCGAAGTTCGTCCGGAGGCCGTCGACCTCCTCGTACAGCTCCTCGGGGTCGGCCGCCGAGTAGAGCACGACGGCGTGGACGTCCTCGCCGTGGGGCTGACCCGCGTAGACGCCCATCTCCTCGAGTTCGCTGCGGACCGACTCGTCGTCGTCCCCGTCGTCTCCGCCGTGGTGGCCGTCGGAATCGCCGCGATGGTGGCCGCTCGAGTCGCCGTGGTGGTCACCGTGTGCGGACTCGCCGTGATGGTGGCCGTGTTCGGTCTCGTCCTGTGGAATCGGCTCGCCCGCCAGGAACGCTCCTAACTGCTCGGGCGGGAACCGCCGCCCCGAGAGGAACCGACCGAACTCCGCGAACCGGGACGTCGAGGGGTCGAACCGCATCTCGTAGAGCAGGTCCTTGACGTCGGTCGGATCGTCGGCGAACAGCGTCACGCCCCACTCGAAGTCGTCCAGGCCGATGCTGCCGGAGATGATCTGGGTGACCCGGCCCGCGTACTCCTTGCCGATCTCGCCGTGACTCGAGAGGTGGTCGGCCCGCTCGTCGAACGGCAGGTCGTACCAGTTGTCCGCGTCGCCGCGGCGTTTGTCCATCGGGTAGAAGCTGACGAACTCGCTGTCCGGAATCGTTGGCTTCAGCCGGGTTTCGATATACCGGCGCATCCCGGTGTCCTCGACCTCCTCGTCGTCCTCGAAGAACTCCTCGGACATGTACCCCGACACCTCGGTCACCGAGAGGTACGAATCCGCGCGCTCGGTGTACTCCGCGAGCGCGGTCTGTTCGAACCCGCGCTCCAGCGCGTCGATGTCGGAAAGCGTGGGCCGCAGGTGGAGCACCAGCAGATCGGCCTTGTGGCCGAGCATCGCGAACGTCGCCGACTCGCCCTCTTCGGCGTCGACGGCGTCCTCGGCGGCCGAGAGGTAGTCGACCCCCTCCTCGAGCGCGCTCGAGCGGTGCCGTTCGGGGGCGTCCCGCCAGGCGTCCCAGTCGATCGACCGGAAGTCGTGGAGCACGTACCAGCCCTCTTCGGTCTGTGGCGGTCGTCGTCGTTCCATACGCGCGGGTTAGACCGGCGCCGTCAAGAAGGACAGGGTTTCGCGCTACCGTTCGACTATCGAACCCCCGCGAATGTCTGCCGCCACTTCAGGTACCTCGAGAACGACCGCCGACCGACCGAACCGATTCACGGTCGCGCCGATCGACGCTTCGGCCGGTCGGCGCGACCGCCGGAGTCGCGCTCGCCGCCGGCTGCACCGAAGGAACGGGCGACGGCGAGGGCGATCAAAACGAGAGCGACGAGACGGTCACCGACGAAGCCGACGAGGACGATCCCGATCCACCGGAGGACGACAAGGACGAGTGGGCGGACGTCCCGACGCTCGAGTTCGAGGCCGACACCGACGGCTGGATCGGGATCGAGCCCGAGGCTATCGAGGACGAGGAAAACCCGGATATCGCCCTCTACGAGGGCCGCGAGTACGATTCCCAGCTATGGTTATATTTTCTATATCATTCCCAGTTATGAGCAACGGGGCTCGCGTTTCGAGCTATCCTCAATAGTACACTCGGCACGAAGCGTGACAACCGTCACTGCCATCTTGGAATCACCTCGTACTACACTCGGTATGAGGTGTCTTCTTCCACGGTACACTCGGTGCGAGGTGTACCAATCCACACTGCCGTCTCGGAATCAGCTCGTACTACACTCGGTACGAGGTGTCTCCCTTCCGTGGTACACTCGGTACAGGGTGTCCCTCCACCGGTCGCCAGAACTCACCGGGCGGTTCGAATCGCCGACGACGGTCGACGGATCCGTCACCCCTCGATCGGTCGCGCGCCCCTCGACCCTCCGTAAACGGGGGGTGACCGAAACCCTTTACGTACATCCCTCAAAACCTCGAGCCACATGCGGAAGAGTGGCCCGCCGAAGGGAGTGATCGCGTATCTCGTCCTCGAGTTACTCGAGGAGAAACCCCGCTACGGCTACGAGATTCTCAAGGAGATCCGCGACATCAGCGGCGGCCACTGGGAACCGTCCTACGGCTCGGTCTACCCCATCCTCTACAAGTTCGAGGAGAAGGGGTGGGCTGAACGGATCGAACGCGAGGACGAGCCCGACCGGAAGTACTTCGAGCTGACCGACGACGGACGCGAGGAGCTCGCCGACCGCCGGGAGAGCGGCGCCGAGAAGGCTCGAGACTTCGCCGACGTCATCCTCGGGTTCTTCCACGTCTACGCGGCGTTTTCGACGGACGAGCGCTTCGAGATACCCGAGATGGAGGGAGAGTGGCGCTTCAACGAGGAGTTCAGCGCCTGGATCGTCGAACAGGTCGTTCGCCACCACGAACACTACTTCGACGCCGACTTCGAGCGCATCAAGGACACGCCCGAGGAGTTCTACGAGCGCCACGGGATCGACGAGGAGTAGCCGTTCCGTCGCCCTCGAGGGCGCGACGTTTCCTTTGACTCGCTTCACGCGAATCCGATCGACACTGAGAGGCACCGCACGGGCTGTCGAAACCGGTTCGAACGCGGTCGCGCTCGAGCGGGGGCCCGTCGATGAACGACGCCAGCCGACGATCGAATCGACCGCTCAGTTCAACAGCTGCGGCCCGAACAGCATCAACACGAAGCTGGCGAGCATCGCCAGCCCGACCGTCGTCGTCACCATCCTGACCATCCCGCGGGTGGCGTCGATCGGCAGCCGCGACATAACCGCCTCCGTGCTGGTCCGGAGGATGTGACCCCCGTCGAGCGGGAACGCCGGGATGCAGTTGAAGAAGCCGAGCTGAACGTTGATCCAGCCGGTCCAGAACAGCAGGTTGGCGATGACGAACACCGTCCAGTCACCGAGTATGGAGAGCGAGCCCTCGACCTGATAGAAGTTCTCGACCCCACCGGTGAAGCCCGCGAAGTTGAACGGCAGGACGTCGAGAAAGCCCGCCAGCGGGAGGAACAGCGCGAAGCCGATCTTCCCGAGGAACGAGTCGACGAGCGGGCTGACCTGCTCGTCGCCGTCGCCACCGAGGACGGAGAGGTACGCCTCGGCGGGGTAGTGCTGGACGCCGAGCGCCTCGGCCGAGATGCCGGAGACGCCCTCGACCGGCTGGTAGCCAGCGGTTCCGCCGCCGGTGACCTGGCTTCGGTCGCCGAGGGTAATCTCGTACTCGACGCGCTCGCCGTCGAGGTAGCCCGCGATCGTGACCTCGTCGTCGGGATCGGTCTCGCCGAGTCTGTCCTGGAGCACCGACGCGGACTGGGTGCGATCACCGTCGAGTTCGGTGATAACCATCTGTTCTCCGGCGGGAGCGCCGGCGTCGGCGAGCGGTCCGTCCTCGACGATCGTAACGGCCGCGCCGATCGGGACCTCCCGTTCGTCGGTGTCGCCGTCCTCGCCGACGGTCAGCGTGACGATCTCGTCGTCGCCGGCTGCCTCGAGCAGTTCGTCCTCGGTCGCGACCGGTTCGCCGTCGACCGCGAACACCGATTCCCCGGTGTCGACGCCGGCCGGGTTCCCGTCGATGGCCGCGGTCACGACCAGCGATCGCTGGACGGTCACGGTCTCCTCGTCGTTGCGCTCGAGTTCGACGGTCTCGCCGTCGGCGGTCTCGAGCAGCTCGAGGAAGTGATCGTTGTCTTCGATCTCCTCGCCGTTGATCGCGGTGATGCGGTCGTTGGGTTCGAGGCCGGCGTCGGCGGCTGGCGAGCCGGGGGCGACCCCGCCGACGGCGGCACCGGGAGCGACGGCGATCGAACCGACGACGGGTCCGAAAAGCAGGGCGAACGCGACGATCGTGATCGCGAAGTTGTTGGTGACGCCGGCGGCGAACATCCGGGTCTGGGCCCCGCGATCGGCCTTCTTGCTGCTCTCCTGGTCGGGTTCGACGAAGGCCCCGATCGGGAGAACCGCGAGCATCGCGACGCCCATCGAGTTGATGTCGATGTCCTCGACGCGACAGAGTAGGCCGTGACCGCCCTCGTGGACGACCAGACCGACGAGCAGTCCGAAGACGATACCGGGCGTCGCGGAGAGGGGGAGAAAGTCGTTGACGCCGGGGATGATCAGTACGTTGCGGGGCTGCTGGACCGACGACGTTGGTTGGGGTGCCGATAGCGCGGCGATCGCCGCGAACAGGAGGAAGGCGAACATCGCGACCATGACGACGATCGCGATGCCGATTCCGACGTTGGCCCACGCTCGCCAGAACCGCTTCGGTCCGGAAAGCCAGTCCAGGAACTTCCGGCCGCGCTTGGTGTGAAACGTCGTGATCGGTCCCTGCGTCCCGACGTAGCTGGGCAACAGTCCGGCGTTGCGAAGCGAGAGGATCAGGAACCAGTAGGCGAGAAGGCCGATAACTACCCACGTCAGCGTCGTCGAACCGAAGAGCTCCGGAACCGAGACGAAAGCTGGAGCGCCGTGTTGCATCTACCGTAGTTCGGGGTGGGGCTCTCAAATGGTTTGTGTTGGCCGGAGCCCGCCGGGCGACGGCAGAGAACCTGTTAGCGATCCCGACGGAGTCGCGCGACGACGAACTCCCGGTCGACCTTCTCGAGGAATGGGCCGAGCTTCGGTCCCTGTTTCTCGTCGAAAAAGAGCCGGTAGCCGGCGCCAAAGAAGTCGCCGATATCGACGTCGTGGCGCTTCGCCGTCTCGTAGATTTCGCCCTGGATCTCGTCGGGCCCGTGGCCCGCCGCGACGAAGTCGGCGAGCTCCTCGAGGGCGTCCTCGGTCGCCGCATCGAACTCGTGGTCCGGAATCGCGCTGCGCTTGAGCTCGTAGTCGAACTCGTTTTCGGTCCGACGCGCCCAGTTGCGGGCCTGCTCGACGCGCTCCAGGGCGCCTTCGACGGCCCACTCGGGGGCGTCCTCGGGGATGTGGCCCTCCTTGCGGGCGACCTCCTCGCGCAGCTCGGGGTCGTCGAACATGCCGAGCACCGCGGCAAAGGTGTAGGGCAGGCGAATCCGCTCCTCTCGCGGTTCTTCCACGACGAGGGGATAGACCCGTTCGGCGAACGCCTGCTCGTCCTCGCCGGCGTCGACCTCGTCAAAGTACGTTGCCTCGAAGCGGTCGAACTCGTCGACGAGCTGGTCGAGGCGCTCGATGCTGAAGTCCCGGGCCTTCGAGGGATCCTTCGCGAAGAAGTACCGCAACACCTCGGGCTCGAGTAGCTCGAGGACGTCCGAGACGAGGATGACGTTGCCCTCCGAGGAGGAGAACGGTTCGCCCTCGAGGGTGAACCACTCGTAGACCATCGGCACCGGTGGTTCGATCTCGAGGACGTTCCGCGCGACGTCCTGGCCGCTGGGCCACGATCCCTCGGCGTGGTCCTTGCCGAACGGCTCGAAGTCGACGCCCAGCGCCTGCCACTGGCCGGGCCACTCGAAGCGCCAGGGCATCTTTCCCTCGCGGATCGTGGCCGTTCCCTCGTGGCCGCAGCCGTCGATAGTCCGGTCGCCGGCGTCCATGTCGGTACAGCGGTAGTCGACGGTCACGGGGTCGCTCTCTAGATCGACGCCCGTCACCGTCTCGGTGACCTTGCCACACTCCTCACAGATCGGATTGAACGGGACGTAGTCCTCGTCGACCTTGTCCTGGTACTGTGAGAGCACCTCGCGGGCCCGCTCTCGGTTGGCCAGGACGTGACGGGTGACGTCGTCGAACTCGCCGTCGGTGTAGAGCTCGGTCGTCGAGACCAGGTCGATCGGGACGTCCATCGCATCGGCGCTGTCCTGGATAATCCCCGAGAAGTGCGCGCCGTAGGAGTCACAGCAGCCGAACGGGTCCGGAATGTCGGTGTACGGCGAGCCGAGGTTCCGCCCGAGTGCGCCCGCGTCGACCTCGCCAAGATCGACGAGATTTCCCTCGAGATCACACAGCGTTCGCGGGAGCTTCCGAAGCGGGTCGCGGTCGTCGGCGGTAAACACCTGTTGGACCTCGTGACCGCGCTCGCGGAGCACCTCGGCGACGTAGTAGCCTCGCATCACCTCGTTGACGTTACCCAGGTGCGGGACGCCGGAGGGAGAGATCCCGCCCTTGATCACGATCGGCTCGTCGGGATCCCGCTCCTCGACCCGGTCGGCAACCGTGTCGGCCCAGAAGACGTGACGAGCGCCGTCGCCGTCCTCGCGCTGGAGGGTGTAGGGGCTCTCGGCGTCCGGCTCGCCGTCGTCGGTCGTTTCGTCGTCGTTTGCACTCATCGTTCGTTGCTCGCCCAGTAGGTCGGCTCCTCGCCGACGCCGTCGGGAACGACGTCGGTTCCCTCGTGGTCGCCGTGGCGGACCGCGCGGGCGATGCGGTCGGGGTCGGTTCCGTCGAGGACGATCGTTCGCATTCCGGATCGCTCGATGATCTTCGCCGCCAGCAAGTCGACCGGTGCGGAGGCGCCGGCGTTCATCTCGAGGCCGGCGATGACGTCGACGAGGTCCGCCGCGGAGAGGGTGTCGTACTTCGTCGCGTCGTCGACCTCGTTGGGGTCGTCGCTGTAGACGCCGGGGACGCTGGTCGCGTAGACGAGCAGGTCGGCGTCGACGTACTCCGCGAGGGCGGCGCCGACGGCGTCGGTCGTCTGTGCGGGTGCGACCCCGCCCATGACCGAGACGTCGCCGCGGCGAAGCGCGTCGCCGGCCGCTTCGTAGTCCTCCGCCGGTGCGGTGACGGCGTCCTCGCCGAGCGCGGCGATGAGCAGGCGTGCGTTGAGCCGGGTGACGTCGATCCCCAGCTTATCGAGTTCGATCTCGTTGGCCCCCAGCTCGCGGGCGGCGCCGATGTACTCGCGGGCGACGCCGCCGCCCCCGACGACGGTCCCCACCCGGCAGCCGTCCGCGACCAGGTCCTCGATGACCGCGGCGTGTTCGGACACCCGATCGGCCCCGGGCTCGGGGACGAGGACACTCCCGCCGATAGAAACGACCACTTTCATCCTAACGCGGTGTAGCGGGGTCGCTATCTTAAGGATTGCCAACTCCGCGGCGGCTGTGACACCCTCCCGTGACGACCGGCGGACCGCCCCGCGAGCCGCCAATCAGTCCTCGAGCGACAGGACCATCGCTGCGCCGTCGCGCTGGAAGGCGGTTCCGAACGGAGCCGACAGCTCGTGCATTCGCTCGCGGGACCAGTCGGCGGCGTCGGGACTCGCTTCGTGGACCGCACAGTCGTCGATCTCGGTCGGATACAGTCGGAGTTCGGTCGGCACCCCCGCCTCGGAGACGGCGAGGACGAACAGGAAGCTCCGGTCGTTTCGCAGCCGCGAGTCGACCGCGTAGTCGTCGACGAAGTCGCCCGTATCGTAGAGGATCGGCCGTCCCTCGTGGATCTCGACTCCCTGGAAGACGTGGGCGCTGTGGCCGTGGACGACGTCGGCGCCCGCCTCGACTAGCCAGCGGCCGAACTTCCGGAACGGCGCAGGGGGCTCCTCGACCATGTTTGGCCCCCAGTGCAGGGAGGCGACCAGCAGGTCGGGGTCGGCCCCGCGGGCGCGCTCGAGCGCCTCGCGAACGCGGCGTTTCGTCTCCTCGTCCTCGCGGTCGATCTCGATCCGGGCGGTTCCCGGCGAGGCGTCGTCGGCCGCGTACTCGGGCGTGTTATCGGTGAGGGCGACGACCGCGACCGTGAGCCCCCCGATCGAGACGACGGCAGGCTCGAGCGCCTCCTCGAGGGTCTCACCTGCGCCCGTTCGAGCGATCCCGGACTCGTCCAGGTGCTTCAGAGTGTCCCGCAGCGCGGCCTCTTCGTAGTCGAGGACGTGGTTGTTCGCCAGCGCGCAGACGTCGACCCCGGCTCGCTCGAGGGCGGGCACGGCCCAGTCGGGATCCGCGCGGAAGTGAAACGGGCGGTGCGTGCGTCGCCACTGTCGCCCTCGCGTCGAAAGGACGCACTCGAGGTTGATCACCAGCCCGTCGAGTTCGCGAAGCCGCTCGAGGACGGTCCCCCACACCGCGTCGACGGGACGTCGCCGCTGGCGGTCGTCGACGACGCGGCCGAGCATGACGTCGCCGGTGAAGCCGATCCGAGTGGCCATGCGCTCGACTACGGGTCGCAGGGACAAAGATCGCCACCCGTCGACAGCTACAAACCGCAACCGAACCAATCCTCCGACATGTACGTACTCGGCTGTCTGAACCGCGGGACGAGCGAGGACCGACTCGAGCGCGTCGTCGACCGGGTCGTCGACCGGCTCTCCAGGGAGGGACGCGTCGGCGTCGTTCGGTACGACGCGACGATCGCCGACGGCACGCAGGAATCACTGACGATAGGCGGCGACGTCACCTACGCGCTCGGGGCCGATGGCGACTGGACCGCCTCGGGAACGGGAATGTCGGTCGCGGACGCGCTGGCGGCGCTCTCGACCGACTGCGAGTACGCCGTCGTCGTCGGCGTCCCTCGGCTCCGGCACCCGACGCTCGTCGTCGGAGAGCCGTCCGACGACGTCGAGCACGTCCTCGCGACCGTCTCCGGCCCCGGCGACCTCGAGGAGGACGCCCTCGTCGAGGCCCTCGAGGCCGAAGAGTCATACGAGACCCTCGAGTCACTGGTAGCGCGGGTCAAGCGTTCCCCGCGGGCCAACCGGGCGGGTGCGATCGCGACGTTCACCGGACGGGTTCGTGCGAAAGACGACGACGACGACGCCCGAACCGAGTACCTCGAGTTCGAGAAGTACGAAGGCGTCGCCGAGGAGCGGATGGCCGCCCTCGAGACGGACCTCGA
This sequence comes from Natronococcus roseus, assembly GCF_043677095.1. Taxonomy (NCBI): domain Archaea; kingdom Methanobacteriati; phylum Methanobacteriota; class Halobacteria; order Halobacteriales; family Natrialbaceae; genus Natronococcus; species Natronococcus roseus. The sequence goes on from NZ_JBHLJR010000001.1 coordinate 196,675, forward strand.
GTCCCGGGAGGGGGTACTGGACGTCGAACTCTACCACCGAACCGGCGTCGTCGCCGACGGCGAGGACATCGTCTTCGTCGTCGTCCTCGCGGGCCACCGCGGGGAGGCGTTTCGAACGGTCGAGGACGGGATCAACCGACTCAAGGACGAGGTGCCGCTGTTCAAGAAAGAAGTCACCGTCGAGGACGAATTCTGGGTTCACGAGCAGTCATAGCCCTCGTTCCGGCGGATTCTCGAGTTTGGGCTCGAGTAGGGAGAGGGGGTCGTTTTCTGGCTTGCCATAGCAAGTATAATCTCCGATCATCGTTGACCGGAATGACACTGCAAGCTCTACTGAAACAGTATATTAAATTGACATCTTGTATAATTCCGTGTTTTAGAAATGAATAATACGTTAGGGTGGAGTATAAAATATCTAAAGACGTCTCGTGCCGTCGTGAAACGTCTCGACGACGGCGATAAAGAACCTATTATTCGACTGTACGCTGAATGCAACCAAAAACTCGCTAAACGTCCTTACTTTATAACATATACTGGCTGCAAGAGAGTGTTGTCGATGAGCACGACAGCCCAATCCTCCACGGAAAGCAAAGAACGGCGGCTAAAGAACTACCTGCGCGAACAGGTCGAAGACGGCGAGCTGTACTTCAAGGGGAAGTTCATCTCTGACGACGTCGGCATGTCCCCGAAGGAGATCGGCGCGCTGATGGTCAAACTCTCGGATTCGGACGGCGACCTCGAGGTCGAGAAGTGGTCGTACACGAGCGCGACGACCTGGCGCGTGCAGTCCGCCTGAGCTGTCGTCCACACAACGAACGACGCTCACCCGCGCCGGCGCGCCACGGACGCCATCCGGCGCGGTCTCCCCCCTGATCAAACGGTTGCGGTCTCGCCCGCGTCCGACTGACTGTCTCGGCACGCGGGCTCACTCACTTCTTCGAGAGCGATCGCCGCAGCTTAGGGAAGGCGATTTATACGAGCAACCGCTGACTTCGGACGATGGACGACGTCGATTCGTCCGACTACGGGGCGGCGAGCGACGGGAACCCGTTCCCGGAGGACGGACCGCCGCTCGAGCGCGTCGAGTCGGTGTTTGCGGTTTACGAAACCCGACGGGAGGACGACCAGCTCGTCTACTACGGCGATCCGCTGGTCGCCCCCGAACCACTGATGCAGGAGCTGTGGCCGGTGTTTCGCGAGGCGGGGTACGACGTCGAGCTGACGCGGCGCCACGGCGAGTACGCCCTCGTCGCCGAGCCCCGGTCTATCGGGATCGACGGGGTCCCCTGGACGAACGTTTTTCTGTTACTCGCAACCGTCGTCTCGACGCTGTTCGCCGGCTCGATGTGGTATCATATCGATCCGTTCGCGAATCCGCTGGCGATGTGGGAGGCCTGGCCGTTCATGGTCGCGATCCTGGGCGTTCTCGGCGTTCACGAGATGGGCCACTACGTGCTGAGTCGCTACCACGGGGTCGACGCCTCCCTGCCCTACTTCATCCCGGTGCCGACGCTGATCGGGACGATGGGCGCCGTGATCAAGATGAAGGGCCGAATGCCCGACCGCAAGGCGCTGTTCGACATCGGCGTCGCCGGCCCGCTCGCGGGACTGATCGCGACGGTCGTCATCACGATCGTCGGACTCCACATGCCCCCCGTCACCGCGCCCGAGGATGTCGTCGCGGACCCGAACGCGATCCAGATCGACCTCGGCTACCCGCTGTTGCTCGAGTGGCTCGCTGCCCTCTTCGATCAACCGCTCTACCAGGATGATCCGGCGACAGCGGTAAACCCGGTCGTCATCGGCGGCTGGGTCGGGATGTTCGTCACCTTCCTGAATCTCATCCCGGTTGGCCAGCTCGATGGCGGTCATATCCTCCGAGCAATGGCCGGGAACCTCCAGGAGACGATCGCGGCGCTAGTTCCCGGCGCGCTGTTCGGACTCGCGGCGTACCTCTACTACGTGAGCGGCTACAGCGGCAACTCGGTGTTCATCTGGGTGTTCTGGGGGATCTTCACCGCGGTGCTGGCCTCGGTCGGCCCGGCGCGTCCGGTCCAGGACGAACGGCTCGGAGCCGGTCGGTTCCTGCTCGGCGTCGTCACCTTCGGGCTCGGCCTGCTGTGTTTCATGCCGGTTCCGATCGCCATCGTCCAGTGATCAACCCTCGCCGTGGGTGTAGCCTCGATCCGCGAGCGACTCCCCGTCGAGGCTGATTCCGTCGTCGCTCTCGAGAACGGCCCCGATTCTCGAGAGTGGAACGTCGACCGCGTTGCGAACGGCCTCGAATGCCGTCTCTGGTACCGTCGCGACGAGTTCGAAGTCCTCGCCGAACGTCGTTGCGCGCTCGAGGGCCTCCCGGTCGGTCTCGGAAACCGACCGAACGACGTCGTCGACCGGAATCGCCTCGCCGTCGATCGCGAACCCGCAGTTGCTCGCCTCCGCGAGCTGGTGGAGCGACCGCGCGAGGCCGTCACTCGAGTCCATCATCGCCGTCGCGTGCGGGGCGAGCGCCCGTCCGGCCGCGATCCGCGGCTCGAACCGGAACAGCTCGTTCGCACGCTCGCGGGCGTCGGCGTCGTCCCCGCGCTCGCCGCGTCGAAATAGCTCGAGAGCGGCTGCGCTCCGTCCGAGAGTGCCGGTGACGCAGACGACGTCGCCGGGTCGGGCGCCGCTGCGCGGAACCGGGTCGTCGGTCCGACCGATCGCCGTCGTCGCGACGGTAAACTCCTCGTGGCCGTCGAGGTCACCGCCGACGTACTCGCCGTCGACGAGCTCGCAGACGTCGCGTGCGCCCTGGACGAACGCAAGCAGTTCGTCCTCGACGAACTCCGGAGCCGCGTAGGCGGCGACTGCGGCCGTCGCATCGGCTCCCATCGCCGCGACGTCGGACAGCGAGGCGCCGACGGACCGCCAGCCGGCCGTGTAGCGGCTCGTCCCCGGCGGAAAGTCCGTCCGCTCGTGGAGCATGTCGGTCGTCACGACCAGCCCGTCGACGACGGCCGCATCGTCGCCGACCGGGTCGAGTTCCCCCTCCAACAGCGCCAGTGCGGCGCGTTCGTCCATACCCGGCGTTTCGGGGCCAGCACGAAAAGCGATCCGGACCGAGAGAACGGTTCTCGAGGTCGAGCTCGGGGAAAGACGATGGCCTTAAATGCCGCGGCAGGGAACCCAACGCCAATGGCTACGATGTACGACGTTCCGGCGGACGACCTCATCGAGGCGCTCGCCGAGGACCTCGAGGACCGACTCGACGAACCCGACTGGAGCCAGTTCGCCAAGACTGGCGTCGACCGCGAACTGCCACCCGAGCAGGAGGACTTCTGGGCGACCCGCGCCGCGAGCCTCCTCCGGAAGGTCGCCGACCGCGGTCCCGTCGGCGTCGAGCGACTCTCCACCGAGTACGGCGGCGGTAAGGCCGGAACGAACCGTTACCGCGTCGCCCCGGACCGACGAACCGACGGCTCGAAGAACGTGATCCGGACGATCCTCCAGCAGCTCGAGGAGGAGGACCTCGTCGAAACCGCCGAGGGCGAGGGACGGCGCATCACGCCCGCCGGCCGGAGCCTGCTCGACGACACCGCCGGCGAGGTTCTCGAGGAGCTCGACCGTCCGGAACTCGAGCGCTACGCGTAAGGCTCGCTTTCGAGCACTCTTTTCGGACCGCTCGCCGATCAGCGACGTCTCTCGCTCTCATCGTCCGTAATCATTTTCTGCGCCCGCGCGCAACGTCTCCCTATGAGCGGCTCACCCGACGAGGAGAAACTCGAGGAGCTCCGACAGAAGAAGATGGAGCAGCTACAGGACCGCGCCGAAGGGGGCGGCGAGGCCGACCGGGCGAGCCAGGAGGCCGCCCAGCAGCAGGCCGAAGCCCAGAAGCAGGCGCTGCTCCGCCAGCACCTGACCGACGACGCGCGAAAGCGACTCAACACGGTCAAGATGAGCAAGGAACAGTTCGGCGAACAGGTCGAACAGCAGGTAATCGCGCTGGCTCGCAGCGGACGCATCCAGGGCAAGATCGACGACGAGAAGATGAAACAGCTCCTCCAGGAGCTCAAACCGGACTCGAAGAGCTTCGACATCAAGCGTCGCTGATGGAGCTCGGACTGCTCTACAGCGGGGGCAAGGATTCGACGCTCGCGGCGCTCGTCCTCGAGGACTTTTATGACGTCACGCTCGTAACCGCCTGTTTCGGCGTCAGCGACGACTGGAAACACGCCCGCGAGACCGCCGAAACCGCCGGCTTCGCGTTCGAGCGCCTCGAGCTCGACGCCGACGTCGCGAGCGAGGCCGTCGAGCGCATCCGCGAGGACGGGTTCCCCCGGAACGGCATCCAGCACGTTCACCAGCAGGCCCTGGAGGCGCTCGCTGCCGGTCGATTCGACGCCGTCGCCGACGGCACCCGCCGAGACGACCGGGTACCGACCGTCTCACGGGCTCAGGCCCAGAGCCTCGAGGACCGCCACGGCGTCGACTACATCGCGCCGCTGTCGGGATTCGGCCGGACGGCTGTCGACCGGCTCGTCGAGGACCACCTCGAGGTAACCGTCGGGCCGAGCGAGTCGATCGACCGCGCGGACTACGAGGCGGAGCTGCGGGCGATCATCGCCGCGGAGGACGGCCACGGGGCCATCGAGGAGCTGTTCCCCGACCACGAGCAGACGTACGTGACGAACGTCCGATAGTATCCTACCGACCGCGGTTGCGTTTCCAGAGCCCGTAGTTCAGCGCCGTCGCGAACGCGACCCAGCACAGGTACGGCACCAGCAACAGCGCCGCCCGGCGATCGATGCGCGCGAACGCCACGATCGTCACGGCGATCGCCGGACCGAGCAACGCGATGACGAGGAGTTCCCCGAGAATCGATCGTCGGCCGAAGAAGACGAGCGACCAGAGCGCGTTCAACGCGAGCTGGGAGAGGAACACCCGTTCGGCCCGCCGCTTTCCCCTCGCGCTCGCCGTTCGGTCCCGACGGATCAGGTGCCACGCGACCCCCATCGTCGCGAACAGGGCCGTCCAGGCGGGTGGAAACACCCAGCCCGGCGGCGTTTTCGGCGGTTTCTCGAGCGTCGGATACCACTCGCTCACGTCGTCGGCGGTCAGCAGACCGGGGACGACGCCGACGAGCTCGCAGAAGCCGACGGCCAGACCCAGCTCCCGCCACTCGCCGTCGTCGAGCGTCTCGGGTGCGGTCCGATCGATTCGCGAAGGCATACGACGCCTTCACCGTTATAGTATAAACCTCTCCGTCCGCTCGGTTGCGAGCGCGGTTCGTCCCGCCCGGCGCTTCGGGTTCGCGCGATCGACGCCCAAACGAAAGGTTAGAAGGTTGCCGTCGCCGAACGGTGGGGTATGTACGACGGCATCAAGGGGTTTCGTGACTTCTACCCCGGCGAGATGGCCGCCAGGCGGGCGACCATCGATACGATCGAGGACACTGCCCGCAGGTACGGCTTCCGCGAGATCGGGACGCCCGCGCTCGAGCGCGCGGAGATGTGGACCGACAAGAGCGGCGACGAGATCGTCGAGGAGCTGTACGCCTTCGAGGACCAGGGCGGGCGCCACGTCACGCTGACCCCCGAGCTGACGCCGACGGTCGCGCGGATGGTCGTGGCGAAACAACAGGAGCTCTCGAAGCCGATCAAGTGGTTCTCGACGCGCCCGTTCTGGCGCTACGAGCAGGTCCAGCAGGGCCGCCAGCGCGAGTTCTACCAGACAAACGTCGACATCTTCGGCTCCTCGGAGCCGGAAGCCGACGCCGAGATCCTCGCGTGGGCCGCCGACGCCCTGACCGACCTCGGACTCACCGGCGACCACTTCGAGTTTCGGATCTCCCATCGCGACATCCTCGGGGGCGTCCTCGAGAGCTACGAGACCGACGTCGACACGACCGAGGCGATCCGGGCGGTCGACAAGTCCGGCAAGATCCCCACCGCGGAGTACCACGACCTGCTAGCGGAAGCGGGGCTGACGTACGACCAGGCCGCCGAGTTCGACGATCTCATCGCGGGTGGCGACCTCGAGGCCGTCGAGTCGTTCGCCGATACCGAGCGCGTGACGGCGGCCGTCGAGAACCTGCAGCACGTGCTCGGCGCCGCCGAGGACTTCGGGGCCCGCGAGTACTGTACGATCTCGCTCGAGACGGCTCGCGGACTCGACTACTACACCGGCGTCGTCTTCGAGTGTTTCGACTCGACGGGCGAGGTCTCCCGGTCGATCTTCGGCGGCGGGCGCTACGACGACCTCATCGAGAGCTTCGGCGGCCAGCCGACCCCCGCGGTCGGGGTCGCGCCCGGCCACGCGACGCTGTCGCTGCTGTGTCAGCGCGCGGGCGTCTGGCCCGAGGAGGAGGTGACGACGGACTACTACGTGCTCCGGGTCGGCGACACCCGCGCCGAGGCAGCCCGGATCACCCGCGAGCTGCGCGAGCGGGGCCACGTCGTCGAGACCGACGTCGCCGGCCGCTCCTTCGGCGCCCAGCTCGACTACGCGGACTCGATCAACGCCGAAACGGTCGTCATCGTCGGCGAGCAGGACCTGGCGAACGACGAGGTGACGGTCAAGGACATGGAGACCGGTGATCAGCTCCAGACCGCCGTCGAGGAGTTCCCGGGCGACCTCGAGCGTCCGACCTACGAGGACTTCGCGTAACGCTCCCGCGCGCCCTCGCGACCGATACGATCTTCTTCAGTTCGCCTCTGCGTCGGGGCGATACCGCCGACTCACCGCTTTCCAGCGCCCCCGCCGGAACAGCCAGTAGTTGATCCCGCCGGGGACGTACGTCTCGAGCAGGAACGCGAGGTAGAGTCCCGCGACGCCGAGCGGGGTGACGAGGCCGAGCGCCGCCGCGGGCAGCGCGAAGACGTACCGACCGATCAGCGAGGCCACCAGCGGCAGTCGGGTGTCCCCGGCGCCGAGCAAGGCGCCCGCGGCGGCGCCGTCGACGCCGAGCCCGATCGCGCTGACGGCGCCGACGGCGACGAACGTCGCGGCCAGCGAAATCTCGTCAGGTTCGCTCACGAACAGCCCCGCGATCGGGTCGGCAAAGGCGACGACGGCGGCGGCGATCCCGACGTAACAGACCACGGAGAGCCGGACGATCCCCTCGCCGTAGGCGCCGGCTTCCTCCTCCTCGTTCGCGCCGAGGTGCTGGCCGACGAGCGAACTCGAGGCCAGCCCCATCCCCCAGTTAACGCTGTTGATCAGGCTGCGGACCCGACGGCCGACCTCCAGGGCCGTGACGACAACCGGGCCGAACGAGGCGGCGATCCATAGCATGGGGAAGACGACGACCCCCTGTGCGAGCCGGCGGCCGATCTCGGGCGTCGATATCTCGACGAGGTCGCGGATCACGCCGGCCTCGAGCCACGGCCCCTCGAGGGTGATCGGGACGGGACTCGGCTCCATCCCGAGCGCGCCGTAGGAGCGTCCGACCATCCCCCAGGCGAGGACGAGGGTGACGAACCCCGTCGAGAGGGTCGTACCGAGCGCCGCGCCAGCGACGCCCATGTCGAAGCCGAAGATGAACGCGGCGCTGAGCAGGATGTTGAGGACCGCGCCGCCCGCTCGAGCCATCATCTCGGTGAACGTGTCGCCGACGCCGGTGTAGGTGCGGCTGGCGATCAGGTTCAGCAGCTCGAAGACGACGGCCGGCGCGACGTAGACGAGGTAGGTGCTGCCGTGGGCCAGCGAGTCGGGGCCGGCGCCGAACAGCCCGATCAGGCGATCGGGAACGATGAGGAACGCGGCCGCGAGCGGCACCGAGATGACGATCGCGAGCAGGACGCTCTGGGTGACGACCAGCGACGCCCGCTCGTTCTCCTCGCCGCCGTAGTTTTGGGAGACGAGGCTGACGGTCCCGCCAGCCAGTCCGAGCCCGAGCATCGCGACGATCTCCCAGTAGGCCAGCGCGAAGGCGAGTCCCGCGGTGCCGGCGGTTCCGACGGCGATCCCGACCATCGCGAGGTCGGCCGTCTGCTTGGACATGATCGCGACCCCGGTGACGATCCGGGGCCAGGCCAGATCGACCGTCGGGCGCAGTCGCTCGGCGTCGATGATCCCCAGGCGCTCGAGGAGATGCGCGACGAGCGCGGCGATGGCCGCCAGCCGTCCGGTCATCGCTCGAGTGTTTCGCGACGAGGGTCTTCGGTTCGTCGCCTTCGGCTCCGGGAAGACACGTCCGAGCGACGCCTCGAGGGAGTCACGGCCGCAGTCTCGAGAGCATCGCCTTCAGATGGGTCGGCGAGATCAGCGACGTCGGGCGATCCATGTGGACGCCGATCTCGCCCGACAGCGCGCTTAGTCCGACGCGCTGGATCGGCTCGGGCAGCGAGTACGCACGGCGGAGCCAGTGGCCGAGCTGCTGGTCCCGTTCCAGATCCTCGCGCCAGGCGTGTTCGTAGGCCGCGAGGCTGGTCGGACGCTCGGGGTCGATCTCGCGAGCGGCGTGGTCGGCAGCGGTCGTCCCGTAGAGGATCCCACCGCCGGTGAACGGCTTGGTCTGGGCCGCAGCGTCGCCGATCAGGAAGCCTCGACGGCTCGTCACCCGATCCGCGGGGCCGATCGGGATCGCCCCCGAACACCGGTGGGCGACGTCGATCTCGTAGCCGTCGATCAGCTCCTCGAAGTGTTTGGTGACCTCGACGCCCGGCGGGGCCGCGAGGCCGTACTCGACGCCGGCCTCGCCGCGGGGGATCCGCCAGGCGAAGAAGGTCGGCGGCGTGAGGTGGACGTCGACGAAGTCCTCGGAGTCGTCCTCCTCGGAGAACGCCAGCACGCCGTGGAGCAGCTCGTCGGGTTCGGGGAGTCCGAGTTCCTGTCGAACCCGCGAGCGCGGGCCGTCACAGCCCGCGACCATCTTCGCCTCGTGGGTGACGGGACCGTCGGGACCGCTCGCGACGACCTCGACGCGGTCGCGGTGTTCGGTGACGCTCGTGACGGAGTGGTTCTCCCGAACGTCGGCGCCGGCCTCGCGAGCGAGGTCGGCGAGGTGGCGATCCAGCCCGACGCGGTCGATGACGTTCGAGGCGACCTCGCGCTTGTAGAAGGGGTAGGCGTCGCTGCGGGGGCCGCCGACGTGAAAGCGCGCGCCGTGGATCTCGTTCTGGAGGAGTTCCTCGCGGGCGCCCTCGCCCGTGACGCTCCAGATATCCGTACTGACGTGGCCCGAACAGGCCAGCGGCGTGCCGATCGTCCCCTGCTCTACGGCGAGGACGTCGTGGCCGCGCTCGGCGGCTTGCCGGGCAAAGCGCGCGCCAGCGGGGCCGACGCCGACGACGACGAAATCGTACATATTCCGTACGTCTCACTCGGACGGTAAGAAGCTCTCGAGTATCGCCCGCCGAGCGTCGACGGTCATCGCGTCCGTGTCACTGGTTCCCGGTGAGAAGATTATAACTTGTCCGACAACACCTCACACGTATGCAGACCGGGAACGCAGTCGACGAACGAATGCTCGACCGCGAGCGACAGCTGCTCGCCGTCCTCGTCCTCGGTCCGCTCTTGCTCGCACAGGTCGTCCTGCTGTACGCAGGGTTCGGTGATCGCGGCGTTGCCGGACTCGGTCCCGGCCTGATCGGGCTCTACGCCTGCGGGGCAGTCGCCCTCGCCGTCCTCGTCGACGGCCAGCGCACGCTCGAGTTCCAGCTTCTGCTTTCGGGTGGACTGGCCGTCCTCACTGGAACCGCCGCAGCTCTGGTCCCGGCGACGACGTACACCGTCGGGGCGATCGGCTTCGCCGCGACAACGCTGTACTACGGCTGGCGCTGGTGGGCTCGAGAGGGTTCGGTTCGACGGTAGTCGAAGCGAATCCGTCCCCTGGGTTGGGGTCCGGGAGGAAAGAACACACTCTCGAGTTCCGGCCCAGGGTGGTACTGCTTGGTTATGGTGAGCGGACGTCTCGATAGCGAACCTTACTTCCAGCTGTCGATTTTACGGGCGCTGAGTATATGTCCCATCACGTATACGAACACGGAGACGATCGCGCCGATTCCGAAGCTGGCCACGACCGCGGTCGAAACATCGAACTGAAACGCGATCACCGCTGCGACGAGTGCGGCCACCGCAGTCGTCGCGATCCGTCCAGCGCCACCGATCTCTCGGAACCAGTTACCTGCCCGTAGACCGACCGCCGAGTTAGCCAGCGGTCCGAGGGAGCCGAGTCCCGTTAGAAAACCGACAGTCACCCATCCCCAATGAATGGAACCTGTCCCGATCAGGTGCCGCGACAGCACTACCAGTGCCAGAACTACGACGAATACGTCCGCCCACGTCGGCGCACGTTCCGGATACCACCGGTCCAGAACCATTGGATCAGGCATATCTAGATTTGGAGATAAGCATTGGGGCACAGTATCGGTATCCGTAGTTGGGAGCACGGGTTCGGTATTCGGAGTAGGTGGTGAAACTCGTGTTACGTACAGCAACCTCTTTTACCGGGGGCATCGGCTGGCGTCTGCGACGCCAGCCTCAACCCCCGGCAAAACCCGTTGATGCCAAAAGGCCGCCGTCGCGGGGTTTCATCCCGCTCCGGCGGTGAACCGCTCGCTTCGCTCGCGGATGCTCGGCATTTTCCGCAGTGTTCCATTCGCACGCTCTACGTAACGAACCGATGGTTCGACCGATTCGCGTCTACGCTCGAGGATCGACGTCCGGTCCCGGATACTCGCCGCCGACGGTCGCCTCGTAGAGGCTCTCGGGGTCGAACAGTCGGGCGAACGCGTCGGGCGGGCGGACGCTGACCGAGACGCGGGGCTGGAGCGAGAGCCCCGCCTGCGCGGAGTTCAGCCGTTCGTCGTACGAAAGGAGGTGTGCTGCCTGCCCCTGGTAGGCCGAGGCGAGCGCCGGATGGTCGTCCTCGGGCTGGTCGACCGCGACGCGGTCGGCCTCGAGTCGTTCGCGGTGGTCGGCCGCGAGTTCCGGGTCGGCCAGCGAGGCGACCAGCCGTTCGGTCTCGGCGAGCAGTTCGTCGCTTGCGACCAGCTCGAGCCAGGAGTGGCGACGAACGTGATCGAGCGCCTCGCGGGCCTCGCCGCCGACGAGCAGGTCGGCCGCGAGCACCGCCGGATCGGCGACCACTCGAGTTGGGTCTGGTTCGTCGCGACGCTCACTCATCGTCGTCCTCGGTTCCCGCCTCGTACGTTGCTCGGACGTCCTCGAGTGCGATCCCGTACTCGCTCGCGCGGTCGAACAGGTCTTCCCAGCTGTCGGTCATCGGTAGAGGGTTCGAGTTCGGGAACAAAAAGCCCGTTCGCCCGCGTCGACTCGACGGCGTCTCGAGCCGGCTCACGCCCGTCTCGAGAGCAGCCAGAAGACGACGGCGCCGAGCACGAACGCGACGCCGACGTTGACCGCGAGGCCGACGACGCCGACGCCGACGACCAGCGCGAGCGCTCGCCCGTCGTCGACGGGGGCGAACGCGGCCCGCCCGAGCTCGATCGCGACGACGACCAACAGAACGCCAAGGAGGGCGAGCGGGAAGGCGGCGAGCAGGGCGCCGGCGGCGACCAGCGCGAGCGCGAGGTAGCCGATCCCGAGCAGGACGTTCGCTCCGGCGGTTCGGGCGCCGAAGGCGTACTTGCCCGCGAGCCCGCCGCTGCCGTGACACATCGGCACGCCGCCGATCGGGACCGCCGCGAGGCAGGTGACGCCCATACTTTGAGAAAGATCGTCGGCCCGGACGTCCCGATCGTAGAGGTCGCCACAGAGCAGGGCGGTCGCGATGGCCGCGTTGCCGATCGTCATTCCCAGCTGGGCGATGGTGGCCTCGAGCGCCCCCGTCGTAAGCGACGGCCCGCCGGCGGGGAAGAGCGCGGGCTCGGGCACCCGGGGTGTCGGGACGCCCGCGGTCGCGACGGCCGCGACGGCGCCGAGCAGCAGAACGACGAGAACACTGGTCTGACGGTAGCCGACGACGGCGAGGACGGCGACGACGGCGAGTCCGGCCGCCGCGATGGGGAGGCTCTCGAGGGAGAGCCCGACCGCGGACTCGAGCAACAGCAGGGCGACCGCGAACTGTACACCCCGGATGACGGGCTCGCCGACGACCCGCTGGAGGTGGCCGACGAGTCCGAGCCGACCGACGACGAGCAGGACGATCCCGGCGAGCAGCCCGGCTGCGGCGAGTTCGGGATACGAGAGGGAGCCGACGATCGCCAGCCCGATCAGGGCCTTCATCGGCTCGACCGAGAGGGGCATCCCGTAGTACAGCCCCCAGACGATCTGGAAGACGCCGAAGCCGACGAGAACGTGGGGCAAGGAGACGGACGTCGTCGCGGCCAGCGCCACGACGAGCGGAAGGACCGTAACCGAATCTCCTAGCGCACCCGTCAGCTCGGACGTCGAGAACTCGAGGTCTCGGCTGGTCTTCGAACCGATCGAGTACGCCATCTACCCGCCATTTGGCGGGGGAGAACTTGACGCTTTTCAGTAACCTCGTACGATTCATTCGTCCGGACTCAAGAACCAAACCTGGTTACGTCTCGAGGGTTCGCTCGAGGATCGACTCGAGATCGGTTTTCGCGTCGGCTTCGAGTTCGTGAAGCGGCCGCCGAGGGCGGCCGACCGACTGTCCCCGCATCGCGAGGGCGGCTTTGACGCCGGGGACGCCGAACCGCGAGGTGACGGCGTGATTGAGTTCGACGATCGCGGCGTTTCGCTCGCGGGCTGCCTCCGTTCGATCCTCGCGGTCGAGCCGGTAGATCTCGCTCGCGAGTTCGGGAACGACGTTGGCGACCGCGAGCACGCCGCCGTCGGCGCCCGCCGCGAGCCCGGCCGCGTAGACGCTCCCGCTGCCGACGAAAACGGAGAAGGCGTCGTCGGTGTGATCGAGCAGCCGCTGGATCGACTCGAGACTCCCGCTCGAGTCCTTGATCCCGGCGACGTTCTCGTGGGTCGCGAGCTCCGCGACCGTCTCGGGGGCGAGCGCCCGGCCGGTGAACTTGGGGACGCTGTAGAGGTAGACCGGGACCGGCGAGGCGCTCGCGACCTCCTCGTAGTACGCGACGAGGGCCGCGTCGTCGGTCCCGTAGAAGGAGGGCGTGACCACGAGCGCGGCGTCGGCGCCGGCGTCGGCCGCGCGCTCGGTCGTCTCGAGGGTCGGCTCGAGTCCCTCTCGGCCGGTGCCCGCAAGCACCGGGAGGTCGGTCGCCTCGCCGACCGTCTCGACGACCGCGACGCGCTCGTCGGTCGTCAGTGCCGGCCCCTCGCCGGTCGAGCCACAAGGAACCAGGAAGTCGACGCCGGAGCGCTCGAGCCACTCGGCGAGCGCCCGCAGTCGCTCGTGGTCGACTGCGCCGTCGGCGAACGGAGTGACGAGGGGAACGCCGGTGCCGTGCATGGACCGGGGTACGACCGTCGGCCACATGGAACGTGGGGTTCGGGCAGCGTTCGCTGCGGGCGGACAGAGAGCGCTCGAGGAATGGGTGGGCGTGACACACCGCCCAAGCTACTTTGGGTGGCGACGACGAGCCGAGAGTATGGAACTGCGCCGCCTCGAGCCGGGAACGGCGGACGCTCGAGCGATCACCCGCGTCAACGCGCTGGCCTTCCGCGAGGCCTACGACGAGTTGCTCCCCGAGGAGGTGCTCGCGGGGTTCGGCGCCGCCCCGTCCGACGGGCAGCTCCGCGAGTATGCCGACCGCCTGCGCGAGGATCGTAGGGGCATCTTCCTGGCGGAACTCGAGGGAGAGGTTCGAGGCTACGGCTACGTCCGGTGGGGCGAAGGGACGAAGGCGTTCGTCGGCCCGGACGAAGCGGGCCTCAAGGAGCTGTACGTCGAGCCCGACTACTGGGGCGAGGGGGTCGGAACGGCGCTGCTCGAGCGGTGTCTCGAGGCCCTGCCGAACGAAGTCGAGCGGTTGCGCCTCGAGACGCTGGCCGGAAACGACGTCGGACGACGGTTCTACGAGGCTAGGGGATTCGAGCGAACCGGACGTTCGGAGTTCGAGATCGCCGGCGAGGCGTACCCGACGGCGATCTACACGCTCGAGATGGCACCGGAGCGCTGAAAGCGACGGACGGGAGCGTTAGTCGGCCGAAATCGAACAGCTCCCCTCGTAGGCGACGTCCTCGACGGATTCGATCTCGGGCTCGTCGCCACAGACCGGACACTCCGGGTTCTGGAGGACGTCGACGGTGTCGAAGGTCATCCCCATCGCGTCGTACATCAGGAGCCGTCCCTCGAGCAGGTCGCCCTTGCCGAGGAGGTACTTGACGACCTCGGTGGCCTGGATGCAGCCGACGGTGCCCGGCAGCACGCCGAGCACGCCGGTCGTCGCGCAGTCGGGAACGGTTCCCGGTTCGGGCGCTTCGGGGAAGATACAGCGGTAACACGGCGGATCGTCGGCCGTCTCACCCTCCGAGTCGGCTCCGTTCCCGTTCCGGTCGTTCGTAAACATCGTCACTTGCCCCTCGAAGCGATAGATCGCACCGTGAGAGAGCGGCGTTCCCGTCAGCACGCAGTGGTCGTTGAGCAGGTAGCGGGTGCCGAAGTTGTCGCTGGCGTCTAAGACGACGTCGTACTCGCCGACGAGATCGTCGACGTTCGCCGCCGACAGCCGCGTCTCGTAGGTGTCAACGTCGACGTCCGGATTGAGTGCCGCGACGTAGTCGGCCGCGCTGTCGACCTTCGGACGGCCGACGTCGTCGTCGCCGTGGACGATCTGGCGCTGCAGGTTCGAGCGCTCGACGACGTCGTCGTCGACGATCCCCAGTCGTCCGATCCCCGCGGCCGCGAGGTACTGGATCGCCGGCGACCCCAGCCCGCCGGCGCCGACGACGAGGACGCTGCCCTCGAGCAGGCGCTGCTGGCCCTCGGGGCCGATCTCGTCCATGATGACGTGTCTCGAGTAGCGATCGAGCTGCGTCGCGTCGAGGCGGAGTTCGCTCATACCCGATCTTCGTGCGAGACCGAGAAAAGTCCGCGGGTCAGCCGAGTGGATCGATCCGGTCGCGGGATCCGGCAGATTACTGTGTGAACCGCGGTCTTTAATATCATGGTTCCCGTTGTCACGGGTATGGCAACCTCACCCAATGATGCCGGTGACGATGTCTTCGATGAATTCCTTTCGGACCGCGGTCACACGGTAGAACGAGTGGGGTGGGAGCAGGAGTATAACAAGAAGCAGTGTCCGGACTGCGGCGGGCTTCACGAGCAGTCGGCCAGTAGCTGTACCGTCTGCGGGTGGACGCCGACCCCGTAGTCGGCGGACGCGAGGACCGGGACCGACGGTATTCGGTCCAACAGCGGTTTTCCGGCCGTAACCCACGTCACTTATGGGTATTGCGACCCTGAACAGCTACAATGGCTACTACGGAGACGAAGGTCACCCGGCTGTTCGGTGGGCCGGGAAGCGGGAAGACGACCGCGCTTCTCGATCACGTCGAAGAGATCCTCGAGCAGGACGGGGTCACGTTCCGGGATATTCTCGTCGTCTCGTACACTCGAGCGGCCGCACAGGAGGTTCGCGAACGGCTGGCAGAGCGCCTCGACGAGAGCCCGCGCGCGCTGCAGGGCAACGTCTGTACGATGCACGCGAAGGCCTACGAGCTGCTGGATCTCTCTCGAAGCGACGTCATCGGCGAGAAGGACAAAGAGGAATTCTGCGAGGAGTACGGCATCGAGTACGAGGACGAGTACTCGGGAGCGGGCCGTCGCACGGCCCGCTCGACGACGATCGGGAACAAAGTTATCGCGACGAGCCAGTGGCTCCAGCGGACCAGCCGCGAGGTCTCCGACTGGTACGACGTCCCCTTCCAGTGGGACGACGAGGAGGTTCGGCTCCCTCCCGAGATCGACGACCGCGCCCAGGAGGGCAACAAGTACACGCCGACCTGGCCCTCCGACGACGATCGGATCGACGTCCCCGAGGCGATCCGCGGCTGGCGCAGCTACAAGGGCGAGCAGGGCAAGATCGGCTTCGCGGACATGCTCGAGCGGGTCAAACAGCGCTCGCTGCTGCCGAACGTCGACTACCTGGTGATCGACGAGTTCCAGGACATCACCACGCTCCAGTACGACGTCTACGAGGAGTGGAAACCCCACATGAAGGAGGTGCTGATCGCCGGTGACGACGACCAAGTCGTCTACTCCTGGCAGGGCGCCGACCCCGCCTTGCTGCTCGACGAGGAGGTCGACGAGGACGTTATTCTGCCTAACTCCTACCGACTCCCCTCGAACGTGCTCAACGCGGTCAACAAGGAGATCCGCCACATCGATCAGCGCCAGGACAAGGACCTCAAGCCCCGCAAGGAGGGCGGCTCAGTCGAGGCCCGTGCGAACGCCTCGATGCTCGACGTCGTCCGGATGGTCCGGCGTACCCTCGTCGAGGGCGACGGGACGATCATGCTGCTGTTTCGCGCCCGGTATCAGATGTTCCAGTTCATCGACGAGTTCATCACCGAGGGCGTGCCGTTTCGGTCGCTGACCGACCAGCGGATGTGGACGGACCGGCTCACCCAGTACGTCCGCGCCGTCGAGGCGATCGACGCCGGTGACGACGTCACCGGACTCCAGGCCCGCCGCCTCGCGGACATGCTCCAGGACTCGGCGTTCGGCACCAACGAGCGCGACGCCCTCTTCGACGAGATCGACGAGCGCCAGGAGGAGGCGGGCGTCGAGGACTTAGAGGAGCTCACCGTCCCCGCCGAGGTCATCGAGGACCACGCGCCGTTCATGCCCGGCCCCGCCTCCGCGGGCGACATGGTCCGGAAGGTGAC
This sequence comes from Natronococcus roseus, assembly GCF_043677095.1. Lineage (NCBI taxonomy): Archaea > Methanobacteriati > Methanobacteriota > Halobacteria > Halobacteriales > Natrialbaceae > Natronococcus > Natronococcus roseus. The sequence continues at coordinate 213,388 of NZ_JBHLJR010000001.1, forward strand.
GAACTTCCAGAAGAAGAGCATCCGCTCGTACTTCAACATCGGCGAGTACCAGGGGATGGACACCGACCGAGTTCGCGTCGGCACCATCCACTCCGCGAAGGGCCGCGAGGCCGACCACGTCTTCATCGGCACCGACCTCACCGAGAAGGTCGTCGAGCAGATGGTCGCAACCGTCGACGACCCCACCGACGTCCCCGGCTGCGAGGAGTTCACCAAGACGACCTCGCCCGTTCCCGTGCTCACGGACAACGAGCGACGGGTGTTCTACGTCGGCATGTCCCGGGCCCGCGAGCGACTGTACATCCTCGAGAACCTGGTCGACGGCGCGCCGACGCTACCGATCGACGTCCTCCTGACTAACCAGCTGACCGATTTGAGCCTCGAGGAGCTGCTCGAGCAGGCACAGGCACCCGACGGCGAGGCCGAGGAGCTCGAAGCCGAAGCGCCGTGACCGGCGACGCGTCCGTCGAGTCCGCCCTGCGTACGGCCCTCGAGCGTGAGGGCGCGAGCGCGTTCGTTCACGTCGGCTCCGCCGACGATCCCGCGATTCGGTACTGTCGATCCGAACTCGAGCGAGAGTTGGAGCGAGGGCGCCGCGCCGTCGCGTTCGACGGCCGCGAGTGGCGCGTCCGATCGGCGACCGACACCGAGGCCGATCCCGCCAGTAACCTCGCCGACGACCTCGCCGGCGCCGGACTCGAGGGAACGGTACTGACGCCGGCCCGGATCCCCCACGACGCCGCGCTCTACCTCGAGGGGGCGGGCTTCTCGCTTGCCTCGACCGACGTCATCGAACAGTCCAGGGCGACGAAGACACCCGCCGAACGAGAACGGATCGAAACGGCACAGACCGCTGCGGGTGCCGGAATCCGACGCGGCGCCTCGCTGCTCGCGGGCGCCGACGTCGTCGACGGACGGCTCCGCCTCGAGGGCGAGCCCCTGACCGCCGATCGGCTCCGTGCTGCGATCGACGAGGGGATCGTCGCCGCGGGCGGGTTCCCGGACGGCAACACCGCGGTTTCGGTTCCCGACGGCGACCCGGCTCGATCGGGCGTTCCGGTCGTCCTCGAGACCGCGCCGCGGGAGCCGTCGGGCTACTACGGCGGGCTCGCCCGAACGTACGTTCGCGACGGCGACGGCGGCGACGAGCGACGCGCTCACGTCGGCGTCACGCGCGCGTTTCGCTCGGCCGCGTCGATGCTTACCGCCGACGCGCAGTCGGTGACCGCGGTCGAGGCCGACCTCGAGGCCGAGGTGCGGGCGTTCGGGTTCGAGGACGGGATCCGAACCCGCGTTGCCGGCGTCGGTCTCGAGCCCGTGGAGCGTCCGAACCGCGGACGCCAGGAGATCGACGGGGGAGCCGTCGTTCGACTCGACGTCGGCGTCGAAACCGAGAACGGCCGAATCCGACTGAGGGAGCTGTTCGCGGTCGACGAGGCGGTCGACCGGCTCGAGTCGATCCCACAGTCGCTCGATCCGGCGGCGCTCGAGTGAGTCCGGCGATTTCGCCGGTCGTTCCTAACATATATACTCAGGGGCTGCACACGCAGTCACTCCCAACGTGTATAGTGAGCGGTCTTATTGAGGTGTCTCGAGAAACTACCGTATGAGAACCGTGACTCCGTCCGAGCCAACCAACATTCTTCTCGTCGAGGACAATCCCGGCGACGCGACGCTGATCAGCGACGCGTTCGACCAGGTTGCCGACGACGTCCGAGTCCACACCGTTTCCGACGGCGCCGAGGCGATGAGCTATCTCTCCGATCACCGCAACACCGTCTCGTTTCCCGATCTACTGTTGCTCGATCTCAACGTGCCGCGGGTACACGGGCTCGAGCTGCTCGAGACGCTCCAGGAGGAGTCCGACCTGCTCACGCTCCCGGTGATCGTGCTAACCTGCTCCGAGGACGAGTCGGACATCGCCGAGAGCTACGATCGATGCGCGAACGCCTATCTCACGAAGCCGAACAGCCACGACGAGTACGTCTCGCTCGCTCGAGCGGTCGACGAGTTCTGGGTCAGGACGGCCCAGCTGCCGTCGGTGACGGCGGCATAGCGATTTCGTTCGGACGGAGTGGCGTCCTCCCACAACTGAAGTCGTGGGCTTCTGCTATGTTTGTGTCACTCGGCGCCCTCGAGAGCGCTCGATCGCTGCTCACCGATCGTCGGCGTCGTCGGGGTCTTTGCGTACCGTTCCGGCCACTCGTTTTGCGACGGCAGCCGGAACGTCGGAGGGAAGGGTGAGTCGGTGCTGGACGAGCACGAGTCCGATCGCGAGGCCGATCAACACCGCGCCGACGGCCGTCTCGCCGCGGACCAGAAGGAACTCGAGCCCGGCGAGCGCGGCCGGCAGCGCGAGCACGAGGGTACCCGCTAGCTTGATCGTGTCGATGATTCCGGCCATCGACGCCGGCTACGAAGGGGGCCGCCAAAAGCGCGGCGGCTGTCGAACCGTCACGGAACTGGAACGCATCCGCGTTCCGGAGCGGTTTTGTCCGTCGGCTCGAACCCTCGGATATGTTCACGGGAATCGTCGAGGAGACCGGAACGATCGACGCCCGCTCCCGAACCGAGGACGGCCTCCGGCTCCGGATCGGCGCCGACGAGGTCGCGACCGGGCTCGAGCACGGTCAGAGCATCAGCGTCAGCGGGGTCTGTCTCACGGTCGAGCGCTTCGAAGCGGGCGCGTGGTTCGAGGTCTTTCTCGCGAGCGAGACGGTCGAGCGGACGTATCTGGGCGACCTCGAGGAGGGTGAGTCGGTGAACCTCGAGCGGGCGATGCCGGCGGACGGCCGGTTCGACGGCCACGTCGTCCAGGGTCACGTCGACGCGGTGGCGACGGTTTCGAGGATCGAATCGGTGGAGGAAGACTGGTTCTTCGAGTTCGAGCTGCCGGCGGGCTACGAGCGCTACGTCGTCGAGAAGGGATCGATCACGCTCGACGGGATCAGCCTCACCGTCGCCGAGCTGACGGACGACGGGCGAGTAACGGTCGCTATCATCCCCACGACGTACGAGCTGACGACCCTCTCGGAGAAGGACGTCGGCGACCCGGTCCACCTCGAGGTCGACGTTCTCGCGAAGTACGTCGAGCGGCTGCTCGAGGCCCGATTCGAGTAGCTCAGCGCTGGCGGGTCGGGGGGTCGAACTCTGTCAGCTCGGGCGACGGCACGTCGTCGGTGTCGCCCCGAATCTCCCGGTAGGTTCGCCGGTAACGGGCGATTTTCCGGTAGAGGTAGTAGCCGATCGCGAGGTCGAAGACGATCACGTACGCGACGAACGCGACACCGAACCCGATCGGGTACAACGAGGTGAGGATCTCGGGAACGATCCCGACGGTAGTGTTGTAGGCGCCGTGGACGAACGCGGCGATCAGCAGTCCCTTGACGACGATCGGTCCGGCGTACTCGCGGTTGAACTTCGCCAGACCGAGGTAGTAGCCCGCGATCGCCGAGTAGATGACGTGGCCGGGGCCGACCAGCGCCCGCTGGGTCGCGATGTCGGTCGCCGCGGCGAGGGTGCCGACCTGGGCCTCCGCGACCGTGCCCGCGACGTAGATCGTGTTCTCGATGGCGGCGAAGCCGAGCCCGGCGATCGCGCCGTACACGGCGCCGTCGATAACGGCGTCGAACGTGTCGCTGCGGTACGCGAAGACTCGGACCGCGAGGAGCTTGACGGTCTCCTCGACGGGGCCGACGATCAGGAAGAAAAAGAAGACCGTGCCGAGCGCGCCGAACAGCTGGAAGTACGGCCTCGTCACCGAGTTGACGATGGCCGCGAACGTCGCGAAGAGAACCGCCAGAACGAACGTCGCGACCAGCAGTCCCAGCGGCTCGTTCGTCGTGATATCGGAGTACCAGATGAACGCCGCCAGCAGGGCCGCCGGAACGACCGAGAGCCCGAAAAAGAGCGCGAGCCACGGATCCTCGAGCACGAGCACGCCGGGCTGGACGAGCAGGAAGGCGGTGATCGCGAGGGCGACCCCGATGATGATCGCGTGGAGCCCGTAGGCGATCCCGTTGTACGTCGCGACCGAGAGCCGGTCGAGGGCGTTCCGTGGCTCCCACGTCGAGACGTCCTGGAGGTCCGTCGACTCGTCACTGGCCCGTTCGACCGGGTCCCGCCGTCGTTTCATGTAGCGCGATACTCCGCCCGGCCCGGTAATAGTTCGGCCCGCCGCAGTCCGGGTCGGCGCGTCCTAGTATGATATGATATCTCATGATCCGTATTAGGATCGAGCTTATGTGTACTCGATCGTGAGAACGAATCACGATGTACAACGCGAGCCGCGGTATCCACTACACCGCCCCGCCGGGTCCCAAGGACGAAACCGAGGAGACGACCGAGAACGCAACCGAGTCGGCGACGCCCGTCAGCGCCGACGACGCCTCGTCGCCGGCCGAAACCGGTCTCGCCGCCGACGACTGAGACGCGACTTGTTCCTGTGGATTCGTGGAACTCGTTCCACCCAGCGGCCGCTCCGGTAACGACGCGCGGCGGACGGCATGCCGGAGAAGCTGGCGACGAACCGAACGCACAAAGTGGCGTCGCGCCAACGTCCCCGCATGCACTTCGATCAGCGAACGCAGCGGGCGCTTCGCGAGGTCGGCCTCGAGACCGACGAGCTCCGGGCCGCCTCGGAGGCGGTCGTCGAGGCCGTCGAGGAGGACGTCACCGCGCTCGAAGCCTTCTTCGACGCCCACGAAACGGTGTACTCGGACATGGAGATGGCCCACTCGAGCGCCGACTACCCCGAACACACCGTCGAGAACCTCGATCTGACGACCCACGCCGACGAGATGCGCGGCTGGCTCCGCTTCGACAGCTGGGGCGTCTACGTCGAGGACGGGCGGGTGCTTTCGGACGGCTCCGTCGAGCTGACGCTGGGGCCGACGATCCACGACCGGGTCCGGTTCGCGCCCGACCGCGAGACGCTGCGGTGATCGCCGTGTCGGGAACCGAACCGCGGCTCGCGGAGGGGCGGCGATGACGACCGCTCGAGTGCGGGGGATCTACACGACGGCGCTGACGCGGCTGTTGAACGACGACGGGCTCGAGGTCGTCCAGGCCTCTGACCCGATCCGCGAGCGCTTCGACGAAGCGTCGTTCGCGGCCGCACCCGCTGACGTCTCGCTCGAAACGACCCGCGACAGACAGGGCGTCGAGGTTTCCGGCGCGCCGGAGGCGGTCACGACGGCCGCCTCGCGTCTCGAGGACCTCGCTATCGATACGTTTTGCTGGGACGACGACGTCCCCCGCGGCGCGGTCTTCGACGCCGAGGTGCTCGAGGCGGAGGGCGGAGGCGGCGCCGTCGTCGACCTCGGTGACGGCCGCCGGGGCTACCTGAGCTACGACGACGTCGACGGCTACGTCGACTCGGGGAACCGCTACCGCGTGCAGGTTCGCGAGCCGACGCCGCCGTGGGCCGACGACGACCCCCGGGTCGCCCCGGGGCTCGAGGCTGCGGGCGGACTTTGCACCCTCTCGCGCGCTCGTAGCGGCGTCTCCGCGAGTCTTCGCGGGGAGCGGGCCGAGGAACTCGTGGGCATGACCGACCTCCTCTCGGTCGACGTCCCCGAGGGCTGGGGGCTGCGCTGGCACCGTCCGGCCGCCGAGGCCGATCTCGAGGCGATGGAACGGGCCCTCGAGGACGCCGTCGAGCGCGCCCGCGGGCTCGAGGACGCCCTCGCCGATAGCCCCGAGGAGCCCGGCTCACCGGATCGGCTGGCGACGCCCGAAGCGAACCGCTGGCTCTGGTTCGGCCGGAAATCCCGCTTTGCGCTCGACGAACACCGTCGTGAGGTCGAGTCGACGATGCCGGGCCACCACCGGACCAAGGCCGCCGATCGGGCTGCGAGCGCCGCGGTCGACTTCGCCGAAGCCGTCTGCGGTTCTGCCGGGAACGGGTTCGCCGACGAATTCCCGTTCGACGCCGTCTCCCGACAGTTCGGCCCGCTCGAGGGCGACCGCCTCGAGATCGGCCACGGGAAACCCGACGGCCGCCTGATCTCGCTCGGCTACGGCGACGTGACCGACTGGGATCCCGAGGGGACGATCACGCTCGAGCGCTCGATGCGCGGCGGCGGCACGTACGACGCCCTCGGCGTCCCCAAGGAGGAAGGCGACGTCGCGGTGACGAAGTTCCGCGAGGGACGGTGGTGGTATCCGACGACGTACAGGGGCGACGACGGCTCGGCGAAGGGAACCTACGTCAACGTCTGTACACCTCTCGAGCTGTTCCCGGACTGCGTGCGGTACGTCGACCTCTACGTCGACGTGATCCGCACGCCCGACGGCGCGGTCGAGATCGTCGACCGCGAGGAACTCGAGCACGCGATGGACGACGGGGTCGTCGCGACGCCGCTAGGGGAGAAGGCCTTCGAGGTCGCCGAGGCCGTCGAGCGCGCGCTCTCGAACTGACTGCGAGGTGGCGTCGGCGAAACGACTTGTGCAACTGGTGGAGGTCGGTCGAGCCCGTCGTGTCTTCCGTGCCGAGACCGATCGGGGAATCACCGGGGAGACGAACCGACAACCGAACTCCTATCACCTCCGCGGGCAAAACGGGTCTGTATGACAAAGCGGGACGTCTCGCTTCCCGACGAGGCGGAAGCAGGAATGCGCGAGTTCATCGACGAGGTCGATCGGCGCCTCTCGAGCGACGAGGATACGTGCTCGGTCGTCGAGGACGTGCTGATCGACCTCTCGGGAGACCGGGAGGCCTACGAGCGCTGGCGGGGCGGCGAGTCGATGACCCCGGCCGAACGGGTCCGGCTCCAGAGCTACGATCCGTGTAACACCACCCTGGAGAGCGAGTACTACGCCGAGAAGGACGAGGCGGCGTTCCGGCGGTCGAAACACCTCCAGTGGCTCTGGCGGCAGTTCGACAGTCTGCCGATCGCGGACAACATCGAGTTCGCGCTGCGGTTTCGACGGATGCTCGCCGACCACCTCTTCGAGGAGTGTGGCGAGAACTGTCGGTTCTTCAAGGGCGTGACGTTCACCTACGGCCACAACATCACGATCGGGGACAACACCGTCGTCCACGACGACGTCCACCTGGACGACCGCGGGAAGCTGACGATCGGCGACCGCGTCTCGGTCTCCGACGGGGTCCACCTCTACACCCACGACCACGACGTCGTCGACCAGACCGAGGTCCGCAACTACCACACGATCGTCGAGGACGACGTCCGGCTAACGTACGACTCGATGGTCCGTGCCGGCTGCAAGGTCGGCGAGAACGCCATCGTCGGCGCCCGCGCGATCGTTCAGCACGACGTTCCGGCCCACCACATCTCCATCGGCATGCCGGCCAAGAGCGTCAAGATCAAACCCGGCTGGGAGGACGTCGCCACGCCGATCGACGAAGCCGGCGTCAACCGCCAGGAACAGCGCCACCTCGAGTACGACCTCCCCGCGGATCTCGAGGTCTTCGACGAGTTCCAGCGCGACCTCCGTCCGCCCCAGTAGTCACGAGACGGCGGATCGGCCCGAGCGCGAAGTTAGGGCTCGTTCAGCGACCGACTACTGTCACGGTGCGATGAGGGAGGGAATACCCAAGTGCGTTGAGAACGTATCACACGGTGATGGAGCTCTGGGGCTGGCTCGTCGGCTACGTGGTGCTGTTTGCCCTCCTGCATCTGTTACTGTACTACGTCTACGTCCGCCGCGAGGACGGTGACGGCGTCCAGTCGCCGTCGGTCGCAGACCCCGGTCGGGGCCAGTCCCACTCTTCGCCCGGTTCCGACGGCTACCACTCGGCGTCGGACGGCGTCGACGACACTGACGACGGCGAGGCCGACGCCGACATCGACGGCGAGACGATCAGGTGTCCCCACTGCGGTACCAGAAACGACGCCGATCAGACGTTCACCTACTGCTGGAACTGTGTCTCCGGTCTCCGACAGTAACGTCCGACTACCGCTCTCGATCCCTTTCAACGCCATGTTAAACGGTCGAAGAACGGTTACGCCGCAGCTAACGTCGGCTTGATCTGCCGAACGACTGCAACCGTTCCCGGAGCCGTCGGAAACGATTTTCGCGCTTTATTCGCGACGAAACCCTCCCTCGAGTCGTTTCGGTGACGGCGCGAAGCGGTCACGAACGATTCGATATGGAACGAACGGAACTCACGAGCGTCGACGAGGGAAAACGCGTGCTGAACGCCGACGGGACCGCGGTCGGCCGACTCGTCCGGGTCGACGACGGCTACGGATACGTCGATCCGGATCCGACGATCGTGACCACGCTGCGAGCCAAACTGGGGTTTCGACCCGACGGGACGGCCGCCCACCCCCTCGATGCGGGAAGCATCGAGGAGATCACCGACGACGCCGTCCGCCTTCGGGGGACGCTCTGATCGATTCGGAGAGCGACCCAACCCGCTCGAGCAGCCGATCGAGCCGGGACTCCGCCCGACGCTTGGCGATGATGACCGGACACTCGGCCTCGCGGCCGACGGCGTCCGCGACCGAACCGATCACGGGCGGGCGCACCAGTCCGGTGCCGGTCGCGCCCAGCACGATCAGATCGTGGTCGGCTGCGGCCTCGAGGATCCCCGTCGTCGATGAGGGGGCGTCGACGAGTCGCTGGTCGACCGGCACGGCCGGGAACGAGGCTGCGGCGCGGCGAAGGCGTCGTTGCGCGGTGGCTCGGTCGGCCATCGGCCCCTCGTCGGTCATCACCGAGAGGACGGTAACTCGAGCGCCGTTCATCGCGGCGATCGCCGCGGCGACGTCGCTGGCCAGGCCCGCGTGGGGGCCGCCGACGGTCGGGACCAGTACGGTGTCGACGCCGTCGGCGACCGTCCCCATCCGCTCGACCAGCACGTTACACGGGGGTCGGCGCAACACGGGATCGACGGAGGTTCCCAGGACCGCGTCGGCGGTGCTGGCGCGTTCGCGCCACCCCATGAGCAAGATGTCGGCGTCGAGCTCGTCGACGACGTCCCGGATGGCTCCCGGCACGTCGCTGCCGACTCGGAGGTCGGTCGTGATCGGCACGTCCGAAACGCCTTCGGCTCGCTCGAGCAACTGCGTGCTCTCCTCGGCGTACTCCGCGGAGATATGATCGTCGGAGAACAGCAAGAACGGAGAGTTGACCGGCTTGTGCTCGATCGCGATGGCGTGGATGCGACCGTCGTGTCGGATCGCCAGGTCCGAGGCCGTTCGCAGGAGCTGCTCGACGGCCGCGGGGTTCGACAGCGCGACGAGGATCGTGTACTGTTCCCCCATACCACACGTTCGCGGGCCAGGGGCAAAAGGCTCACCCGCTGGCGTCGACGGTAACGGTACGTTCGGCCGCGTCGTCGGGGCTCTCGACCCGAACTGGGAAGGTGTCCGCGGTAGCGACCGGGTAGGTCTCGTACCCGAGGGTGACCGTCTCGGTCGTTCCGAACGGCACGGTGACGGTAGCGGCGTCGACCCGTTCCCGACCTGTCCCGACCAGGAGTTCGGTCTCCTGGGTCGTGTCGCCGACCGTCATCATTCCGCCCTTGTTCTCGACCTCGACCGTGATATCGAGCCGATCGCCGCCCTCGAGCGGCTCGTTGGTCTCGACGATCTCGACCGCGAACGGGGGTCTGATCTCGGGGCCGTCGACGGTCGCCTCCGCGCTCGTCCGGCCGTCCTCGCAGACGACCCGCGCCCCGGTCGGGTAGCCGGCGGCGACCCAGCCCGGACCCGCCCGGGCGAGCGTCGCCTCGTCGCGTTCCCCCTCGAGGTCGTCGACCCGGACCACCGTCCGGTTCTGCCCCTCGATCCAGACGACGCGATCGAGCCGTCCCTCGGGGTCGCGCGCGACGAGCCGGCTCTCGACGACGTCGTCGACGCCGACGGTTGCGTCCGCGTCGGGGTCGCTGTCGAGCGACTCGATCGCCGGCGGCTCTCGACCGTCCGAATCGACCGCGAGGATCCAGTCGTGGCTCGCCGATCCCGACGCCGTGGAGACGGTCACGCCGACGTCGTAGCTTCCGGTAGTCTCGGGCGCCGCGAGGTAGGCCCCGGTCCCCGTCAGGAAGGTGTAGTCGTTCGCGAGCGCGAGGTCACCAGCGATCGCGTCGTCGGCCTCCCACTCGAGGTCGGTCGGCTCGAGTCGTCGTCCTGCCGCGACTTCGAACAGCACTGTGGAACCCGGCTGCACGGTGATCTCGTCGGCGTCGGGCCTGATCGCCGCGCTCTCGCCGTCGTCGGTGCCGAGTACGGTGACGGTTCGCTCGTCGGCGTCGACGCCGGCCTCGAGTCTGACCGGAAACGACTGGGTACGCCGGACGCGGGGCGTCTCGTATCCCAGCGTGATCGATGCGGTCTCGTCGGGCTCGAGGGAGACGGGCCGTTCGTCGATGGTCTCGGGGTCGTGCCCGACCACGAGGCGCGCCTCGACCGTCGTCGCTGTTCGACCCTCGAGATCGGCCGTCACCTCGAGGCGCTCGCCGGCCGCGACGGGCGCGTTCGTCTCGCGGAGCCGAACCTCGACGTCTTCGGGTCGAGTTCGACCGACGGCGACCGACGTCGCCGCGAGCACTGCTCCGGCCGCGATACCGCCGAGGACGCGACGACGTCCGTATCGTCGCAGCTGTCGGTCCCCCCACATGGTGGTCGGGGACGTCTGGCCGGAGGGATAACTCCCTGGGATCGTTACGCGAATAAGGAGCGATTCACGGATCGTCGGAGGCCGAAAACGAGCCGTTCAGTCGAGGAGACCCTCGTAATCGGTGCCTACGCCGAATCTCAGACGCCGGTGGAGTACCGGAGGATGCCGGCGAACCCGCCGAAGGCGTTGTAGAGCTGTTCGCCCTTCTCGAAGTCCGTCGAGATGAACTTCGTCTCGGTGCCGCGCTGTTCGGCGATCTCGATGAGGTGGTCGATGGCGTCCTCGCGGTCCTCGTCGCTCGCCTCGACCTCGCTGCCGCAGTCGGTGCAGCTGTGCTCGGGCGTCGCCTTCCGCCGGTCGACGACCTCGCGATCGGTGTTGCCACACTCCTCGCAGTCGTAGGTGATGACGTCCCGTCGCAGGTCCTCGCTGATCAGCAGCCGGTCGACCGCGCCCATCATGAGGTTTCGTCGGGTCTGCTCGAATCCGTAGGTGGCGAGGTCGCCCGCGTTGAGTTCCTCGAAGAACTCCTCCATCTGCTTTTTGTCCTTCATCACCTCGGCGTCGGCCAGGGCGTCCTCGGCGTTGTCGACGAGGTCCTTGAGGCCGGACTCGTCGGTGTAGGCGACGTCGAACTTGCCGATGACGTTGTCCTGGATCTCGTGGTGGAGGTAGTCGCCGTCGAGGAACTCGTCTTTCGTCGGCGAGGGACCGCCCACGAGGATGCCGTCGAGTTCGTGGCGCTTGGCGACGAACAGGTCGTTGGCCATCCCGGCGACCTCCTGGTAGAAGTTGTCGATCGCCTCGAGGCGCAGCCTGGCGAACCGCTGGGCGGACTGGCCACCTTTCCGCTGCTTGCCCGGAACCAGCGAGGAGGCGGATTTGACCGCCTCGACGCGTTTGCCCTTCAACCAGCCGACGTTTGCCTCCCGGCGATCGAGGACGATCAGCCCGTAGAGACCCTTGTCGGCCATCATCTCCTCGAGCGGTTCGATCAGGAAATCGGAGTCGCAGTGATAGCGGAAGGATTCGACGGGCTGTGGCGGGCTCTCCAGGACCTTCGTGACCATCTCGGTCCGGCCGCCGCCGGAGTCGACGGCGCCCGAGAACAGCACCATCCCGTTTTCTGGCGGGTAGGTGTCGTAGTACCGAAGCCGGTCTTTGATGCTCGTCAGCGCGTCCTGGACGGCCGTCCGGGTTTGCTTGGACTTGATGTTGGCCGCCTCGCTGTGTTCTTGTGTGACGTGCTGGACGACGTCGCTGATCTGGCGGTCCTCGGGGATGTAGATCGAGACGAGCTGCGTGCCGGAGCCGTCGAAGTCCTTGAGATCCTCGATGACCTTCCGGAACTCGTACTTCTTCCGGTCGGATTGCTCCTGTTCGGCCTCCTGGCTCATTGGGCATACAAAACGGTGCTGTGGCTAAGTATCCTTTGACACGCGCTACGCGCCCGTCGATGGTTCACGCGACCCGCGGTCGCCGTCAGACTGTGACCCGCCGGCCTACATCGACCGCGGGGCCGCGACGCCCAGGATCGAGAGGGCGTTCGCCACCGTGTGCTTCGAGGCCGCCACGAGCGCGAGGCGGGCCTCCCGGACCTCGGGGTCGACGTCGTCGGCTAGCACGGGACACTCCCGGTAGAAGGCGTTGAACCGGTCGGCGAACGTGCGCGTGTAGGTCGCGATCTGGTGAGGCTGGAGGTCGTCGGCCGCCTCCTCGACGACCGCCGGGAAGCGGGCGATCGTCTCGAGCAGCTCCCGCTCTTCGGGGGTCTCGAGCAGGTCGGCGTCGACGGCCTCGAGATCGATATCCTGGCCCTCGAGGTCGGCGGCGGAGTCGAGGCCGGCCTCCTCGAGGATACCGCAGCACCGCGCGTGAACGTACTGGACGTACGGCGCGGACTGGGCCTCGAAGTCGAGCGCCTGCTCCCACTCGAAGGTGATCGCCTTCGAGGGCTGTTTCGAGACGATGTCGTAGCGCACGGCACCGATCCCGACCTGGTGGGCGATGCGTTCGATATCCTCGTCGGTCAGCTCGTCGTCGCGGATCCGGTCATCCAGGCGGTCCTCGACCTCCTCGCGGGCGCGGTCGATCGCCTCGTCGAGCAGGTCGTCCAGGTCGACGCCGGTTCCGCGTCGCGTCGACATCTTCCCCTCCGGGAGGTTGACGTAGGAGTACAGCACCTGCCGGAGCGGTTCGGTGTCGTTGCCCAGCAGCTCGAGGGTCGTCCGGAGCTGGTCGGCCTGGAGGGTGTGATCCTCGCCCAGCACCGTCACCGCGTTGTCGTAGTTCTCAAATTTCCACTCGTGGTGGGCCAGGTCCCGCGTCGGGTACAGGGAGGTGTCGTCGGCCCGCAGGAAGACGAGGTTCTTCTCGATCCCGTGGGCGTCGAGCTCGAGCTGCCAGGCGTCCTCTTCGTACACCGCCTCGTCGAGTTCCTTGAGCCGGGCGACGAGGTCGTCGGTATCGCTGTTGCGCATGAACCGCGTCTCCTTGACGAACTCGTCGAACTCCGCGGGCAGGCGGGCGAGACACGCCTTCATCCCGCCGAGCACCTGGTCGACGACCTCGCTGACCCGCTCGTAGGCCTCGTCGTCGCCGGCCTCGAGCCCCTGCATGATCGACTCGATCTCGGCCTCCGCGTCGGCAACTTTCGGCTCCGAGGCGTTCTCGAGGAAGGCGTTGCCCTTGCGGTAGTAGCGCACGAGGTCGTACTCCGGGCGATCACGCTCGGGCTCGCCCTCGAGATCGTCCTCGTCGAACGTCTCGTAGGCCCAGGTGAAGACGGCCATCTGCCGGCCCGCGTCGTTGACGTAGTAGTGGCGATCGACGTCGTAGCCGGCGTAGTCGAGCAGGTTCGCGACCGCGTCGCCGATAATCGGGTTCCGCGCGCGCCCGACGTGGACCGGCCCCGTCGGGTTCGCGCTCGTGTGTTCGACGACGACGCTCTCCTCGCGGTCCTCGAGGGCGCCGTAGTCGGCTGCCGTCGCCGTCTCGAGCGTCGTCTCGAGGTAGGCGTCGCTCGGCAGGAAGTTGAGGTATGGTCCCTGGGTCTCGATCGCCGCGACGTGGGTCAGCTCGTCGACGTCGATCTCGTCAGCGAGTTCGGCGGCGACCTGCGGCGGCGGGGCGCCGGCCTCGCCGGCCAGCCGGAAGGCCACGCTCGAGGCGAGGACGCTGTCGACGTCCTCGGGCGGTTCTTCGATCCCGAGATCGTCGGTCGGGTAGTCGAGCGCCGACAGCGCCGTCTCGAGGGCGCTCTCGACCTCCGCGCGTAGGGAGAGGAACATACCCGCCCGTATTCAGGGGGCAAGTAAAGGAATGTCGGGTTCCGTTCCGGAGCGCGGCAGCGACCCCGTCAGGTTTGGTTTCGAGCTGCGGCGTCGGCCCCGTCGGGCGATTCGTGTTCGCGCCCTGAAATGGACGGCCGCAACATCAACCGTAGTGGTTCCTTCCGGAGAGTGCATGACGACGCTAACCGAATCTGACGAATCCGAGCCCGAATCCGAGTTCGACGAACTGGAGGCGCTCGAGGAGACTCCGCTCTCGTCCGGGGACCCGGTGTCGGTCGCAGCCGCGCTGTCGGTCGCGTACTCGTGGTACCTGTTTTACCTCAAGGAGGACAAGGTCGCCGGTCTGTTCGTCGGTCTCTGGGCCCCGACGCTGCTGGGCGCCGCGGCGTACTTCCAGCAGAAGGAGCTGTACGCGAAACTCGAGAAGGGTCTCACCTTCGCCTAAATTCGGTCGACTCGAGCGCGAAGAAACCGCAGTAACCGCAGGATTCTCACTCGATTTTCACTCGATTTTTAGCCCGCTGCCGGTCAGCGGGACGACGACGTCCGCATTAGCGTCCAGCACGCCGTCCTCGCGGTAGCGCTCCAGTGCCGCCGGTGCGACCGCGCAGGTCGGCTCGACGTAGAACCCGCGGCGGTGGAGCCGCTCCAGAGCGTCCTCGATCGCAGCCGGCTCGAGGGCGACGGCGCCGCCGTCGGTCCGCTCGATCGCCTCGAGGATCTCGTCGAGGCGGGCGGGCTCGACGATCTGAATCCCGTCGGCGACGGACTCGGTGTGGCCGGGTTCGGCCGCGACCGTCTCACCGAACCGGTTTGCGACGGGTGCGTAGCCCGCCTCCTGTGCGGCGAGCAGCCGCGGCAGTTCGTCGATGATCCCCGCCTCGAGCAGCAGCGAGAAGCCCCGGTAGGCGCCCAGAAACAGCGTGCCGTGACCGAGCGGGAGCACGACGGCGTCGGGCGCCGTCCAGTCGCGCTGGGCCGCGATCTCGAGGGCGAACGTCATCGTTCCGGCGTAGAACGCGGGGTTCCAGGCGTGGCTGGCGTACCAGCCGTCGCCGGTCTGTCGGGTGGCGGCGGATTCGGTACCGTCGCGGCCGTCCCCGCCTCCGCCCTCGACCGCTTCGATGCAGGCGTCGGTGACGTCCTGGCGCGTCCCCTCGATCCGAACCGGTCGGGCGCCCGTTCGTTCGATCGCCCCCAGCTTCGCCGCCTTGACGTCCGCGGGAACGTAGATCTCCGCGTCGATTCCGGCTCGAGCCGCGTACGTCGCGACCGCGGCGCCGGCGTTGCCCGAGGAGTCCTCGAGGACGCGGTCGACGCCGAGTTCGGCCGCCCGTGAGAGCGTCGTCGTCGCACCCCGATCCTTGAACGACCCCGTCGGGAAGACGTACTCGAGTTTGAACGCGGCGTCCCACTCCGGGGCGTCGACCAGCGGGGTAAAGCCCTCGCCGAGGGAGACTCGCTCGTCGATCGGGAGCCACGGCTCGAAGCTCCAGAGGCCGCGACCCGGCTCGAGCGCTAACGCGGTCGGATCGTCGGGGAGCGGTCGGTCGACGAACTCGAGCGGACTCCCGCAGTCACAGCGCCACGGCTCGTCGGGGCCGGTCGCGTAGACGGCGTCGCAGTCGGGGCAGGCGAGGTCGCTCGCCATCAGTACTCGTCGATGTCGGTCGCGACCGAGCAGACGTACTCTCCCGTCGCGACCTGCGGGAGTCGACGGCTCCGCCAGAGGATCCCGTCGCTGTCGGCGGTCACCGTCTGCTTTGGCTCGCCGAACGGTGTCGTCACGGTAAACAGCGTCTCTCCAGACGTCACCCGGTCACCGAGGGCGGGTTCGAGATCGACGAGCCCGCCGGCGGGCGCGCCGAACTGCTCGAACCCCTTCGCGCGCGTCTGGGGTTCGGGGCTCCGCTCGCCCTCGAGGAAGCCGTAGTAGCGGAGCACGTTGAACACGCCCTCGACACCCTTCCGGATGCTCGTCTCGTCCCAGCCGACGCAGCCGCCGAGTTCGGGGTCGACGGTCGGGATCCCCTCGTCGGGCGCCGCACGGGCGAGCTGACCGTCGGGACCCTTCTGATCGAGGATGTAGCCGCAGCCGAAGACCTTCGCCAGCTCGAGACACTCGCCGTGGAGGCGGTGGCGGGTGCCACAGCGAACCCGGACCTCGTCGATCATCCGGCTGGTCGATCCCTGGTGGAGGTCGAGGATGAGATCCGCGCGGGTGGCCGCCTCGAAGGTGGCCGCGGCGATCCGCTCGCTCGAGGTGCCGGCGGCGTTGCCCGGGTAGGCCCGGTTCATCTTCGTGTCGTCGATCGGGTTGCGGTGCTCGGCGACCTGGAACCCGTGGTAGTTGACGATGCCGACGATCAGGATCGTGCCGCTGAGTTCCGTCGGATCGAGCTGCGGGACGACCTGCTGGACGACGCCGACGCCGTTGAGTTCGTCGCCGTCACTGGCCGCTTGCAGATAGAGGGTCTTTCCGGATTCCGCGCCGTTGACGACGGCGACGGGGAGACCGAACGGACTCCCGTCCCGAGTCTCGCCGACCTCGAGACGGCCCGTATCGATCTCGCCGGGGCCCGCGCTCGCCGTTCCGAGCGTCGTTGTCATGTGTTCTGAGGTTGAACCCGTCAGCCTTTATTGATTCGGTTGGATCCCACCGGGAGCGGGCCGATCACCCGTTCGAGCGGACGACCCCGCGAGGCCGACGGATCGGCAGACGCCGTGGAAGCTTTTTACCCAACCGAGCCGGAGACAACCGCGTGAACCGACGCACGATCCTCGCGGCGTCCGGCGGTGCCCTCTCGGCGACCGTCGCCGGCTGCGCCGGCGTGCTCGAGACGGACGACGGCGACGACGACCTCGCGGTCGAGGAGGTCGCCGACGGCTTCGAACACCCCTGGAGCCTCTCGGTCGTCCCGGACGACGGTCGGCTGCTCGTGACCGAACGGGAAGGGGCCCTCTCCGTCCTTGAGCCGGACGACGGCGACGTCGAGGACGTCGACGGCGCTCCGGACGTGTACGCGGAGGGACAGGGCGGACTGCTCGACGCCGCCTTCCACCCCGACTTTCCGGACGAGCCGTGGCTCTATTTGACCTACGCGACGGCCAACGACGACGGCGAGTCGACGACGGCCCTCGGCCGCGGCGAGCTCGATCTCGAGCCGGGGAGCCTCGAGGGGTTCGAGGAGCTGTACGCCGTCGAGCCGTTTCTCGATGCGACCGACCACTACGGCTCCCGTGTCGTTTTCGGTGAGGACGGGGCAGTCTACGTGACCGTCGGCGACCGGGGCTCGAAGGAGTTCGGCCCCGATCACTACTCTCAGGATACGTCCACCGCCATCGGATCGACGCTGCGCCTCGAGCCGGACGGCTCGATCCCCGACGACAACCCGTTCCTCGACGACGAGGACGTCCTCGACGAACTCTACAGCTACGGCCACCGCAACGCCCAGGGAATGAGCGTTCACCCCGAAACGGACGAGCTCTGGCAGTCCGAACACGGCGAGGAGGACGGCGACATGCTCCGGATCGTCGAGGAAGGCGCCAACCACGGCTGGCCGGTCGTCCACTACGGTTGTGAGTACGGCACCGACGACCCCGTCGGCGACGAGTTCGACGACCGCGACGACGTCGTCGACCCGGTCTACTACTGGGAGTGCAACAGCGGCGGGTTCCCGCCCGCAGGGATGACGTTCTACGACGGTGACGCCTTCGAGGAGTGGGAGGGCGACCTGTTCGTCGGGAACCTCGCCGGGGAGTACCTGGGCCGGTTCACCGTCGACGGTACCGACGTCGAGGAAGTCGATCCGCTGCTCGAGGGCCAGGGGTGGCGGATCCGGGACGTCGTGACCCACCCCGAGACGGGCGCGCTGTACGTCGCCGTCGACGACGCGGACGCCCCGATCGTTCGACTGACGCCCGAGTAGGTGCTCGTCGGAGTCGAACGGCCGCCTTCACAGCAGGATCGCCTGGGCCAGTCCGAGGAAGACGAAAAAGCCCAGCACGTCGGTCGCGGTGGTGATAAAGATCGTCGCGGAGGTGGCCGGATCGAGCCCGAGCCGGTCGAGCAAGAGCGGCGTTATCGCGCCGAAAAAGCCCGCGATCACCAGGTTCGCGACCATCGAGATGCCGATCACGGCGCCGAGGAGGATTCCGAACTCGGCGTAGGAGAAGGCGATCGCGATGACGGCGACCAGCGCACCCGTTATAAGACCATTGACGGCGCCGGCGATCACCTCGTTCACGACGACGCGCTTCCCGGTGTTGAGCGATACCTCGTTCAGGGAGATTCCCCGAACAGTGACCGCCATCGCCTGCGTGCCGGCGTTCCCTCCCATTCCGGCGACGACCGGCATGTAGGCGGCGAGGATCGCGACGGCCGCGATCGTCGACTCGAACAACCCGACGACCGCTGCGGCCATGAACGCCGTTCCGAGGTTGAGAATCAACCACTTGTACCGTCTCCTGATCTTCTCGCCGGGGCCGTCGAGGACGCTCTCCTCCTCGTCGACGCCGGTGAACTCGTAGAGGGTTTCGCCCCGCGCCTCCTCGACGAGCATCAGCAGGTCGTCGGCGTGGATCACGCCGAGAATGTCCTCCTCTTCGTCGAGCACGGCGACGCTGCGTTCGCGGTTCCGGCGGAACACGTCCAGCACCTCCTCGTCGTCGCGGTCGTACCGGACGTGCGGCGTTTCCCGAACGTAGTCCGTGATCGACTCCGTTTGCCGGTCGGCTACCGAGAGCACCGCGCCCGGAAGTTCGCCCAGGAGTTCGTCCCCGTCGGTGACGAAAATCGTCGGCACGCGGTCCGTGCGGTTCTCGAAGCGCCGAACCCGTTCGGTCACCTCGGAGAAGTCCCGATTCCTGTCGACCGTAACGTAATCGAGGCTCATCAGCCCGGCCGCGCTCTCGGGGTCGAACGACAGCAGGAAGTCGATCTTCTCGCGGCGTCGGGTGTTCAGCGTCGCGAGCAGCGCCTCGCGTGTCTCCTCGTCGACGTACCCCAGCACGTCCGTCACCTCGTCCGGATCGAGCCGGTCGATGAACGTCTCCAGCTGGCCCCGATCCATGTCCGCGACGAGGACCTCCCGGACGTGCTCCGGGAGCGCAAAGAAGACGTCCCGCCACTCCCCTCGCGGGAGGTCGGTGAACGGATCGGACGGCTCCGGAGACATCGCGATCGTCTCCTGTACGTCCCGCAGTTGGCTGGCCATACTTCGAAACGGCAGATGGGATACTAAGTCATACCGGAAACCGGCGCCAGCCTCAGAGGAAGACCCCGTAGTAGTACGGGCTGACGAACCCCTCGATGAACGCCGCGATCGCGAGCACGATCCCGAGGCCGACGACGACCCAGAACGCCCGCTCGAGGGCCTCGACGACGTCCTGTCGACTCGCGCGGCCGTGGAACGCCCGCCAGCTGACGACGCCGAGCCAGAGCCCGAGCGCGCTGGCGACGAAGATGGCGGGCACCTCGAGGATCCCGTGGGGGATGACGAACGCCGCGAGCTCGACGAGCTCGACCTCGAGTCGGGCGACGGCACCGAGCACGACCCCGTTAAACGCAAGCGAGAACAGCGCCGGAATCGCCAGCGCTAGCCCGCCGAAGGCGGTGGTGTACGCCACCGTCCAGTTGTTCCCGAAGAACTCGAGGGCGGCCGTCGGCGGAACGTGCCCCTCGAGGCGCTCGTCGATGGAGGTCTCGACCGTCCCCGCGAGGGGCTCGGCCAGCTCCCAGCCGGCCCAGAACGTGCCGACGGCGGCGACGACGACGAACGCGTGCAGGAACGGCGTCGCCCGAACGAACGAGAACATCTCGGCCCAGCCCCGTCGGAGCCCGTCGGCGAAGCGACTCCGGAACGGCCGCTCCGGAGGCGACGGCGGGGAGAGCTTCCCCTTCGGACCGCCGTACAGCGCCGTCTTCAGCAGATCGAGGAACGGGAAGACGATCAGCGTCGTGAGCAGCGTTCCGAGGGAGGGGACCTCGGCGACCACGAGCAGCCCCGTGAGGACCGACAGCGCGACCGACGCGCCGACCGCGAGGACGTAGTAGAAGCCGGCCGCGATCGGGTGTCGACGGAGGAAGCCGAGGGTCGCCGACAGCGAGCCGAACACGCCCGCGTCGTCGACGACGACGGCGACGGGAGCGAAGGCGAACACCGCTCGAATCGCCGCGATCGCGAGGCCCGCTACGAGCAGGGTCGGCAGGATCACGACGACGGCGGCGACGCCGGCCCCGGTCGCGGGCGCGAGGGCGGCGCCGAGCAAGACGGCGCCGACGAGCGCGATCGTCCCGACGGCGAGCCAGGCGACGATCTCGAGCAGGTAGAGCCCGACGAAGCGGAGCCAGAACCGCCCCGCGCCGGCGAGACCGATGACGAGCCCGCGGTCGTCCCGGAGCCGCCCGTAACAGGCCGAGAGCTGGGCGGCCGAGACGGCCGCGTAGAGGGTTATCGCCAGGACGATCGAGCCGAGGACGACCGCGGCCGCCAACAGTTGGAGCTCGAGCGGCAACAGCTGCTCGGCCAGCGGGGCGACCTCCTCGGCCCAGGCGTCGAACGCCTCCGGATCGGTGTCGGGGTCGGGCGGCTCGGGGACCCCGGTCTCGAACTCGGTGAGCACGGCGTCGAGCCGGCCGGAGAGCTCGAGGTAGACGAAGGCGACGGCGATGCCCAGAAACGGGAGGATGCGGACGATCGCCGGGATCGCGGCACCGAGCAGGTAGAACGGCAGGATGTCGGCGGGGCGGCGCCGGAGCACCGCGACGGCGCCGGCGACCGCATCGGACAGTGTCATAGTATCGAATTTCTCGATTGACGGGTTAAATCATCCGCTCGAGGAACCCGGGCTGGAATCGCGGGGCCGTGGCGACGATCAGTTGTACGTCCGATCGTCGAACGCGTCGCCGTCGCTCGACTCCTCGGACCCGGAGTTCGACAGCCGTGGGGTGAACCCGCCCGTGAGGATGACGGCGACGACGACCAGCGCCGCCGAGAGGACGACGAAGTCGGCGCTCGGGTCGTAGCCGGCCAGTCCCGCACCCGTCGAGACGACGAAGATCGCGACCGTGAAGACGACCGTCGCCAGCGCCCCGACGACGACGATGCCGATCACGCTGCCGAGCAGTCCGCGGAGGACGTTTCGTACTGCTGTCATAGGTGTCCGTTTCCGGTCCGGGGTCGTAGTGGTTGCGGCTGGCGGAAGGTGTCAGCGGGCCGTTTTCGTGCGACACGCCGGCAGATGTCGTGGAGACGTTTAGGTAACTCACTCACGTACTCCGCGTATGGTCACGACCCTCACTGCGGATCGCCTCGCGGAGCTACAGGACGGCGACGAGGAGTTCGCGCTCGTCGACACGCGTCCCGAGGACAGCTACGAGTCCTGGCACGTCTCCGGGGCGCTTCACTTCCCGTTCGGCCCCGAGGAGGACCTCGACGGCCGCCTCGAGGAGTTCGCGGAGCTGGTCGACGACACCGAGCGGGTGATCACCATCTGCGCGAAGGGAATCTCCTCGGGGAACCTGGCGACCCAGCTCGAGTCGGCGACCGACGACTACGACGTCGAGACCGTCGACGGCGGGATGGAGGGGTGGAGCGGCGTCTACGACGCGGTCGAGCTCGAGGGGACCGGGGACGCCCGGATCGTCCAGGTCCAGCGCCGCGCGAAGGGGTGTCTCGGTTACGTCGTCGGCTGCGCGGCGAGCGGCGAGGCCGTCGTCGTCGACCCCACCGCGGACACCGACGAGTTCGCGGTCGCCGCCGAGGAGGCCGGGCTCTCGATCGTCGGCGTGATCGACACCCACGTCCACGCCGACCACGTCTCCGGGGGCCGCCAGCTCGCCGACGAGCTCGAGGTGCCGTACTACCTGGGCGAGCAAGCGGCCGAGCGCGACGTCGAGGTCGAGTACGCCGCCCTCGAGCGCAACGAGGTGGTCGCGGTCGGCGAGCGCGAGCTGAAGGCGATCGCCGCGCCGGGCCACACCAGCGAGATGATCAACCTCCTCGTGGACGATCGAGCGCTGCTGACAGCCGACACCCTACACGTCGGCTCGACGGGACGGACGGAACTCGAATTTAACGAGGACGAGGGCGAGGCGCTACGCGCCTCGAAAGAAACGAGCGGTGAAACCGCAAGGGAGGGTGAACAGGGCGCGCGGCTGCTGTACGAGACGCTCCACCGGACGATCCTGGCAGAACCCGAGACCGTTCGCGTCCTCCCGGGACACGTTACCGTCACGGCCGACGGCGAGTTCGAACACGGCTCGCCGGGTGCGGAGATCTCGACGACGGTCGGCGACGCGCGAACGGGCATCGACGTCCTCGACCTCGACGAGGAGGCGTTCGTCGACCGGCTGGCCGACGCCGGCGAGAAGCCCGCCAACTTCGAGGAGATCATCGAACGCAACCGCGGGGCGCTCGAGCTTCCCCCGGAGGAGCGGATCGAACTCGAGATGGGGCCGAACAACTGTTCGGCGTGACCGCTGTCGCTCGTTCGAGTTGCCCCTCGGAGGGCGTCTCGCCGGTCTGCCACCGACGGTCGACCACCCGTCTGCTACTGACTCGTCGATCCGTCACGGCTCACCGACCCGCTGCCGGCTCGCCGAGCAATGCCGCGCTCATCCGCCCGCAGACGTAGGCGATCGCGTTCGCGACGTGGACGAAGACGACCAGCAGCACCGCGCCGAGCGCACCGGCCAGGGCCGCTTCCGGGACCGTTTCGATAGACCAGACGAGCGGCTCGCCGTTGAGTTCGCCGAACTCGGCATCGGTGGGGTATCGCAGCGGCGCGAGGAGGAGTTCGGCGATCCACGCGAGCGCGATTACGCCCAGAAGGGCGACGACGGAGACGAGCGTCTTCATCGAGAGGAAGCCGACCGCCCGCCAGGTCGAGGGCGCGTCAACGTACGCGCGGAGCCGCGAGCGAGTTCCGGGAGCGTCGTCGACGTCCTCGTACCGCTCGAGCTCGAGCCCCAGCAGCGCGTTCGCGAGCCGTCGTTCGAGCCCCGCGGCGATCCTGGCGCCGAGGAGGGCGACGAAGAGGATCGCCACGCCGACGAGCACGAGCGTCAGGAGCAGGCCCAACAGGACGCCGAAGCCGAACGTGAAGTAGTACAGAAAGCCGAGCGGGATGGCCAGAAACAGGTACAGGAGGTTCTTGTACGTCTGGCGGGCGACGAGCGCACCGACCGTTCGTCGTCCGGCGCGTCCGATTCGTGCGACAGATGTCATTGGTAGTTGAACAGTTCAATTCGGCCACCAAAAGTCCTCGGGCACCGTCACCGGCTGTACGTCTCGAGGCGAACGATCCGTTCGTCCCCGAGCTCGAAGAAGTCGGCGAACGCGAACAGCGCCGACCCCGTTTCGTCGTCGACCACCCGCCCCCGAACTGCGACGTCCCCGCCGTCGGCGAGGACGTCCTCGAGGTCGTGGCGCGTCCGCTTGTTCGGCCGGTCCTCGTGCATGAACTCGACGAACGCCTCCCGGTCCTCGAACCGGCGGTCCGGACGCTGCTGGACGAACTCGGGAGCGAGGACGTCCTCGAGGGCGTCGTACTCGTGGGCGTCGAGCGACTCGTAGTAGCGTTCGACGAGGGCGACGGCGTCCATACCCCACGTAGCGAGCCGACTGTGAAAAACGGCAGCGGTCCGGAGGCGGCCGTCGCCGTCGCGTTTCGCCGTCCTGCTGTCGCTTTGCGTACAAAATCGGGATTCAGCGAACGCTTACTTCCGTGCCCCTCGATACCACGCGTATGGCGACGACCGAGGACTTCCGGACGGCGATCCCGCTCGAGGAGCTACGAGCGCAGGGGCGCGCGCAGGTCAGCGTCGACGGGACGCCGCTGGCGCTGTTCCACCACGAAGGCGAGGTGCGAGCCGTCGACAACCGCTGTCCCCACATGGGGTTTCCGCTCTCGGAGGGGACCGTCGACGACGGCGTCCTCACCTGCCACTGGCACCACGCGCGGTTCGAACTGGCCTGCGGCGACACGTTCGACCCCTGGGCCGACGACGTCCAGACCTATCCCGTCGAGATCCGCGACGGCGAGGTCTGCGTGAATCCGAACCCCGAGCGCGACCTTCCGCCCGACGAGCACTGGGCAGGCAGGCTCGAGACCGGGCTCGAAGAAAATCTCGGGCTCGTCCTGGCGAAGGCGACGATCGGGTTGCTCGACGCCGGCGTCGACCACCGCGAGCCGACGGCAACGGTCCTCGAGTTCGGCACCCGCTACCGCGAGGACGGCTGGGGACCCGGGCTGACGATCCTGGGCTGTCTGGCGAACGTGATCGACGACCTCGCACCCGAGGACCGAAAGCGGGCGCTGTGCGTCGGCGCGCGCCGCGTCGCGAGCGACTGCGCGGGCGAGCCGCCGAACTTCGATCAACCCTCCTTTTCGACCCGCGAGGTGGCGTTCGACCGACTGAAGCGCTGGTTCCGCGACTGCGTCGAGGTCCGGGACGCCGACGGCGCGGAACGGTGTCTGCGAACCGCCGTCGCGGCCGACCGCTCGGAGCGCGAACTCGCCGAACTCGTCTTCGCCGCCGCGACCGACCACCCCTACCTCTCGACCGGCCACGTGCTCGACTTCGCGAACACGGCCTTCGAGAGCGTCGATCACGCCGGTCGCGAGCACACCGACGACGTCCTCGCAAGTCTGGTCGAGCCGCTGGTGACCGCCGACAGGAGCGACGAGCGATCGTCGTGGCGCCAACCCGTCGACCTCGTCGCCCTGCTTGAGAACGTCTACGGCGGCGACGTCACCGAGACGAGCGGGCTCGAGGCGCTGGTCGCCGAGGGCGCGAGCGCGGACTGGGAGCCACCGGCCGACCTCCGGGAGACGCTGCTCGCGGACGATCCCGAGGCGATCGTCGACGCGCTGGCGGACGCCGTTCGGGAGGGAGCGACGAGCGAGGCCCTCGCGAGCGAGGTCGCACACGCGGCCGCGACGCGGGTCGCGCGGTTCGGCACCGCAAACGAGTTCTCCGACTGGAACACCGTTCACCACACGTTCACCTACGCGAACGCGGTCCACGGGGCGACCCGCCGGACCGACGCCGTCGAACTCTACCGGGGCGTTTTCGATGCCGCGATGAGCGTCTACCTCGATCGCTTCCTCAATACGCCGCCCGCGCCGGTCCCGAAGCCGGGTACAAACGACACCGGAAGGGAACCGGAGGAGGTCCTCGAGGACCTGCTCGAGACGTTCGACGTCGAAGGCGAGGTCAACGAGGCCGGGCGGCTCGTCGGCGAGTTCTTCGACTGCGGAGGCGATCCCGGCGAGCTGAAACGGACCCTCGGACGCGGGCTCCTGCGGGAGGACGCCGGCTTCCACACGATCCAGAACTTCGAGGCCGCAGTCCGGCAGTTCGATCTCGCGGACGAGCGCGCGGTGGAGGGGACGGACGAGGTGTCTCGTCTCGAGTCCCGCCGCCGAATCCCGATGATCGCGACGGCGCGGTATATGGCCGCGCACTTCCCGACCAGGCGCGAGGCCGAACAGACGTTTACGATCGCCGCACGGCTCAACCGCGGCGAGGCGATCCACGAGGAGTAACGGGACGAAGCGACGCACGCACAGGAGCATCGACGAGAGTTCGAGGGGTCGCTCGAGGAGACGGACTCGGCGAAATGGCCTCGAGGAGCGGTCGGTATCGGCGGGAGCGCCAGTACCGTTTTGACCACACCGGTCGTATGGCTGTCATATGCGAGTTCGCTATCTCGGGTTCGTTCTCTTCCCCGTCGCGATGCTCGCCTACCTCGGCGCGGTCGGCTACGACCCCTCGCTCGCGGCGTCGACGACCGGTCCGTTCGTCGTCGCGACGGGCGGATTCGCCCTCGCCGCCGTCCTCGCGGTCCGTGCCGGCACCCGAATCTCGGTTGCCCTCTCGCTCGCCGCGTTCGCGCTCGTTCCCTACCTCGGCGACCTCGGGCTCGGTCCGCACTTCGTCTCGTTCGCCGCGGTCGTCCACGCGCTCCTGTTCGTCGCCGTCGGCGGCGTCGTGCTGATCGCCCTCGAGTACGCCGTTCGAAACCGAGAACGAGCGACCGAGTCGGTCTCGAGGCGGACGCTCCTCGCGAGTCTCGGAGTCGGTATCGGCCATCTCTTGGCCGTGGCCCTCACCGCCGAGGCGGCCGGCGACGGCGTCTCCGGGATCGCCACCGAGCTGTTCGCCGCACAGCCGGTCGAGTACGCCATGCTCGCGCTTGTTGTGGTGGGCCTCGTCGCGCTCGGTGCGGTTCCGACCCTGCTGTTCGTCCGCTGGCAGCTGCGATTACCCGCGGTGGTCGTCGCGGTCGGATTCGTACTCGTAACCCTTCGGACGTGGCGCTACGTGCAGGAGACCGTCCACCTGGGCGCCTCGCCGTCGCCGATGATTGCCTACGCGGTGCTCTGGTTCGTTCCCCTCGCGCTCGCGCTAGCCGTCGGCGGCCTCGAGTATCGCCGCTTGCACGGACGATCGAAACGGGGTGTGACGGCGAACTGAATCGTCGTGGACGCATCGACCGTCTTTTCTCGACGGCGCCCCTACCTCGCCTCGACCGTGGACTGTCACGTCTACTACGAGGGCGACGACGACCCGAAGAAGTGCACCGCGCGCCGACTCGAGCAGTTCGACGAGGCGACGCTGTACCGTACCATGCGGCAGGTGCCATACGGCGTCGTCCTCAACCCGCACGCCGAGCAGGCGCTCTCGCCGGCCGATGCCAACGAGGCGCTGGGGACGCTGGTCGCTCTCGACTGCTCCTGGGAGTCCGCCGAGGAGGCCGCCTTCCGGATGAACGGCGTCCACCGCGCGCTGCCATTTCTGGTGGCCGCGAACCCGGTTAACTACGGCCGTCCGTTTCGGCTGACGACCGTCGAGGCGCTCGCGGCCGCCTGCCGTATTCTCGGCGACCGGGAGCGCGCCGAGGCGCTGCTCGAGCCGTTCCGCTGGGGGGAGACCTTTCTGACGCTGAACGAGGAGCCCCTGCGTCGGTACGGCGAGTGTGCGGACTCGAGCGAGGTCGTCGCGGTCCAGGAGGAGTATCTGGCCGACGAGGAGTCGGCGTAGTGAGAATCACGGAACGCTCGAGTCGAACGCGACCGTCGTCTCAGCCGAACTCGAAACGAACGCCAGCACCCCTCCCGAGGCGGACGACCGGCCCCGTCCCCCGCTCCGGAAGAACCCGACAGTTCGTGACGGCGGATGAGAACTATTCGGTCCGGAATCGGTTCGCGACCACAGCGGTTATATGGACAACGGGCTAACGGAGCGACATGCCAAGTTTCGACGCCGCCGAAAACCGGACGCTCCAGAAGATGATCTGTATGCGCTGTAACGCGCGCAACGCGAAGGACGCCGACAGCTGCCGCAAGTGCGGCTACAAGAACCTCCGTCCGAAGGCGACCGAGCCGCGAGCGGCCTAACTCGGTTCTCTGCGGCGTTTTCGAGCCTCGAGCGAGCGCTCTCCAGTTCCGACCTCGAGCGAGTTCGTCGGTTGTTTCCTCGAGCGAATCCCGACGGCCGAACCCGTTCGACAGCAGGGCCAGGGAGCCGCCGTCCGTACGCCCGGGTATGAACCCGATCTCGCGCGGCCGATCCGACGACGCCACCGCGGCGTTCGACGGCTGGGACGAGTACGTCCCCGTTCACCTCCCCGAACCCGGACCGTTCCTCGAGGGCCACGCGCTCCTCGAGGACGGGGATCACGCGGCGTTTCACCGGCTCACCCGGGACCTATTCGAGGAGCGAGGCGTGTACGACGCCACCTTCGGCTACAACCTCGCCAGGCTCAACCTCGACCGCCGACAGCCCGAGGCCGGCTTCAGGTACGCGGTCGACGCCGACGATCCCGACGTGCTCCGGGCGGAGTTCACCCCGACGACGGCGTTCTGTCCGATCGCCGACGCGCTCGTCACGGGCTCGTTCCGGGCGTGGAACGCGCTCGCGGACCGACACGAGTACGATCGGGTTCGGGTGCGGGTCCACCCGATGCACCAGCAGGCCGACGCGCTCGAGGCCTCGCTCGAGCGCGCCAAACGGGCGCTCGAGGCGGGCGAATCGCTCGAGTCGGCGCTCTCGGACTGAACCGTAAGCTCGTTTGCGACATCTCTTCCGTCGAAGATCGATCGTCATCCTGGAGTGTGGTCGAAAACAGTTCGTCCGGAGACTTAATCGCCGACGCGGTCGACCTCGGTCGCGTCGGGCTCCGAATCGCTACCGGTTCCGCGGACGACGTCGCCGACGCCGCCGGGACCGTGTCGGCGGAGTGTCCACACCATATTAGCGGCGAAGAGCGCGACCCCGACGCTCGCGAGGGCGCCGCCGACCGCGGTGAGCCAGGTTGGCAGTGAGAGCGAGCCAGCGACCGCGAGGACGAGGAAGCCGGCGAGCGTGAGCCCGAAGTCGGCGCGCTCGAGCCGGCTCGAGTAGAGGTCGTCGATCGTCGGAACGGGCTCGAGCCCGATCCGATCGCTGTAGTGCTCGAGCCAGACGATAAACGGGATCACGTGGTAGAGCGTGCCGACGACGACGAAGCCGAACACGCCGATGACGAGCAGGTCGGTCGTTCCCGGCGCGCCGAACAGTCCCGCCTGGCCAGTCGGATCGCGCCACCACGCCGGCGCGGCGAGGACGGCCCAGGCGAGCAGCGATCCGACGACGACCCAGTACCGTGCGGTCATCGGGCTTCGCTCGACGGTCGACCGGAACAGCGCTCGAGCGATCACGAGCCCCAGCGCGGCCGCACCGACGAGCACCGCCAGCGCGCCGACGCGAGCGAGGGTCTCGAGGCCGGCCCCGCGGCCGACGGCAAGCGCCGCCACTCCGACGTAGAGGGCGAGTTCCTCGAGTCCGAGAAGTCGACGATCAATCGTCGCGTACTCGGTCCGGGTGAACATGGTCGCGAGCTGTGACAGTGCGCCGGCGATCGTCACGAGGACGGCGCCGTAGAGCGCGACGGTCGCGTGAGCGAGGAGGATACCGCCTCGCGTAACCGGGAGGGGCTCGACCACCGACGTCGAGAACGAGGCCGCGAGCAGCGTTCCGAGCGGGGCGAGCGCGGCGAAACAGAAGAGGGCGAACGCGAAGTGTCGCTCCGTTCGGTCGAGCGGTCGGGCCCGCAGCAGGGTTCGGCCGATCGTGTAGACGAAGAGCCACACGCCGGCGAGCAAGAGTCCCGCGGCGATCGGCAGGAGCGAGACCGATCCGGTGCCGAGGGCGGCCGCGAAGCCGGCCAGTCCGCCCGCGACCAGCCAGAGCTGCGCCGTCGCGAGCCGCCTCGAGTGGAGCGCGACGCCGGACCAGACGGGGACGAACTGCGTCATCGCGCCCATGATGGTCAGCGCGATCCAGCCGACCAGAAGCAGGTGGAGCTGGGCGACGTCGGCCAGTCCCGGCAGCGCGGTGACCGACAGGACGGTTCCCGCGACGATCCCGACGACGAGAAAGCAGAGCCCGACCAGAAAGTGCTGGAGCGGGATCGAGATCGGCGGCGTCCGATCGGTCCGCAACCCGTCCGGAATCGTGCTCATACCTCGTCGTTCGAACCGGGCGACCGTCGCCCTGCTCCCGAACCAGTTCGGCGGTCGCCGTCGGGTTGCGGAACGAGGGACCTCGCGATGCTCGAGTGGAGACGACCGGTTCGGAGCGGGAGCACGATCGGCTCGGGGTGGGTGGGGGACCGGCTCAAGGCGGGAGGGAGACCGCCTGGAGGCGCAGTCGAACCTGTTCGCACGAACGTCGTCCTTGAGGCACGTGCTATCGGTCGCGTATGGGAACGACCACGACCGAGACGACGCTCGACGTTCGCGAGATCGACGGTCCGCCGTTCGGACGGATCTCCGACACACTGGACGCCCTCGAGGCCAGCGAGCGACTGCGGCTGATCGCGGGGTTCGAACCGGTGCCGCTGTACGGGATGCTCGATGAACGCGGGCTGTCGTTCGAGACCGAACGGTCCGGCGAGAACGAGTGGCACGTGCTGATCGAACGTCCCTGAGCGGACGGCTCGGTTCGGGGACACGGCCATCGCTTTAAAATACGACTGGCGCTTCGAACGCCGTTTTTATCCTTCCCGAACGGGTTCGGACGAATATCGATACGACCGGAGCCCGGAGCTCTACCCGTATGACACGACTCGACGTCAGGGAGGTTCCGCCGCCGGAGCGCCACCCGATGATCCACGAGGCCTTCGAGGATCTCGAGGTCGGCGAATCGCTCACGATCGTCAACGACCACGAACCGAAGCCGCTGTTCTACGAGTTCCAGGCGGAGGTCGACTCGTTCGATCCGGACGACTACACCGTCGAACGGGTCGCGTCCGACGAGTTCGAGGCGACGTTCCCGAAACGAACCGGCTGACGGGGACTGATAGGGGTCGGCGGACGGCGAGGGCCGTCCGCCCGAACTCGTTCGGCACGAACGTCTGGTACCGTCGGCACGACCGTTCGAACATGGAGTCACGCGTCGACGTCCTCGACCAAACCAGTGCCCCGACCGATCGGCCGACCGACCACCTCGACGTTCGGTCGCTCGGACCGCCGGAGCCCCTCCAGCGGACCCTCGAGCGACTCGCCGCGCTTCCCGACGAGACGGTGCTCGTCCAGCGAAACGACCGCGTCCCGCAGTTTCTCTTCCCGAAGCTCGAGGAGCGCGGCTACGCACACGAGACGCTCGAGCGGGAGGACGACGTAGTAACCGTCGTCTGGAAGCCCTGAGAGTTCGGTCGTTCGTCCCTCGCTCCCTTCAGTCGCTCGCGGATGCTACTCGTCGGGATACTTCGGCTCCCGCGTCTCCGCTCGCTCGAGGGCCGTCTCAGACCCACCTTTTTTCGCTCGGATTCGCTCCTTGCAGTCGCGAACCGCTCGCGGAAAAATCTGGACCAAAAAGCCGCTCGCTCCCTTCAGTCGCTCGCGGATGCTACTCGTCGGGATACTTCGGCTCCCGCTTCTCCGCTCGCTCGAGGGCCGTCTCGACGACGTCGCGCACGTCGCCGTGGAAGACCCCGCCGTGGCCCGCGTACATGTACTCGACACCCTCGGGCATGCGCTCGAGGAGGTCTTCGATGCTCTCGATGAGTCGCTCGCGGGACTGGCCGGCCATGTCGGTGCGGCCGAAGCTGCCGTAGTCGAAGGCGCCGTCGTCGTGGACGACCACGTCGCCGGAGAACAGCGTCGTCTCGGAGACGAACGAGACGTGGTCGTCCGAGTGGCCGGGCGTGTAGACGACGTCGAACTCCTCGTCGCCGATCTGTATCGTGTCCCCGTCCTCGATCGCGTGGTCTCGTTCCGGGTGGTGGTCGTAGGCGTACACCTCGGGGTCGAACGCCTCGCAGACGGCCTCGAGCTGCTCGACGTGATCGCCGTGCTGGTGGGTCATCGCGACGGCGTCGAGTTCGTCGGTGTGCTCGCGGATCGCCTCGCCGATGCCGTCCCACGAGCCGGCGTCGACCAGCGTCGTTCGCTCGCCGACGACCAGATAGGCGTTGCAGGTGAACGTCTCGGCGTCCTCAGTGACGTGGTAGACCTCCATACGGAGTCGGTCGTGAGCCGACGGCAAAACGGTACTGCCGGATCCGTGAATGTCCTCCCTCGGAGCGGGCGCAACTGTGGCGTCGTCGGAACGCCCCGCGGGAACGACGTTGGCCCGGATATGTGCTGTTTAAGGGGATTGAAGGTGGGGTCACCCCGAGACTTTTCAGTTCCGCTCTCGAATGTGACACTGTATGGGATTCGGGAGCTACGACGAGTCCGAACAACAGGAGGTCGACGCCGATTTTGATGATGATGACGCCGTCCAGTCGGAACAGAACCATCACCACGGCTCGATCGAGTTCGAGAACGGCGCCTCGAGCGACGAGCTGCTCGATCGACTCGAGGAGATCAAGGACGACCCCGAATGAAGGCCGGGACGCGGGCGCTCGGCGTCGCCGAGTCGTTCCGCGTCGAATCGGACGCTCCGAGTGAACGGGGTCGGAGCACGGTCGCCGGTACCGTCGTCCGCGCCGACCGCGTCGTAGACGGCGTCGGCTACCGCAGCTGTACCGTGGGTGACACCGACGTGACCGAGGCTATCTGCCGGCTCGTCGACGACCTCGGTCGCCCCGACGTTCGGTACGTGCTGATCGGCGCCGTCGCGCCCGCCTGGTACAACGTTCTCGATCTTTCGGCAGTGTACGAACACGCCCAGCGACCGGTTCTCGCCGTTACCTTCGAGGAGAGCGAGGGACTCGAGGCCGGTCTCGAGGACGCCTTCTCCGGAGCGGCGCTCGAGGAGCGTCTCGAGCGGTATCGTCGGCTTCCCGAGCGACGTCCGGTCTCGGTGAACGACGAGACGGTGTACGTCCGCAGCGTCGGCCTCGAGTCGGACGAGGCGGCCGACGTCGTTCGCGACTTCACCCCCGAGGGCGGGCGCCCGGAGCCGATCCGGGTCGCCCGACAGGCTGCTCGAGCGGCCGACGCGTACGCGGACTCGCTCGTCCACGGCGGGTGAGGGGGCCGTTAGCCGCCGGCTATCGGTCCTCGATTCGTCGACCGGCAGCTGCGACCCGAAAGGCGTAGTAGGAAGCCGTCTGAGGGACGGCTATGGGAACGATGGAGGATCTCTGTGTCACCGAGTGTACCCGGTGTCCGAAACTCGTCGAGTCGCGGAGTCGGATCGTCAACGGCACCGGTCCCGAGGACGCCGACGTGCTGTTCGTCGGCGAAGGACCCGGGGCAAACGAGGACGAACAGGGCGAGCCGTTCGTCGGGCGAAGCGGCTCCGTGCTCGACGATAAGCTGCGAACGGTCGGCCTGGACCGCGACACCGTCCGGATCACCAACTGCGTGCGCTGTCGCCCTCCGGAGAACCGCGACCCGACGAGAGAGGAACTCGAGAACTGCCGAGGCTACCTCGAGACGGAGATCGATCGGCTCGATCCCGACGTGATCGTCACGCTCGGAAAGGTGCCGACCGAACACCTGCTCGGCCGATCGGTGTCGGTGACGAAGGAGGCCGGCTCCGTCGAGGAGGTCCGCATCGAGGGAACGCCGCGTCGACTGCTGATCTGTGTCCACCCCGCGGCGACGCTGTACGACCGCAGCCAGGAGGAGACGTTCGCCGATGCCCTCCAGCGCGCTGCGGAGCTCGCGGACGTCGACGGGTCGGAGGGCGGCCAGACGCGTCTCGACGGCTTCTGAGATCTCGTTCCACTTCAGTCGTCGACAGTGGTCGCCTTATTGATCGGGTCACGCTATCGATCAGGCCACGCTGCGGTGGCGCGCGCCGGCCGATAGCGAGCGAACAGCGAGCTATCGGCCGAACTGTGCGAGGTCTTCGTGAATAGCGTGAACGAAGGCTTGTCAGAGCGTGCTCTGACAGTGGATGAGTGAGCGAACGGGGAGGAACGACCTGTGAGCGAACGAATCGGTTGGGGAGGGCGTGGAAACTGCCTGTTGCCGGCTCGGCAAAACGTGCAGGTTTCAGTTTCGGTTTTCCGATACCACGTTCGCTTCCGGCGCTACACCTCGTCGCGGTCCGTAAACGAGTAGCGCCGTGCGATCGTCCCGTCCTCGAACTCGTGGAAGTCCGCGAAGGCGAAGGCGACGTCCTCGCCGTCCTGTCGACCCGAAAACGTCCCCCGCACGGCGACCGTTCCGTCCTCGACGACGAGGTCGTCGACCTCGTGGCTGCCGTCCTCGAGCGGGCGCCCCTCGAGGTAGAACTCCCGGAGCTCCGCTCGGCCCTCGATCGCGCCCTGTCCCGGGCGCTCGTAGCGAACGTCCTCGGCGAACAGCGCGACGAGATCGTCGTAGCGTTCGTCGTCGACGGCGTCGTAGTACTCCCGGACCACCGTTTCTGGTTCGCGGTCGGCCATACCGGAGCTACGGGTCCCAGCACGTAGTTCCTGCGTTCGCCGGTCCCGAACGTCCTCGATTCCGCCCGGGATGCTGCGGCAATGGCAATACACTTCTTTCCGCCCCACCCAGGTCCGGGTATGAGCACCGTCACGTCCGACCAGCAGCAGTCGCTCGCCGACGTCGTCGTCGTCGACTACGGCCTCGGCAACCTCCGCAGCGTCACCCGCGGGCTCGAGCGCGCGGGCGCCGACGTCGAGATCACCGACGATCCCGAGGCGTTCGCCGACGCCGATGGTGTCGTTCTCCCCGGCGTGGGCGCGTTCCGCGAGGGCGTCGAAAACGCCGACCCGCTCCGGGAGGATCTGCTCGAGGTCGCCGATTCCGGCACGCCGCTGTTCGGGATCTGTCTCGGCATGCAGATGCTGTTGACGACCAGCGAGGAGGGGGCGAACGAGGGCGAGTCCGCCGTTCAGGGTCTCGATCTGATTCCCGGGACGAACGTCCGCTTCGCCGAGGGCCAGAAGGTCCCCCACATGGGCTGGAACCAGCTGTCGGTCGAGCGCGACCACCCGCTCGTGGATGGAGTCGACGGCGTCGAGTCAGAGAGCCAACGAGAGGACGGATCCGCCAGCGGCGGATCCGTCGACGACCGATACGCCTACTTCGTCCACTCTTACTACGCGGTTCCCGACGACGAGGACGCCACGGTGGCGTCGACCGACTACGAAATCGACTTTCCCGCAATCGTCGCCAACGAAGCCGGCAACGTCTTCGGTACCCAGTTCCACCCCGAGAAAAGCGGCGAGACGGGATTGAGAATCCTGCGGAACTTCGTCGAGATCTGTAGCGACCAGTAGCGGTTCCACGAACTCCGGGTAGGAGGATGACGGTTTTTGGTCCAGATTTTTGCCGTGAGCGGTCGACGGAATCGACCCGAACGAGAAAAAGGTGGCTATCGGAACTTCGTCGAGATCCGTAGCGACCAGTAGCGATTCGGAGCTCGCGATCTCGAGTAACGTTTTAAGATCGTTCGCACGGCACTGCGAGTCATGTACGCCATCCTTACAGACGATCTCGATCTCGCTCGAGCCGGGGTCGGCGACCGAAGCTACTACTTCACGGAGTACGTCGACGGACGTCGGCAGGAGCCACTCGAGGGGGCGGTCAGCTCCGTCGCCTGCTGGGGTGACACGGCGACGGTTCGCGACGAACCCGAGCGGGCGGCCGTCGACGCCGACGGAACGCGGGCTGCGCCCGACACCGAGGGCCATCACTGGGGTACCGTCTGCCCGACCGATCCCGACTACCGCGAGGGGCTGCTCGAGCGGCTGGGAGGAATCGAGGGCGACGTTCGGCTGACGACGCTTGGCTTTCCTGGACCGGGGTTCTGTCGGTGCGAGCGCTGCGACCGGCGGTTCGGACGAAGTGGGTTCGACGAGCGCGACGCGTGGCGAGCCGACGTTCTCACGGCCTTCGTCGCGGAGGCTGCGAGCCGGGTGGACGGCGAGCTAACCGCAACGCTGTACCCGGATCCCTACCCGGGGAGCCTCCACGAGCGAGCGGGGATCGAGCCGGAGGCGCTCGCGACTCACGTCGACGGCTTCCTCGTCCCGCTCTGTGATCCCGGCTACGGGACGAGCTACTGGGTGGAGTCGCTGGCCCGCGGGTTCGCGCGTCGGCTCGCAGGGCTCGAGGTCTCGCTTTCGATCCAGCTGTCGGGGGCGGAGATCGATCCCGAGCAGCTCGCCGGGGTCACGCGGCGGGTCGAACGCCACGCGGACGAGATCGTTTACGGAACGTATCCCGAGGACGCCGAAACGGTTGGGGAGACGATCGAACGACTGCGCGAGGGGAAGGCGACGCCTGCCTGAACCGGGGCCGTGAGCGAAATCGTCGGGAACTCAGGAGGAAGGTCGTCGCTCGAGGCGTTCGGAGATCGATGAACCGCCTGTGGACTCAGGTGGGCGAGCCAACTGAGGACGTGAAAGTGGAAGAGACACACCCCGCGTTGCCGCTGTATAGCTCACGGAGAGGGAACGGGGTGAAAGACCGGACGGTCGCTGCGTGGAGGGGTAACCGCCTCTCGAGCGGTTGCGAGACCCACGGCCGGCGAATTGGGTTGTTAGCTCCCAGCTGAAGACGCTGATCTGCTCGGCCGGACTCTTTCCTCCGGATATCACCACACCTAAATACTATTACTGAGTCAAAGTCCATTAGCAGTATCGAACGCTACTTCGGTCGATCGTATCGAACGAGGGGACGACTCGAGTCGAATCCGGGGTTCGGACTCGGGCCGGGTTCCGTTTCGGTCGCGACCTCCGACTCGTCACTTGAGTCCGGGCTGGGAGTCTCCGTGAAGTTCCTCGCGGTCGGACGGGTCTTTCGTTGTGTGGCTATCGACGGCCGTCTCGAGACACCTGCGATCCGTTTCGGAGGCTGCCCGGTATCCCTCGACGATATCGCGCAGCAGTCGAAGTCGGCGTCCGTTATCGCGTCGCCGCGAACGCCGGTTCTCGAGCACCCTTCGTTTCGACTCCCCTACCGCCGTTCCGTTACAGCGGCACTCCGGGGTGTGTGTGTGTTTATACAGCGGCACCGAGGGGTAAGAACCGAGGGGATACGACTGTCTATCGAAGGATTTGTCCTCATACAGAAGAACTCCGGTGTGTGCCGGCCCCTCGAGCGTCGTCGGTGGTACTCAAACTTCGCCGATCCGCTCGCCGATACAGCGGCATCGAGGGGTGGTCTCGATCCCATCCTGCACAGCGTCTCGCTGCGAGAGGCCCGTTCATACAGCGGCACCGTGGGGTGTTTCCTCGAGCACCCCCCGACCAACTTACCGCGAGAGACACACTCATACAGCGGCACTCCGGAGTCCCCGGACGGCCTATACAGCGGCATCGTGGGGTGTCGTTCCCGTTTCTCAGAACGCGACACAACGAAACCGAGGGAATTACAGCGGCAATCCGGTTCCGAACGTTTACAAACCACCCCTCCCGATAGTCGGAGTAGCTGAATGTCGGATTCGATGGACTACTTCGGCAGCGAAACCGAGATCTTCCGGAACAAGGAGCTGCTGCAGGTGTCACACCTCCCCGACGGCGACCGCATCATCGGTCGCGAGGACGAGCTGACGAACCTCGCGAACGCGATCAAACCGGCCACGCGGGGGAACACGCCGAACAACGTCCTCGTCTACGGGAAGACCGGGACCGGCAAGTCGCTGTGTTCGAAGTTCATCACGAACCAGGCGATCGACCGCGCCGAGGGTAACGACATTTCGATCGGCGTCGCCTACGTCGACTGCCTCCAGGAGTCGACGGAAACCCAGGCCGTCCAGTCGACGGCCCACCAGCTCAACGATCAGCCCGAGACGGAGATCTCGATCCCCCACTCGGGACTGAGCACCGCCGAGTACTACCGGCGGCTCTGGCGAATCGTCGACACCGAGTACGACGTCGCGCTGATCATCCTGGACGAAGTCGACAAGATCGAGGACGACGACATCCTGATGCAGCTGTCGCGGGCGGTCGAATCCGGCAAACTCACCGACAGCACCGTCGGCGTCATCGGTATCTCGAACAAGGTCCGGTACAAGGACTCGCTGGACGAGCGGATCAAGTCGAGCCTCTGTGAACGCGAGTACGTCTTCTCGCCGTACGACGCCTCACAGATCCGTGAGATCCTGCGCTCTCGTTCGGACGCCTTTCACGACGGCGTCCTCGAGGACGGCGTCGTCCCCCGCGTCGCCGCCCTCGCCGCACGCGAACACGGCGACGCGCGCAAGGCGATCGACATCCTCCGCTTTGCCGGCGAGATCGCCGAGGAGGACGACCTCGAGGCGGTCACCGAGGCCTGCGTCGATCACGCCCACGAGCGCGAGGAGACCAGCCGACTGGCCGAACTCATCTCGAAGAGCCCGAGTCACGCGAAGCTCGTCCTCGAGGCGATGGCACTGCTTACCCAGCAGAAAGAAGGCGAGGACGCCCCGGTGACGACCAACGAGGCCTACGACCTCTACAAGCGCCTCTGCGATCGGGACCGATCGGATCACCTGAAGCTCCGGCGGGTGCGGGACATCCTCTCGGAACTCGAGTTCCTCTCGATCATCGAACAGGAGCGCAAGTGGGCGGGCAAGGGGAAGGGAAACTACATGGAAAACCGGCTGATCGACGATCCGGAGGTCATTATCGCGGCCTGTAACGAGTCCGACTAACAGTTCTGACTCCGACGAGCGGTTCCACCCCGCACGTGCGGTTTTCAGAGCAGTTCACGGACGTCGGAGTACCACATATCGTGGTAGTCGACGTGGCCGACGCGACGGGCGATCGCCACCGCGAGGGCGTGCCAGCACAGCTCCGTGGGATCGTCGTCGTCCAGGTTGTACTCGCTGTCCTTGCAGGTACAGCCGCCGTCCTCGACGATGTACTCATCGTCGTAGCCGACGACGATCGTAAAGTCGCGGTAGGACTTCACGCGGTGTTCGCCGACCGCCTCGATGGCGCGAACCCCGCGGTCGCCGTGGATCGTTGAGACCCGGTCGACGATCTCCGGCGTGAGCTCGCCGGTCTCCTCGAGCCGGGCCTGCCAGCGCTCGACGGGGTTCGCTTCCGACACGTCCGGAATTCGGGAACGGACCGTCAAATCGGTTTGGTTGTTCGTCCGGGACCGACCGGAGAATCGGCTCGAGCATCGATCGGTGTCGGCCCCTCGACCGATGAGAGAACACGGATCCCGTCGATGGAAAGAACGCGACCTCGTCGACGAAAGCGTCGCTCAGCGTCCGAAAGAAACCGAGAAAGAGCTTCGGCGCGCGGGAGGGACGTGCTACTCGTCCTCGTCGTCGGTTTCGTCGCCCGCCTCGTCTTCATCGTCCTCGTCGTCTGCTTCACCGTTCTCATCGTCGGTCTCCTCTTCTTCGTCATCCGCTTCGTCTTCGCCGTCTTCCTCGTCTTCGACCTCGGAGTCGGGCGTCGCGCCCTCGAGGACGAGCGTCTCCTCCTCGTCTTCCGCTTCCTCGAGCGTGACGGTCTCCTCGACGTCGTCGAACTCGCCGTCCTCGCTTTCGACAGTGATCGTGTACTCGCCCTCGTGGAGGAGGTTGACGTCCGAGAGTTCGCCGTCCTCGATCTCTTCGGCGTGGGTGGAGCTGTAGTCCTCCTCGTCGTGTTCGATCAGGACGCTGAACCCGGTCGAAACCGGCTCGCCGTCCTCGGTCTCGAAGAAGAGCGTGAGGGCGCCGGGGTCGTCCGTCTCGAACGTGTCGTCGTCGCCGTTGTCACCGTTCTCGTCGTCGTCCGAACAGCCGGCGAGTCCGACTGCGGTCAGGGCCGCGGCAGTCGTTGTGAACTGTCGCCGGGTGAGCGGTTGTCGTTCCATACGCTATCACGTTCGGTCCGCGTGATAAATTTTCAGATTTCCTACCTATTGGGTGTTGGTACCATTCACCATTCCCGTGCGAGAGCCCGCGAGCCCGACGGAAGATCACGCGCTTTTTCGATCTCCGCGGACGAGAGACGGTATGCGCGTCACCGAGGGCGGAGTCGAACTCGAGGTCCCCGGCGAACAGACCGAGGGGATCGAGGAGTCGGTGTTCTACAACCCGCGACAGGAGCTGAACCGGGATCTGACGATCGCGACGCTGCGGGCCTACCGCGAGCGCGAACCGCGCGCCGAGTCGTACCTCGACGCGATGACCGCGAGCGGCGTTCGCGGGACGCGCGCCGCCGCGGACGGCTGGGACGTCACCTGCTGTGACGTCGACGAGGAGGCCGTCTCCCTCGCCCGAGGGAACCTCGAGCGAAACGGCTGCGAGGCGACCGTTCGCAACCGCGACGTCAACGCCCTCATGCACGAGGACGTCTTCGACGTGATCGACCTCGATCCCTACGGGACGCCGATGCCGTTCGCCGACGCCGCGTTCGCGAACTGCCGGGATCTGGTCTGTGTGACCGCGACAGACACGGCACCGCTGTGTGGCGCCCACTTCAACAGCGGCGTCCGGTCCTACTCCGCGGTGCCACAGAACACCGACTACCACGCTGAGATGGGCGTTCGGATCCTGCTGTCGGCGCTCGCGAGAAGCGGGGCCCGCTTTGACGTCGGCGTCGAGCCGATCCTGACCCACGCGACGAGCCACTACGTCCGGACCTACCTCGAACTCGAGCACAAACCCACCGCGGCCGACGCCGCCCTCGAGGAACTGGGCTCCCTCTCTCACTGCGAGGACTGTCTCTACCGCGAGGCGAGTCCGGGGCTGATCGCCGATCCGCTCGAGCGCTGTCCGCACTGTAACGGCACCCGAATCCTCGTCGCCGGTCCGGTCTGGCTCGGTCCGATCCGCGACCGGGCGTTCGTCGCCGACGTTCGCGAGCGCGTTCCCGAGTCGTTCGGCACCGCCGGAAAGGCTCGAGAGCTGTGCGAGACGCTCGAGACCGAACTCGACGAACCGACCCACTACGACCAGCACAAGCTCTGTCGCAACTGGGGGCTCCCAGCCAACGCGATGGACGACTTCCTCGCCGATCTACGGGAAGCCGGTTACGACG
Organism: Natronococcus roseus; assembly: GCF_043677095.1. Lineage (NCBI taxonomy): Archaea > Methanobacteriati > Methanobacteriota > Halobacteria > Halobacteriales > Natrialbaceae > Natronococcus > Natronococcus roseus. Next base: position 253,640 of record NZ_JBHLJR010000001.1, read on the forward strand.
CCTCGAGAGCCCACTACGGCGGGACAACGTTCAAGACCGACGCCTCCGTCGGGGAGATCCGAGCGGCGACTGCGGATTCGCTGGAGTAGTCCGACGCGGTCCCAATTCGTCCGTCGAACCGAACGCCAACCGTCCGTTTCGGCAGGCGCTGCAGGCCAGTGCCACACGACCGCATATTTGAGTTCAACCCGAACGTACCCTTGTGCTCGACTACAGCCGCGCGCACGAGCTCGGAACACGGCTCGTCCGACTGGCCCGACAGGAGCAACTGACGCTTCTGGCGGCCGGGGTCGCCTTCTACGCGTTTCTCTCGCTCGCGCCGTTAGCACTGCTCTCGCTGGCGCTTGCGGCCTCGATCGGCGGGGAAGCGCTCGCGGCGCAGGTGACCGACACGACCGAGGACGTGCTGACGCCGTCGGCCCAGGCACTTCTCACGGAGACGATCGTCGACGAGACCGGCCAACAGGGAGCGACCGTCGTCGGGGCGCTCGGCCTGCTCTGGGGATCGAGCCGCGTGTTCCGTGGCCTCGATCGCGCCTTCTCGTCGGTGTACGGTACCGTGGCTTCGAAGTCGCTGGTCGATACGTTCTGGGACGCGACGATCGCCGCCGCCGCGATCGTGATCGGGCTCTCGATCGTCACCGGTATCGAGCTGGCGGTTCGATTCGTCCCCTTTACCGGACACCTCGTCCTCGGCCCGCTGTTCGTCGTACTGGGGCTGATCGCCGCCTTCCTGCCGCTGTACCTGATCTTTCCCGACGCGAACGTCGACGTTCGCGAGGCGCTTCCCGGAACGCTCCTCGCGGCGGTGGGATGGTTCGTCCTCAGTCGCGCGTTCTCGCTGTACGCGGGCCTCGCCGGACAGTACGCCGTCTACGGAGCGCTCGGTGCCGTCTTTCTCGTTCTCGTCTGGCTGTACGCCGGAGCGATCATCCTCGTCTTCGGGGCGACCCTCAACGCGGTGCTCGCGGATCGGGAACTGGATCGGCAGCTACAAAGTCCCCGCCCTCGACAGCTTTCGACAGAAGCGATGACTGACGACGCCACGGGTGCCGACGAGGGGACCACGAGAGATCGTCCGGATCCGGACGATGCGGATCGGACGAGGACGTACTCGAGCGCCCGCACTCGCGATCGGGCGGACGACGCCGACGCGCTCCGCGAGGAGATCGAACGGCTCCGCGACCGGGTCGACGAGTTCGAGACGTCGGTCGAGCGACGCACCGTCGAGAAGGAGCCGCTCGAGGCCGAACTGAAGCGGTACGTCCGTCGTCGGGTGCGACGCGGCCACGCCCACGGCTGGGGTCCCTACCTCGTCTTGTTGTACGGAACGGCGATGTCGATCGCGGCGTTTTACTTTCTCAGCGGGGGCTGGGCGATCCTGGCGCTACTGGTCGTCTTTACCTCGACGCTCGGGCTGTACGTCCTGATGGTGTTGCTCGGTGCCGGCCTCACCGTCCTCGGCGTTCCCGGCCGCATCCGAAACGCGATCGGCGAGCGACGGTCCTGAGAACAGCCCGAACCGGACTGACCGTTGATTATAACCTCCCGTCCGCTGTAGGTGCTCCCGATGTGGTTCGAGTCGGCGCGGGTCGAAGCCGTCAGAGATGCGTTCCCTGAGTGGCTGGCGTTTCTCGTCGCCTTTCTCTCTCATCTCGGCAGCGTCTGGTTCGTCGCGCCAGCGGTCGTCCTCGCGTTCTGGTATCTCGACCCTCGCCGGTTCGCCTCCTGGATCGGGATCGTGCTGGGGTGTTACGCCGTCATGATCGGGCTCAAGGGGTACTTCGAGACGCCACGGCCCGGCGTCGACCCTGCGGTCGCGGTTGAGTCACTCCCCCTGCCGGTCGCGCTCGTCTACGCCCCCGCCGTCGAGATCAGCACCTCGAGCTTTCCGAGCGGCCACGCGATGGCCGCAGTCGTGATCTGGACGATGCTCGCGCTCGAGCTCGACGTCGGGACGCGGCGCCAGCGAATCGCAACCGCGGTCGCGATGGTCGGCCTCGTCTCGCTCTCGCGGGTCGTCGTCGGCGTCCACTTCCCCGTCGACGTCGTCGTCGGTACGCTGGTCGGTCTCGGATACGTCGCGGCGATGCTAGCGATCCGACGTCGGATGCGGACTCGAGGCAACTACGCGGCCACGACCGCCGTCTTCGCGGTCGGCGTCGTCCTGGCGTTACTCGCGCTGGTGACCGACGGCCGAACCGATGCCGCCGCCCTGTTCGGCGGGTCGATCGGTGGCATGCTCGCCTGGCGGTACGCGACGCCGCCGCGGGAGCCCTGGGACCGGACGCTTCGAGGGGCGCTCCCAGCCGTGCTCGGATCGAGTCTGCTCGGGGGAATCGCCCTGACGCTGCTCGTCGTCGACAGCCATCCCGTCTGGTTCCTCGTCGGACTGATCGGCGGCGCAGTCGTCGTTGGCCTTCCCGCATTCGCCACAACGCGATCCCCGGTCACCACGTTCCGGCAGGCGGCGAACTAACGTCGCGCCCCCGTTCTGCGCGACGAGGCGCCGTTTCTCCGTTCGACCGAACTCTGAGCGACGTCGCGCAGTGCGTTCGGGATAAGAAGCGTGGATGTTCCCGCTTGTTAGCTTTCTCGGCTCGCTCTCCGGGCATCCCCATTACTAATTCTCACTGGTTCGAGCAAATCACTCGTCTACGGCCCGCAGTTGGATGTTCGTAAACTTCTAAAGGGCGGGATGTGAGGAATTATGTGATGACCTACGAAAATCTCGACGCAAAGCTAGTAAACGCCCTGCTGGGCGACGGGCGGGCGAGCCTCCGGAGCCTCGCGGAGGAGCTCGACGTCTCGGTGACGACGGTCTCGAACCACCTCTCGGATCTCGAGGACGAGGGCGTTATCCAGGGGTACACGCCGCGAGTCAACTACGACGCGGTCGGCTACGACGTCACCGCCGTCATCCAGCTGCAGGTCGAAGGGAACGCCCTCCCCGACATCACGGACACGCTTCGGGACCACCGACAGATGACCAGCGTCTACGAGGTCACCGGCGACTACGACGTCATCGCCATCGGCAAGTTCAAAGACACCGACGGGATGAACGACCAGATCAAACAGCTTCTGACCGATCCGGACATCAAAGCGTCGAACACGAGCGTCGTCCTCAACGCCGTCTCCGAGAACGAGCAGTTCGAACTCGAGATCGAGGACGCCTGACGGACTCGTTTTCAGTCGCCGCCCTTGAGCAGCGCCTCGGCCGCTCGCTCGCGGTCGCCAGCCTGGGCCGCCCACAGCCGCGCGTACGTGCCGTCCCGTTCGAGCAGCTCCTCGTGCGTTCCCCGTTCGACGACCCGACCGTCCTCGAGGACGAGGATCAGGTCGGCGTCCTTGATCGTCGATAGGCGGTGTGCGATCGCCAGTGTCGTCCGATCCTCGGTGAGCCGGTCGATCGATCGCTGGATCTCGAGTTCGGTCTTCGTGTCGACGGCGCTGGTCGCCTCGTCCAGGATGAGTACCTCGGGGTCGGCCAGCACGGCCCGGGCGAGCGCGACTCGCTGGCGCTGGCCGCCCGAGAGCTTGATGCCGCGCTCGCCGACGCGGGTCTCATACCCCTCGGGAAGCTCGCTGATGAACTCGTGGGCCTGCGCTGCCCTTGCGGCGTCCCGAACCGCGTCGTCGGACGCCTCGAAGTGGCCGTACCGAACGTTCTCGGCGATCGTCCCGTCGAAGAGGAACGTGTCCTGGCTGACGTAGCCGACGGCCGACCGAAGGTCGGCGAGGGCGACGTCGCGAACGTCGTGACCGTCGATCCGCACCGATCCCTCCTGGACATCGTAGAGCCGCAACAGGAGTTTCAGCAGCGTCGACTTCCCGGCCCCGGTCGGACCGACGAACGCTACCGTCTCGCCCGGCTTCGCCTCGAAGGAGACGTTCTCAAGGACGGGTTCCTCGAACGCCGCGTCTGGATCCCCGCCGGCGTCGGCGTGCTCGGTGTCGGCGTAGCTGAAGGAGACGTCGTCGTACGCGACCCGGCCCTCGACGGGCTCGAGGGCGACCGGATCCTCCGGGTCGGCGACGTGGACCGGGATGTCCATCAGCCCGAACACGCGCTCGCTCGAGGCCTTGGCGTTCTCGTACTGGTCGACGATGTTCGACACCTCCGCGAGCGGGTCGACGATCCGCTGGGTCAGAAAGAGGAAGACGACGAAGTCGCCGACCGAGAGCGTCCCCGTCAGCGGGCCGGGTGCGGTCCCGGTCGTGAGCCAGAGCCCGCCGACGAGGAAGGTTCCGGCGAAGGCGATCCCCGCGAGCAGCTCCATCCCCGGCCGGTAGACGTAGCTCAGCTTCAACACGGCCATCGTGCGATCGAAAAAGTTCCGCGAGGATCGGCGCACGCGGTCGACCTCGTGGGCCTCGCTCGAGGTCGCCTTCGTCAGCCCCATTCCTGAGATGGCGTTCTCGAGGCGGGTGTTCAGCCGGCCGACGGCCGAGCGCTGGCTGACGTAGCGGGGTTCGGCGGCTCGCATGAACCAGATCGTGAAGGCGACCATCGCGGGGATCGCAAACAGCGTCACGAACGCCAGCTGCCAGTTGAGGTAGAAGAGGACGCCGGCGATGCCGCCGACCATCACCAGCAGGCGCGCCGAGTTCATCAGCGCGTCGTCCAGAAATCGCTCGAGATTCTGGGTGTCGTTGTTCAGCACGGCCATGACTTCACCGGTCTGTTTCTCGTCGAAGAAGGCCGTGTCGAGCCGTTGCATCTTCTCGAAGCTCTCGACCCGGACGGCGTGCATCACGTCGTGGGCGAACAGGTTGGCCGTGACGCCGTAGATCCAGGTGAAGACGGCGACGACGAGAAACGAGCCGGCGATGGCGACGACCGTAAACCAGAACTGCTCGGCGCTCTCGGTCGGCAGCCAGGCGTCGGGGACGATCGGCAGTTCGAACGGCCCCTCGTCGAGAAAGACCGCGTCGATGGCGACCCCGAGGATCAGCGGCGGCACGAGACTCGCCATTCGCGCGACGAAGTTGGCGAGCATCCCCGCCGAGAACCAGCCGAGGCGGCCGGGCGCGTACTCGCGAAAGAGCCGCGAGAGCGGTCGGTCGACCGCCTCCCGATAGGCGTCGAACGGGGTCTCGTCGTCGTGGGTACTCACTGACGACCCGCTACCGTTTCGGATCGTAAACGTTCACCGGTTCGAGTCGGGGTGACGCGTCACTCGCTCCCGTTCGTCACCGAATATAGAGGATGATCGCCCCGAGCGCGAGCAACAACAGCCCCCACCAGAGCGAATCGCCGGGCATGACCTTGAGGATGAGCGTGACGATACCCGAAGAGAACAGCGACCAGCCGATGGTCGTTTGATATGCCATACTCGTTGTACTCCGTCGAGCCCAATAGTTCACCGGCCTGCCGCCCCCTCACGGTCGCCGCGGAACCCACCGCGGCACCCGTTCCCGGTACCGCTCGTAGACCTCGCCGTGTTTCGCCGCCAGGTGGGGCTCCTCGTACTCGAGTACGCGATTGTGAAAGCCGAGCCAGCAGCCCGCGGCCCACCAGGCGACGAGCACCGATCGGTACAGCAGGGCCTGTCCGCCGAGACACAGGAGAACGGCGACGTACATCGGATTCCGGACGTAGCTGTAGACGCCGCTCGTCACCAGCTCCTCCGGCTCGTCGGTCGGTGACGGCGTCCCCTCGTGTTCTGAAAACCGCCACGCGGTGTGGAGATACAGGAGGATGCCCGCGAGGAGAGAACCGATACCTGTCGCTCGAGCGACGCCCGCCGGAACGGGAAACGCGAGTTGATCGCGTCGGGCCAACAGCATCGGAATGAGGCCCGCGACGGTACCCGGAACGACGACCGAGAACGCGGCGGTCTTCAGGAGGACACGTGGCGATGCCATAGCGACGCCTCGACGCGCCAGCGTAAAGCGCTATGGACGCCTCGTCGGTGATACGTTCGAAAAAATCGGAGTGTGATCGGTGACGAGCGGTACGTGGTTCGGACGAGTGAGGGGGCGCTGACGGCCTACTTCACATCGCGCCGCCCATGCCACCCATACCGCCCATGCCGCCCATGCCGCCGCCGGGGGCGCCCTCTTCGTCGCCGCCCTTGTCTGTCGAGAGGTCGCCGGCGGAGATGATGTCGTCGATCTTGAGCACGAGATTCGCGGCCTCGGCAGCAGAGGTGACGGCCTGGTCCTTGGCGTGAGCCGGCTCGACGACGCCAGCCTCGAAGGTGTCCTCGACGTCGCCCGAGAGGACGTTCAGGCCGGCCGTCATGTCGCCGTCGTCGTGGGCTGCACGCAGGTCGACGAGCGTGTCGATGGAGTCGAGGCCGGCGTTTCCGGCGAGCACGCGCGGAACGAGCTCGAGCGAGTCGGCGAAGGCTTCGACGGCCAGCTGCTCGCGTCCGGAGACGCTGTCGGCGTAGTCACGGAGCCGCGAGGCGAGTTCGACCTCGATGGCGCCGCCGCCGGCCAGCACGCGACCGTCGGAGACGGTCTGGGCGACGACGTCGAGCGCGTCGTTGACGCCGCGCTCGAGCTCGTCGACGACGTGGTCGGTCGAGCCGCGCAGCAGGAGCGTGACGCCGTGGGCGTCCTCGCCCTCGACGTAGAACAGCTCGTCCTCCTCGTCGCGGGTAACGTCGCCGTAGCCGAGGTCGTCGCTCGTCGCGTTCGCCAGGTCGGAGACGATGTTCGCGCCGACGACTTCCTTGAGGAACTCGAGGTCGGACTTCTTCGCGCGGCGGACGGCGAGGATGCCCTCCTTCGCGAGGTAGTGCTGGGCGAGGTCGTCGATGCCCTTCTGACAGAAGACGACGTCGGCGCCGAGGTCGGCGATCTGGTCGACCTTCTCCTTGAGCTGTTTCTCCTCGCGGTCGAGGAACTTCTGGAGCTGGTCGGGATCGGTGACCGAAACTTCGGTGTCGACGTCGGCCTCGTCGACCTCGATCGGCGTGTTCAGCAGGAGGATGTCGGCGTCTTCCGCCTCGGTCGGCATGTTGTCGTGGACGGGGTCTTTGTCCACGATACCGCCCTCGAGCAGGTCGGACTCGCCGGCGCTGCGGCCGGTCTGGGTCTCGATGTTGAGGAACTCGAGGTCGACGACGTTGTCGCCCTCGTCGTTCTCGACGGTGACCTGGCTGATCGCGTCGATGATGAGCTGGGCGAGGTGCTCCTTGTTGACCTCGGTACCCTTACCCGTCATCGAGGTTTCCGCGACCGAGCGCAGGAGCTCCTCGTCGCTGGTGTCGACGTCGGTGGCGATGTCGTCGATCTCCTCGCGGGCCTGCTCGCTCGCGAGGTGGAAGCCCTTGATGATCGCCGTCGGGTGGATGTCCTGCTCGAGGAGGTCCTCGGCGTTCTTGAGGAGCTCACCCGCGATCGCGACCGCAGTGGTCGTGCCGTCGCCGGCCTCGTCTTCCTGTGTCTCGGCGACCTCGATGATCATCTCGGCCGTCGGGTTGTCGATGTCCATCTCCCGGAGGATGGTGACGCCGTCGTTGGTGATCGTTACCGATCCCATCGAGTCGACGAGCATCTTGTCCATTCCCTTCGGGCCGAGGGTCGAGCGAACGGCCTCGGCGACCGCTCGAGCGGCACGAATGTTGTAGTCCTGCGCGTCCTGGTCCTTGACGCGCTGGGAGTCCTCGCTCATCACGATCATCGGCTGTCCCTGCTGCATTCGCTGGCTCATAGTCAGCCGATTCATTGATTGTCCTTCTACATAAATGCACCGTTATCGATCCCGTCGACGCACTCGAGCCGTTTCCGGCATGACGGCCAAAAACACGGTACTGCGGAGGGATGGAGCCGGGTCGTGCGACAGAATATCACAGCTACCGACGCCGGAACGGTCCGATACCTTGGCTATATTTAAGTGCTTACGTGTCAGCCCTCACGGGTCGACCGGTTCGACCAGCGACGGCTCGTCCGTGCTCGGGTCGTTGACCGCCGTCGACACCGGGTAGGCTCGCAGGTCGTCGCCCGGATACGGCTGCAGACACGACTGCGGATCGTCCGCGGTTAGCCACTCCCGCTCCCGGCCGGGCTCGAGGATCACCGCCATCCGGTGGTGGAGCTGTGCGACCAGATCGTTGGGCTCGGTCGTGACGATCGTAAACGTCTCGAGGGGTCCCTCGTCCGTCTCGTCCTCGAGGCCGCCGCCGAACGCGTCCAGCCCGGACTGGGTCGTCTCGGGCACCCAGCGTTCCCACAGTCCCGCCATCGCGAACGGACGGTCGTCCTCGAAGGCGACCCGGTAGGGCTGTTTCCCACCGTCAGATCGGAGATCCGACGAGGATCGCGAATCTCCGATTCGCTCATCCTCCTTCGTCTCGACCCACTCGTAGAACCCGTCGGCCGGGACGAGACACCGCCGAGACTCGTAGGCCGCCCGAAAGCTCGGCTTCTCGTCGACCGTCTCCGCGCGTGCGTTGATGAGCCCGCCGCTGTCGTCGTCGGCCCACGACGGGATCAGCCCCCACTCGAGCCGGCGGAACTCCTCGGGTGCCTCGTTCGTGATCACCGGTAGCTCTTGGCCCGGCGCCGCGTTGTACCGCGGCTCGAACGGCGACTCCGAGTCGGGAAAGCGGGCGTCGAAGCGCTCCTCGAGTTCCTCTCGGTCGATGAACAGGGTATAGCGGCCGCACATACGAGCGATTACGTTCCGAACCGGCAAATACGCCCCGCTCGAGACTCGATCGCCGATCGTTCCGCCCCGCGAAACGGTCGCCCAAGCGTCGGTTTCCCGCCGATCGAACTCGGTACGTCCCTCGTACTCATCACGGCTCTCGTGCTCGAGACGCGTATGCAATCGAACGAGGATTCGGAGTACGAAGCACGGTTCAGCGAGGACGGGTTCTTCGAGGTCCGCGAGTGTGCCGATCCGGACCGCTGGATCGCCTGCGACAGCCCGGTCGAAATCGAACAGTAGCGCTCGATCGTGACTCGAGAGGGGGTGCTCGAGAGCAGAGCGGTCGGGCTGCTGTCGCTCGAGGGTTTGCTCGCGGCAGAATACGCCGGGACCGGGATTTGAACAGGTGCAAGACGGTCGGCTCGCTTCGCTCGCCGCTGCGAGTTGCGTGTTCAAATCCAGTCGTCGGGTATTTGCCACTCGCGGTTTGCTCGTGGCAAAATACGCCAGGACTGGGATTTGAACCACGTCCGAGAACCTGCTCGCCTTGCTCGCAGAACCTCGGCCTGATTCAAATCCCTTCGCCGCCGTTTTTCGCGTTCGATTGACTCGCGTCGCTACGCGCCGCTCGTCGGTGTGAAACGCGAAAAACGCCAGGACTGGGATTTGAACCCAGAATCCCAAAGGGAACACGCTTTCCAGGCGTGCGCCTTACCGTTCGGCCATCCTGGCTCGGGTTATCCTAACCGCGTCCGTCGTTTAACTGTTACGAGACGCGGTCACTCCGCGCGCCGAGACGTCCAGGCGGCGATACGATACTCGAGCAGATAGCTGCCGATCCCCGCACCGATACCGACGAGGACGGCAACGAGCGCACCCTGTCCCATCGTCACGAGCGGTTCGACGAACAGGGCGTACCCCTGGACGAGCACCAGGAAGGCGAGCGCGCCGACGAGTCCCCACAGCAGCGCGGACTTGGCCCGCCGCGAGAGGCCGAAGAAGCCGTTGGTCGAGGAGCCCGTCATCGGTTCTCACTCGAGCATCCGTCGCGTTGCCCTTACTCCGTTCGATCCTACGCGAGGACGTCGACCTCGTACCCCTCGTCGCGCAGATCCGCGAGGAACCGCTCGACGTGGTCGGTGCCCCGCATCTCGAGTTCGATCTCGACCTCGGTGTCGCTCATCTCGACGTCCCTCGAGGTCCGATCGTGGTGGATCGCGTAGATGTTCGCCTGGTGGGCGGTCAGGATCGCCAGCAGCTCCTCGAGGGAGCCCGGACGATCCTTGAGTACCGTCCGGATCTTGAGGTACCGGCCCGTCTCGACCAGCCCGCGGACGATGACGTTGCTGAGGGTGTTGAGGTCGATGTTGCCGCCACACAGCGCGGGGACGATCGTCTCGCCCTCGTCGTAGTCGAACTTTTCGAAGAGGACGGCCGCAAGCGGCACCGCACCCGCCCCTTCGACCACCGTCTTCGATCGCTCGAGCAGGTGGACGATCGCCATCGCGATCTCGGGATCGGACACCGTGACGACCTCGTCGACCCGCTCTTGAATGTAGGGGAACGTCCGTTTGCCGACGCTGCGGGTGGCGATCCCGTCCGCAATCGTGTCCACGCCGTCCAGCGAAACCCGCTCGCCCTTCTCGAGGGAGGGGGCGGCGCTCGAGGCGCCCTCGGCCTGGACACCGATAACGCGCGCGTCGGGTTTCTTTCCCTTGACCGCCGTCGCGATCCCGCTGATGAGCCCGCCTCCGCCGATCGGGACGACGACGGTATCGACGTCGGGACAGTCCTCGAGAATCTCGAGGCCGATCGTCCCCTGGCCGGCCATCACGTCCTCGTCGTCGAAAGCGTGGAGGTAGGTCCGGCCCTCCTCGCGTTCGATCCCGTGGGCTCGGTCGGCGGCCTCGCTGTAGTCGGTCCCCTCGAGGACGACCTCGGCGCCGTAGTTTCTGGTCGCCTTGACCTTCGAGATCGGGGCGTGCTGGGGCATGACGATCGTCGCGTCGACACCGGCCCGGGTCGCGGCGAGGGCGACCCCCTGGGCGTGGTTGCCCGCGCTTGCGGTGACGACGCCCGCTTCCTTCTCCGAGGGCGACAGCGTCGCGATCCGGTTGGTCGCGCCGCGGATCTTGAACGCGCCCGTTCGCTGGCTGTTCTCGAGTTTCAGGTGAACCTCGGCGTCGGTCATCGACGAGTAAGTGTACGAGTACTGCAACGGCGTCCGTCTGGAGGTCTCGCGAACCCGATCTTCCGCCTCGAGAATATCCGATAACTGAAGCATACGCTCGAGTAGTGGGCACGTACTGTAAGGATTTACTATCGGGAATAGGTGTATCGGTTACCCCCTCGACCCGATAGTCTGTGTTGCCGGTGGGGCAACACGACAGGGAATACAGGATTGCACGGCGTGTGACCTGCGACTGTAGTCGCGAGTGGAGACACCATAAAACCCATGCACCCGGAGCGGAAGTGAAACCGCAAGAGGGCGCCGCGGTCTATCGGTCGTCAGACGCTGGACAGACATCCGTCATTCGCTCGTTCGTATCACGACATCCCGGTTCGAAACGTATGTTCGAACCCGGTCCTCGAGCGAGGAGCCGTCGGGCCAGTCGACCCGTTCGGCGACCCCGAGTCGGTCCGGGTCGCCGACGTAGACCCAGACCTCATCGGCGTCCGGGTCCTCGCGGGACACCGGGATCCGCTCGTACAGTCCCCGGTCGACACCCTCGTACCGATCGAGGGCCTCGAGCCCGCGCTCGTCGACCGAGAGGAGTCGGCCCTCGATACGGTCGCCGGGTGCCAGCGTCGGGTACTCGCCCTCGACCCGGTGAAGCCCCTCGAGGATGGCCGCCGAGCCGAGCTCGTACTCCGCGTTCGGGAGGCTCCTGAGAACGGCTTCGACCCGATCGGGGTCGGTCAGTGTTCCGTAGACGAACACCGTCTCAGTCGTACGCGTCGTTGCCATGAACCGGTCACTCTCGCGCGTCGCAAAAAGTAGCGCCGGTTTTCCTCGACCGACACCGCCCGTTCTGTTAGCCTACCGCTCCTCGAGGGGGACGAACTCCTGATCCTCGGGGCCCGTGTACCGGGCGCGCGGGCGGATGAGGCGGTTGTCCTCCTGGTACTCGACGACGTGGGCGATCCAGCCGGGGGTGCGGCTCATCGCGAAGATGGGGGTGTAGAGATCGATCGGGATCCCGAGCTGGTAGTAGACCGAGCCGGAGTAGAAGTCGACGTTGGGCGCGATCCCCTTCTCGGCGAGGCCCTGCTCCTCGACCAGGTACTCCTCGATCGTCGTCGTGTAGTCGTACCACTTGCGCTCGCCCTGCTCGGCGAGCTCCTCGCTGCGCTCCTCGAGAATCTTCGCGCGCGGATCCTTGACGTTGTAGACGCGGTGGCCGTAGCCGGGGATGCGACGCCCCTCGTCGATCGCCTGTTCGATCCACTCGCGGTGGTCGAGGTCGCTCTCGTCGATCTCCATGAGGACCTCCATGACGTCCTGGTTGGCGCCGCCGTGGAGCGGTCCCGAGAGGGCGCCGATGCCACCGGTGACGGCGCTGTAGATGTCGGCCATCGTCGAGCCGATGACCATCGAGGTGAACGTCGAGGCGTTCAGCCCGTGGTCGGCGTGCAGCGTCAGCGCCTGGTCGAACGTCTCGGCGGCCAGTTCGTCGGGTTCCTCGCCCGTCAGCATGTAGAGGAAGTTGGCCGCGAGTCCGAGGTCGGGGTCCGGATCGACCGGTTCCTCGCCGAGGCGGTAGCGCTCGAACGCCGCGAGGACCGTCGGGATCTTGGCGGTGATCCGTCGTCCCTGTCGTCGCGTCGCCTCGAGATCGTCGGGCTCGGCGTCGGCTTCCGGCTCGTACGCCGAGAGCATCGACACCGCCGTCCGCAGCGCCGCCATCGGTCGTTCGTCCGCGTCGGCGAGCTGCTCGACCGTCTCGAGAACGTCGTCGTCGACCGATCGCTCCTCGGTCAGTGACGCGGTAAACGACTCCAGCTCGTCTTCGGTCGGGAGTTCGCCGTGCCAGAGGAGGTAGACGACCTCCTCGTAGCTCGCGCCGCGAGCGAGGTCCTCGATCGAATAGCCACGATAGATCAAGCGTCCGGCATCACCGTCGACCGAGCTGAGCCCGGACTCTGCGACCAGAACTCCCTCCAGCCCTTTCTCGAGATCGTCAACCATACTCGGGCTTTCGTATAGTAATGGAAAAGTATTATCGTTTGCAGTCCCCGGGAACGCGGCTCTCGACCGTATCAGAGATTACACTCGTCGAACAGGGAATCGACGTCTGTCGACAGACGCTGGATCGGGGGGTCGGTGGAGGTCCGGGATCAGGAGTCCTGGCCTAACTTCGTCCGGTTGATCCGTACGCCCGCAGGGGTGACGATGATCTGATCGTCGCCCTTGCGGACGATGTCGCCGTCGACCTCGTGGGCAACCTGTCGCAGCTCGTCGACGATGTGTTCGACGGTGCTGTCGTTGGTCCGCAGCCGAGTGATATCCGCGAACACGATGTCGCCGTCGTAGACGGCGTCCTTGATGGCGACCGCGTCGGCCTGACCGCTGATCTCGGCGATCCGAACCTGCATCCGCGCCTCGGCCGACTCGGTCGAGATGTCGCCGAGGTCCAGTTCGACGTAATCGTCGGTGGTGGTCGTAGGCTGGCCACCGGTGCCGACGATCTTATCCATGAATCCCATTGACGATATCCTGCGTGGCCGCCAGTATAGTTCTTGCGTCAGACGACGCCGCCGGTTGCGACGACGAGCGCGGGTCATGACGCAGCCGTCGCCGGGTTCGGACCGAGGCGAGCGCCCCGAACGGTAATCCGACCGTGAACTGCCAAAATATTCTGCCCCCGTTCATAGAATAGCAATACACTATCCTACGAAAAATTAATATACAGTAGTATTAATTGTAAGAACAAGTGTGCGGTACGTCAGACTGGAACACGGAAGACGATCACGGCTCGAGGGCGGTGTCGCCCCGGCGCGGGGCCGACGCCACGTGAACCCGTGAGCGGAGCGAACGAACGCCCCCGATCGTATCGTCGTCGCCGTCGTCGCCGAACGCTGACGCCGCGCATTCGCTACTCATGTCAGAACACAACGTCAGTCGTCGTCGTCTGCTTCGCGGCACCGCAGCGGGCGCGACGGCCGCGGGAATCGTACAGACGGCAGCCGCACAGGGACCACCGGAACGGAAGATCATCGGCTTGACCGCGGACGCCCCGCCGGGTCTCGCCCGACAGAGTGCCGAGGAGATCCACCACGAACTCGACTTCGATCGGATCGGGAAGGCGATCGTCGGGACGTTTCCCGACGAGGCGGTCGACGGGCTCGAGAACAACCCGAACGTCCGGTACGTCGAGGACGACCAGCGGGCCATGGCGCTCCAGACGACGCCGTGGGGCGTCGATCGCGTCGGCGGCGATCTGGTCCACGACGCGGGCGAAACCGGTTCCGACGGGTCGATCGCGATCGTCGACACCGGCGTTCAGGTCGACCACGAGAGCCTGGACGTCGCGGGCGGCGAAGCGTTCGGAACGACCTGCAACTCCTGTCAGGAACCGTACGGGGACGACAACGGCCACGGGACCCACTGCGCGGGAACGGCGGTCGCGCCGGACAACGACACCGGCGTCGTCGGCGTCTCGCTCCAGTCGGAGCTGTACGCCGTGAAGGTCCTCGACAGCCTGGGAAGCGGTGACTTCGGTGACGTCGCCGCCGGCGTCGAGTGGGCCGCGGACCAGGGTATCGACGTCATCTCGCTGTCTCTCGGCGGGCCCACGCCGGTACAGGCGCTCGAGGACGCCTGTCAGTACGCGGTCGATCAGGGGTCGCTGGTCGTCGCCGCGGCCGGCAACGACGGCTGCTGTGACAGCGTCGGCTACCCCGCGACGTACGACTCCGTCGTCGCCGTCTCGTCGACGAACCAGGACGACGAGATCTCGAGTTTCTCCTCGCGCGGTCCCGAGGTCGATATCGCCGCACCCGGCAGCGACATCTACTCGACGTACACCGGCGGCGACTACGACACCCTCTCGGGGACGTCGATGGCGTGTCCCCACGTCGCCGGCGCCGCGGCGTACCTGATGGGCGACGGGATGGAAAACACCGAGGCGCGCGAACAACTGTTCGAGACGGCCGAGGACGTCGGTCTCAGCGGCAACGAGCAGGGTCACGGACTGCTCGACGCCGAGACGGCGATCCTCGAGGATGCCGAACCGCCCGAACCCGAGCTCTCGGTCTCGACGAGTTCGGCGACCGGGGTCGGCGAGACGGCCGCGACGCTCAACGGGTCGCTCTCGGACCTCGGCGACGCGAGCAGCGCCGACGTCCGCTTCGAGTGGGGCGAGGCTGGCGGCGATCTTCCGAACGAAACGGCCACACAGACGCTCACCTCGACGGAGTCGTTCGACGACGACATCTCGGGGCTCTCCGAGGGGACGGACTACGAGTTCCGCGCGATCGCCGAGAGCGCGGTCGACGAGGATACTGGGTTCGTCCAGACGTTTACGACCGACACCACGGGCGGCTGTTTCATCACGACGGCGACGACCGGCGAGGGGCACACGCTCAACTCGCTGCGGCGCTTCCGTGACGAATCGATGGCGGCGACCCCCGTGGGTCGCGGTCTGATCGACGTCTACTACCGGATTAGCCCGCCGATCGCCGGCACGCTCGCCGACCATCCCGACGGCCGAACCGCGCGAGCGACGCGACGGCTCGTCGAGCGCTGTGCGACGCTCTCGGACGCCCAGGAGGAGACCGACTCGCGGGCCGCGAGCGCTGCGCTCGGAACCGTGCTCACGATGCTGTACCTGGTCGTCGTCGCAGTCGGTGCGGTCGGTCACGCCGGTGCCCGCACTCGAGCGAAACTCGAGCGAAACTCGTCGTAAGCACCGACCGCTGATTTCCGACCGTCGTTCGGGCCGCGACTCCGCCGCGCGTTCGCGATCGTCCGCGATACCGACCTTTTTGCCGGCTGGACACCTGGCCCCGGTTGTGACGTTCAGCATCTGCGTCCGCGAAACGTACGAGACACCGGACGGGGAGGCCCACGAGCGATTCGGAGTCGCCGTTACGACCCGTCTCCCGGGGGTCGGCACCCTCTGTCCGTTCGCCAGCGAGAACGGCGCCGTCGCGACCCAGAGCCTGGTCAACGTCGACCTCGGACGGGACGGGATTCGCTACCTCGACGACGGACTGGCCGTCGACGACGCCCTCGAGGCGTTGCTCGAGGCCGACGACGGCGCGTCCCAGCGTCAGCTCCACGGCGTCGACACCGACTCGACGTTCGTCTTTTCGGGCGAGGACTGCGAGGGCTGGTTCGGCGACCTGGAGGGCGACCACTACACCGTCGCCGGCAACATGCTCGTCGGCGAGTCGGTGCTCGAGGCGACCGCCGACGCCTACGCCGAGAGTGCAGTCCACGAGACGACCGACGAGACCGCGGGTACAGGAGTCGGCGCCGACCCGCTCGCGAAGCGCCTGATCGACGCCCTCGAGGCGGGCCACGGCGAGGGCGGTGACAAACGCGAGGAACTGCCGATCCAGAGCGCAGCTATCGTCGTCGAGACGACCGAGGACTACGAGTTTACCCCGCCGTACAACGACCTGCGAGTGGATGCGACGGAGTCGCCGATCGAGGACCTGCGGGAGACGTACGAGCTGGCGCTCGAGGGCTACGATGACACCCTGGACCGGTACGCGGACGCCTTCGAGGAGGACTCCCTCGAGGAGGCCGCGGAGTAGCCCGTGGAGCTGATCGAGGACACGCTCGAGGTCGAGCTCGAGGCGTTTCTCGCCCGACCGCTGTTCTGTTTTCTGGCCCAGCGGTCCGATAGCGGGCCCCGGGTCTCCCCGCTGTGGTTCCTGTGGGCGGACGGAATCGTCTGGATCATCGCACAACTCGAGGGGCGTTCGTACCCGGAGCGGGTCCAGCAGGACCCCGAGACTGCGCTCGCGATCGTCGACTTCGACGCCACTACGGGCCGGGTCGAACACGTCGGCATGCGGGGGAGGGCGTCGCTCGAGTCGTACCACGAGGTGGTTGCTGGACGGCTGCTGGAGAAGTACCTGGGAACACGGCGCGAGGACTGGCCAGCGACGTTCGTCGACCTCGACCCCGACGCGTACCGGCTCCTCGAGTTCACACCCGAGACGGTCGTCGCGCGGGATCAGTCGTACCCGGCACCGTCGACTCCGGAGAACGGCAGTTAGCCGGCGAACTCGTAGAGGTCATCACCGACGTGGTGCAGCGAGTCGACGACCTTCCCCTCGTTCCCGACCATCTCCGACCCCTCGACGCGGGCCCGGCCGACCGCCAGCACCTTCCCGTGGGACTCCTCGGCGATCAACACGAGGTCGTCGGGCGAGATGTCGTCGGTCGCCTCGGTGATTCCGGGACGCATCACGTCGGCGCCGTCGCTGACGAAGGAGATCGCGCCGCTGTCGACGGTGACCACGTGCTTTTCGGGATCGTACGCGTTCGCGCCCCTGACGGTCAGGAACGGCTCCTCGTCGAAGAAGGCGACCTGCGGTTCGCCGTCGATCAGGACGACCTCCCAGTCGGTCTCCTCGAACTCCACGCGTTCGTAGGTGTCGCCCTCCGGGGAGACGCCGAGCTGCGCCGACAGCATCTCCTCGATCTCGGAGATGGCGTCGCTGCGGAGGTGGTGGCGAGACTTGACCTGCATATCCGTGGGGAGGACCGGTCGGAGTATAAAACGCCCGTTCCCGCGACCGACTCGACGGAGGCTCCGGTCGAACGCCAGGTGTGCCAATCGCTAAGTAGATTCATGCGCTGGTCGGTAGTATGTGGTTCTCTCGGAACCGCGATCCGTCCGTCGTCTGTCCCGCGTGCGGATCCGAGGTCCCGCGCTCAAGCGCTCGCGAGTACGACAAGTACGGCGATCGGTGGGAGCGCGAGAACAAGCGCTTCGAGTACCTCTGTAAGCCCTGTTACGGCGACCTCTGCCACCTCCCACGTGAGGGACTCGAGTCGCTGCTCGTCGAACTCGAGGACGAGGAATACCCCTGGGAAACGTTTCTTGCGCAGTACGTCGCCGCCGTCGAGAACCAGGACGGCCGACTCGAGGAGGAGTCCTGAACGTATCCGTCCCGACACGACTTTCACCCCGACGTTCGTAGGCCAGCCTATGAGCGACGACGCACAGGCCCAGGCCGGTACGGCCGAGGGCCAGGGCCCGGTCGAGATCTCCGAGGAGGTCGCGCGCCACCTCGAGAACAAGCGCGAGGAGCTGTTCGAGAAGTTCGAGATCCGCGACGAGTTCCCCGAGGCGGTGCTCGAGGAGGCCCGCGAGCGGACCGAGGGCGTCCAGGCCGAGATCGAAGAGGAGGTCGACGAACGCGAGGACCTCCGGGAGCTGACGACGTGGACGACCGACCCGATCGACGCCCAGGACTTCGACGACGCGCTCTCGATCGAGGAGCGCGAGGACGAGTACGTCCTCTGGGTCCACATCGCCGACGTCACCCACTACGTCCACCCGGACTCCGAGATGTGGGAGGAGGCGGTCGAGCGCGCCAACACGGTCTACCTGCCGGGGTACACCATCCACATGCTTCCGCCCGTCCTCGCGGAGACGGTCTGTTCGCTCGTCCCCAACGAGGATCGGCTCGCCCACACCGTCGAGATGCACCTCGACAAGGAGAACCTCTCTTACGAGAACATCGAGATCTACAAGTCGGTGATCCAATCCGACGAACGGCTCACCTACACGCAGGCCGAGAATCGTCTCGAGGATCCCGACGCGCCGTTACACGAGGAGAACGTTCTCGTCCACGAGGTCGCCGATCAAATGCACGAACAGCGCAAGGAGGACGGCTCACTCGTCCTGAACCCCGCCCGCGACCGCGCCCACACCATCATCGAGGAGTGTATGCTGAAGGCCAACAAGGCCGTCACGCACGAGCTCATGTGGTCTCGCGGCGTCGAGGCGATGTACCGGGTCCACCCCCAGCCCAGCCCCGACGAGTGGTCGGAAGCCCTGCGGGAGATCCAGGACCTCGAGGGCGTCTCGATCCCCGGCGACAAGTGGGACGACCCCCGGATGGCGGTCAACGCCACCCTCGAGGAGGCCCCCGGCCGCCAGCTCGACAAGATCCAGTGGGCCGTGATGAAGGTGATGCCGCGCGCGAAGTACATGAACGACCCCTTCGGCGGCCACCACGCGCTGAATTTCGAGATCTACGGCCACTTCACCAGCCCCATCCGCCGACTCAGCGACCTCATCAACCACTGGATCGTCTACCAGAACGACGTCCCGGAGAACCTGATCGAACTCTGCGATCGGGCCAGCGACAAACAGAAGGACGCCGAGCAGTGCGAACGGGAGTACAAGCAGTTCCTCCAGGAGGTCGGCCTCGACCCCGCTGCGGTCAACAACCGCGGGATCGAAGTAGTCGACGATCCCGAGTAACCTCCACCCGTCATCGGGAACGGCCCTGCCGTGGACAGTTTGAGATGCGACTATCGGTGAGTTTCAACCAATGAGAAACTGACAAGTTATTTTATTAGATACTATACAAGTACGGCTGGAGTCTGGATCCCTGTCACACGCTCCACGACTCCGTTTTCCCGTTGCGGTTCACCGATACGTCGCCTCGGTCCCCGGTGGACGGAGTGTCTCCTGTGTCCTCACTCGATCTCGATCCGGTGATCGTCCTCGCGCTCGTCGTCGACGATCGGCAGCCGAACCTCGAGGACGCCGTTGTGGTACGTCGCCGAGATCTCGTCGTCGTCGACGGCCGTCGCGATCGGAACCTGTCTGGCGACCCGTCGTGAGCGAAGCGCCCGGTAGCTCTCCGACCCCTCCTCGGCGTCGGCGTGAGCCCGGACCGATAACACGCCGTCACGGAAGGAGAGGTCGATGTCCGCCTTCTCGAAGCCGGGCAGGTCCATCACGAAGACGTACTCGCCGTCCATCTCCTCCAGGTTCGCTACCCCGTGATCCATCGCGGTCGGCTCGGCGGCGTCGGCCCCCTCGAGCGCCGGCCGGCCGAGTCCGCGGTCGTCGGCCGGGAACTCCGCGTCCCAGCTCGAGCGGAACTGGTCGAACATGCGGTCCATCTCGCGGAACATGCGGTTCATTTCATCAAAGGATCTCATAACTGATCGAGATATATAGGCCACAGTTAATAATAAAGATTGCGAGAACCGGGATAGCACGCCGCTACAGCGCCAGATCGCGGGCGTCGGTGTCGTCGACGCAGTCCTGTTCGTCGCCGAGTTCCTCGCAGGCCTCCCGTAGCAGGCCGTCCAGAATCTCGGGCGTCGTCGGGTGGTAGGCTCGCTTGGGCACTTCGCGGACGTCGACTTTCATCTCGACGAGCACCTGCATCGTCTTGGCCATCACGTCGGCGTGGAGGTGGAGCCCCTGAAACCCGAGCACCGTCCCGCCTTCGGCGTCGACGATAATCGTCGCCTGTCCCTCGGAGTGACCCTTCGTCTTGAACACGCCGTCGTCGCTCGCCTCGCGGGTGACGACGATCGTCTCCATCTCGGTCTCGGCTGCGGTCTCGGGCGTGTGACCGATGCGGGTGAACGGGTACGTTCCCAGCCCCGAGAATATCACGTGGTGGGGAACGTTCGCGTACGGCTCGCACTCCTCCTCGCGAGCGTGGCTGACGATGTTCTGTGCGGCCGCAAAGCCCTGTTCTTTGGCGACGTGGAGGATCGGCTCGCGGCCGTTCGCGTCGCCGACGACGAAGACGCGGTCGTCGTCGGCCGCCTGCATCGTCGACTCGATCCATCCCTCACCGGGCTCGAGCCGGGTCTCCTCGAGCCCCAGCCCGTCGAGGTTCGGCCGTCGACCCGTAAAGCAGTAGAGTTGGTCGGCCTCGAGGATCCGCTCCTCGCCCTCCTGGTCGGCGTACAGTCGCACGCCGCCGTCGTCGGTCCACTCGAGCCGTCGTTCGTCGGCGTTCGTCAGCACCTCGATCCCGAACTCCTCGCGGTAGAGCTCGAGGATCGTCTCGCCGTACTCGGACTCGAACTCGTCGAGGGGGTGGTCGTCGTGTTCGATGACGGTGAGGTCGACGTCGCCGGCCTCGCTGAGGTAGGGCGCGAGCTCGAGGCCGACGTACCCGAAGCCCATGACGATCCCCGAGTCGGGAAACGAGGTCGCGTCGAGGACGTCCGCGCTTCCCATGAACTCGACGTCGTCGATTCCCGGAAGGTCGGGGACGTTGAGCGTCGATCCCGTCGCGACGACGACGTAGTCGGGCTCGAGCCGGCGACCGTCGACTGCGAGGACGCGGTCGTCGACGAACCGCGCGGTCTCGCGGAGGAACTCGACGTTCTCGTGGTCGGCGAGCTCGTGAACGTGCTCGCGGCGGTGTTCGGCGAACCCGGAGATGTGCTCGTCCTTGCGGGCGACGACGGCCTCGGGATCGACCTCGGGGACGCCCTCGAGGCGGTCGTCGTGGCGCGCCCGGAACCGGTGGTCGGCCGCCGAGAGGACCTCCTTCGAGGGCATACACCCGCGAAGAATGCAGAGCCCGCCGCCGGGGTCGCCGTCGTCGATCAGCGTCAGTTCGAGCTCGGACAGCTCCTCGGCTCGCTCGAGCAACCCGTCGGCGACGGCGACGCCCGCGCTCCCGTACGCCCCGATAATCGCGACGTGAACCATACCCGGAATACGAACAACGGGCAAAAAGAGATTCTGCAGGCCGGGGCTATCGAGAGATCCCGCCCTCGTCCTCGGCGACGACCGTCTCGACCTCCTCGCGGGTGACCAGCGCGATGTCGCCGGGGATCGTCCGCTTCAGCGCGGCCGTCGCCGCGGCGTACTCGAGGGCGGTCTCCACGTCGTCGCCCTCGAGCCGGCGGGCGAAGAAGGCCCCCGAGAAGGCGTCGCCGGTGCCGATCGGGTCGAGCGTCTCGGTCTCGTAGCTGGGCTGTTCGACGACCTCGCCGTCGTTCCAGGCGAGGGCACCCTCGGCGCCGCGGGTGACGATGACGGTCTCGAACCCGAACGTCCCAGCCAGCTCGTCGGCCAGCTCGCGGGCCTCGCCCTCGAGACCGAGCACGTTCCGGGCGTCCCGGGCCGCGACGACGAGCACGTCGATCGACGGGAACAGCTCGCGAAGACGGTCGTCGGCCTCCTCGGGCGACCAGAGTTTCGCCCGGTAGTTGCAGTCGAAGGCGGTCTTCGTCCCGCTCTCCGCGGCCGTCTCGAGCAGCTCCGCCGTCGTCTCCCGCAGCGTCTCCGACAGCGCGGGCGTGATCCCGGTCGTAAAGAAGAGGTCGGCGTCCTCGATCAGCCCGGTATCGATCTCCTCGGTCTCGGCGGTCGTGACCGCGGCGTCGCTCCGGTCGTAGATAACGTTCGTTCCGCGGGGTTTGCCGCCGTGTTCGAGGTAGTAGGTTCCCTGCCGACCCTCGTCGCTCCAGACGACCTCGGTGTCGATACCGTACCCCTCGAGCTCGCCGACGACGCGCCGACCCAGCGGCGAGTCCGGCAGTTTCGAGGTCCAGGTCGCCGACGCCGACCCGAGTCGCTGGGCCGCGATAGCGACGTTGCTCTCCGCGCCCGCGGCACGAACCTCGAGCTCGGCCGTCTCCTCGAGCCGTCGCTGGTCGGGCGGCGAGAGCCGCAGCATCGTCTCGCCGAAGGTGACGATCTCGCTCACGCTGCTGCCCTCCGATCGCTCCCGTCGGTACTCGCTGGTGTGCTCATGTGCGGGTGATCGATCGGCTGCGGTTAAGGTGTGTCGTTCGACGCTACGGCAGGTCGGGCGACCGCGAGACGACAGCATCCTCCTCGCGGCGCTCGAGATCGATCTCCCGGCCGAACGCCTCGAGCAGCGCCCGGCTGGTTTCGACGTGGTCGCTCACCCGCGGAATCCGTACCCGTCCCCCCGCGAGCGCGAGAAAGACCAGGAGCTGATCGCTCATGTGGCGGTCGACGGGTGCGTCTTCCTCGAGAAACCGGTTCGCCGCGTCGGCGGCGTCCTCGCCGACGCGCTCGGCTGGTTTTCCCCGCTCACCCAACGCGCCGAACCCGGCGATTCCCGTGCCATGATCGACCCTGATCACCAGCGCGGAGCCCGGCGAGGGGCTCTCGGCGGTTCGCTCCTGTCGTTCGAGAACCTCGAGCTGATCGTCCTCGTTGCCCCCGTTGTCGACGTTTCGGTCGGCGCCCGCGAGGTCGAGCCGTTCGAGGGCCCCCTCGAGCTGGCGGTGGGCGACGTCCTGATCCGCGAGCGACGCCGACTCGGTCGAGTACAGTCGGACGCCCTCGAGGTCGCCCCGCCGTTCGAGCGCCAGGGGCTCGAAACTCGAGGGGGCGATCCGCAGCGTCACTCGACCACCCCCGTCGGGGTAGAACCCGCGGCGATCGACCTCACAGGACGCTACGAGCCCGTGCGCTCCGAGCAGCGGGAGCTTGACCTGTCGGAGGTAGTCCAGCGGCGGCGACCACTCGACGTCCGTCCCTCCCGTCGCGGTCACCGACAGCGGCGCCTCGAGAACCGTCGCCAGCGGCAGGAGGGCGTCGAACAGCAGCGTCACGCTTCCGGCCGTCCCGATATCGACGGCGTAGGAGCCGCCCTCGAGCCCGCCCGCGCTCGAGCGGTCGGGATCGAACTCGACCGTCTCCGCGTCCAGTTCGGCCCCCGAAACCTCGGCGTCGGCGACCGCGGCGAGCGTCTCGAGGACGGCCAGATGCTGATTGGCCAGTCCCGGATTCGGTCGGTCGCCGCGGACGTTCTCCAGCCGGACGGGTTCGTCCTCGAGGACCGACAGCGTGAGCGCGGTCCGGAGGAACTGCCCGCCGGCGTCCGAGCCGTCGAGTTCGCGCATGGCTCGGGGTACGGGCTCGAGTTACCTACCGTTGCCGAACGAAAAAGCCGGCCTGGAACCGTTCAGATTCGCTGGACCGTGTTCAGCGCGTTGATGCGCCCGGCGCCGAACTCGGGGCTGCTTCGCCCGTTGACCAGTTCCGCACCGTGGGCGATGTTGTTCTCGACCTGGTTTGCGTTCATCTCAGGCTCGAGTTCGCGCACGAGACCGACGAGGCCCGCGACCTGCGGGGCTGCCATCGAGGTGCCGGCGAACCAGGCGTAGCCACCTGGAACAGTGGACAGGACCTGGTCCTCTTCTTCGGTTTCGTCCTCGGTAGCGCGCCCGCCACCGGGCGCCCCGACTTCGATCTCGTTCGTTCCGTAGTTCGAGTAGAAGGCGAGTTCGTCGTTCGGGCCGCTCGCGGAGACGGTCATCACACCCTGGACGGTACCCGGAAGGTAGTACATCCCTCCCTGCTGGAGGTTCGTCTCGGCGTTACCGGCGGAAACCGTCGAGACGGTGCCGCGACGGGCGGCGTCCTGCATCACTCGCTGGACGGCAACCCGCGTTCCGTCCTCGTTCATCTGCGGCGGGAACGGTCCCGCGCCGAGGCTGTAGTTCGCGGCGTCGGCACCGATGCTGGCGGCGTAGTCCGAGCCGGCGAGAATGTCGGCGAAGGAGCTGCTATCCGGACCGAGGACTCGAACCGAGACGATCTCCGCGTCGGGAGCGGTTCCGGTGACGCCGACATCACCCGTTGCCGCTGCGGTCCCGGCGACGTGGGTTCCGTGGTCACCGCTATCACCGAG
This sequence comes from Natronococcus roseus, assembly GCF_043677095.1. NCBI lineage: Archaea > Methanobacteriati > Methanobacteriota > Halobacteria > Halobacteriales > Natrialbaceae > Natronococcus > Natronococcus roseus. Next base: position 277,875 of record NZ_JBHLJR010000001.1, read on the forward strand.
GTGGGGAGCCTCCTCACCACCGTCGACGAATGAGACGCTCAAATCCTCGTTGAAGTTCCCCTCGAGATCCGGATGGCTACCGTCGACGCCCGTGTCGGCGATGACGATTCGAGTTCCTTCACCCGTCGCGTAGTCGTGAGCCTCGAAGGTATCGGTGATTTCCTTGTCCCACTGCAGGTCGGTGAACTCCGCGTCGTCGGTCGTCTGCGGTTCGGCGCTCTCGACGGGGTCGGCGAGATCGACCTCGAAGTTCTCGGTCACGCCGCTGACGCCCGATACCGCCTCGAGGTCGTCCTCGGCGTCCGCCGGCCCGGAGACGATCGAAACCGACCCGCCCGCGAGTTCGCGAGTGACCGAGAAGCCGGCGTCCTCAAACCGGCCACTCGAGCCCCCAGTGACGACGTAGGTAGTCGACGAGCCGGCGCTTCCCGCGCCGATCATTCCGACCGACAGTCCCGCCGCCGTGATTCCTTGCAGCACCCGCCGCCGTGTTTTTGTATGTCGTGTCATAGCGACACAAAAGTCGATCATGGTTAGTAATGTAATAGTTGTGGAACCGGTGATCGAAAGGGGATAAAATATCTGCAGCAGCGGTCGAATTTTGGAAAATTTTGGCAGACAGTCGCGTCGTAATCAGCTACGCTCGAGGAGCGGTCGTCAACGACGTGAACGATGGGTTGACCGCGTTACCGAGAACCCCGACGGCGCGGCGCGCGGTTGGACTCTCGACGATCGCTCTCCGGGACGCTCATGCCGGCGAAGAACCCGAGGTACAGGCAGAGTACCACCAGCCACCCAACGAGTATGAGTAACACACTCACTTTCAACAATGTTTTCATTACTGTATTAATATAAGTACTTTCTGCTCGAGCGGGTGGTACTGGCGCCGACCCGCCCCTTCTATCGAGCACAGTGGCGAGTACGGCTTCGAACGGGAGTCAGCCGTGGTGTCCGGGGTAATCCCGCTCGAACCGGTCCTCGATCTCGCCGTCCTCGAGGCGGACGATCACGGGTCGACCGTGCGGACACGAGTAGGGGTTCTCGCAGTCGTCGAGCGCAGCGAGCAGGTCGACGACCGACCCCTCCGTCAGCGAGGTGTTGCCCGTGATCGAAGGGTAACACGCGAGGTCGCCGAGGAACTCGTCGGCCAGCGCGTCGATCGTCTCCGCGCCGGCCTCCCGGTCGCCCTCGACGAACGAGGTGAGGACGTCCCGTAGTCGCTCGGGCTCGAGGGTCTCCTCAAGCACGGCGGGAACGGTCGTCACGGCGACGGTGCGGTCGTCGGTCCGATTCGCGTGGAAACCCAACCTTGTGAGCGCCTCCCGGTAGCTCTCGAAGGCCTCGGCCTCCGCGGCGGTGAGCTCGAGCTCGACGGGCGAGGCCAGCGACTGGGCGGCGGGGTCGTCGGCGAAGGCCTCGCGCAGTCGCTCGTAGTTGACCCGCTCGTCGGCGGCGTGCTGGTCGATCAGGACGAGTCCCTCGGGGGACTCACAGACGAGGTACGTATCCCGGTACTGACCCAGCACCTGCAGCGAGGGCAGCGAGTCGAACTCGGAGACCTCGCCGTTGGCGGCCTCGCCGCCGAGCGTTCGCTGCTCGGTCGGTCCGGAAAAGCGACGGCTCGAGTCCGCCGAGTGCTCGGGTTCGGTCGCACTCGAGTCGGCGTCGGTCGACGGCTCGGCCGCTCCCTCGCTCGGCTCGACCGGCGTTTCGGACTCCGGTGCGACCGAACTGCGAGGCGCGTCCACACCCTCGACGCTCCCCGTCGCCGGACGTTCGTCGACGGTCGACCCGCTCGAGGAGTCGTCGTCGGGTGAGACCCCCGCGACCGAATCCGACGACGCTGAAGCCGGTTCGGCGTCGGCCGCTCGCGAATCAACTGCGTCGGTGTCGTCCGACGGTGAGTCGGACGCCTCGGCGTCGGCCTCTCGAGACGTCGGCCGCTCGCTCGACGGGCTCGAGTCCTGCCGTCCCGGGCCCGCAGCGGCCGGCCGTCCCCCCGAACCCGAGGCCGAGCCACCGGGCTCGAGCCGGGCCTCGTCCGGCGCCGACCGGCCGCGGGGCGCACCCGAGCGAAGCAGGCCGTGCTCGAGCAGCGCCGACTCGACGGCCGAATCGACTTGCCGTCGGACGGCGTCGTCGTCGTCGAAGCGCACCTCCCGCTTTCGGGGGTGGACGTTGACGTCGACGGCCTTCCCCGGAACGTCGAGAAAGAGCACGACAAAGGGGTAGCGATCGCCCCCGAGCTGGGTGCCGTAGGCGCCCATGATCCCCTCGCGGACGGCGTCGGCCGAGACCGCGCGCCCGTTGACGTACGTCGCGAGGTACTCCCGGCTCGAGCGGTTCGTCTCGGGGTGAGAGACGAGTCCTGAGACGGACTCGAGCGGTCCGACGGGAAGCTCGTCCCCGTCGACCTCGACGGGGATCATCGCCGAGGCGACCTCGCGGCCGTACACCGAGAGGACGGCCGCCTGCAGGTCGCCCTGGCCCGTCGTCGCGAACACCTCGCGACCGTCGTGGGTCAGCGAGACCGCGACGTCGGGGTTGGCCAGCGCGTACCGGGTCACGACGCGATTGACGTGGGCGAACTCGGTCGCCGTCGTCTTGAGGAACTTCCGGCGCGCGGGGGTGTTGTAAAAGAGGTCCGTGACCTCGACGACGGTTCCGGCGGGACAGCCCGTCGGCTCGACCGAGACGATGTCCCCGCCCTCGTAGACGAGTTCCGTCCCGACGCCGTCGCCGCCCTGCGGCCGACTCCTGATTGTCAGCTTCGACACGGAGCCGATGGTGTGCAGGGCCTCGCCCCGAAATCCGAGGGTGGCGACGCCGGATTCGAGGTCCTCGAGGCCGGCGATCTTGCTCGTGGTGTGCTGGCGGACCGCGGTCCGGAGGTCGGCCTCGCTCATCCCGTGGCCGTCGTCGGCGATCCGAATCAGCTCGGTGCCGCCCGCCTCGACGGTGACGTCGACGCTGTCGGCGTCGGCGTCGAGGCTGTTCTCGAGGAGTTCCTTGACCGCGCTGGCGGGCCGTTCGACGACTTCGCCGGCGGCGATCCTGGCGACGGTGTCCTCGTCGAGCTGGCGGATGTCTGTCCCCTCCGGGGTGGTGGTGTCGTCGCTCATTGTGGTGGTCCGAAATCGACGCGCTCGAGGCTTCGGCCGCGTCCGCTGATCATCAGTAACGCGTACTCACAGCGGCTGGTTAGGTCTTACGCGTCCGGAGCGAATGTAGTTACACTCGCCGCATCCGCGGTGCAGGCGGCACTCGTAGCGAAAGAACGAGCACGCTGTGTGTCCAACCCGCCACCGATGCTCACCGGCCTCGCGCTCGTCGACGGCGACTCGCTCCTCGTTGCGGCGCTCGTCGTCGCAGTTGCGCTCGTCCACCTTCTTCCCAACCGATTACCCGTCTCGAGCGGCCGATCGCGCCACGGCCTGCTCTCGGCTGCCGGCGGCGTCTCGATCGTCTACGCCTTCCTCCACCTGTTTCCCGAACTCGACGGCCGTCGGGACTCCCTCGAGGGCGTCGACCTCCTCGTCGGCTCGCTCGCGGAACACCACATCTACGGGCTCGCGTTCGTCGGGCTGGTGCTGTTCTACGGGCTCGAGCGACTGGCCGCGATTTCGCGCTCCCGGGAGTTCGAACACGAACTAGGTCCGTTCACCGACGAGCCCGTCTTCTGGATCCACGTCGGCGGATTCGTCGTTTACAACGCGTTTATCGGGTACGTGCTCGTTCAGGGGGAGACCGGCACCGAGAGCGACGTGCTGTTCGCGGTCGCGATGGCGCTGCACCTGTTCGGCAACGATGCGGCGATGGAACAGCACCACCGGGAGGCCTACCGACGAATCGGGCGGTGGGTACTCGCGGCCGCGGTGTTGCTCGGTGCCGGTCTCGGCGCGGTCTACGCGTTCGGCGACGTCGCGCTCACAGTCCTGCTCGGTCTGCTGACCGGCGGCATCGTCTTCAACGCGATCAAGGACGAGCTCCCCCGAACCCAGGAGAGTCGGTTCTGGGCGTTCGCGGCTGGAGCGGGCGGCTACGGCTCGATCCTGCTGCTCCTGTAGCGCCCACGTTTCGGACCACGTCGCTCCGCTCGGTCCGCCGGGATCGCGACGGCCGCGGCAGCTTCCGGCTCCGATCTTTTTGAGTCAGGTGTCGTTCGTCCGGTATGGACCCGCGACGGGTCGGCTCCGTCGCTCGGGATGTCGTGAGCGTGATCCGCGACCACAACGTGACGTTCATGGCGGGTAGCATCGCCCACGCCGCGTTCCTCTCGATTCTCCCGCTCCTGCTGTTGTTGTTCATTGTCGTCGGCGCGGTCGGCAACGACTACCTGACCGAGCAGATCACGGTGCTGGCCCGTCAGTATCTAAGCCCCGCCGGTGAAGGGCTGGTGTTCGAGGCGCTGACCCACGCCCCCGAGCGCGCTGGCGCGTCGCTCATCGGGGTCGCCTCCCTGCTGTGGGGGATGCTTCGGATCTTCCGCGGACTCAACACCGCGTTCGACGAGCTCTACGGCGGCGGAGAGAGCCCGTTCGCACAGAAGCTGCTCGACGGTGTCGTCGTCTTTGCCGTCATCCTGATCGCGACCGTCGGCGCAGGCGCGGTCGCGGCGACGCTGGCCACGGTCGACAGCGCGCTCGTCGAGGCGCTCTCCCCGCTCGCGCTGCTCGTCGGCCTCTCGGTGGCGTTCTTCCCCATGTACTACGTCTTCCCCGACCCCGATATCGGCGTTCGCGAGGCCCTGCCGGGAACGCTCGTCGCCGCGGCGGGCTGGGTCCTGCTCGAGGTCGTCTTCGGCATCTACGTCGGCCTCGCCGACACCGTCGGCACCTACGAAACGCTCGGGGCGGTTATCCTATTGCTCGTCTGGCTTTACGGCAACGCCCTCGTCTTGCTCGTCGGGGCGACGATCAACGTCGTCGGCGGCGGCTACCACACCGACGGATCGGCACGGAACTCGAGCGACGGGTCGGAGACGACGGAACCCGTTCGTCCGTCGTGATTCGTGCTACGCGAGCCGCCGAGCGCCACCCAGTCGTTCGGCGAACTGCCGTAGCTCGTCGGCCTCGAGGGGCTTGACGGCGTACGTGTCCGCCCCCTCGGATTCGGTCCGGAGCGACTCCACCTCGAGTCGCGACCCCGTCATTACGACCACCGGAACGTCGGCGAGACACCCGTCGGCTCGCAATTCGCCTAACACTTCCCGGCCGTTTTTCCGCGGGAGATGCCAGTCGAGCAGGACCAGATCCGGACGCGGCGCGTCGGCGTACTCGCCGCGCTGGCGGAGAAACCGCAGTGCTTCGACACCGTCTTTCACGACGTGTCGATCGCTCTCCACCCCCGCTTCCTTCAGCATCTCTTCCGTGTATCTGACGTCAGCTGGGTTGTCGTCGACTATCAGTAGATTTCGTAGCACCCGTTCCACCTCTCTTACAATCACTGAATATCCAGTAGCTAATAAATGTATTTCAATATCTCTGATTGTAGGCCGTTGCTACTAGTTAGATAGATCATAAATACAACCGACAGTAAGAAAATCGAGAACCGGGAGTGGACGCGATCGTCGTCTACTCTTCGATCGTTCGTTGCCACTCCTGTACCTTCGAGAGCAGTTCTACGGGCGAGGTCTCGTTCACGTCGACGCTCTCGAGATCCTCGAGCACCCGCTCGGTTTCGGCGTCGAGCGCTCCCGCGTCGTCGTCCTCGGCATTCGATTTGGGCGATCCGCCGTCGGTGTTGGCCGCACCCCTGAACTGCCCGCTCGAGACGTCGAACACCGTCTGGACGGGCTCGCTCGATCCGCCGCCTTTCGCCTCGATCGCCTTCTCCTCGCGCAGGCGCTCGAGGACGTCACGGGAGCGGTCGACGACGGGTTCGGGGACGCCAGCCAGATCGGCGACGTGGATCCCGTAACTACGATCGGTGGGGCCGTCGCGGACGGTCCGCAGGAAGGTGACGTCGCCGTCGCGCTCGTCGGCCGCGATGTGGACGTTGGCGACTCGCGGGAGTCGATCGGCCAGCCCCGTTAGTTCGTGGTAGTGGGTGGCGAAGAGCGTCTTCGCCCGCACCTCGTTGTGGAGGTACTCCGTGGCGGCCCAGGCGATCGAGATGCCGTCGTAGGTCGCGGTTCCGCGACCGACCTCGTCGAGGACGACCAGCGACTCCTCGGTAGCGGTGTGGAGGATGTTAGAAAGCTCGCTCATCTCGACCATGAACGTCGAGCGTCCCTGCGCGAGTTCGTCGAGCGCCCCGACGCGGGTGAAGATCCCGTCGACCAGGCCGATCTCGGCGCTCTTCGCGGGGACGAAGCTCCCGATCTGGGCCAGCAGGACGATGGCGGCGACCTGGCGCATGTACGTCGATTTGCCGGACATGTTGGGTCCGGTGACGACCAGAAAGCCCCGGTTATCGTCGAGGCGGACGTCGTTGGGGACGAACTCGGTCGTCTGCTCGACGACGGGATGACGACCCTGCTCGATCTCGAGACGATCACCCTCGTGCAGCGCGGGGTTCACCCATCGGTTCTCCGCGGCGTGGGTCGCCAGGCTCGCCAGCGCGTCGACGGTCGCGAGCGCCCGGCCGACGTCCTGCAGGAGCTCGGCGCGCATAGCGACGTCCTCGCGGAGTTCCTCGAACAGCTCGTACTCGAGGTCGCCACGTCGCTCCTCCAGACGCAGCATCTCGCGTTCTTTCTCCTCGAGTTCGTCGGTCGTGAACCGCTTGGAGTTCTTCAGCGTCTTGATCTGCTCGTAGTGGTCCGGAACGCCGTCGGCCGCGGACTTGCCGACCTGGATGTAGTAGCCGTCGGTCTTGTTCCGGTCGACGGTGACGTGGCTCAAGCCGTGGCGGCGTTTCTCCCGGTCGGCGAGCCCCTCGAGCCACTCCCGGACCTCCTCGTGGCGCTCGATTACCTCGTCGAGTTCTTCGTCGTACCCGTACCGGAACAGTTCGCCCTGGGTTACCGTCGACGGGGGCTCGTCGGCGATGGCCTCCTCGATGGTCTCGCTCAGTTCGCGGGCAGCGTCTCGATCAGGACGCTCGAGAATTTCGGCGAGCGGCGAGTCGGCGAGGTCCGGGTTCGCGGCGACGACGTCGGCGACCGCCGGCAGCGCGGCCAGCGTCTCACGTACCGCGACCAGATCCCGCGCGTCGGCGCTGCCGTGGCTCGCCTTCGAGGCCAGCCGCGCCAGATCGTACGCCTCGCCGAGGACGTCCTGGAGCTCGTCGCGGGCCAGCGCCGCCGTCGACAGCGCGCCGACGCTCGCCTGGCGGCGCTCGAGGACCTCGAGCGACCGTCGCGGCCGCTGGAGCCACTCCTTGAGCAGGCGGCCGCCCGCGCTGGTCGCGGTGTGGTCGATCGTCGCGAACAGCGATCCCTCGCGCTCGCCCTGCATGGTTTCGGTCAGCTCGAGGTTGCGCTGGGTGGTCGCGTCGAGGGTGACGTGGTCGTCGCCGCGGTGGGCCTGGATGCGGGTCATCGAGGCCAGCACGCCCGCTCCCGTCTCCTCGACGTAGTCGAGGACGGCGCCCGCGGCCGCAACGGCGGACTCGCCGACGCCGAGGCGGTCGACGGTGCCGTCGCCGAACTGCTCGCGGACCGCGTGGCTCGCCCGCTTGGGCGCGAAGGCCTCGGTCTCGTGGAGGGTCAGCGTCGCCTCGAGGCGCTCGCGAACCAGTCCGAGCAGGTCGTCGTCGCTCCGGACCTCGGGGCCCGGCAGCACCTCGACGGGGTCGAACCGGTACAGTTCCGTCAGCGCCTCGTCGGCGTCCTCGGCTTCGGCGACCAGAAACCGTCCGGTCGTCACGTCGGCGAACGCGAGGCCGTACGCGGGGTCGTCGCCGCGAGCGCTCGAGTCCGCGACGATCGCAGCCATGTACTGTGCGTCGGCGTCGCTGGTCTCGAGCAGGGTGCCGGGCGTGACGACCCGGACGATCTCGCGGGCGTGGCCGGAGTCGGTCTCGTACTGGTCGGCGACGGCGACCCGGTAGCCGCGCTCGACGAGCGCCTTGAGGTAGGGCGTCAGATCGTCGAGCGGGACCCCCGCCATCGGGTACGACGAGCCGTGCGAGGACTTCTGGGACAGCTTGAGGTCCAGTTCGTCGGCGACGGTCTCGGCGTCCGCCGCGAAAAATTCGTAGAAGTCACCACACTGCATCGCCAGCAGGTCGGCCTCGGTCTCCTCCTTGAGCGAGAGAAACTCCCCCACGATCCCCGTCGCCTCGGTCATACGCGGAGCCTGGCTCTCCACCGCAAAAACCCTGCGGGATCCGCGGCGAAAGTGATCGCCGACCGTGGTGAGTCGATGACTGTCACGGCCGTCGCTACGGAGGTCTATTAGGTTCCCTGACGTACGATATCACGCTTCGCCAATGGCTGTTCCCGACCACCGCGTACTGGTGCCGGTCGACGTCCTCGGCGGCGAAAGCGTCCCGCAGACGGTGATCGACGTGCTCGCGTCGGTTCCGGTCGTCCTGTTGGGCTACCGCGAACTCCCCGAACAGACCGGGACCGACCAGGCCCGCGACCGGTACGGCTCGCGCGTCCGCGCCGAACTCGACGAGCTTCACGCCGTCTTCGAGGACGCCGGCTGTCTCGAGGTCTCGTCGAGGAGCGTCTTTACCCACGATCGGTTGAAGACCTTCGAGCGCGTCGCCGTCGAAACCGACTGCGACGCGATCCTGCTGGTCAACCCCGCCCCGGTTCTCGAGCGAGTGCTCGTTGCGGTCCGGGGCGACGTCAACCTCGAGTACATCGCCCGGTTTCTGGGTGCGGTGCTCGCGAACACCGACCTCGAGGTGACGTTCCTCCACGTCGCCGACGAAGACGAGCGAACGCGTCGGACCGAACTCCTCGAGGTCGCCGTCGACGAACTCGCCGCCACCGGCGTCGCCCGCGAGCGGATCGACACCTCCCTCGTCGTGGACGGCTCGCCGACGCGGGCGATCCTCGAGACCGCGGCCGATCACAACCTACTCGTCGTCGGCGAGAGCCGGCCGTCGGTTCGTCGGTACGTCTTCAAGGACCGAGCGAAGAGACTGGCCAGGGAAACCGTCGATCCGGTGCTCGTGATTCGCGGCGAGTACCTCGAGGGAACGGAGGGAGCGGGGGACGGAGACGCGGCTGACGACGAGTCCGCCTCGACGGACGACGCTGACGGGTCCGACGAGTCCCTCTGATCCGGCTCGAGCCCGCGTCCAAATCCGGTTACCCCTCGTTTTCGGACCCGCCCTCCTCGACGTTCCGAACGACGAGCACCGGACCGACCGACTCGGCCGCGACGCGTTCGGCGTCCTCGCCGAAGGCGAGCGTCAGCAGCGACGGCGCCCGCTCGCCCATCACGACGGCGTCGTGGCCGACCGTCGCCTCGAGGAGCGCCTCGAGCGGCGGTTCGTCGACCGCGAGTTCGGTTCGAACGTCGATGCCGCGATCGGCGAGGGGAGCTGCGGCCGTCTCGAGCAGTTCGCGACCCGCGGGTTCGTCGTCGGCCGCCAGAAAGAGCGTGACGTCGATCTCCCGCTCGCCGATCAGTCCCGCGACGAACGAGACGATCCGCTCGACGGCGACGTCGCCCGTCAGGGCCACGAGCAGCCGATCGATCGGGCCGGTCGCGCCCGGAATCGCGTACGCCCCGGATCTCGTCTCCGCTGCGATTCGATCGAACGTCTGCTTCCGGTCGTGTGTGAACACGAGGCGGTAGTCGGCGGTTCCCTCGTCCGCCCCGAACTCCGCCGCCAGATCCTCGAGCGCGCCGGTGGCGCGCGCCTCGTACTGGAGCCGCGCCTGATCGGGCGTCGTCTGCTCGGGCAGGGCGTGATGGATCGACGAAAATCACATCAACCTATCCAGCCTCGTGAGAGCTTGTATCGACGAACGTATGGAATCCAGTTCCGCCGATTAGCGGCGGCTGCGAAATCAAGTGACGCGATTCACACCCGCCGTGAACAGTAGTTGCGAATGCCAAAATCTGTGCATTGCTTATTTTCACATCACTTCGGTGAATCGGCTGCTCAGTACAGGTCAAGCAGCCATCACTCAATAGAACGACTATCTGAACCGTTCGATGAGATTAATCGAACCGGGATAAGACCATGCTGACCCGGACGCCGCTTTCTGTGTAGCAATGACAGCAAATCCGAATGTAGCGAAAACCGCGACCACCAGTGCAAGTAGCAAGGGAATTCCAATGAAGGTAAACACTGTATCGAGGGGTGACGGTACCGCCAACAGTTCAGTCGGCTCACCGTTGATTGTTACTTCGTCGGCACCAAGGAAGCCTGTCACGAACGCAGCAACTGCCAGAACAATAACGGAGATATGCCAATTAATCGCGTTTCGGGCGTTCTCTCTCGTAAATTCGTGATCTGAGATGGCATACATGATGGCAGGGCCGACGAAACTGGTGAAAAGCGCCAATACGTGGACGAAAATCCCACCCAAAGAACGATTCTCGGCTTGATCAGAGCCAGACTGTATTGCTGTGGAGGACATTATATTTCAATAGTTAGCTTCGTTCCATATATATTTTCTTTGCTTAGTTTGCATCTGTAGGTAACGACTCGACCGGTTCGTATTCACGGCCCGAATTGAATAAAACCGCACTACCAACTACTGATACGCGTCTGATCCCACGGAAGCCACTTGGCCGGTGGGGTGCTATTTTTGAGTTACGTATTCAGTCATCGTTGCAGGTTAACGAAGCGACCGTACCTGCGGAGGAGTTCTCGAGAGTTGGCGTCTTCCGACGGAGACCTTAACTCAACCTCGTTTTCCCCCACCCATTTCACCAAGTCGGCAACCTGGTCGTGGAACTTCCGTTGTAACCGCTTGATAGTTCGATGTTTCTCGGTGATTCCGGCGTGATCCAGTCGAAGACGAAGCTCTGCGCCCGCCTCGGTGAAGACGTATGCGTGAGTTGTCCCTCTTCCCTCGATTCGTTCTCGTTCAAACAGCCCCTCGGCTTCACCCTCTTGCAACCGGTTCGAGACGGTTGTCCTGCTAATTTCGAGTTCATTGGCCAATTCCGTGTACTGCGAGCCCTCGGGGTGAATTTCGCAGAGTAACCCGATTGCCCCCTTACGCCCGAGGAACTCCGCTACTGACGAGTTCGTGGCCGAGTGTGGTTCTCTTCCCATTCCACTAATAAGTACAGTATGTACTATACTAATACTTGTGGTTAACTGGAGGTGGAGAGGTTTCAGAACCCGACTTTGGCGAAGATCGCAATAGACACTCCATAGATACGATATACAATCCGTAAAAATACGGAAGCCCGGAAGCTACACACCCAAGTATTAGTCCAATATGGACTAATCATCATCACATGTCGTCGTTACAACCTCATGTTTCGGACGCAGTTGATGCCCTCTACGAGCAGGCCATAGAACAGGTTGAGCGGGGACACAACGCTTTCACAGTCGCCTGCACCCTCACCCCGGAAAACCTCCACGAATTCGACGACGCGCGAGCTGGCTGGCACCACCAGTATGGCCTCGACTCACACTTTCGCGCGATGGTACTGCGGGAACTCTGGGACTACGGATGGCAAGACCTCCACAGGACGCTATCCAAACACGATCGCGCTCGGACGATTGGCTACGACCCGGAAAAGATCCCGGAAGGCAAGGACGCCCCGCACCGAACCACCCTCTCCCGGGCGTGGAACAACTATCTCGGGGACGATGTCAAACAGGTCGTTGAGGATCTGTGCGGGCACATACGCGATTTCGCTCGTGAAACCGGAAACCTACTTGGAAGTCAGACCCTCAGCGTCGAGGACAAGGAGGACGTATCGCCACGAACCGAGTACCGCGTCAAGCGAAGAACAGCTCACGAGGCGGCCGACCAGTTCCGTGAGGTGTTCTACGATAAGATCGACCTTGGACTCCCCGAAGGAGCTGCGTACACCAAAGAGGATCTACTCGATCTCTTTCTCCATATGGCCTTTTCCAACGACTTCGCCAACAACGGCGCGAAGACGTGGCGCGAAGAGGTGGATGACGAGTCCACCGCCCCCAGCGGTGAAACACTCCGCAACTACATCGGGATTTTCGACGAGCTTGATGATGGCAAGGTGTCCGAAATGTTCGACGCCCTCTCGGACATTCTGTGGAAGATGGCCGACCGTCGGGGCTATCTCGACGGCTTCGTCGATGTGGCAATTGACGGGCACAACTGGTTGTACTATGGCGACTCGGAGACGCCGCGCATCTCGTCGGTCAACCCTGATCGCGGCACGAACAAGGCATACCAGTTCCTCACGTTGAGCGTGGTCGGAGACGAAGGCGAGAAGTTCACCCTTGCTGTTCGACAAGTGACCTCGAAGCAGGAGAAGCTCGAAGCAGTGAAAGCGATGGTGAAGATAGCAGACGAGCGGGTATTCATTCGAGACGCGATCTTGGATCGAGGGTTTGCCGAAGTCCTGTTCGCGCAGGCGTTGCTCGAGACCGGGGTTAACTTCGTGATTCGCGCCCGTCGAAACTCGAAGACGAAGTCGATGTGGATGGAGTCAAAAGACGGTGTGAACGTCGAACACGGTGTGACCATGTCTCGGTCACGACCACCATACGAGTCGGTTACAATCACGCGTCTCGTCTTGCCGGCGCGGGAGCGGGTTGATTACGAGTACATCACGTTTATCACGAATCGAGAGCTAACGCGGCGACAAGCACGGCGAATCGGCAAGTCCTACGAGCGTCGATGGGGAATCGAAACAAGCTATCGGGTTACGCAGGATTTCTTACCAAGGACAGCCTCTACAGACTTCGCGTTACGCCAGTTCTACTATCGGCTCTCGGTGCTGCTGTACAATATTTGGGTGCTGGTGAACGCCGTCGTGGAGAAGAGCATCGATCATCCGTCTGACGCCTCGCCACCGGTGACGGCGAAGTACCTCTTAGTGGTGCTTCGGAACAAGCACGGCGATCAAAGCGTCACTTGACGGCTGCGTGGTCGGGTTCGCCTGCGATCGTAGTGACAACTGATTTTTGAAAGCGGATTTTCGCGCCGTTTACGCCGTCGACGCGCTGTGACGTGTCAGGAACCACACTCTAACTTTTAGTTCTGTAATATGTGGTGTTTCATCAATTAGGCAATCACTTCTCCAATTCCTGTCCAATGCACACTTCCCAACTACTGTGAACGGCGGGATTCTCTCGCTGTTTAAAGATAGAACGCCGTCGCGAACACCAGTCCGAACCACAGCGAGAGACCGACGACGGCTCCGGCGAGGGTGCCGAGCCCGCGGGAGATGAAGTAGTACCCCCCGCCGCTTTTCGGCATCGCCGTCGCGAGTTCGGATGCCGGTAGCGTGACCAGCAGGGCGACAACCGCCCCGATAGCGAAGGAGGCTGCCGCGGCGGGGCCCGCACGGCCTGCCGCCAGCCCGGGAAAGACGAAGATTCCGGCGCCGATCATCGTCCCGATACCGATCGCCAGCCCGCCGGAGAGGCCGAGGGTGCGCTCGAGTTCGGCGTCGTCGGTGATCGTCGCCTCGTCGGTCTCGATCGCCGGTTCGGCCTGTGGCGACTCGCCCTCGATGTTCGTTCCCCCGGGCGGCGGCGGGTCGTCCATACGGGAAGTAACCCTAGCGGGGCGTATATTTCTACAGGCGGAGCAGGCCGACAGTGTGAACGTTGCCAAGCAAGGCGCGAAGAAACTCGATTGGAATGTGCCTGCTCTCAACAGCCTTCCCGTTGTTCGGAAGGTGCGACGTTCACAAGAGCGAAGCTCTTGTGCAGCCCGCAAAGTCGCTACGCGACTTTGAGACGGCAGACATCGGGGGCCGTGGACGCCTCGACCGTGACCCACGACACCGTTCGAGGGTATCAGACCGATGGTGTCGTGGGAGTGTCCGACTAATCCACGGGAAGCCTCGGGGTCGTACGGAAGATCTTCGATCTTCCGTGACTGAGCGGAGCAAAGCTCCGCGAGGTCCGCGAGACTGAAGGTCTCGCTCGATAACGAGAGAGCTTTGCTCTCTCGAACCACTTGACCCCGAGGCGGTTCACTCCGAACGGTCGCTCGACTCGACGGCGGAGCGTCGGTTCAGAACAGCAGCCCGCCGATCGGAACGTCCTTCTCCCGATCGGGCTCGACGAGGATCGGATACCCCTCCTCGTCGGGGACGCCGACGGTCAGCGCCTCGGATTTGAACCCCGCGATCCGGACCGAGCCCAGGTTCGTCGCACACAGCACCCGACGTCCCTCGAGCTCCTCGGGATCGTAGTGGTGATCCAGCTGCGCTGCGGACTGGATCTCGCCGCCCTCGTCGCCGAGGTCGATCCACAGCTTGGTCATCTTCGGCTTGTTCGCCTCGGGAAACGACTCGGCCTCGAGCACGTCGCCGACGCGGATCTCGACGTCGAAGGGGTTCTCGACCATACCTCGAGAGGGCCCGCCGTTCCCATAATTCTACGCCAGCGGGCAGATTCTACGTCGTCGGTCGAGCCCGCTTCTCGGATGAAGTTTCAATACGGTAGTAGCTAATATTCTGACATGAACCGCCGCCCTCTCCTCCGCTCGGTTGCCGGCGCCTCGACCGCGTCGGCGCTCGCGGGCTGTACGTCGTCGCTCGAGAAGCGCCTCTCCGATCCGGGCTCGATCGACGACCGCGATCCCGCCCCGCTGACCGACGGGACGAACGCCTGGCCGCGCGAGGGGTTCGACGCCGCGAACACCGGATACAACCCCGACGCCGAACTGCTCGAGGCCGAACTCGCGGCGACTCGACTCACCCGGGACGGCGCCGGCATCGACACCGCGTTCGGTGGCGGGGGCGTCGCGGTCGTCGACGACCGCTGTTACTTCGGCACCGGCTCCGGCGACGTCGTCTGCCAGACCTCCTCCGGCGAGCACCGCTGGGAGTACGAGGCCGACCCGGCCGCAGGCGTTCGGTCGATCCCGTCGCTCGCTCGAGATGTGGTCTACGTCAGCTCCGACAACGGAACGTACGCCCTCGACGCCGAGGACGGCGAGGAGCTCTGGACGAACGACGACGCGTTCGTCCGGTACGGCTCGTCCGTACTGACGACGGACCATCTGTACGCGATCGGCGGGGGCGGCGTCCTCGCGCTCGACGTCGAAACGGGCGCCCGCGACTGGAGCGCGGACGCCCCGCACCCGCACGCGCTGGCGGTCGCCGACGGCACGGCGTACACGGCGAGTTCCTCGAGTGCCGGGGGCGCGGCCGCGGTCGCCGACGGCGAGACGGACTGGACGCGCGACGACCTTGACGATCTCCGAGCGCCGCCCGTCGTCGCGGCGGACGTCGTGCTCGGCTGCGACGGCGACGGTCGCCTCGAGGCGCTCGACCGCGAGGACGGATCGACGGTCTGGAGCTACGACCGTCGCGGCAGCGGAGGCGTCACGCCAACCGTCGCCCACGGGCAGATCTACCTTCCGAGCGGAAATGGCCCGCGCACGGTCTGTCTCGACCTCGAGTCGGGCGAGGAGCTGTGGGACCTCGCGACGGGGCTCACCCGCGGCCAGCCTGTCGCCGTCGCCGACGCGCTCTATCTTTAGACAGCGAGAGAGTCCCGTCGTTCACGCCGTCATCAGAAATCTCCGATTTCTGATTGCCCGTCAGACGTAGTCTGACGACCGGGCGTGAATCGCGTCACTTGACTACAAAACCCACCGCTCGATAGCAGGCCGGATATTCAATGCCAATCCGAGCCATTAAGTAGGTTTGACTACATAGGCTATGTATGGCGATTAAGGTCACTCGCACCTACGTTGGTTCCATTCAGAACCAACAACAGGTCTGCGATGGTCTTGACTCGCTCGGAGACTCCGCCTCGAAAATCTGGAACGTCGCACGATGGACAGCCGACCGCATCTGGGATGCGACCAGCAAAATTCCAGACGAAGGCGTTCTGAAATCGTACATGAAGAACCAGTCGTGCTGGAAAGACTTGAACGCGCAATCCAGTCAGAAAGTCATTGAAGAACTTTCTGACGCTTTCCAGTCGTGGTTCGACCTGCGACACAAGTTTGACGAGGCGAATCCGCCCGGCTACCGAAAAAACGGCGACGAACGTCCACGCAGTACGGTCACGTTCAAAACAGACGGGTTCAAACACGACCCCGATAACAACCGAGTCCGACTCAGCAAAGGCTCGAACCTCAAGGAGTATTGGTCAGACTTCCTGCTCTGTGAGTACCAGACGCGCCCCGACGTTGACCTCTCGGAAGTAAACAGCGTGCAGAACGTTCGCGCCGTCTGGAACGGCGACGAGTGGGAACTCCACTTCGTCTGTAAAGTCAGCCTCGAAACCAACGACTCCACAGGTGACAAAGTGGCAGGCATCGACCTCGGTATTAAGAACATCGCCACGGTCGCATTCCCCGACCAATACGTTCTCTATCCCGGCAACTCGCTCAAGCAAGACAAACACTACTTCACCCGAGCAGAGTACGATACCGAGGGTGAGAACGGGCCGTCCGAGAAGTCGATGTGGGCACGCTGGAAACTCGCTGACCGTGAAACGCACTTCTACCACGTTCTCACGGACGCCATCATTACCGAGTGTGTTGAGCGTGGTGTTGGAACGCTCGCGGTGAGTTGGCCCGAGAATGTACGAGAATCCGACTGGGGCAAGACCGGCAACAAGAAACTCCATACGTGGGCATTCGACCGCATCTACCAGTACCTTGAATACAAAGGAGAGATACGAGGTGTCGAGGTGTTGAAGGAGAACGAGTGGGACACCTCGAAGACGTGTTCGGCGTGTGGCGACGACACGAAGTCGAACCGTGTCCAACGTGGCCTGTACGTTTGTTCGACGTGCGAATTGGTGGCCAACGCGGATTGCAACGGGGCAGAGAACATGCGACAGAAGATAACTCCGAGTCCTCATGGCGAGGATAGGAGTAACGGCTGTGTGGCACAGCCATCGACATACTTGTTCGACTGCGAGAGCGGGACGTTCAAAACGAGAGAACAGGTCGTGTCGTAGACCGGCAAATATCCCACCTGCGGTACGGGAAGCCTCGCCGTCGTCGGGCTGCGCCCGACTGCTTGAGGGAGCTTCGCTCCCTCTCCGTTTACGGCGAGGAGGATGTCACGCGGTCGCGTTCGGCGGCCCGTTCGGAAGCGGAGATCTGTACGCGCTCGAGACCGCCGATGAGGCGTAACTCCGACCCGGCTCACTCGAGCCGATCGCACAGCTCGAGTGTCCGATCCGCCAGTGTCTCCGTGTCCGCGGCGACGAGCTTCACCGTCGCCTCCTGTCCGACATCGGCGCGAGTGATCACCGCGACGGGCGACGTCTCGCGGTCGGCGAAGACGCCGTTGACCGGTTCGGTGCTGTTCCCGTCCTCGGCGACGGCCCAACCCAGCTCCTCGAGCGCGTCCTCGACCGCGCCGTCGAACCGACAGTTGACGGCGAACCGAAGCTCCGGCGCGGACTCGCGGGCCGCCAGCAGAAAGTCGGCCAGGTGGCTCGAGGCGCCGAAGCGAACCCCGCGGTTCGGGTGAACCCCCTCGAGCGTGCGCGTGATCCGGCCCTCGACGGCGGCCGTCTCGGCGACCGACTCGGCGTAGGGAGTCGCGCCGACGACGTTCATCCCGACCTCGGGGACGAGCCGCGAGACGTCGGCCGCGACGAGTCGACCGACGACTCCCTGAACCGCCTCGGCGGTCGGCTCGCGGGCGGCCGCGTTCCGCAGGTCGACGGCGTGGTTGACCGCGCCGTGGCCCTCGCCGACGTCGGAGTAGTACCGGACCGCCCGCCCGAGGAAGTCGGTCGCACCCTCGACGGCCGGCTCGAGGGGCTCACCCTTCGACAGCCGGGCGGCGATCGCCGCGGCCAGCGTACAGCCCGAGCCGTGGGTCGCCTCGGTGCCGACCCGCGGGTGTTCGAACGTCCTGACCTCCTTTGCGGTGACGAGTCGGTCCCGGACCGTCTCGCCGGGGACGTGGCCGCCCTTCACGAGGACGGCGTCGACGCCGGTCTCGAGGATCGACTCGCCGGCCTCGCGGGCGCTCTCGCCGTCGGTCACCTCGATACCCGACAGTACCTCGGCCTCGTCGGCGTTCGGGGTCGCGAGCGTCGCTTCGCTCAGGAGGTCCTCGTAGGCGCGCTCGGCCTCGGGCTCGAGCAGGCGATCGCCCGAGGTCGCGACCATCACGGGGTCGACGACCAGCGGGAACTCGAACTCGGGAGCGCGGTCGGCGACCAGCCGAACGATCTCGGTGGTCGCGAGCATCCCCGTCTTCGCCGCACCGACCGCGAAATCGCCGGTGACGGCCTCGAGCTGGGCTTCGACCTCCTCGAGGGGAAGCACGAACGACGACTCGACGCCGCGGGTGTGCTGGGCGGTGACTGCGGTGATCGCCGACGTGCCGAAGACGCCGTGGGCGGCCATCGTCGCGAGATCGGCCTGGATCCCTGCGCCGCCGCCGGAGTCGCTGCCCGCGATCGTCAGCGCCACCGGACGGGAATCGGGTGCTGGCGTTCTCATAGGTGTGGCTATCGCTCCGTTGTACTAATCGGTAGTGGTCGACATAACGGAGTGTCGGCGTCGAGGGGTGACGGAGTCTCGAGGACTCGCTCGTTCGTCCCGTCGCGGACGAGAGCTCGACTGCCCGGCCGCAGGACGCGAACTCGTCAGCTACCGCCCGCCGTACCACTCGGCGAACGCCTCGAGCGCCCGCCCGCGGTGGGAGATGGCGTTTTTCTCCTCGGTGTCCATCTCGGCGAACGTCCTCCCGTTGTACTCGAAGATCGGATCGTAGCCGAACCCGCCCTCGCCACGGGGGGCGACCAGGGTGCCCGCGACCGCCCCCTCGAACGTCTCCGTGCGCTCCTCGTCGGCGTAAGCCAGTACCGTCCGGAACCGCGCCCGTCTGCTCTCCTCCTCGCTCGCGAGCCGCCAGACTCGCTCGATCCCGAGTGTGTCCTCGACGTAGGCCGAGTACGGGCCCGGAAAGCCGTCGAGCGCCTCGACGAACAGTCCCGTGTCGTCGACCAGCACTGGCCCCTCGCTTCCGAGCTCGGCGTAGGCCTCCTCGGCCCCGCGGGTGACGATCTCCTCGAGCGAGTCGCTTTGGAGTTCGGCGTAGTCGTACTCGACCTGCTCGACGGTATCGATCCCCTCGAGGTAGTCGCGGGCTTCTGCGACCTTTCCCTCGTTGCCCGTGACGAATCGGACGGTCATGTACGAACAACCGTTCAGGCGCGTCAAAGCCTCGTCGGTCCCGCGACGTGAGCGACGACCCCGTCGCTGCCGATCGCTACTCGCAACACTTTCGTCGGTGTACTGATTTACTCGGCGTGTGAGTAATACTGACACCGTCCGGCTCGGGGTAGTCGGGCTCGGATTTATGGGACAGACCCACGCGACCAATGCCGAGACCCTCGGTCACGAGGTCGTCGCGGGTGCCGACCTGATCGAGCCGGCCCGCGAGGAGTTCGCGGAGACCTACGGCGCGGCGAGCTACGAGGGGTTCGAGGCCATGTACGACGCGGAGGACCTCGACGCGGTCGCGGTCTCGACGCCAAACGCCTTTCACGAGGAGGCGGTCGTCGCCGCTCTCGAGCGGGGATATGACGTTCTCTGTGAGAAGCCGCTGGCGAGCGACCTCGAGAGCGCCGAACGGATCGCCGACACAGCGGCCGACGCCGACGGATTCTGTATGGTCAACTTCCACAACCGCGTCTCGACGGCGACGGAGGTGTTCAAGGACCACCAGGCGGAGGGCTTCTTCGGCGACGTTACCCACGTCGACGCGAACTACGTCCGTCGGCGGGGCATCCCCGGCGTCGGCTCGTGGTTCACCAACCGCGAGCTGTCGGGCGGGGGCGCCGTCGTCGACATCGGCGTCCACGCGATCGACTACGCGTTGTACCTGATGGACTACCCCGACGTCGAGGAGGTCTTCGCGGTCACCCGCACGGAGTTCGGCCACCGCGACGATTACGTCGACCCCGGCGACTGGTACGACGAGACCGACGAGGCCGTCTTCGACGTCGAGGACTCGGCGACGGCGATGATCCGCTGTGAAGACGACCGGACGATCTCGCTCGAGGTCACCTGGGCGGCGAACCAGAAGGAGACGAACGACTTCGTCGTCCGCGGCACCGAGGCGGGCGCGGCGCTCGAGCTCGGCGGCGAGGAACTGACGCTGTACCAGGCGGGCACGCAGGGGACCGACCACCTCGTCGACTCGACGCTGACGGGGGGCTCGCTCGACCGAACGGGATGGGAGGGCAGCGACGAGCGATTCCTCGAAGCCGTACAAACGGGCGAGCCGCCGGCGCTGAACACGGCCGGGCACGCTCTGACGGTTCAGCGCGTGATCGACGCGATCTACCGTTCCGGCGAGGAAGGGACGTCGGTGTCGGTCGAGTAGCGAGGCTGCCAGCGGACGCTGACGATCAGCGCTGGGAGTCCCGCAGGATCAGCGGGCCGATCGCCAGCGTTCGTTTCGCCGCCGTCGCGATCCGCAGGATGTAGGAGGTTAGCAGGAAAAACGGGATGAGCGTGATCGTAAACGTCATCCCGATGAGCCAGAGTAACGTTTCGACGCCGAGGATCCGCCCGGTGATCGTCGCCGTGTCGACGAACGCCAGCATCATCCCCGAAATCAGCAGCGCGGGGATCGCCGCGTAGAGAATGTACCGCGAGAGGTTGATGAGCTCCCACTGGAAGTACAGCGTCTTGACGTGCTCTCGGGCGGGACCGAACATCGTGAACGCGGTTCGAAGGTCCTCGAGCGCGTCGCGTTGCTCCTCGTCGATGTCGTCCTCGTAGTCGGCGATCAGGCGCTCGATCTGGAAGATGTTCCAGGAGTAGTTGTAGTCTATCGAGGCGTAGACGACGTCGAAGGTGCCGAACTTCGCGCCGTCGAGCTTCTCGCGGACGGTCTCGGCGTTGCCCGTGATGCTGTCGACGAACTCGTCGATCTCGTTCCTGAGATCCTCGTTGTCGGTCGACTCCATGACTTCGTCGAGCGTTTCGGCGCGCTCCTGGGTCGCGTCGATGATCTCGCGAAGGAACGCCGACGGATCCGCCGGCGACGGTCTCCCGGTGAGCTCCTTGATGTACCCGCGAAAGTCCATCGTTTCACTCATTCGCGTCCGCTGCACGCCGAGCGGACCGTTCTCCTGAGAGATGATCAGCTGGCTGATGGTGACGACGAGGGTGACGCCGGTGATCAGCGCGCCGATCATCTGCGTGTACAGCGACTCGATGACGCCTCGCTCCTGAAGCAGGTCCGAGAGCGTCGGATCGACGAAGCTCCCGAGCATGAACAGCGCGAAGAACGTCACCGAGAGCACGCCCGTGACGAGCTGCCGGTTCGCGCCGATGAGTAGCCAGAGCTTGAGCTTGCTCTCGTCGGCCCGCTCGCGCATCGTGTCGCCGGTACTGACCTGGTCCTCGTCGGCGTTCTCGCTGTCACTCATCGCCGCCACCGTTCGCGGGTCGTTTGAACACGAGGTACTTCGTGCCGCCGCCGGTGTACTCGATCGTACTGACGAGCTCCCAGCCCTCCTGGCCGTACTCGTTGAGTACCTCCTCGGGATCGCTCGCTTCCTCCATCGTCGCCGCGCGGGGTGGACGAACCGTCTCGTACTCCCAGACGGTTCTCCTGTCCGATGCCATACTCGTATATCGGAGATCCATCGAAAAAGGGTTCGCGTTGCTACCACGCGGTCGGAGGGAACGAACTTGACTGCGAACGAACCGGTGGTCCGCGCGTGGTGGGTCATCATACTGTCTGCTGTAAGTCATATCCGGTGGGACCGCGAACTGTCCTGCGCTCCCACCGGTACATCGTTACAGCAAATCGTCTCAGTCGTCGTCGACGATGACTTCGACGGGCTCGTCCTCGGTGCCTTCCGTTTCCTCGGTGACGCCCTGCTGTTCCTGCCAGAGGAGCGCCCCGGCGATCGCGACGACGATCCACGAGCGCCAGTTCGCGAGGTTCAGCGTGTAACCGACGCCGAACGGCTTCTCGACGAGCATTCCCTCGCCGGGCTGCCAGTACGAGGAGAGCATCCGACCCATGCTCGGCCGATCGAAGTTGTACGGTACGCCGAAAACCTCTCCGGAGCTTGGCTTGTCTGCCATGCGCGACCGAACGTCGTCCACGATTAAGAGTATTGTGTGCGCAGCCCGCGACGAAACCGAACGCCGGCGCGGTCCTCGGGCGATCGACATCTACGCTGGCGACTCCGAGTCCCCCGCAGAACCGCCCTCGACCGCGACCTCGAGCCCCACGTGAAGCCCCCGTTCCATCGCCTCGAGGCCCATACTCGGTTCGCCCTCGTCGCGGACCGCCGCTTGCTCGTGGGAGAGGGGCACGTGGACGAACCCGACTCGGAACGCGCGGTCGGTCGTCTCGACGAGGTGGCGTGCGGCGTACAGCAGGTCGTTGCAACAGTGGGTGCCGGCGTCGGTCGAGAGCCGCGTCGGGACGCCCGCGTCGCACATCGCCGCCTTCATCTCTCGGCAGGGGAGCGTCGCGAAGTAGGCGTCGGGACCGTCCTCCGCGACCCGTTCGTCGACGACCTCGCGGTCCTCGTTGTCCGCCACCCCGCGGGTGTCCCGCAGGTTGATCCCGACGCGCTCGAGCGAGAGCGTCGGCCGCCCTCCGGCCAGTCCGAGCGCGCAGACGACGTCGGCGTCGTGTTCGTCGACGGCGTCCTCGAGACGGGAGGACGCGCGGTCGAAGACGACGGGGAGGTCGACCCCCGCGACGCTCGCCCCGCCGATCTCGGTCCCGTCGAGTCGGTTCGCGAGCCGGCGGGCGGGGTTCGTTTCGAACTCGCCGAACGGTTCGTAACCGGTTACGAGGAGGTCGCTCATCGGTCGTTCCTCGAGCGCTCACCCCAAGAGACTCCCGGTTCGACGGTACAGCTAACTGCGATCGCGTCGATCGATCTCGTATGGAACGGAACGTCGGTGGACTCGATCGCATCGCTCGAGGCATGCTCGGGATCTGGTTGGTCGCGGTCGCCGCAGCAGCCTACCGGAACGAGAGGCACGAGCGCGCGGCGATCGCGGGGATCGCCGGACTCGGCCTGCTCCAGAACGCGACGACGTGTTTCTGCGGCGGTAACTACCTGCTCGGGATCGATACGACGACCGACTCGAGTGGGGACGAGTAGGAGCGCTACTGGTCGTCGACGTACCGGCCCCGCCCCTCGACATCCGCGAGGCGCTCGAGCACGCGCTCCTCGCCGACCTCGAGATAGCCCTCTCGCAGCGCCGTCCGGAGCGGTTCGGGATCCTCGGCGGTCCCGACGAGGCTCTGGTCGAAGACGTGCAGATCCATCGCGTAGTCCTCGACGTGGTCGGTGTGGTAGCCGAGCCCGAAGTCGATGAGGGACGTTCGATTCGTGCTGTCGCGCTCGCGGTCCCCGTCCGTACGGCCGACCCTGACGTTTCGCGTCGTCACGTCGCCGTGGACGAACCCGGCCCGGTGGAGCCGCGCGAGGTGTCGGCTCACCTCGCGGACCCGTTCCGGCGAGAGTGCCGTTCGAAGGTCCTCCCGGCCGACGTACTCGAGTTCGAGCCGCGACTCGCGTCCGTCGACGTCCGAGAGCACGGGCGTCGGCACACCCTCTCGTCGGGCGAGGCTCGTCAGTCGCGCCTCGATGCGGGTTCGCTCGCGCCGGAGCCGCTCGTCGAGTTCGGGGTGGCGGTACGTCTTGGGTTCGCGGCGCTTGGTCACCCGGCCCGCCTCGGGCTCGAGGTCGACGAGCGCTTCCGCACCCTGGACGCTGCCCTCCTCGCGGCCGAGGGTCAGGTCGGGCTCGTCGGCTCTCCAGGATACCGGCACCTGATCCGGCCGGAAGTCCGGATTCACCCGCGACTCCTCGAGTGCGAGCGTGTCGCCGGCGTCGTACATCTTTGCGCCGAGCACGGCGATCATCCCCGCGTTGTCCCGCAGGAAGCGGGGCTCGGGCGCGTGAAAGCTCGCGCCGCGCTGGGCGCACATCTCCTCGAGCATCTCCCGGAGGCGGGCGTTCTGGCCGACCCCGCCGCCGAGGACGAGTTGGTCGCTGCCGGTCAGCGAGAGCGCCCGCTCGGAGACCTCGGTCAACATCCCGAAAATGTTCTCCTGCAGGGAAAAACAGACGTCCTCGACGGGGATACCATCGTCGTACCGCTGTTTGGCGGCGCTCATGATCCCCGAAAAGGAGAAGTCCATCCCTTTGACGACGTACGGCAGGTTGACGTACTCGCCGTCTTCGGCGGCGGCCTCGACCTTCGGCCCGCCGGGGTGGGACCAGCCGACGTGCCGGGTGAACTTGTCGATCGCGTTGCCGACACCGGTGTCCATCGTCTCGCCGAGCACGCGGTAGCGGCCGTTCCGATAGGCCAACAGGTGGGCGTTCGCACCGCTTGCGTTCAGACAGACCGGCGAGGAAAAGCCGGAGGTGTGGCGACCGATCTCGAGGTGGGCGACCATGTGGTTCACCCCGACGAGCGGTACCTCGAGTGACTGACTCAGTGCCCGCGCGGCCGTACCGACGATCCGAAGACAGGGGCCGAGACCGGGGCCGCGGGAGAAGGCGACGCAATCGACGGGCGGCTCGTCTGCGGGTCCGTCGTGGGTTTCGCGGGCGCGCTCGAGGGCCGTCTCCACGACTCGAGGGATCGCGTCGTGCATGTGCTCGGCGGCCTCGCGGGGGTGGATACCGCCGCTCTCGGGCTGGTAAGCGTCGCTCTCGATGACGACCTCGTCGGTAGCGGCGTCGTAGACGGCGGCGCTGGCCGCCCAGGCGGTGCCCTCGATGCCGAGAACGCGGGTGTGAGAACTCACGGCTAGTTGGCTACTGATCAGTATCGGCGGCTAAAGAGCGGTTCGGCTCGCTACTCCCACTCGGTGTAACTACACTTCCCGCAGTGCAGTCGGTCACCGTGGTCGGCGAGGAAGGTGTCGCCACAGCGAGGGCACTCCTCGCGGTTCTTGCTGCCGTCGTCGTCGTAGAGCTCGTAGCGGGCCATTTACGCCTCCTCCGCGTCGGCCTCTGCGTCGTCGGCGTCGCCGACGATCTTGTTGCGCTCGAGCATGTGCTCCTGCTCGACGTCGCGGGCGTGGTCGGCCGACTCGTAGACCTTCGCCTGGCCGACGGTCTTTCGCATCCCGAACTTGGTGTCGAGCTTGCGAACGACGACCTCGTCGGCGTTCTTGTTCATCTTCGCCGCGAGGCTGTCCCGGACCTGGAGTCGCTCCGGGGTGGCGTCGTCGTGGGACAGTTCGAAGGTTACGTCCGTGCGGTGCAACATGGGGTTTTCCTCTTCGGAAATGATGTCGACGTCCATGATATCACTCAGTTACGCTAGTATCCCCGTGTAGCGCCTAAAAGGATTTCGAAGCGACCGATGTCCCCCGCAACGGTCGGTCACCGTCGAGGAAATCCGAACACTTCCGCGCTCGCTCGTCGTGTGTTCGGGCTCGGGGCCTCGATCGATCCGATCACGCTGCCCTCGAGCAGAAGACATATTACTCGATTGAGTAAACGCTGCAGCCAACGTGCTATCCAGGCGACAGCTTCTGGCGGGGCTCGGGGTGACGGGCGCGACGGCCGCAACTGCCGCGGTGAGCTCCGCGGCCCTCGCGAGCGACGGCGACGACGGTCGGTACGACTGGCCGATGGCGCGATACGATCCCGCCGGAACGGGACACAACCCCGACGCCACGGGGCCGAAAGACGGCGTCGAGGTCGCCTGGCAGCAGGATACCGAGTCGCCGATGCACGGGCTGACGGCGCCGATACTCCTCGGGGAGACGCTGTACGGCGTCGGCCGCCAGTCCCTCGTCGCGTTCGACCGCGAGAGCGGCGAGATCCGGTTCGCGCGGGAGGGCCAGTACTGGTCGACGCCCGCTCGAGCCGCGGCGAAAGCCTACCGGAGCGATACCCTCGCCGCCAGCAGCCGAGAGGGAATTCACGGACTGAACGCCGACGGCGGTTACGAGCTGTTCGGGCGGTCGATCGGCACCGAGCGCTGGCACGCTCCCGGCGAGGAGAGCCGGCGCTGGTCCGGGTCAGCACCACGGGAGCCCTCGCCCGTCGCCGCGGACGGGACCGTGTACGCGGTCGTCCCCGAGACCGACCGCGTCGTCGCCATCGACGCGAGCAGCGGCCACCTCGAGTGGGAGCGGACGATCGGCGACCCGCGCTCGAGCGGAACGAACCGCCCCGTCGTCAGCGAGGGGACGGTCTACGTCTCGAGCCGTCCCGGCGATCTCGTCGCCCTCGATGCCGACACCGGCGAGGTGCGGTGGAGCGAGCAGCCCGACCCGAATCCCGATAGCGCGCTCAACTACCGCAACTTTCGCCCGCCGACGGCGACGGAGGCGGGACTCGTCGTCCCCGACAGGGAGGGCGTCGCGCTGTTAGACCCGACCGACGGAAGCGTTCTGTGGGAGTACGACCTCGACGGCAACGCCACCGACGGCAGCGCGGCCGTCGCCCACGGGACGGCCTTTGTCACCGATGGCGAGGAGTCGCTGCACGCAATCGACCTCGAGCGCGGCGAGCGGGAGTGGACGGCCGACTACAGTCCCGACGTGGACCCGGTCGTTGCCGACGGTGTCGTCTACCTCGGCTACCAGTACGCCGAACTGGTCGCGATCGACGCCGACACCGGCGAGCGACGCTTCGCCTACGACGACTCGGTCTACTTCGCACAGCCGATCGTCGGCGACGGCGTGGTGTACGTCCTCACCGACGAGGGACTGCTGGCGCTCGAGGAGGCGAGCTAACCGTGTCCTTCGATTCCGACGACGCACACGAGCGCCGGGTCGAGGGCGCGTACGAGCGCCGGGAGTGGGACGTCGCGGGCGTGCTCTCGACTGCCGCGTCGCGGCTCCGCCGGAAACCCACCCTGCTCGTCCCGTTCGCGCTCGCGGGGGTCGTCCTCGCCGGTATCGATGCGCTCCGCCGTCGCGATCCGCTCCCGGCCCTCGAGCACGCGGGCCTCGAGGAGGCGACGATCCACCTCGAGTTCGTCGGCTATCCGACGGCGACGAGCGGGACGGCGCTGCCCCTTGAGGCGCTGGTTGGACTCGAACTCCCGTATCTCGTCTGGGGGCTCGGACTGTACGTTATCTCGCTGCTCGCAGTCAGTGTCGCGGGCGTGCTCACCCTGACCGCGCTGCTGGATGGGGAGGCACACCTCGAGTCGCTGCCGTCGTATCTCGGGCTCGTCGTTCTCTTCGATCTCGCTCACCGACTGGTTGGCTCGATCGGCCTGCTCCAGGAGATGGGACTGTTCGGACTCGTTCCGCTGGCGGTGTTGCTCTGGGTGCTCGTCAGGCTCTTCGCCGCCCCCGGGCTCGCTGCCGCGGGCGCGTCACTCTGGACGGCGCTTCGAGAGAGCGGCCGCTGGATCAGTGGCAACGGCTGGTCGGCACTCGGGCTGCTCGTCGTCCTCGGAATCGTCGCTTGGCTCCTCGGCAGCGTCCCCGTCGGCGGCCCGGTCCTGACCGGCGCGCTCGTCGCCCCGGTCCACGCCGTCGCGGTCGCGTCGCTGTTCGAACACTGACGCGAAAGCGGACGATTCGTGGAGCAGTCGAAGCCGTAACAGGATGGGGCGATCGGTTCACGAGGCGGTGGCGCGCGCCGGCGGTCGCCCGAGCGTGAGCGAGGGTGACCGTCGACACTGCGCGAGGTCTTCGCGAGTAGCGCGGGACCGATAGTCCCGCGTACCGTGCGAACGGACACGGAGTGCCCGTGAGCAGATAGCACGAGCGAATGGCTTGGCAGAGCGTGCTCTGCCGGTGGATGAGCGAGGGAGCGCAGTGACCGAGGTTAGCGCGGAACCGTACGTTCCGCGAACCATGCGAATAGTGCGAGACCTCCGGTCTCGCATACCGTGCGAACGGTGCGCGGTTCTGACTGAACGCAGTGAGCGAGAACCGCGATGTGAACGGGGAACAGAGCGAGCCGTGAACGGACGCTACGCGTCCGTGAGCAGAGGGCACTCCGCGCCCGTGAGCAGGAATCGGCTGGGGAGGGTGTGGAAATCCCGTGTGTCCACGATAAGCAACGGTCTCTTTCAGGATCACCTCGAGTTAGCAGTTTCCGATCCGTCTCTTTCGGACGTCGACCGAGCCGATGCACGCGCATCGCTGCGCACCGCACCCGCAGTCTCGAACGGAGAACCGACGGTGACGACTACTGCGACCTACGCTTCGAGCACCGCCAGTCCGCGCGGCGCCTGCGCCTCGAGTCCCTCGAGCCACTCGACGTCGAGGCCGTCCCACGAGTCGCCGAAGTCGCCAGTCCGGAACAGCCCGCGGTTGTTCGCGGCGTAGACGACGCCCCGCTCGGCGCCGGCGGCGAGTTCCGCCCGAACTACGCCCTCGCCGGTCGGGAGCCCGACGTCCTCGAGTCGTTCCCACGGCTCCCCGCCCGGTTTTCGATACACGTACGACTCCGCCGAACTCGCCGTGTGAGCCGAGCCGGCGCCGCTGGCGCTCGAGACCAGCACCGACTCCGGATCGCCGGGGTCGGGGGCGACGCTCCAGCAGTAGCGGTGCTCGAGGCCCTCCTGTGGGTGGTCCCACGACGCGCCGCCGTCGGTCGACCGGGCGAAGCCGTCGCCCGCAGCGGAGTAGACGAGTCCCTCTCGATCGGGGTGAATCGCCATGCTGTGGTTATCCCGTCGGGAGCCAGGCGGCCGTTCCTGCCAGTTTTCCCCGCCGTCGGTACTCAACACGAACGCCCCCGCCTCGATCCCGACGTAGAGCCGCTCGGGATCGAACGGGTCGACCTCGAGCCAGCGGACGTGGTGGGTGTGGGGTCTGGGCGGGAAGAACCAGCCGTCGGCCGAGGGGAGGTCGGTCAGCTCCTCGAGGTGTGCCCAGGAGTCGCCGCCGTCGCTCGAGCGGTAGACCCGGCTCGGTTCGGTGCCGGCGTAGACCACGTCGGGATCGTGGGGACTGATCGCCACCGCCGTGACGGCGTCGCTCTCGAGGTTCTCAGCGCCGCCGTACCCCGACTCGCGCTCGGGGACGAACTCGGTCTCGAGGGACTCGAAGGAGTCGCCGCCGTCCGTCGAACGGTGGAGGCCGCTCTCGAAGGTGCCGACGAACACCCGCTCTGGAGCGTCGGACGAGGCGGCGAGGCACTCGAGGTCGTGTCCCTCGAGTCGACTGGTCGTCGTCCACTCCCCGGACCCGTCCTCGCAGACGAGCAGCCGATCGCGCAACGCGGCGTAGACGGTCGTCATGCTCGAGAGGAGGCGCTCGAGGCGCAGAAAGGTTCCCCCGGAACTGTCGGCCCGTCGATCAGACGAATAGCCAGTAGGCCCCCACTCCGAGTCCGGCGAGGACCACGGAGACGGCGACCAGCACGCCGTACTTGATCGCGACGTTGCGCCGGTAGTGGGCCGCACAGACGTCGATATCCTCGTGGCTCCTGAACGTCATCGTGCGGTCGGCCCCTCGCGTGCAGTCGCCCATCTGACACCGGTCGTCCGAGCCCATACGATGGCTCGAGTCGCTCGGATCAAATCCGTTCCGTTCGCGGTCAGTCGACGGCGAACGTCTCCGGCGCTATCCCGACGCCGCCGAGCCAGCACTCGAGGGTAAGCAGGACGAGCACGAGTCCGACGACCAGCATGAGGATGCCGTTGAGCAGGGTCCAGCCGCCGGCGCCGGCGAGCAACTGGACGAACCCGAGCGTCGTCGCGCCCAGCGCGAGCACCGCCAGGCCGACGCTCGCGATCCGGGGCCAGCCGACGCCCGCGAGCCGCTCGCGGACGGCGGCGGCGACCAGCAGACAGCCGCCGATCGCGAGCCAGCCGAACAGCGCCGCCGTTACGGGCGTCGGTCCCGCGAGGACGACGATCCCCACCGCGAGGACGAGCGTAACGACGCCGACGCCGAGAAAGCCCCGTCGGAGACGGTCCTTTCGGTCGCTCATTCGTCCGCGAGAGTAGGGCAATCGGGCTGGTAACAGTTCCGATCGCGTTGGAAATCGAACGGACTACCGAACCGAAGACATACTTATTTCGATGCAATACGATGCAATACGCATGGAGAACGTCACCGCGCGGATGGGAGACGAGGAGCTGGACCTCCTCGATCGACTCGCCGAACAGCGTGGCGGCGGTCGCAGCGACGCGATCCGAGAGGCAGTTCGACGCGGTGCGCGCGAGGAGCTGATTCGGATCGCCCTCGAGCGCTACCGAGAGGGGGAAGTCGGAATGCGGGACGCCGCCGAGATCGCCGACGTCTCGATCGCGCGGATGATGGCCGAAGCGAACGATCGAAACGTCCTCTCGAACTACGACGAGGCCAACCTCGAGTCGGACGTCGACGCGCTCCGGTGAACCGATGACCGACGAGTAGGGCAACCGTCGAACGCTCCTCGTCGACGCGCTCCGGTGAACCGATGACCGACGAGTAGGGCAACCGTCGAACGCTCCTCGTCGACGCGAGCGTGTTCATCACGTTGGCCGATATCGGTTCTCTCGACCTGCTTCGAGGGACGATCGGGGATGTTCGGATGCCGAAAGCGGTCGTCAAGGAGGTGTCCTCGGAGCCAGCCGAGCGCGAACTCGAACGTGCCCTCGGCGTCTGGATCGCGTCGCCTACGCTGGGACGCGAGCGCACGAGTTCCGAGGAGTGGACCGAGCGCCTCGAGACGGCCGCAACGCACTTCGGAAGATCGACGAACCCGGACGACTGGGGTGGCGACATCTCGCTGCTGGCGGCGGCACTCTTTCACGAGGACCCGGTCGTCGTTACGGACGAGAAACCGCTTCGGGAGACCTGCAAGGTACTGTCGGTTCCCGTCTCCGGTTCGATCGGGGTGCTGATTCGAGCCGTCGAACGCGGTGCCCTCGAGGCCGACGAGGCGAAGGCCAAACTCGAGGCCATGGATGAGGTCGGCGCACGGCTCAGCGCGCGGCTGCTCAAACGTGCCGAGCGGTTGATTGACGACGCTGCTGAAAACTGAACCGTTCGTCCGAACCGCTGTGAGTCTACGTCTGGTGCACTCGCGATTCGCCCGTGAGGACGACGAGAACGGTCGTAGCGGACCGCCTCAGTCGTCGTCCATCGGCGCGGTTACGGGCTCGACGCGCTCGCCGCGGGGTCCCTCGAGGTCGACTTTCGGAAGCAGGTCCCGCAGGTACTGTCCCGTGTGGGAGCCCTCGAGGCGAGCGACCTCCTCGGGGGTGCCAGTGGCGACGATCTCGCCGCCGTGCTCGCCGCCCTCGGGGCCGAGGTCGATGACGTGGTCGGCGTTCTTGACGAGGTCGAGTTCGTGTTCGATGACGACGACGGTGTTGCCGTTGTCGGTCAGCCGGTGGAGGACGTCGATCAGCTTGCGCTCGTCCTCGTGGTGGAGTCCCGTGGTGGGCTCGTCGAGCAGGTACAGCGTCTCGCCCGAGTCCTTCTTGCCGAGCTCCTCGGCGAGCTTGATCCGCTGGGCCTCGCCACCGGAAAGGGTGGTCGAGGGCTGGCCGAGCGTCATGTAGCCCAGCCCGACGTCCTTCAGCAGCTCGAGGCGGCGACGGATCTGGCTCGAGGACTCGAAAAAGTCGTAGGCCTCCTCGACCTCCATGTCCAGCACGTCGGCGATCGTCTTGCCCTTGTAGGTGACATCGAGCGTGGCGTCGTTGTAGCGGGCGCCGTCGCACTCCTCGCAGGGGACGTACACGTCCGAGAGGAAGTTCATCTCGATCTTTACGGTGCCCTGACCGCCACACTCCTCGCAGCGGCCGCCCTTGACGTTGAAGGAGAACCGGCCCTTCTCGTAGCCCCGCTGTTTGGCGAGTTTCGTCTGGGCGAACAGTTCCCGGACGTAGTCGAAGACGTTCGTGTACGTCGCCGGGTTCGATCGGGGGGTGCGGCCGATCGGGCTCTGGTCGATCAGGCGGACGGTCTCGATCGCGTCGAGGCCCTCGAGACCGTCGTGGTCGCCCGGAATCACCGAGGTATTGTCGTTCATCTGCCGCGCAAGCCCCTTGTACAGCACGTCGTGCATCAGGGTCGACTTCCCGGAGCCGGAGACGCCCGTGATCGCGGTAAAGTTTCCGAGCGGGAGGTCGACGTCCAGATCGGCGAGGTTGTGCTGGCGGGCGCCCCGGATCGTCAGTGCCCCGTCGGCGTCGCGCCGTTCGTCGGGCACCGGGATCTGCTCGCGGCCGGAGAGGTAGTCGCCGGTGATCGACTCCTCGCAGGCCTTGACCTCGTCGACGGAGCCGTTGACGACGACCTCGCCGCCCCGTTTCCCGGGGCCGGGGCCCATGTCGATAACGTTGTCGGCCCGGCGCATCGTCTCCTCGTCGTGCTCGACGACGAGCAGGGTGTTGCCGAGGTCGCGAAGCTCCTCGAGCGTATCCAGGAGTCGATCGTTGTCCCGCTGGTGGAGCCCGATCGAGGGCTCGTCGAGGACGTACAGCACGCCCACGAGGCCGGAGCCGATCTGGGTTGCGAGTCGGATGCGCTGGCTCTCACCGCCGGAGAGGGTGGCGGCCTCCCGATCGAGGGTGAGGTACTCGAGCCCGACCTCGCACATGAAGCCCAGGCGGGCGCGGATCTCTTTGAGGATCTCCTCGGCGATCACGCGCTCGCGCTCGGTGAGGTCGGCCTCCATCGCCTCGAAGTAGTCGCGGGCGTCGCCGATGCTCATCGCGTTGATCTCGGTGATCGCGGTGCCGTCGACCAACACCGCCCGCGAGGCGGGCTTCAGGCGGGTGCCGTCACACGCGGGACACTCCGTGACCGACATGTAGTCCTCGATGTGCTCTCTGGTCGAGTCCGAGTCTGTCTCGAGGTAGCGACGCTCTAAGTTCGGGATGACGCCCTCGAAGCGCTTCTTCTTCCGGCGGGTTCCGTTTTTCGTCTGTCGCTTGAACAGCACCTGTCGGCTGGTGCCGTAGAGGAACGCCTCCTGGACGTCCTCCTCGAGGTCCTCGAACGGGGTCGTCAGCGAGACGTCGAAGTGGTCGGCGACGGCGTCCAGCCGGGTCTTGTAGTACGAGCGGTTGTAGCTCCAGGCCTCGAAGACGTGCTTGAGGGGTTTGGAGCTGTCCTGAACGACCAGCCCCTCGTCGACCTCCTTGGTCTCGCCCAACCCCTCACACTCGGGGCAGGCGCCGTGAGGAGAGTTAAAGGAAAAGGAGCGGGTCTCGATCTCGGGGACGTCGATCCCGCAGTGCGTACAGGCCAGATCCTTCGAGAACTCGACGACGAAGCGGTCGTCGGCCTCGTCCTCGTCGCCGAGCGCACCGGTCTGGCGGGATTCCTCGCCCAGCTCCGCGGCGACTTCTTGGGGTGCGTCCGGCAGGATCACCTTCAGAACGCCCTCGGCCTCCTCGAGCGCCGTCTCGACGCTGTCGATGATCCGCGGGCGGGCCTCCGTCGACACCTTCACGCGGTCGACGACGACGTCGATCGTGTGATCGAAGTTCTCGTCCAGCTCGGGCTTCTCGAGCGTGAGGTCGTGTTCCTCGCCGTCGACCTCGACGCGGGCGTACCCCTCGGCGACGAGTTCGTCGAACAGGTCCTCGAAGGCGCCCTTCTGGTCGCGGACGACGGGCGCCGCGAGCTTGGCTTTGGTTCCTTCGGGGAGCTCGAGGATGCGCTCGACCATGTTCTGGGCCGACTGCTCGCCGACTTCACGGCCACACTCGGGACAGTGGGGGGTACCGACGCGAGCGTAGAGCAGACGAAGGTAGTCGTGGAGCTCGGTGACGGTCCCCACCGTCGAGCGGGGGTTGTTCGCCGCGTTCTTCTGGTCGATCGAGATCGCCGGGGAGAGCCCCTCGACGGTCTCGACCTGGGGTTTGTCCATCTGGCCCAGGAAGTTCCGAGCGTACGCCGAGAGGCTCTCGATGTAGCGTCGCTGCCCCTCCGCGTAGACGGTCTCGAACGCCAGCGAGGACTTCCCCGACCCCGAGAGTCCGGTGACGACGGTAAACGCCTCCCGTGGGATCGTAACGTCGATGTCCTTGAGGTTGTGTTCCTCGGCGCCGCGAACCTCGATCGTGTCCCGACTCATAGAGACCTCCGGAGACGGGCGTGAAACGGTGATCGCACTGACGGACGAATCATTATACCCGAGTCAGGAGTCGGAGGAACTTAACCCGTCTGAAAGCCCAACACGAAGCGGTGTGGTAACATTCGACTATCGCGAGAGCCGAACTGACTTCGGTCGGAAGCACGAACGGGTCCGGTATGAGCGACGACACCGGAACGCCCCCGTCGGTCTCGGAGTTCGTCGAGTACTGTCACACCCAGGCGGGCCTGCTGTCCGGTCGGGTCGAGACGATGACCGACGAGGCCAACGAGCTGTTAGACGAGATCGACGAGCGGCTGGCCGAGCTGCGCTCGGAGCTCGAGGAGCGATCGAACGACACCCCGCGGACCGAGCGACCGCCGTCGGCGACCGGACCTGCCGACGGGACCGACGTCGACGACCTCGAGGCCGCGGGACGGGACCTCGAGGAGAAACAAGCGCTCGTCGACGCCAAGCAGGCCCGGATCCAGGCGTTCCAGGAGCTGTCGGCCGGCTACACGGAGCTGGCAGCCGACCTCCAGACGGCGGTCGACGACGGACAGGAGGCGCTGAACCGGGTCGTCGAGTTCGAGGCCGAGGCCGACGCGCCGGCGTACTTCGACGAGCGGGAGACGCTCTGCGAGGCTGCGCTCGAGGCCAGCAACGAGGAGTGAGACGGATCGTCGTAGCGTGTCACCGGTGATCGCTCGGACGGGGACAGCGATCACCGGTACCGAACTACAGCGGTCCGTATGACGGACCAGTGGATCTTTGAGCCGAGCGCCCGAACGCTCGAGTATGTCCCCGACGACCCACAGGTGCACCTGTGGCGCGACGCTGCGGTTCAGACAGGACATGATCGAGGACCGAAGCGGAGTCCGCCGGAGCTGGAAGTGCAAGGACTGCAACACGCCCGTCCCGAACGTGGTGGCCGAGCGCCTCAGCCACCAGCATCCCTCCTGACCCTCGAGTCGAAGCCGTAGCTCGAGGCGTTCGATCGTGAACCGAAAACGCGGTCGCGTCCCGCCGGCCCCATCGACGAGGGAGTGGCGGTTCGCGTCTAGATGTCGCCCTGCAGGACGACGGTGTCGTCGTCGACCCGGTCGACCATGCTCTCGGTGACGAGGTAGTCCTCGTCGTCCTCGCCCTCGACGCCGATCTTTGCGAGCAGGTGCTCCGCAACGCTCGGGTTCGGATCGACGGACGCTCGATCGTCCTCGACCTTCGCGACGATGCCGAGCTCCTTGCCTTCCGCGTCGATCACTTTCTTCCCAACCTCGTCGTCGGACAGTGTCGCTACCATGCCCCGCTCTTCTCAGGGGAGGGGGATAATCGCGGTGCCGTCTCGTGCCGGCTCTCGTCTCCGTCGGTCGGACGGCTGCACACGCGCCCCCGGGCTATTTGGTCGCGGCGACCGAGGATACGACCGACGGCCACACATGACTCACACGCTCGAGATCAGCGACGACCTCAAGGACCGACTCGACAGCCACTGCGACGAGGGTCAGTCCCCCGAGGACCTCGTCGAGGAGTTGGTCTCGATCTACGAGGCCGAGGGGACGTTCATGCAGGAAGGCTACAGCGAGTGACGGACTCTTCCTCAGCGTCGCTCGAGCCGGCTCGTCGGCGCCCTCGGCTCCCGAACCACGTCGAACTCGCCGCCCCGTCGTGGATCCGTTGGCTGGCCGGGGACGCAACTGCTTGGACAAACTCATTAGGGGGCGAGACAGTTTCAGCACTATGAACGAGCGTTACGATGTAGTCGTCGCCGGCGCCGGACCGGCCGGCGCCCAGTGTGCTCGCGACCTTGCGGTCCGAGGCTACGACGTCGTCGTCCTCGAAACGGAGGCGGAAGACGAGTTCCCGCGCCAGAGCAACAAGTCCACCGCGGGGACGTTCCCCTCCATGATGGCCTCCTTCGGAATCCCGGACGACGTCGTGATGCAGTACACCGACAAGGTCGTCCTCGAGTCCCCGACGGACCACTACGTTCAGAGCCAGCCCGGTGCCGTTCTCGAGTTTGCGGATTTCAAGCGGTTTCTCGTCGAGGACGGCCGGGAGGAGGGCGCGGAGTACCGCTTCGACGCACGCGCCACCGCGCCGATCGTCGAGAACGGCGAACCCGTCGGCGTCACCTACAACGGCGACGAGGAGGTGTACGCCGAGATCGTCGTCGACGCGACGGGGCCGGCCGCGCCGATCGCCAAGAAGCTCGGCGTTAGCGATCTGGAACGCGAGAACCACGCCATCGGTATCGAGTACGAACTCGAGGGGATCGAGATCGACCGCCCCGGCTTCGCCGACCTCCACGACGCGATGATGCTCCGGCTCGACCACAACCTCGCGCCCGGCGGCTACTCCTGGATCTTCCACACCGGCGAGGACACCGCGAAGGTCGGCATCTGCTACATTCAGAACGGCAGCCACAGCACGTACGCTCGCGACGACTTCACCGTCGACGACTACCTCTCGCACTGGCTCGACACCGACCCGCGGTTCCGGAACGCCGAGCGCATCGAGGGCAAGCAACACCGCGGCTCGGCTCACATCCAGCCGCCGGGGCAGATGCACACCGACCGCTTCCTGGCGATCGGCGACACGGTTCCGTCGATCGATCCGCTGTGGGGCGAGGGGATTCACACCTGTATGCAGTCCGGCCGGATGGCCGCGGCCGCCACCGACAGCTGTCTCAAACACGGCAACGTCGAACCCACGGCCGAGAACCTCGAGGTGTACGACTCGCTGTGGCACAAGAAGGTCGCACCGAACGTCAGGAAGCGACAGCTGATGACCCGGCTGCTCTACCTCGCGGACAACGACCGGTACGACGAGTTCATGGCCGACCTCGAGCGCCTCGACGAGGAGACGCTGGCGCGGGCGAACAACGGGAACCCGCTCGCCGTCCGGAAGCTGTTGAGCGCCAACGACATCCCGATGCTCGCGAGGTTCGCGCGCCAGCAGCTCGGCGTCGACCTTCCCGACCTCCCGCTCATCGACAAACTCCGACAGTAACTCACTGCCGGCTGTCCGCCTAATGCCCACCGCCCGCCGTCCCCACTCCCGCTCGCCCGATGTCACCGCTCTCCGATCTCTCGCTCGTGTTCGCCGTCGGGCTCGTCACCGGCCTCGCCACCGGGCTCGGCGTGCTCCCGTTTTTCGTCCTCGAGGAGATCCGCGACCGCTGGCTCGTCGCCCTCTGGGGCGTCGCCACCGGCATCCTGCTGTCGGCGACCGCGTTCGGCCTGCTCGCGGAGGGGCTCGCCGCTGGCGGCGTCGGTCCCGTCGCGCTCGGCGCGCTCGTCGGAATCGGATTCGTCGCCCTCGCCGACCGCGCTATCGACGGCTACGAGTTCGCGCCGAACGCCGTCTCCGACGTCGATACCCGGACGGTCGTTCTCACCGTGGCAGTACTGACGATTCACAGTATTCCTGAGGGGATCGCCGTCGGCGTCTCGTTCGCCGATCCGACCGACGGGGTCGTCGAGGTCGCGGGGCTCGCGCTCCCCTCGCTGGCCGTGTTCATGGCGATCGCGATCTCGATCCTGAACGTCCCGGAGGGGCTGGCGATCGCGATCCCGCTGATCGCCTACGGGATGGATCGCTGGAAGGTCGTCGGCTGGGCCGTCTTCTCCGGGCTGCCACAGCCGATCGGCGCCGTCGTCGCCTACGTTTTCGTCACGACCTTCGAGGGACTGCTGGCGCTGAGCTTCGGCGTCGCGGCCGGCGCCCTACTGTACCTCGTCGTCCTCGAGTTCCTCCCGGCTGGCATCGCCGCGGGCGCCGACCTCGAGAACCGCGGCCGACCCGAACTCCTCGCGGGCGCGGTCGTCGGGTTCGTCGCCACGCTCGCGATCATCGTGGCGGCCGAGGGGATCGGCACCGTCTGAGACAGGTTCCTGTCCGTTAGTTCCAACGCAACCGCCGCCCAGGTCGCGGTTGCGTCGATACATCGGTACAGAAATCCGTCTGACCCGACCGCTCGAGCGCACCGATCTCACACTCCGTCGTCCAGTAGCTCCGCCG
Source organism: Natronococcus roseus (assembly GCF_043677095.1). NCBI lineage: Archaea > Methanobacteriati > Methanobacteriota > Halobacteria > Halobacteriales > Natrialbaceae > Natronococcus > Natronococcus roseus. The sequence goes on from NZ_JBHLJR010000001.1 coordinate 315,879, forward strand.
TCGTCGCCACCGCTGCGAACTCCCCCTCGAGCTGGGCCAGCGCCGTTCGGTGGATCGTCTCGGCGTCGAACTTGTCACCGTCGAACTCGCGGTCGAACGTCGCCGTCGCGTCGGCGACCACCGTCGGCTCGAAGCCGAGGTTCTCGGCCATCCGGGTCGTCGTCGAGACGCAGTGGTCGGTCGTGAACCCGACGAGGACGACCCGCTCGAGCCCGCGATCGCGAAGCCAGGACTCGAGGCCCGTTCCGATAAAGGCGCTGTTGACCGACTTCTCGAACGTCGTCTCCTCCTCTGCGGGCGCCGTCTCGGCTTTGAACGCAAAGCCCGACCCGTCGCTCCGCAGCGGCGAGTCGGGCTCGCTCGAGTCGTGGCGGACGTGGACGACCGGGCGGTCGGCCTCGCGCCAGGCCTCGAGCAGCTCGCTCGCGCGCCGTTCGGCGTCGGGATTGTTCCGCGTTCCCCACGACGGGTCGTCGAACCCCTCCTGAAGGTCGATCAGTATCAGCGCCGGCTCCGTATCGTCCTCCCTCTCCGTCATGGCAACTGCGCACCGGGTTTCGGATGATCTCGGGTGACCGTCATCGGACACTCCTCGGGCGACTGGGCGTCGTCGGCCGTCAGCATGTACTGGGGCCACTCGCGGTCGCCCTCGACGCCCCAGTCACCCAGGTCCGCGTGGGGACAGACGCCGTCGTACCCCTCGAGGCGGTCCTGGATCACGTCACGAGCCTGCTGGCCGGCGTGGGTGTCGGCCGTCACGCCGAGATTCTCGAACAGCGCGCGGGGCTGGAACGTCACCTCGAGCCCTATCGGGCAGTAGCGGCTCTTGCGGTCGTCGTAGAACGGCGCCCGACAGGTCGGGAACATCGGCTCGCCGCCCAGACAGAACTCCCAGCGCTCGTCGTCGGGGTCCGTCGGGATCCCCTCGGGCCAGGGTTCGGGATCGTGGAGATGAAGCGTCTGCAAGATATGCCACAACGTCTCGTGGTACTCCCGCTCGGAGAGGGGCTCCGCGGGCGGTTTGAAGAAGGTCACCAGCGAGGCCCGCGGCGAGTGCTCGCGGTAGATCTCGAGGTACTCGAGGATCCGATCGCGCAGGGTCAACAGGGCGTCGGCGTCGGACGCCGACGGCACCGCCGTGTACAGCGGCTCGCCCTGCTGGACCGACTCCGCGCCGAAAAAGCAGGGGAACGGCGTCCCGTTTCGTTCGCCGAGCAACCCGTCCTGGAACGACCGCCAGTGCGCTTCGACCCACGCCGGAGCGTCGCCGGCTCGCACCCGTTCGTCGAGCGTCTCCTGGTCCATCAGCGACTGGACGCCGGGCTCGTTCATTGCGCGGATACTGGGACCGCGCGGCAATGTACGTTTATGTTGCGCCGCCGGTTTGAACGGGCGAACGTGTGCGAGCCCGCGGGATCTCCGCTCGAACGCTCGCCGACGCTCAGTGCCTCTCGAGTCGATCCCCGACTGTCAGGACGCCACCCTCGAGGATCCGCGCGCGGAGGCCGCCGCGGTGGATCAGCGCCTCGCGGACCCCGCCTTCCGTGAGGTGGCGCTCGAGGTACGAGCAGGGCTCGCAGAGTTCGACGCCCTCGCAGACGACGTCGCCGACCCTGAACCGTTCGCCGTCGAGGTGGTTCAGCGCGACCCCCTCCGTCGTCAGGTTGCGCCGGTGGACGCCGGGCTCGAGCGCGATGTCGTAGTCTCGCTCGACGGCCTCGAGCGCCTCCGTCTCGATGAGCGTGAGGTCGCTGCCGTCGCGGTCGGCGAACGTGCCTCCCACCCGATCGTCGGACTGGTCGTCCGTCTCGGGGTCGGCGAGACAGTAGCGGTCGCCCTCGAGCCCTCGCCCGGCGAGCGCTCGAGCCGTCTCGATCGATCTCGTCGGCGCCCCCTGCTCGGGAGCGACGTGGATTCCACGGATCCGTCCGGTAGTAGTCACGAGCGTCTACAGGGACGCCGCCGAAGTATATCGATCGCTCCCCGCCCGAGTTTATATGGTCCGCTGTCCCGAGTTACGGGATCGACCGCAGGGCGGGTTTCGGTCGCTCCGGCACTGACTTCCAGTACCCCGTCTCAGCGGGGCCGATTTCTCGAGGAGACGACGTCGACCCCGGGGCTGTAGTAACAGACCGGGGATGTCGCCGGGGCGTCGAAGCCGTTGGCCTCGAAGAGCGTGTTCGTCTCGAGGGCGACCGTTGCCGGCCGGAGCGACCAGCGCTCGTGGCTGAGATCGGCGGAGCGGAGTTCGCCCCGACGTCCCGTCGTGTAGTACCGGTAGCGCTCGGTGAGAAACGCCGCGAGCGAGTCGGGGTTCGGCGCGAACGGCTCGCCGACGGGTTCGTATCGACACGCGAACCGGACCGGGGTCGCACCCGGGTGGCGGCGCTCGCTCGCGAACGAGACGTGTCTCGATCCCAGCCGCATCTCGATGCGCGCGTTGTAGTACGGCAGGCGGTGGGTGAGCCGGGCGGCGAGGACGCCGAGGAGGCCGTCGGCGTCGAGGCTGAAGAAATAGACCCCCGACTCCCCGTCCCGGCGAACGTAGGTCCGGAGGTTGAGTTCGGGAAGCCCGAAGCCCAGCCTCGCGGGCGCGCCGCGGGGACGGACGGCGACGTTGCGGTACGGAACGATCGAGAGCCACGCGCGCCCGTCGTAGGTGTCGGGCTCGAGACCGTCCGGGAGACGGGCGTCGACGAGCGCGGGTGCGATCGGCCAGCTCGCGAACAGGAGGTGGCGCCACCCCATCGCGACCGGGAGTGTCATACCGACTCCCGCGACGAGCACACCGAAAAAGCTCGCCCCGGAAACGAGTGCCTACACGTCCTCGGGCAGCCAGCCGCCGTCGACTTCGATATTCTACACCCACCTTTTTACGTCGTCGGAGCGCTCACTCGGCGAGCGACCGCTCCTCGCAAAAATCTGTCCGGCGAGAGCGTAGGCTCTCGCTGACCGTTGCTTCGCTTCGCTCAGCAAGAGCCCAAAAAATCCGCGGCGCGACGCGCCGCGGTTCGGCCGCTCGTGTCGCTACACGTCCTCGGGCAGCCAGCCGCCGTCGACCTCGATATTTTCGCCGCTGACGTACCCGGTGTCGGGATCGAGGAAGAATAGCAGCGGGTTGACCAGGTCGTCGAAGCTCGCGGGGCGGTCCTGCGGGAGCTCCTCGGGGAACTCGTCGGAGTTCTCGACGACGTACGGCGAGACGGCGTTGACAGTGATCCCGTCGTCCTGGGTGTCGGCGGCGAGCATCCGCGTGAACATCAACACGCCCGCCTTCGCGACGAAATAGGGGAAGTTCTTCGGGTTCACCAGCCCCTTCTCGGAGGAGGCGTAGCCGACGTTGACGATCCGGGCGTACTCCTCTTCGCGCATCGCCGGCAGCGCGCGCTTCGAACAGAGGTAGGTGCCGTTGAGGTTGGTCTCGAGCACCCGGTTCCAGGCGTCGAACTCGAGGCCCTCCCAGTGGGCGGGCGCGAAGTCCCCGACGTTGTTCACGAGGACGTTGACACTGCCGAGCTCGGCCTCGACGGCCGCGAAGAGCCCGTCGACGCTCTCGGGGTCGGTGACGTCGCCCTGTACCGTCATCGCCTCGGGCGCGCCCCGGTCGCGGGCCTCCTCGGCGACCTCGCGGGCGGCGTCAGCACTGGTGTGGTAGTGGACGGCCGTCTTCGCGCCGCAGTCGGCGGTCGCGAGCAGGAGTTCGCGGCCGACGCCTCGCGCGCTGCCCGTGACGAGGACGGTTCGGTCCGAAAGGTCGGGATCGTTCATACTCCGTTCGTCGGCAACAGCGGAGAAAAGCGACCCGGAACCGGTGATCAGCGCGCAGAACCAGCCCCGGAACTCCCGAACTTAAGTCAACACCGGGACATAGGGACGGTATGACGTTACAAACGATTCTCCTCGCCGTCGGTCCGGGCGACGCCGACCGAACCGACGAGCTCGCGGAGACCGTGATCGAAGTCGCACAGCCCGCGAACGCGACGGTCGTTCTGGCCCACATCTTCACCCAGGACGAGTACAACGAGGTGCTCGAGAACCTCGAGATGGACGACGGGAGCGGCCAGGTCCGTCCCGACGAGGTCGCCTCTCGGCACTCGACGATCAGAGACCTGCGCCGGAAGTTCGACGAGGCGGACGTCGATTACGACATCCGCGGCGACATCGGCGACCACGGCTCGACGATCGTCGAGCTGGCGACCGGAGTCGCCGCCGACCGGGTCGTCGTCGGCGGTCGCCGTCGCTCGCCGACCGGGAAGGCCGTCTTCGGCTCGACGGCTCAGGAGGTCCTGCTCTCCTCGCCGTGTCCGGTGACGTTCGTCCGCGGCGACGAGGAGAACGGCGACTGAGTCGCTCGGCCGAAACGTCGATCGGCCACCGCTTGGAGTTCGCCTCATCGCTCTCGCAGTCCGTAGTCACGTTCGCAGAACAGTTCGAGAACCCCGTCATTCGGATGGAAGACCTCGAAGGCATCCGCGAGAACAGCTCATGGTCGGGCGTTCACTCGTGGCACTTCGACCAACTCCAACAGTTCATCACATACAAGGCCGAACGTGCTGGTATCCGCGTCGAAAAGGTCGATGCGTACCATACCAGCCAGCGATGTTCGGCGTGTGGTTCGATGGGAACCCGTGATGGCGACCACTTTTCGTGTTCGGAGTGCGACCGTGGACGCCACGCCGACCTGAACGCTTCGGAGAACATTGCACAACGGGAGGGTGAACCATGCACGGCGTAACAGTTCGGCTGACGCGAACCGTGCTACCTCGCTGGTTGAATAGCCAGCCGTCGTCATCGGGCTATGCCCGATTGCTCGTGGAACGTTGTTCCACGCTGTCGACGCCCGCTGTATGCGGGGAGGAAGGCCCTATTGACAGGGCTGCACGCGCTGCAAAGCACGTCCTTGGTCACAACTGGACGGCGACCGTTGACAGGTCACGCGAAAGCGTACTTGAGCCTCGAGGAAACGCGCAACCTGAATATCAACTTCGTGGATTCCCGCGTCTTTAGGCGCGGGAGGATGTCAAGCTGGGGTGGTTCCTGGAGCGCTTGGCTGCGCCGCCCGTTGCGGGATCGGGAATAGTTAAGCAGATAGCACCGTCACGTACCCGCATGGCTATCGATACCGTCCTGCTCGCGGTCGGGCCGATGGACACCGTCCGGGCCGAGGAGCTCGCCGAGACCGTCCTCGAGATCGCGGCCCCGCTCGAGGCGACCGTCGTGATCGGCCACGCGTTCACCGAGGCGGAGTACGAGGAGTTCCGCGAGAACCTCGGCTTCGAGGAGCGCGTCGAGGACGTCGACCCCACCGCGGTCGCAGCCCGTCGGCCGCCGGTTTCCGACCTCGAGGAGCGTCTCTCGGCGGCGGGCGTCGAGACCGAGATCCGCGGGACGCTCGGCGACGTCGGCACCGAGGTCGTCGAGCTGGCGCGGGCGGTCGACGCCGACCGGCTGGTCGTCGGGGGTCGGCGCCGCTCGCCGGCCGAGAAGGCGGTGCTCGGCTCGGTCTCCCAGGAGATCATCCTCGACGCTCCCTGTCCCGTCACCTACTACCGGGATCTCGACGTGATGGAGTGAGCGGGGCGGACGGCTACTCGTCCTCGCTCGTGGTCCGTTCTGTCGGCTCGTCTCGATCTGCCCGCTCCTTCCACCGTTGCTCCTGCCGTCGCTCGGGAACGTGGCGCCGACCGTCGACTAGCTCTCGCCGGACGCGGGCCTCGAGCGCGGCCGTCTCGGCCAGCAGCGTCCCCTGAAAGTCCTCGAGCACGTCGTACGACCAGCGGTCGCCGTCGACGACGCCGTGTGGGAGTAGCTGGGTTCGAATGGCGTCGGCGAGGTCGTCGTGACCGCTTTCTCTGAGCAGCTGTTCGGCGTCGTCGAGGTGGTCCATCCCGTGGCCCGTCGCGTGGTGGAACTCGAGCAGACAGCCCTGAGCGCGCTGGAGCCACTCGAAGCCGAGTTCGACCTCGTGGAGCGCCTCGAGCTCCGCGTCGGTGAGCGCCGCACCCGGCACCGGGTCGGAGTCGTACTCGTCGGTTGCCATACGTTCCCTATGTTCTCATGTGTCATACCTGTGGCGTCCGAGCGTGGTTCGGTCGCTACTCGGTGCCGAGTGAAGATACCGGTAGTTAAGTACGACGACCGTGCTCTGCTGTAGTATGGTCTACTACGCGGGCGTCGACCTCGGCGCGACGAACGTCCGGGCGGCCGTCGCGACCGACGACGCGACGACGATCGGCATCAGTCGCAACGGGACGCCGCGGGGTCCCACCGGGATCGACGTTACCGAGGGGGTTCTTCGAACGCTTCGCGAGGCGTGTGGCGACGCCGGGGTCGCACCCGAGGAGATCGCCGCCGCGGGCATCGGCTCGATCGGCCCGTTCGACCTCGCGGAGGGAGCGGTGATCGATCCGGCGAACCTGCCCGACTCGATCGACCGCATCCCGCTGACGGGTCCGATCGAGAAGCTCATCGACAGCGACGAGGTCCACCTCCACAACGACACCGCCGCGGGCGTCATCGGCGAGCGGTTCCACGCCGCCCGCAACCCCGACGACATGGTCTATATTACCCTCTCATCGGGCGTCGGCGCCGGCGTCTGCTGTGACGGCGAGATACTGGCCGGCTGGGACGGCAACGTCGGCGAGGTCGGTCACTGCGTCATCGATCCGCGCGGCCGGCTGACCTGCGGCTGCGGCCACGACGGCCACTGGGAGGCGTACTGCTCGGGCAACGGCATCCCCGACTTCGCGCGGCTGCTGGCCGACGACGATCCGACCGTCTCGACGGAGCTCCCCCTCGAGAGCCCCGACTTTACCGCGAAGGACGTCTTCGAGCTGGCCGGCGAGGACGAGCTGGCCGACTACACTATCGAGCAGCTCGCCCACTGGAACGCGATCGGGGTCACCAACGTCGTCCAGTCGTTCGCGCCGATCGTCGTCTCCTTCGGCGGGGCCGTCGCCCTGCACAACGAGGCGCTGGTCGTCGACCCGATCCGCGAACGCGTCTCGGGGATGCTGTTGAACAACGTCCCCGAGATCCGGGTCACCGACCACGGCGACGACGTCGTTCTCGAGGGAGCGATCGCCAGCGCCCTGACCGAGGGGACGGGCGACAGACAGCGAATGCGAAGCTGACACCGACCGTTGTCCGTCGACTCCGGTCCGGCGCGCTATGTGGTCCGTCGGCCGCGCGTGCCGGGGATCGCGTCGGCAGTTTTCTCGCGCGCTCGAGCCGTCAGCCGTGTCGTTCCACTCTCGGCCGAATTCTCACCGAACCGCAGCGTTTGTACTCGAGGGACGTCGAGAACCGCCCTCCGGCCGCGAGTCGCCTCGGCGCACGTTCATCGCGGACCGCGGGCGACGCGGCCACGCGGGGTAGCGTTCGACCCGCTGAGCGCGTCCGAACTGGAACCGGTCCGTCGGCGCTGTATCGAACGATCGTGAGGGTTTCCGACCAAACCTATTCATCGCTCGAGTCCGTAGATCGGGCGATGACTGACTCCGAGGACGACCCGCTCAAAGACCGAGTCGAGGCGTGGCTCACGCGCGAGATGCCGATCATCCAGATGCACGGAGGGACCAGCGCGGTCCGGAAGGCCGACCCCGACGACGGCGAGGTCATCATCGAACTCGGCGGCGGCTGCAAGGGGTGTTCGGTCGGCGACATCACGACGAGCAACATCGAGGCCGAACTGATCACGTGGTCCGAGATCGACGAGGTCACGGTTCGCATCCCGGACGCCCGCGAGAGCCTCGGCGGCCCGGACCAGGCCGAGTCGATCATGGGGGTCGACCGCACCGAGGGTGGACGGGGCGACTGGGGCTCCTCGAACCCCGGCGAGGACCACCTCTAAGTCCGATCTCGAGCGGCCGTGGCGGCTGTTGACACGGCCGGAGAGTTTTGGGAAGTCCTATATCCTTTTACACGCCCATTACGGAGTCACAGAGTATGACAACGCCTGGACGCCCGCAGTTCGGAGGTGACGACGATGGCTGACGCGCCCGAGCCCGAGTCCGACGAGGAGGAACCCGAGACCGACGGCGGCGTACGCGCCTACACCGTCCGCCTCGAACTGGTCGACGAGCCCGGCGAGTTGCTCCGCGCGCTCGAGCCGATCTCGGCCAACGGCGGCAATCTCCTGAGCATCCACCACGAGCGCGGCAACATCACGCCGCGGGGCCACATCCCCGTCGAGGTCGACCTCGAGAGCCCGCCCGAGCGCTTCGACGGGATCGTCGACGCGCTGCGAGACGCCGGCATCAACGTGATCCAGGCCGGCGCGGAACACTACGGCGAGGAGCTCTCGGTCGTCCTTGTCGGCGACCTCGTCGAGACCGACCTCTCGGAGACGCTCTCGCGGGTCGAGAGCGAGGCCGACGCGGTCGTCAAGGACCTCTCGCTGGCGGCCCCCGAGGGGACGAACGCGACCGCGAGCGCGCGACTCCGGCTCGCGATCGACTCCGGCCGCGCCGAGCAGGTCTTCGAGACGATCCGCGCGATCGGCACCGACAAGGAACTGACCGTCGTCGAGCCGCTGCTCGGAGGTGAGGCCTGATGCGACTCGCTATCGTCGGGGCCGGCGACGTCGGTCGATCGGTCGCCGACCTCGCAGGTGAGTACGGCCACGAGGTCGTCGCGATCGCCGACTCGAGCGGCGCGTCGGTCGACGCCGACGGGATCGACGTCGAGGGTGCCCTCGAGCGCAAGGCCGGGGGCGAGCCCGTCGGCACCGCCGACCCCGCGACGCTCTTCGAGACCGACTACGACGTCCTCGTCGAGGCGACGCCGACGACGCTGGGCGACGCCGAGCCCGGCTTCACCCACGTCGAGCGCGCGCTCGAGACCGACCACCACGTCGTGTTAGCGAACAAGGGACCCGTCGCCGAGCGCTACGAGGAGCTGCGCGCGCTCGAGGCCGACAGCGCGGGTTCGATCCGTTTCGAGGCGACCGTCGGCGGCGCCATCCCGGTGCTGTCGACGATCGAGGACTGTACGCCCCAAGCGGTGACGGCGGCCCGAGGCGTGCTCAACGGCACCGCGAACTTCATCCTCACGCGCATGGCCGCGGAGGGACTCGACTACGAGCACGTGCTCGCGGAGGCCCAGGACCTCGGCGTGGCGGAAGCCGATCCCACCTTCGACGTCGACGGCACCGACGCCGCGCTGAAGTTCGTCATCCTCGCGAACGTGCTGGCCGACGGCGGGTTCTCGCTCGAGGACGCGACCGTCGAGGGGATCCAGTCGATTCCCGGGAGCGCGCTCGAGCTCGCGGCCGAGGACGGCCGGACGATCCGGCTCATCGGCGAGGCCTCCCGCGATGGGGTCCGCGTCGGGCCGCGGCTCGTCCCCGAAAACGGCGCGCTCGCGGTGACGGGGACGCGAAACATCGTCCAGCTCGAGACCAAACACGCGGGCAGCCTCCACAACAGCGGCCGGGGCGCGGGCGGTCCGGAGACCGCGACGGCGGTGCTGTCGGACGTCGGTCGACTGCCGGAGCTGTAGTCGCCGTCTGCGAGCCGCTGCACTCCGGTATCGTCGGTCGACGGTCGTTCGGCGCGTTCGACTTCCCTCACCTCGACGCCGTCGTCCGGTAATCGAAATCGTGCGTACGAGACACAAACCGCAAGCCGGCGTCGGGTTCGGTCGAATACGCTTTCGAAATGGTTTTAACCGCAACGAGCAAAAGATACCGACATAAGCGCCTTTGCGCGTGAGCTACAACAATGAGCGACAAACGACACCAGAACCTGGCCATCATCGGTCACGTTGACCACGGGAAGAGTACGCTCGTGGGACGCCTCCTCTACGAGACGGGAAGCGTACCAGAGCACGTCATTGAACAGCACCGCGAAGAAGCGGAAGAGAAGGGCAAAGGCGGCTTCGAGTTCGCCTACGTCATGGACAACCTCGCGGAGGAGCGAGAGCGCGGTGTCACTATCGACATCGCCCACCAGGAGTTCTCGACCGAAGAGTACGAGTTCACTATCGTTGACTGTCCTGGTCACCGCGACTTCGTCAAGAACATGATCACTGGCGCGAGCCAGGCCGACAACGCCGTCCTCGTCGTCGCCGCCGACGACGGCGTCGCACCCCAGACCCAGGAGCACGTCTTCCTGGCCCGCACCCTGGGTATCGACGAGCTGATCATCGGCGTCAACAAGATGGACGTCGTCGACTACAAGGAGGACACCTTCGACGAGGTCGTCGAGGAAGTCAACCAGCTGCTCAAGCAGGTTCAGTTCCAGACCGACGGCGCCTCGTTCATCCCGATCTCGGCGTTCGAGGGCGACAACATCGCCGAGACCTCCGAGAACACGTCGTGGTACGACGGCCGTACCCTGCTCGAGGCCCTGAACGACCTGCCGGAGCCGGAGCCGCCGACGGACGCGCCGCTCCGACTCCCGATCCAGGACGTTTACACGATCTCCGGCATCGGTACCGTCCCAGTCGGACGTATCGAGACCGGTATCATGAACGTCGGCGACGACGTCTCCTTCCAGCCCAGCGACGTGGGCGGCGAAGTGAAGACGATCGAGATGCACCACGAGGAGGTCCCCAAGGCCGAGCCCGGTGACAACGTCGGATTCAACGTCCGCGGCATCGGCAAGGACGACATCCGCCGCGGTGACGTCTGTGGCCCCGCCGAGGACCCGCCAAGCGTCGCCGAGACGTTCCAGGCGCAGGTCGTCGTCATGCAGCACCCCTCGGTCATCACGGCCGGCTACACGCCGGTCTTCCACGCCCACACGGCCCAGGTCGCCTGTACGATCGAGTCCATCGACAAGAAGATGGACCCCGCAAGCGGCGAGGTCGCCGAGGAGAACCCCGACTTCATCCAGTCGGGTGACGCTGCTGTGGTCACCATCCGACCGCAGAAGCCCCTCAGCATCGAGCCGTCCAGCGAGATCCCCGAACTCGGGAGCTTCGCCATCCGTGACATGGGTCAGACCATCGCGGCCGGCAAGGTCCTCGAGGTCAACGAATAAATGCAGCAGGCACGCGTTCGACTCGCGGGCACCAGTCCGGAGGACCTGGACGACATCTGCGACGATGTCCGCGAGATCGCGAGTAACACCGGCGTCAACCTGAGCGGTCCGATCCCGCTGCCGACGAAGACCCTCGAGGTGCCGACCCGGAAGTCGCCTGACGGCGAGGGCACCGCCACGTGGGAGCACTGGGAGATGCGCGTCCACAAGCGCCTGATCGATCTGGACGCCGACGAACGCGCACTCCGCCAGCTCATGCGCATCCAGGTGCCGAACGACGTTTCGATCGAGATCGTCCTCGAGGACTGATCTCGACCGCGGATTTTCCGTTTTTCGCGCCCCGGTAGCCGCGGTACTGTCACAGCAGGCGAGTGTAGGCCGCGTGAACTTTTACTACCGTAACCCATACCGGGAGTATGGTGACCCGCTCGCGCCGCAGCTCCGATACCGACTTCCGCTCCGGGAGTCCCATCCTCGAGGTGCTGGTGATCTTCGTGGTCGTGCTCGTCGCCCAGACGATTGCCGCAGCTATCAGCGCCGGATTGATGGCCGGGCTGTTCGTCCTCGGGCCGCCCCTGACCGCGAACCCCTGGACGATCATCACCAGCGTCTACGCCCACAGCGGGCTCGGTCACCTGCTCTCGAACAGCGTCGGGCTCGTGCTGTTCGGGTGGCCGATCGCCCGCGCGACGACGCGGCTGCGCTTTCACACGTTCTTCCTCGTGACGGGCGCGCTCGCCGGAATCACGCAGGTGGTGGCGAGCAGCTTCTTCGCCTCGATCGGCGTCGGCGACCCGACCGCCGTCCTCGGCGCCAGCGGCGCGGTGTTCGCGCTGGCGGGCTACCTGATCGCCGGCAACCGCCTCTCGGATGCGTTCGCGTCGGTCGTCGAGATCCCCCGGTGGGCCGCCGTGGCCGTCTTCGTCGTCCTCGCGGGCGTGATCACGATCGCGACGGGCGCCCCCGGCGTCGCCCTGATCGCCCACTTCACCGGGTTCCTGCTCGGCCTGCTCGCCGGTCGGGCCGGGGTTCTGGACGTGGGCTCGAGGAGGGCTCGAGCCGGCTCGACGGCGTGATCGTCTTGGAGGTGACTCGAGGGTGGGAGTGTGGGAGGCCTGGCTCGAGGCCCGTCGCGTGTCCTCGCGGCCCACGTCGTTTCCGAAACGCAAGCTACAAGTAGAAACCGCGGGTAGAAACGGTCGCGGGCTCGTAGATCAGTGGTAGATCGCTTCCTTCGCAAGGAAGAGGCCCTGGGTTCAAATCCCAGCGAGTCCACTATTTTGCACCGCGAGCAAACTCGCGAGCGGTGCACATAGTTGTCGACGCTGGGATTTGAACTAGACCAGTCGCAGCCCGGGAAGCGAGCGCAGCGAGCGACCCGGAACGCCTGGGCGTAGTTCAATATCCCAGCGAGTCCATTTCCTTCCGCTCACTTCGTTCGCTCCAGTCAATGAACTCGCTGTACCTCGCAAACTGGTTCGAAAGACGCTACGCGTCTTTCGTCATCACGAAAGGCGGTGCTGTGCACCGCCTTTCGAACGACTTCGGGTTTGCTCAGTCCCAGCGAGTCCATTTCTTTCCGCCACTCAGCCGCTCCCTCGGAGACACCCTCGACTCGAGGATTGCCACCCGTCAAAAACTTCGAATCAGCGTCTTCCCGCCAATTACGATGCTCGAGCTGCAATCTTCGGATATAGAACCTTCTCTTGCAGTTAGGACACGTTCTCGTGCAGCTCCCGAGCCGTGCCCTCTTCAAAACGAGGGTTGTTCCCTGCCCGGTAGAATTCGAGGGGGATATTTTGGCGCTCCTGCTGGTGCGTCTCCCTGTATGACCAACTCACCACCCAGCTCCGCGCGAGCGGACGCCTCGTCCTGCCCGGCGAAAACGCGGTTCGACCTCGAGCGCCGACGCATCCTGCTCGCGGCGGGAACTGCAGGGAGTATCGCGGTCAGTGGCTGTCTGGACGACGATTCGGACGACGAATCGGAGGACGCTGCGGCACACGACGTCGTCTTCCTCGAGGACGGAACGGAGACCGAGGTGACGATCGAGGAGACCGAGGAACTGCTGTATCCGGCCCTCGAGGCGGACGTGGACATCCCGTACTCGTGTGAAGTCGGCAGCTGCGGCGAGTGTACCGCGAGGTACGACGGGGACGCTACCGACGTCGTCAGTCACGATGACAACGAGTACCTCGACGAGGACCAGATCGCCGACGGGTGGCTGTTGACCTGTGTCGCGTATCCACGAGACGGTGCCGAACTCGAGGTTACGCATCCGGACGATGCCTAACACCGTGCCCAGTTCTCACCGACAGATGAACCCCGACCGATACTCGAACGATGACAGTTGATCCGTTCAATCGAAGCAAACACCACGCTGCCGTCGTCGGCATCAGTGTCGCGATGGCGGTCCTCCTGTGGGCAGCAGGCTACGCCTTACCGCGGATAATCGCCGCCGTCCCGTGGTTCCTCCTGTTTTTGGTCATGATCATCGGGCCGTTGATGAAGCTCTGGCCGTCGATCAACCAGCAGTTCTCCGGCAACTTCCCGTTGAACTGGCGGTCCGAACTGGGGATCTGGTTCGTGATCTGGTCGCTGGTGCACGTCGTTGCCGTGTTCGATTCCATGGACTGGGCCGTGATCGACTTTGTCGTCGGTATGAGCGCCTGGGCGTTTGCCGCTATCGTCGGGGTGATCATCGCCGTGATTTTGGCACTCACCTCGAACAACGCAGCCTACCAGTTCATGGGGCCGAAAGCCTGGAAGTGGCACCAGAGCCACGGCACGTACGTTATGTTCTGGCTGCTGACGATTCACATCTACGATCAGGTCTTCGCTCCGGACGGAACGCTGCCGGCGGATCCGCTCCATCTCCTGTACACGGCTACCATCGTCGTCGTCGTGGCTCTACACGTCGGCGCCTTCGTCAAGGTCGTCTCCCACTACCGAACGCACGGTGACTATCCCGGGAGTATCTGATATCGCCTTTCGGCGACGGAGCGAGGACGACCATTGGGCGAGTCCGGGACGACACGGCTCGAGAATATACTCACGAACGTGTGGCCTCCATCGGGACCAAAACGAGCGTGTCAGACGGGCCCTCCTTCAGCCAGTTCCTGCAAGCTCATCCGAGCGAATATTCAACACCCGCGTTGGCGGGTAGTACCGCACGCCACACCCGTCGGAGGGCTCGCTCCCCCGGAGCCACCCCGACTCGAGAATCGTCACGCGTTCGAAGGTTCGGACCAGCGTCTCCCCCCGCCGATCGCCCCACTCGAGTTCGAATTCGACCTCGATACCCCCCGATTTATCGGTTCGGTGATCACCGTCGGCCATCGTCGTCCCCCTGCACCGCCGACACGTATCAATCCCAGGGCACGGGCAAAACGGGCGGCGATCGCTCGAGAATGGCGTAGTCTGGTGTGGCCGCTACACGGAAACGACCCGCACTCGAGAGGAACGAGGAGCGGATCCCCGCGCTGGTAGGTGGAGGTTTGCACTACGTGTCTCTGACTGCGGGACCGTGTTGTCCTCTCTTGTGGAAGACGATAAGAGACAGCGGACTATCAAATATTGCCCGAACCTCGGACGCCCCGTTACTTCTCGGGCACGGCGGGTAGGGTAAAGGAGAACGCCGCCCCCTCCCCGGGTTCGGAGTCGACCCAGAGCTCGCCGTCGTGGCGCTCGACGATTCGCTGACAGAGCGCGAGCCCGAGTCCCGATCCGGCGTACTCCCCGCGGCTGTGGAGCCGGTCGAAAATCGCGAAGATCCGAGCCTGATCCGCGGGCGCGATACCGATCCCGTCGTCGGCGACGGTGACGACGCGCTCGGAGCCGCGCTTTCTGGCGCTGACGCGTATCCGCGGGGAGCCCTCGCTGTAGGTGAGCGCGTTCGACAGGAGGTTCTGGAGCACCTGCCGGATCTGACTCCGGTCGGCCATCACGCGGGGGAGCTCTTCGACGATCACCTCGGCGTCGGCTTCCTCGATCTGGAGGCCCAGATCCGCGCGGACGTCCTCGACGACCGCCTCGAGATCGGTCGGCTCGAAGGGATCGCCCTGGCGTTCGACCCGGGAGTACGCCAGCAGGCCGTCGATCATCTCCCGCATTCGGTCGGCGCCGTCGACCGCGAACTCGAGGTACTCCTCGCCGTCCTCGTCGAGGGCGCCCTCGTAGCGCCGTTCGAGCAGCTGGAGGTAGCTGGTGACCATCCGCAGCGGCTCCTGGAGGTCGTGACTGGCCGCGTGGGCGAACTGCTCTAAGTGTTCGTTCGAGGTTTCGAGCTCCTGCGTTCGGTGTTTGCGCTCGAGTTCGTAGTGCACCCACTGGGCCATCAGGTGGTGGAAGGTGCGCTCGGCGTCGCTGAACCCGTGCTCGCGGGCGTCGCCGGCCGCGAAGAAGAACGTTCGGTCGGGACCGTGCTCGAGCTCGATGCGGGTGCCGAGGTAGGTCTCGATCCCCAGTTGCTCGTAGGTCGTTCGCTCGAGCCCCGCGGGATCGGTGATCGCGGTCGTCGACTCCGCGCCGTCGGTGAGCCGGCAGTACGTCTCCGACAGCGGCAGTTCCTGTCCCGACGCGAGCGGATCCGTACCGCCGCTCGTGGCCTCGACCTCGACGGTGTCGGTGGTCGAATCGATCCGCGTCAGCGCCCCGAACTCGAGGTCGAGCCGATCGAGGCCGAGCTCGAACAGCGCATCGAGCTTCTCCTCGAACGTGCGGTTCGGATCGGCCGCAATCTCGTACAGTCGTCGCTGGTGGCGATCCCGGTGCTCGTGCTCGAGTTCGTACTTCACCCACCGGCCCATCATCCGGACGAAGGTTCGTTTCGACTCCGAGAACGACCCGCGCCGATCCGAGCCGACGAAAAAGAAGGTTCGGTCGTCCCCGCCCTCGATCTCGACGTAGGTTCCCAGGTACGCGCGAATTCCGAACTCGGTGTAGACGGCGACGTCGTCGAACCCCTCCGCCTCGGGGTCGGTGACGCTGGTGGCGTCCCCGATATCAGCCGCGGCGGTACAGTACGTTTCCGACAGCGGGAGTTCGACGCTGGGTTCGAGGTACTCGTGATCGTCGCTGACGTACTCGACCTCGAATCGGTCGCGCTCGCAGTCGACCCGCGCCATCGCGCCGAGCTCGAGGTCGAATCGATCGAGACCGAGCTCGAACAGCTCCTGGAGCTTCTCCTCGAAGGAACGGTCGGGAGCGCCGGCGATCTCGTTTTGCCGCCGCAGATGCTCGTGGTGGTCCTGCAGATCGATGCGGGCCTCGGTGCGTTCGCGCAGCGTTCCGAGCTTTCGTTCGACCTCGCGCTCGGGCTCGTCGGAACCGAAGAGTTCCGACGGCGGGGTGTAGTAGACGTTCCGACAGACCGTACGGTCGCAGATCAGGTACGGATGTGTCTCGATGATATCCCGGAGCAACGCCGCGTCGAACTTCTCACGGTTGTACTGACAGAGCGCGGTCCCGTCGGAGTCGGGCAGAACGCGGTTGAGCTTCCGCTCGTACTCGACGATCTCGTCGAGAGCGGAGTCGTCGCCGACCGCCCACGTCATCTCGCCCGTGATCCGGACGCCGGCGTACTCGCGGGCGGCGTCATCGATCGTCTCCTCGAGGAACGCGATCATCCCGTCGGCGTCGAACGCGCCGTTCCGAAGGTACGACTCCGCCGCGGTCCGTACCTCGAGCGCCCCGGAGTCGAGGGCGTCGGCGACGGCGACACGGGCGTCCCGCAGGGCGTCAATGACGTCTTCGGTGTCGTTCTCCTCGACGATGTAGACGCACCGCTCCCCGCGCTCGAGACCGTTCGCGACGAACGGGATCGTCGCCGCGAACTGCTCGGCTCGGCTCTCGTAGAGTAGCGCGAGGTGGCCGTGTGACTCCTGCTCGCCGGCCTCGACGGGGCCGCGAAGCTCCGCGTTCGAGCGTAACCCCTCGAGGCCGGGCACGGTTCCGAGCGCGTCGTTCGGATCGTTCGTGTGCTGAGCCATGGGACGTATTCCGACGACCGGTTCCGATCGACGGTCCGAGACCACGAGTTGCGATCGGTGCCCCGTTCTTTCCGACCGTGGGGCCAGTTATCGGCAGTATACGAACACAATCGGATAAGCCCGGTGATACTCGTTCAGGACCGCCGTGAGCCGCTCGAGGGGCCGCCGTTCGAGGCCGACGGTGAGAGGCCCGACCGGGTCGGTCGTCTCGGTTCGCCGCCCGCTTACGACCGACCCGAACCCGCCGCATCAGGCGGAAAATCCACCGAAAGCAGGATTCAGTTTAGCATCGCTCTCCACGGTTCGTAACGTGAACGCCTCGAGCGGCCGCGCCGTTCGAGATAAGAGAACCATCGGGAGTGGCGGCGCTACCTGGATCCGTCCGCTGTCGGCGCCCTCCGACCGAGAACGAAAGGGGGGCGACTACGCCTCGGGGCTCGGCGACTGCACTCGCGAGAGGTAGGCGGTCAGATCCGTCGTCGTTACGATGCCGATGACGCCCTCCTCGTCGTCGACGACGGGGAGGTGGTGGAAGCCGCGTTCGACCATGAGATCCGCGGCGTCTCGGATCCCCGCCTGGGCGTCGGTCGTGACGACGTCCGTGGTCATGTACCGGGAGACCGAGGTCTCGGCCTTCGGCTGGCTCTCGGCGACGATGCCGACGAAGTCGGTCGTCGTCAGGATCCCCTCGAGTCGGTTCCGTTCGTCGACGACGATGACCGATCCTACGCCGTTGTCACGCATCACCTGGCCCGCGTCCTCGACGAGGGTCTCCGGCGTTACCGTCTGCAGCTCGGTCGACATCACTCGCGCGACGAAAATATCGTCCATACGGGGCGATTGGTACTGTAACTCATAAGGGTTGGCCAACCGGACAACGCGTGTCGATCGGACGGCGCAGATTTAAGTACGGAATCGGACATAGTCGGTACCGTTGATGCCTTCGCCGCCCCGACTCTCCGGTTCCTGCAAGCTGCTCCCCGGTCCCGAGAGTGACCCGCTCGCGGCCGCGGCCGAGCTGTACGCGGAGCTGGCCGCACGCCACGGAGACCGGAACGTCCTCGTCCTCAAGCGCCACCCGGCGGGCCTCGAGCGCCTCGCCGAGACGCTCGGTACCGACGACGCGCCCCGCTCGCCCCGCGTCGAGTCCCTGCCCGAACACGCCTCGAAGACGATCGAGGCGTACGATCCGACCCTCGACCGCCTCGAGTACGAGGAACGGATCGAGCTCATCTCGCTGGTGATCGACGGCGCCAGCCGCGATATTCCCGACTACCTCGAGCGCGCGGCCGACCGCGACGGGTTCGCCCGCGACGTCGGCCAGCTGCTGCTGGGCGCGACCCGCCAGCGGCTGCGGCTCGACGACCTCGAGGACCCCCACGACTGTCTGGCCTTCCTGTACGCGATGAACGACCGGTTCCACGAGGTACTCGAGCAGCGGGGGTACGTCGAGCGGGCCGACGTGGTCCCGCGGGCGGTCTCCCTGCTCGAGGACGACGCCGATGGCGTTCGCGGGCGGGTCACCGACTCCTTCGACGCCGTGCTGGCCGTCGAGCTCGAGGAGTTCCGCCGGCTCGATCGGCGGTATCTCGCCGCCCTCACCGATGACGCCGAGTTGGTATGTCTCGGCCAGCGCCACGCCAGCGTCGAGCGCACCGGGGTCGAGCCCGGGACCGTCGAGTCGATCGCGAGCGAGGCGGATCTCGAGATCGAGTCCTTCGAACCCAGCGACGAGGACGCCTCGCCCCACCGCGCGATCACGCGGTTTCTCGCGACGGGCGAGGCGCCGACGACCGACGGAGCCGGCGAGCCCGCGTCCGAGGCCGAGACCGGACGCGCCGAACGGATCCGCACCCGCACCGCCCGCGAGCAGGTCCGGGCGGTCGCCAGAGAGATCCAGGCCCTTCGGGACCGCCACGAGTGGTCCTACGACGAGTTCGCGGTCGCGGTCCCCCGGGTCGAGCGCGTCCCCGAGACCAGACGCCGGCTCCGCGAGGCCGGGATCCCGACGGCGACGATCGGCACGCCCTCGCTCGCGGAGGATCCCGTCGTCAACGAGCTCTACGCGTTCGTCACGCTCCAGGCCCGCCGGGAGCGCGGCGCGCTCGAGCTCGAGGAGGACGACGACTCGACGACCCGACTCCGCGCCCGCGTTCCGGAGTTCGATCGGTCGCTGCTCGAGGCCTGCACGGACTCGAGCGTCGCGACCTCGCTCGAACGCTGGATCGAGCGCACGGACCTCAAGGGACGGATCGCCCGCGAGGAGTCCTGGGTCGACGCCCGCGAACAGTTCGCGAGCGTCGAGCGCGTGCTCGAGATCGCCGGCTTCGTCGAGGAGACGGATCTGGTCGGCCCCGACTGGCGGGGGCTCCGGCGGATGCTCCGCCGAACGATCCGGTACGACGCGCCCTACGTTCACGCGGTCGAGACCCGTCCGCCGACCGGGGGCGTCGCCGTCTGTGCGGCCGACGACCTGAAGTACGACTCTCGAGAGGCCGTCTTCCTGCTCGATCTGCTCGACGACCACTACCCCGGCGACGGACACCTCACGCGGCTGTTCCCGCGGGCGTGGCTCGAGTCGATGCCGAACTACCCCGCCGTGACGGATCCCGCTCCCGGGACCGTCGCCGACACGTTCGTGCCCGTCGCGGACCCGAGCGAGGTGACCGACCCCTTCGGGACCTACCACGCCCAGCGCTCGCGGCGTCGGCTCGCGCTGGCCACCCGCGCGGCCCGGTCGCGGCTGTACTGCTGTTCGTACGAGCGGGGCTCGGGCGGGCTCCGACGAACCCACGAGGAGTCGCGGTACCTGCAGCTCGTCGCCGACGCACCGGGGCTCTCTCTCGTAGACGCCGACGCCGACACGGCGCGGATCCGCGGCGAAGCGGCCGCGACCGAGGCGCTGCTCGCACAGCCTCGCGGGGAGCTCGAGCGCGTCCTCCGGGAGGCGAGCACCGGGGGGCAGGCCGACCTCGGCGAGACCGAGGAGCTGTTCGAGGAGATCGCCCTGCTGCTCGCCGACAACGATCTCGACCCCGTACTCGCGGACGCGATCCGTTCACAGTTCGAGTTTGCGGCGGGCGAGGTGATTCGTAATGAGTGAGCCGACGCTGACGGCCGACGGCCTCGAGACGTACCTGCACTGTCCCCGACGCTACGAGTTCGCACACGTCCACGGGCTCGAGGGAGAGGACGACGACGCCTCGCACGATCGGGTCGACCTCCTTCGGGGGGCGATCTGTACGGCACTGCGTTCCGGCGCGACCGATCGGGAGCGACTCGAGGAGATTGCCGGGGAACGGCTCTCGGAGCTGTGGGCCAGCCACGACGAGCCGTTCCACTCGCGGACCCAGCGGAACCACGAGCGGGCGGTTCTGGACGCGGTCCTCGAGGCCTACCTCGAGGCGGTCGGCGCCGACCACGCGGCCGGAATCGAGGGGCTCGAGGCGCCAGCGAGCGAACTTGTCGGGCCCGCGCTCCCCCTCGCGAGTACACGCTCGCTGCCGGAGGGAAGCGACCCCGAGCGGGTCCGGATCGACGCGACCGTCGACTACGTCACCCTCACGGAATCGAGCCTCGTCGGGGTCAGCTTCGTCCCGACGCTCGCGCCGCTCGGACTGCTGCGGTATCGCTCGGACTGGGAGGGCGACGTCGCCGCGCTGTTCGCCGACCACTTCGATTCCGGGAGCGAGGTCTTCGAACCGCGGGCGGTCGGCGCCCTGCTCGAGACGAGCGTCGTCGTCGACGGGCTCCGCCGGCTCCGGGAGCGGCTCGGGCTCGAGGCGAAGACCTGCGGGTACGTGCAGGTCCCCCTCGCAGATCGGAACCGAACCGCGGTCAACTGGGTGCAAGATACCGTCGACGCGACCGTCGAGCCGACCGACCTCACCGACGTCTATCTCGACCACCACACCTACGCGATGACTCACGAACACCGCAACGAGACGGTCGACTCGCGGCTCGTCGACGTGGCCAGCGACGTCCTCGCGGGGTCGTTCGATCCGACGCCGCGGTGGGACGAGATCGCATCCGAGTCGTGTCCGGACTGCGGCTACGCCGTCGGCTGCCAGGACCGCCTCGCCGCGGAGGTGCGCTTCGATGGATAGCTCGGGTCCGCCCGACGACCCCGACCCACTCGAGCCCCGCGGCAGCCAGCGGACGGTCATCGAGAGCGACCGGGCCTGCACGTCTGTCGACGCGGGCGCCGGAACGGGGAAGACGACGACGATGCTCATGCGCATCGAGCGGGCGATCGAACGGGGCGACGTCGACCCCGAGGACGTGCTCGTCGTTACCTTCGCCAACGAGGCCGCCGCGAGCATCCGCGAGGCGGTCGCCGACCGGCTCGAGCCCGACGTCGCGGCCGCGATCACCGTCTCGACGTACCACTCGCTGTGTCACCGGCTGGTCCGGGAGTACGCCTACTATCTGGGCTATTCACCCGAGTTCGAGGTGGTGACCGAGCGCAAACGTCGCCGCATCGTCGGCCGGCTCCTCGCCGACCGGGAGTACGCGTTCGCGGCGACCAGCGTCGGCGACGGCTCGCCGGCCGACCTGGCCGACGCGGTCGACCGCTTCGTGGCGACGATGAGCCGGGAGGACGTCACCCCCGACGACCTCCGGGCGCGGCTTCCCGAAACCCGAACCCTCGAGCTCTGCCAGGAGTTCGTCCACTGGCTCGAGCGCCGAGCCGAGACGGAGCTCTCCTTCGACAACGAGGCGCTGCGGTACTTCAACCGGGAGGAACACCTCGAGGCGGCCCGCGAGGGGCTCGTCGAGTACGGGACGCTCATCAGCTACTGCCGGGAGAAGATCGCCGAGGGGCCCGCGGCGTTTCGCGAGGACGACGTCGTCCGGGACATCGACGCCTACCTGCGGATCCTCCAGCGGTGCGTGACCAACGCCTACGAGGCCCTCGACCTCGACGACCCGACGACGAAACAGCTGCCGCGAGCGCTGTTCGGCAACCGGATCGGCGGCACGGGAACCGAACGGATCGAGCAGACCCCGTTCGGCCGGCTGAAACACTACGTCGAGTTCCTCCGCCTGGCCCGTCACTACACCGAGGTGTACGCGGACTACCACGCGACCCTCGAGCGCGAGCGCGCGTTCGACTTCGACGAGCTGGTTCGCACCGCGACCGACCTGCTGACCGACGATGCGGTCGCCGACGAGATCACCGGCCAGTGGGAGCAGGTCTACTGCGACGAGTTCCAGGACACCGACGCGACGCAGTTCGAGCTCATCGCCGAACTCACCGGCGGACCCGATCGACCCGACTTGCTCGCGATCGGGGACAAGGACCAGGCAATCTACGGCTGGCGGGGCACCGACCGCCGGGGGCTCGACCGACTCGCCGAGCGCTACGACGACCACGCGGGGATCGAACTCGAGCTGAACTTCCGGTCGCGCCAGGAGATCCTCGAGTTGACGAACCGCTGTGCGTACGCCGACGGCTCGAAGACGTTGCGCGAGGACGGCCGCGAGCCCGGAACCTACGAGCGCGAAGAGCCCCCGGATCGGGTCGTCAAAGTCGAGAGCGACGAGATCGACGACCCGACGGCCGAGCAGGTCGCGACTACCGTCTCGCGGCTGCTCAACGGCGCCTGCGAGAACGTCCCCGAACGTTCGCTCGGGGATCTCGCCGTGATCGTCCGAACCAACCGCCACGCCCGCCTCGTCGCCGACGAGCTTCGCGACCGACAGATCCCCCACGAGATCTCGGGCTCGCCCCGGGGCGAGATCTCCCCCGGCGTCCGGACGCTGCTGTCGTACCTTCGGGTGCTGGTCGAGCCCGACGCCGACGTCCACCTCCGGCGGGTGTTGCTCTACCGCTACCGACTCCCCGAGACCGACCTCGAGACCCTCCAAAAGCGGTCGGGATCGCTGTACGACGCCGTCTTCGACGTCGACACCGACGACCTCGAGGCGACGACCGAACTCGAGCGGGCCCGCACTCACCTCGAGCGCCTCGCGTCGCTCCGGGACGTCTACCCGCTGTCGGGACTGCTCGCCAGGCTCCGGGAGCTCACCCGTCTCGAGTGGTTCCTCACGAGCGAGGAGCGACGCCAGCTCGAGCGGATCGACCGCTTCGTCGAGCGTTACGACGCCGAGAGCGTGGTCCGCACCCTCTCGACGGAGTTCGTCGACGCGCTCGAGTCGACGCTGCGGGGCGGAAGCGCCGAACGCGACAGGGGAACCAGCTCGGACGATCGCGTCGACGTGATGACGGTCCACCAGGCGAAGGGCCTGGAGTTCGACACCGTTCTCGTCCCCTACCTCTCCGACGAGGAGTGGTGCGTCGAGCACGACTACGCCCGTCGCGCCCGCACCCGGCTGCTCGCGGCGACCCTCGAGGACGACGTCGCCTCGCCGCTGTGTGCCGATATCGCGGCCGAGACGGTCGGCGAGGAGTGGCGGGTGCTCCACGTCGCGCTCACCCGGGCGGCGAACCACCTGTTCGTCTTCGGGAGCGAGTACGACTACAACGGCGACGAGGGCGAGCTGGCGGTCTCCACCGCGGACGCCTGCCTCGATCCCGCCATCGAGTGGTCGGTCGCCGGCGAGCGCATGGAGCTGTGGTCGACCCTATCAGAGAGTTTCGAGTCGGTCCGGGAGACGTATCCCCGTACCGTGGTCGACCGAACCGACGAACTCGCCGTCGCGGCCGACGAGCGCCCGGGGACGATCACCTACTACGCCGGCTACGAGGACCGGTCCGTCGAACCCCTCGAGACCCGGGAGGCGATCGAGACCGTCCACGAGCTCGGCCGGCTGCTGCGGAACGGAACGCTGCTTACGGCGGCCGACGCCTCGAGCGGGGAGCAGTCGATTCGGGCGCCGAGGGAACGACGGGCCGGGGCGCTCTCGGCCGAGACGAGCCGGTTCCCCGTCGAGGCGCTCTCGGCCGACGGCCGGCTTCCGGTCGCGATGCGCCACAGCTACACGGCCATGGAGAGCTACGAGGCCTGCGCTCGGAAACACTACCTCGAGCACGTCGTGCGGGCGATCGACGATCCGCCGGCCGACGAGGACGGAACCGACGAGTCGAGCGTGGCCCCGCGGGTCGTCGGCTCGGTGTTCCACGACGTCGCCGAGGAGGCCTTCCACCGCGGGTACGAGACTCGAGCCGACTGGCGCGAGGCCGCCGTTCGCCAGCTGACCGCCCGGGACCTGCTCGAACACCGCGAGGCTGTGCTGGCCTGCGTCGATCGGTACTTCGAGGCGACCGCACCGCGGGTCGACTCGCCGATCGCCGACTGGGAGACGCTCGCGGCGGAGCTGCCGTTCGCCCTCGCTGACGTCGCCGGGATCGACGGCGACGTCGTCGGCTACGTCGATACGGTTCGGCGACTGCCCGACTCCGCGGGCGGCGGGCTCGCGGTCCTCGACTACAAGGCGACCGCGACCCGGATCGATCCCGGAAAGGCGACTCAGCTCGCACTGTACGCCCGTGCCTGCGCCAGCCGATTCGACGAGCCGATCGCGGCCGTCGGCTACGTCTACGTCGGCGGCGTCGACGGCCCGCGGGTCGACCTGTTCGAGCCCGAGGCGCTGCCGTCCTGGGCGTCGGTCCGCGAGACCCTCGAGGGCGTCGACGACCCGTCCTACCGGGAGACGACGCCCGGGGAGCACTGCCGGCACTGCGCCCACCGGTCGCTGGGCTGTGCGCCCGCGGAGTATGCCGACCCCGCGGACGACGACTGAATCCGATCGACCCGCGATCGAACACGTTTATCCGGCGTCGAGCGAATCCGCCAGCATGATCGAGGCGACGCTGTGTTTCGTCCTTCGGGACGTCGGCGGGACCGAGGAGGTGCTCCTGATCGAGAAGCGACGCGGGCTCGGCGAGGGCTGGTACAACGGTCCGGGCGGCAAACTCGAGGGCGAGGAGACGCCTCGAGAGTGTGCGGTCAGAGAGACCCGCGAGGAGGTCGGCATCGAGATCGATCCCGGCGACCTCGAGAAGGCGGGCGAACTCGACTTCCGCCTCGACGGCGACCGTCACACCCTCTGTCACGTGTTTCGCACCCGCCAGTTTGCAGGCGAGCCACGTCCCTCCGAGGAGGCCCGTCCGGAGTGGTTCGGGGTCGACGACGTCCCCTACGACCGGATGTGGGAGGACGACCGACTCTGGCTACCTGCAGTCCTCGAGGGCGGGACGGTCGTCGGCGAGTTCCGGTTCGTCGGCGGCGAACCGCTCGATGAGGCCGAGTTCGCAGGTTACGACCTCGAGCGGGGCGTCGACTTCGACGTACCTGACCGCTCCCGGTAGGGACCGGTTCGCTCGAGTCCCGGCATTGTATCGCAACGGCAACCCACTTTCGACGCCGACGGGTAGCACGTCCGATCACGATGATTGATGGAACCCGCCGACGGCTGCTCTCGGTTGCGGCTGCCGGAGCGGTCGGCGCGATCGCCGGCTGCGCCGAGGGCGACGAGGAGGAGGGAGAGGGTGACGAGGACCTCGACGACGCACCGCCCGACGAGACCGAACAGGAAGACGACGACCCGATGGACGACGTCGACGAGGAGACCGAGACCGACGAGACCGACGACGATCCGGACGAAGACGGCGAGTAGCGCTCCTGCCGGGGCGAACGCACCAAACGTGCTCGGCGATCTCAACCCTTCTATTGCAACGTCAATACACTTGTCTTACTGGTCAATATCATCTACCGTCGCTATGACTGACACAAGCCGCCGACGGATGCTGGCGATCGCCGCTACCGGCGTAGTTGGTGCGGTAGCGGGATGTGCCGACGATGATGAAGAGAACGGTGACGACGCCGACGACGGCGTCGACGACGAGAACGGCGTCGACGACACCGAAGACGACGAGATGGACGACGACGGGATGGACGATACCGAGGACGACGGTCTCGACGACGAGGACGATCCGGACGGTAACGAGACCGACGACGGGAACGAGACCGACGACGACCTCGGTGACGAGGACGACGATCTCGACGACGACAACGAGACCGACGGCGAGATGGACGACGCCGGCGAGGCCGGTGGCGAAGCCGTCGACGACGAGGACGGCAACGAGACGGTCGAGGAGGACGGCAACGAGACGGCCGACGAAGACGATGGTCTCGGCGACGACTGAGGCGGATCGGTAGAGCGGCCGGCGATCGATAGCCGGCGCTCGTCGGTGCGGATTCTTGCGGTCGGTTACGACTTCGCTCGAGCGTCGCTACGGCGGGGGCCGACCGCAGACGGGAACACACGAGCGTCGACGTTTCAATAGCAACGTGTATCGCTGTTACTGACGAGTCACAAGAATCGACACGACGGTCGATACGGCTCGTCGCCGACTACTCGGCGGTATCGCTATCGGAACAGTCGTCGCGATCGCTGGCTGTGCGGACGACGATAGCGAGAACAGTGCGGACGGCGCGGGCGATGGAGACGGGAACGGCGCCGAGGGAGTCGATTCCGACGAGGACGACGACCTGCGGGCGATGAAGACGACGCTGCGGACGTCGAGGATGTCACCGTCGACGAGGACAGCGACGACGACGTCTCTGCCGACGGAAGCATCGAGGTGCTCGAGGCGGACGTCGAAGTCGACGGCGACGTGAGCGGCGAGACCGTCGAAACCGGGGACGGCGTGGAGGTCGACGGCGAGATCGAAGAGCCGGCGAGTAGGAAGCGGTCGACGGGTCGTATCCGTTCGGCGACTACGGTTTCAGCAGGACCTTCCCGGAACTCTTGCGATCTTCGATGTACTGGTGGGCGTCCGCGGCCTCCTCGAGCGGGAACGACTCGCCGACGATCACCTCGAGATCGCCGCTCGCGAGCCCTTCGGTGAGCTCGGGGACGGCCTGCATGATCCGGCTCGGGTCGTGCATGGCGGCCTGACCGAGGTGGAAGCCCCGGACGCTCTTGTTCTCGAAGAGGAGCCGTCGGTTCTCCGCGCTCGCGGGCTCGCCGCTCGCCACGCCGAAGGTGACCATGCGACCGAAGTGTGCCATCGCGTCGAGGCTGCGCTCGAAGACGTCGCCGCCGACCGACTCGAGGACGAGGTCGACGCCCTCGCCGTCGGTCTCGGCCTCGACGGTCTCGCGGAAGTCGGTCTCGGTGTACTGGATCGGGTGGTCACAACCCAGCTCGGCGGCGAGCTCGAGTTTCTCCTCGCTGCTCGCCGTGCCGAACACCTCCGCGCCGGCGTTCGACGCCAGCTGGACGGCCGCCGTACCGACCCCGCCCGCGGCGGCCTGGATCAGCACCGATTCGCCCTCCTCGAGTTCGCCCCACTCGAACAGACAGGAGTGGGCGGTGAGAAACTGGACGGGGAAGCCGGCGGCTTCCTCGAAGCTCATCCCCTCGGGGATCGGGAACAGCATCTGGGCGTTCGCGGTGGCGTACTCCGCGTACCCGCCCCGATCGAGCATCGCGACGACGCGATCGCCCTCGTCCAGATCGACATCCTCGGCAGTTGCATCAACCGTCCCCGCGGCCTCCATGCCGGGAATGTAGGGTGCCTCTGGGCCACCCGGGTAGACGCCGCGTCGCTGCATGACGTCGGCGAAGTTGATCCCCGCGGCCTCGACCTCGATGCGGACCTCGCCGGCGTCGGGCTCGGGCACGTCCCGGTCGATGACCTCGAGTTCGTCGCTGTCGCCGTACTCCGTTACCTCGATGGCCTTCATAGGTTACCACTCGTAACGAGCGCGTATAAACGTCCGAGAACAGGAAACCGAATGTCGAGCGTTTCTTCGTGACTTCGCGTCCCTAGCAGTCGTCGGCCAGCGGCTCCGGCTCAGCCGGCGGATTCGGCTCGCCCGGCGGGTCGGGATCCGCGGAACCGCTCTTCCTGGGCGCGTACATGACCCACCCTTCGGCGGGGACGGTGAGTTCGACCGCACAGTCCGGATCGGTCGTGACGTTCGCGCCGTCGCCGGCGTGATCGACCAGCGGCTCGGTCCGCCAGTCGGTCTCGACGGTCACCGTGCGATCCTCGTCGGCGGTGTTGATCCCGGCCAGCAGGTTCCCCTCGCGCTCGAAGACGTAGACGTCCTCGTCGACGTGGCGATCGATCACGTCGCCTCGAGCGAGGGTCCGGGAGACCTCGACGAGCGCCCGGAGGTCCTCGTCCTCGAGTTCCGGTCGGTCCTCGGCACCGCCGCGGTAGAGCATCGGCATGCCGGCGTACGCGAGGACGAACGCCTCGGCGAGCTCGACGGCTCGTCCCTCGGGCTCGTTCGGTTCGACCTCGGGACCAACCGTATCGTGGTTCTGGACGAACGTGACGGCGACCTCGGGGTTCTCGTGGACGACGCCACGCGCGGTGGCCTGTGAGAGTTCCTCCATGCTCCCGTCCTCGAAGGCCTCCATGATCGCGTTGTACAGCGGGAAGTCGAAGACGGTCATCCCGGTGTCGGCGAACTCGAGCAGGTGGTCGACGTCGTCGTCCCAGACCTCGCCGACCCGCCAGAGGTCGAGTTCGTCGGCCAGCGGGTTGATGTCCTCCTGGAAGTACCACGGCCAGACGTGGGCCGCGGCGTCGATCCGCAGCCCGTCCGCACCGAGGTCGGCGATCTTCTCGAGGTAGGCCCGGTGGGCTTCCTGTACGTCCGGATGCTCGACGTCCATCGACGGAAGGTCGAGCAGGTCACACTCGTACATCTCCGCCTCCTCGCCCTCGAGTTCGCAGTCCCCGAGCGTCCCGTAGTCGTGGAAGTGCTCGTCGGGGTCGAACTGCGGGTACTCGACCTCGCCGTCGGGGCCGTCCGGGTTGGCCATGTGGTTCAGGACGACGTCGACGATCACGTCGATGTCGTGGTCGTGGGCGGTCTCGATCAGCGAGGCTAACTCGTCCTCGGTGCCGTGGGCGGAGTCGAAGTCCCGAAGATCGACGGGCTGGTAGCCCAGCGGCGGGTGGGGATCCCGTTCGCGGCCGTAGACGGATTCCTCGCCTTCGCCGTCGTAGAATCCCTCCTGATCGCCGTAGGTCAGGTCCTCCCAGCTGAGCTTCGAGACGGCGGGCTGGGGGATCCAGATCGCGCTGACGCCCAGGTCGGCGACCCGCTCGAGGTCGGCCTCGATCTCGGTCCACTCCCGGTGGAAGTACTGGTAGCCGACGCCGTCCTCGGGGGCTGTCGCTCCCTCGGAGCGGGCGGCCGCGGTGGTCGAGCCGATCGTTACGCCGCCGAGTGCGACCGCGCCGAGCGCGGCGCTCGAGCGCAGGACGCTCCGTCGGTCGATACCCGCCGAATCGCTGGTGTGGCTGTGATTCCGTCGCATTCATTCTCTGTTATAATCTATGGTGTAATAATACATAATGATTTTAATCCAGTTTCGGAGGACAGTTATCAACGGTCGAAATACTTCATCGAACGAATACGCTCGGTCGAACGAACCGACGCGATCGGCGGCGGGCGGTCCCAAACGGGGCCCATTTATTGCTCCGGTCACGAAGGTGGCGGTATGAGCGACGAGAGTCAGGAGCTCGGGATCACCGAGACGAAATCGCACAAGCCCGGCGAGTGGTACGCCGAGGTCGTTCAGAAGGCGAACCTCGCCGACTACGCCCCGATGGGCGGCTTCATCGTCACGAAACCCCGCGGATACGCGATCTGGGAGGGGATTCAGGACGCACTCGACAGTCGATTCAAGGCCACCGGCGTCGACAACGTCTACTTCCCGATGTTCATCCCGGAAAGCTTCCTCGAGCGCGAGAAGGACGTCGTCGAGGGCTTCGACCCCGAGGTCGCTTGGGTCACCCAGGGCGGCCACGAGGAACTCGAGGAGCGACTCGCCGTCCGTCCCACGAGCGAGTCGATCATCGCTCCGTTCATGGCCGACTGGACCCGTAGCCACCGCGACCTGCCGCTACGAATCAACCAGTGGTGTTCGGTCGTTCGATGGGAGGCCACCGAGACCAAGCCGTTCTTCCGAACGAAGGAGTTCATGTGGCAGGAGGGCCACACCGCCCACGCCGACGACGAGGGCGCCTGGGAGGAGGTCTGGACCCGTCTCGACCAGTACGAGGAGGTCTACGAGGACGTGCTGGCGATCCCGGTGCTGCGCGGAAAAAAGCCCGAGCACGACAAGTTCCCCGGCGCGGACACGACGACGACCGTCGAGGCGCTGATGCCCGACGGGAAGTCGGTCCAGGGCGCGACGAGTCACAACCTCGGCCAGTCGTTCGCGGAGGCGTTCGACATCACCTTCGCCGACGAGGACGAGGAAGAACAGACCGCCTACACGACCTCCTGGGGGCTGTCCTGGCGCGCGATCGGCGCCCTGATCATGACCCACTCCGACGACCAGGGGCTCGTGCTCCCGCCGACGATCGCACCGACCCAGGTCGCGATCGTCCCGATCTGGCAGGCCGACACCAAGGCGGACGTCCTCGAGTACTCCCAGGAGATCGCCGACGAGCTCGAGGAGGCGGGGATCCGCGTCGAACTCGACGACCGCGACGAGCGCAACCCCGGGTTCAAGTTCAACGAACACGAGCTCAACGGCGTGCCGCTGCGACTCGAGATCGGCCCCAACGAGGCCGACGACGGCGAGGTAACGCTGGTCCACCGTCCCGACAGCGAGAAGGCGGTCGCCGACCGAGAGGGGATCGTCGACACCGTCGAGGACCACCTCGACGAAATCTTCGACAAGCTGTACGAGGCGGCCGAGGAGAACCTCGCGGAGAACGTCCGCGAGGCCCACAGCCCCGAGAACATCCTCGGCACGATCGGCAAACACGGCGGCTACGTGAAGACGCCGTGGTGTGGCGATCAGGCCTGCGAGGAGGCGATCAAGGAGAAGATCGCCGCCGAGATCGTTATGCAACCGCTCGAGGACGAGGGCGGTCAGTCCGCGGGTGAGGTCGTCGAACCCGACGACGACGAGTGCGGCGTCTGCGGGGAGCCCGCCGACGAGGTCGCGTACTTCGCGAAGAGCTACTGAGCCGATCCGTCTGCCCCGGCCGATCGGCCGCTCGGGAACGCCGATCTTCCCTTTCGGCCGGTAGGCATCTCAGCCACCACCTAACTCTTTAACCAAATAGTGCTTACCCTCCGGGAACGATGTACGAGTGTGGTGTTCACTCTGGTGGGTGAACACTACGTGCCTCTGACACCTTTCCATCCGTTCGTCGAGCAGCCAGTCACCGCTATCGCTTCGCATCCTACAATATAGATTATGCAGTTAGAACTCAAATGCCCTTATATGTGTATATAATACACTTAGTGATTATGGGTCAGCCTCTTATGGGAGATCTCCAAAGGAGGGGGTATGTCACAGCCACACACTTCGAACACCGATCGGTCTCCGGGGCTCGCCGATCCGGCGGACGAACGATCGAACTGCGGTGTCGGCGTCGTTATGGATCTCGACGGCGAAGGTGGACACGACGTCGTCGCGGACGGACTCGATCTGTTGGTCAACCTCGAGCACCGCGGCACGACCGGCGCCGAGAAGGACACCGGCGACGGCGCCGGCATCATGCTCCAGCGACCTGACGCCTTCTTCGCCGACGTTCTCGACGCCGATCTCCCCGACACCTACGCCGTCGGCTCGTTCTTCTTCCCGACCGACGAGGCGGCTCGCGAGGAACTCGCCTCGATCGCCGAGGACGCCCTCGCCGATTACGACCTCGAGGTCCTCGAGTGGCGCGACGTCCCCACCGACAACGCCGACCTCGGCGCGACGGCTCTCGACTCCGAACCCGATGTCTGGCAGATGGCCGTCGCGCCCACAGACGACGTTTCCGGCGAGGCGTTCGACCGCCGACTGTACGTTGCCCGGCGGGCACTCGAGAACGCGATCGAAGCCGCCGACGTCGAGAACAAGGAACGGTTCTACGTCTGCTCGCTCGACTCGAAGACGATCGTCTACAAGGGCCTGCTCAAGGGCGAGCAGGTCGCCTCCTACTACGAGGATCTGAGCGACGAGCGCCTCGAGTCGACGTTCGCGATGGTCCACGAGCGCTTCTCGACGAACACGCTCGGCGCCTGGCACCTCGCCCACCCCTACCGCAACATCATCCACAACGGCGAGTTCAACACCATCAGGGGAAACATCAACTGGATGCGCGCCCGGGAGACGGACCTCGAGAGCGAGGTTCTGGAGGATCTCGAGGCCGTCAAGCCGATCATCGACGACCCCGACCAGTCCGACACCGCGAGCGTCGACAACGCGCTCGAACTGCTGATGCAGGACGGTCGCGACCTCGAGCACGCGCTTCGGATGCTCGTCCCCGAGGCCTGGCGCGGCAACGACGCGATGGACCAGGGCCGCAAGGACTGGTACGACTTTCACGCCTCGCTCGTCGAGCCGTGGGACGGTCCCGCGCTGGTCGCCGCCACCGACGGGGAACGCGTCGGTGCGGTCCTCGACCGTAACGGCCTGCGTCCGTGCCGCTACGACGTCACGACGGACAACCGACTGATCATGGCCAGCGAGGCCGGCGCGCTCGAGACCGATCCCTCGGAGATCGCCGAGCGCGGTCGCCTCCAGCCCGGCCAGCTGTTCCTCGCCGATCCCGAGGAGGGTCGCGTCATCCCCGACGACGAGGTCTTCGAGGACCTGACCGACGACCGCTACGGCGAGTGGGTCGAGCAGGAACAGGTCGACCTCGACGACATCGTCGCGACCGGCGACAGCTCGCCTCGCCAGTCGGTCGCCGCGCTTCGGAACCAGCAGGCGGCCTTCGGCTACACGCACGACGAACTCGAGAACATGATCGAGCCGATGACCAAGAAGGGGAAAGACCCCGTCGGCTCGATGGGCGACGACACGCCGCTGTCCGTCCTAACGGA
This sequence comes from Natronococcus roseus, assembly GCF_043677095.1. Classification (NCBI taxonomy): domain Archaea; kingdom Methanobacteriati; phylum Methanobacteriota; class Halobacteria; order Halobacteriales; family Natrialbaceae; genus Natronococcus; species Natronococcus roseus. The sequence continues at coordinate 348,624 of NZ_JBHLJR010000001.1, forward strand.
GTTCAACCGGCCCCTCTTTACGTACTTCAAGCAGCTGTTCGCGCAGGTCACCAACCCGCCGCTTGACTACATCCGCGAGGAGCTGGTCACCTCGATGGAGAGCCGGCTGGGCTACCAGCGAAACCTGCTCGCCGAATCGCCCGAACACGCCCGCCAGCTCGTGCTCGACTCGCCGATCCTCACGGACGCCGAACTCGAGTCGATCCGCGAGTGCTCGGCCAACGGTATTACGGCGGCGACGATCGACATCACCTACGAACTCGAGAGCGACGAACCGGGCACGGATCTCGGGGCCGCCGTCGAGCGCGTCCGCGAAGACGCCGTCGACGCGATCGAGGCGGGCCACGACGTCCTGATCCTCTCGGATCGCGGTGTCGACGCCGATCGCGCGGCGATCCCGAGCCTGCTGGCAACCGGCGGGGTCCATCACCACCTCGTCCGCAACGGGCTTCGAAACCACGTCGGCCTCGTCGTCGAGTCCGCCGACCCTCGAACCGTCCACCACTTCGCGACGCTGGTCGGCTACGGCGCGGGCGCGGTCAACCCGTACCTGGCCTACCAGACGATCGCGGACATCACGGCCGGTCCGGACGGCGCCGAGACCGAACTCGCGATCGACGCCTACGTCGACGCCGTCGAGGACGGCCTCCTGAAGGTCATGGCCAAGATGGGGATCTCGACGGTCGAGAGCTACCAGGGCGCCCAGATCTTCGAGGCCGTCGGCCTCGACAGCGACCTGGTCGCCGACTACTTCGAGGGCACCGAGAATCGGACCGAGGGCGTCGGGCTCGCCGAACTCGAGGCCGACGTCCGCGAGCGCCACGAGGCAGCCTTCGGCGGCGAGGAGTCGAAACTCGACCGCCACGGCGAGTTCGAACACCGCTCGAGCGGGATCCACCACCAGTGGAACCCCGACACCGTCGGCGCGCTCCAGCAGTCGGTCCGAGCGAACGACTACGAGCGCTACCAGGAGTTCGCGGCCCAGATCAACGACCAGAACGAGAACCTCCAGACGCTGCGGGGCCTGCTCGAGTTCGACGCCGATCGGAAGTCGATCCCGGTCGAAGAGGTCGAGCCGATCAAGGACATCGTCACGCGGTTCTCGACGGCCGCGATGAGTCTCGGCTCGCTCTCGCCGGAGGCCCACGAGAACAACTCGATCGCGATGAACCGTATCGGCGGCAAGTCGAACTCCGGCGAAGGTGGCGAACCGCCCGAACGGTTCGACACCGAACGGGAGTGTAACGTCAAGCAGGTCGCCTCCGGCCGGTTCGGCGTCACCTCGACGTACCTCTCGAGCGCCGACGAGCTCCAGATCAAGATGGCTCAAGGGAGCAAGCCCGGCGAGGGCGGTCACCTCCCCGGCGAGAAGGTAAACGAGATGATCGCCCACGTCCGCAAGTCCACGCCCGGCGTCGGCCTCATCTCGCCGCCCCCGCTGCACGACATCTACTCGATCGAGGACCTCAAGCAGCTAATCTTCGACCTCAAAGCGGCCAACGAGGACGCCGACATCAACGTCAAGCTCGTCTCGGAAGCGGGGATCGGCACCGTCGCAGCCGGCGTCGCGAAAGCGAACGCCGACGTGGTCCACATCTCGGGCCACTCCGGCGGCACCGGTGCCTCGCCCCGAACGTCGATCAAGAGCGCCGGACTCCCCTGGGAGCTCGGCCTCGCCGAGGCAAACCAGATGCTCCGCCAGACGGGACTGCGCGACCGGATTCGAGTCTCGGCTGACGGCGGGATGAAGACCGGTCGGGACGTCGCCGTCGCCGCCCTGCTGGGTGCCGAGGAGTACGTCTTCGGTACCGCCCCGCTGGTCACCTCCGGCTGCGTGATGGCCCGTCAGTGTCACAAGAACACCTGCCCCGTCGGCGTCGCGACCCAACGCGAGGACCTCCGAAAGCGGTTCCCCGGCGAGCCCGAGCACGTCATCAACTACATGACGTTCATCGCCCAGGAGCTCCGGGAGATCATGGCCGAACTCGGCTTCGAGACCGTCGACGAGATGATCGGCCGCGTCGAGGTCTTAGAGCAGCGCACGGACGTCGACCACCCGAAGGCCCGCAACGTCGACCTCTCGGCCGTGCTGGCCGAGCCCGCGGGCGACGTCCGATACAAGATCCGCGAGCAGGACCACGAACTCGAGGACCAGCTCGATCGCGAACTCATCGACGCCGCGAGCGACGCGATCGAAGACCAGTCGCCAGTCACGCTCGCGGCCGACGTGACCAACGTCGACCGCGCGGTCGGCGCGATGCTCTCGAACCGCATCACCGACCGCTACGGCGAGCCCGGACTGCCGGAGGACACGATCACGGTCGACCTCGAGGGGACCGCCGGTCAGAGCTTCGGCGCGTTCCTCGCGAGCGGCGCCTCGATGCACCTCGAGGGGAGCTCCAACGACTACGTCGGCAAGGGGCTCTCGGGCGGGAAGATCACGGTCCGCACTCCGGAGACGGCGAGCTACGATCCGACCGAGAACGTCGCGATCGGTAACGTCGCCCTCTACGGCGCGACTGACGGCCAGCTGTACGTCAACGGCGTCGCCGGCGAGCGCTTCGCGGTCCGCAACTCCGGGGCGAAGGCCGTCGTCGAGGGCGTCGGCGATCACGGCTGCGAGTACATGACCGGCGGCGTCGTCGCCGTACTCGGCGAGACCGGCAAGAACTTCGCGGCCGGCATGTCCGGCGGCGTCGCCTACGTCTACGACCCTGACGCCGACTTCGCCGACCGCGCCAACACCGGGATGGTCTCGTTACACGACGACCTCGAGGAGCGCGACGTCGAGATGCTGCGCCGGCTCGTCGAGAACCACGTCGCCTACACCGGCTCCGAGCGTGGCCGCGAGCTGCTCTCGAACTGGGAGCGCGCCCTCGAGTCGTTCGTGAAGGTGATGCCCGAGGCCTACCACGAGGCGATCACCGAGCAGGGAAGCGACGACGTCCGCAGCGAACTGCCGGGCACGCCCGAGACGCCCGCCGACGCCGAGTCGACGGAGTTCGCCGCGAGCGACGACTGATCCGCGATCCGTTCCTCGTTTTCCCTCAGTCGTCGGCGTTCATGTGTGACGTCGCGTAGGCGACCAGCGCGCAGTTGAGCGCGACCAGGGCGCCGCCCAGGAGATACGCGGTCGCCCGTCCGCCGTCTCCGACGCCGGCCGCGACGGCTGCGAGCGCGCCGACGCCCGCCACGACGAGCGCGACCGCCAGCAGCCGGTCGAGCCGCGGATCGTACTCGTACGTAGCGATCGCTCGGCTTCCCGCTCCCGTCGTTCCCGGTACCGTTCGGCCTCGGGCTCGTCGTCGGGAACCGAACGCGTGCCGAACGCCGTGAGTCCGCCGGCGCCGGTCCGGGCTTTCGCGACCGTCCCGCCGGTGATCGCGACGAACAGCAGAACGACGGCGGCGATTCCGGAACCGAACGCGGCCGCCGGCACCAGCAGTAACACGGCGAGGATCGCGACCAGCGCCGCGATCCGCTCGGCTCGAGTCGGGACGGGATCCACGGTACGTTCGTCTTTTCTAGTACTCTACAAGAATTTTCCGTCCGCGAGGCAAATTACCCGTCGACCGAGGGTCGGACGAGGCCCGCGCCGCCGGCCGAACGCATTTTCCGCTCGCGGTCGATCGACACTCCATGTACGCGCCCGCGTTCGATCTCGCCGCAACCGCTCTCGGCGTGGTCCCGGAGTCGATCCCCGACTGGCTGGCGGCGATTCTCGTCCTTCTGGCCACCTGGTACGGATCGAGACTGGTCACCGAGGCGAGTCGACCGCGAGTTATCGAACGGATGCAGCGCCGATCCGTCGCTGAGGTACTGTTACGAGCGGTTCGAGCGACGGCGATGCTACTCGCCGTCTTCGTAGTGTTCGGAATCTACGGTGTCGAACTCTCCGACCTCGTGCTGTCGGCGACCATCATCTCGGCGGTCATCGGGGTCACCCTGGCGCCCGTCGCCAGCGACGTCGTCGGCGGCTTTTTCATCCTCACGAACCGCCCCTACGAGGTCGGCGACATGATCGAACTCGCCGACCGGGAGGAGAGCGGCCACGTCATCGACGTCACGCTCCGGTACACGAAGATCCGGACCCTCGAGAACACCTTTCTGGTCGTTCCCAACTCGACGATCCGGGAGCGCGACGTAATCAACCTCTCGGCCGACGACGAACGAACGCGGGTCTCGCTCGAGTTCCTGGTCACCTACGAGGGCGACCTCGAGGAGGCCCGGGAGCTGCTCGCCGACGCCGCCGCGGAAACCGACGGCGTCATCGAGGGCGGACCGGGGATCTCGATGGGCGACACGAAGTACCCCGTACAGCCGCAGGCGTTCATCGAGTCGTTCGCCGACCACGGAATCCGGCTCCAGCTCGACTTCTGGGTCGAACGACCCTACCTGCCGCGGATCATGCGTTCGAACATCTACGAGGCGGTCTGGGACCGGCTCGAGGACGCCGACGTCGAGATCGCTTACCCCCACACCCACCTGGTGTTCGACGAGACCAGCGGCACCGCCCGCGTCGCAGTCGAGCGCGGCCGCGACGACGCTCGGCCCGAGACGGTGCTGCAGGACGGTGAGGGCGGAAGCGACGGTGGGACGAACGTCGCCGACTGACGGTCGATCGCGGTTACCGCCCCAGCGTATGAAACTCCTCGTTCGGTCGCATCCCCGCGAACATCGCCAGCCGATTGCTCAGGTTGTAAAACGCCGTTACGGAGGCGATGTCCCACAGCGCCTCCTCGCTGAAGCCGGCCTCGCGCAGCGCCTCGAGGTCCTCCTCTTCGACTTCGACCGGCGATTCGGTGAGCTTCACCGCGACGTCCAGCATCGTCCGGTGGGTGTCGTTAATGTCCGCGGTTCGGTAGTTCGCGACCAGTTGGTCGGCGAGCAACGGATCGTCGGCGTAGATCCGCACGAGCGCGCCGTGGGCGACGTTGCAGTAGTAGCAGTGATTGACGCCAGAGACGGCGACCACGATCATCTCGATCTCCTCGCGCTCGAGGGCGGTGTCCTCGACTAAGGCGTCGTGGTAGTCGAAGAAGGCCCGGAAGTGCGACGGCTTGTACGACAGCGCCGAGAACACGTTGGGCGTGAAGCCGGCTCGGTCGGTCTCCTCGGCGATCCGCTCTTGGAGGTCCTCGGGGAGGTCCTCGTAGTCGGGGATCGGGAAGCGTTCCATCGCGTCGTCAGCGAGGTCGGGAGCCGCGTCGGAATCGGTCATACACTCCTCTTCGCACGGAACCGGTATAGTTCGGGTGGCGCCCGATCGCGTTCGTTCGGCCGTCGCATCCCTCATCAGTGGTTACTTACCGACTGACCGTTTAGTCAGGGCCGGTACTGAGACTATGGATGCGATACGGACCGACGGACTGACCAAAACGTTCGACGAGGTCACCGCCGTCGACGACCTCTCGTTTGCCGTCGAGGACGGGGAGCTGTTCGGCCTGCTCGGGCCGAACGGCGCCGGCAAGTCGACGCTCATCAACATGCTCGTCACCCTCCTCCGGCCGAGTTCCGGAACCGCGACGGTCGACGGACATGATATCATCGAGGAGACCGACGCCGTCCGCGACAGTATCGGGGTCGTCTTCCAGGAGCCGGCGCTGGACGAGGACCTGACCGGCGAGGAGAACCTGGCGTTTCACGCTCGACTGTACGGCATGCACGAGCCGCGCCGAAGCGAGCGGATCAACGAGGTGCTCGAACTCGTCGGTCTCGGCGGCGAGCGCGACCAGGCGGTCGGCACCTACTCCGGCGGAATGCAACGGCGCCTCGAGATCGGTCGCGGACTGTTACACGAGCCCGCGGTTCTCTTCCTCGACGAGCCGACCGTCGGTCTGGACGCCCAGACCCGCCGGGACTCCTGGGAGTACATCCAGCGCCTGAACCGAGAGGGGGTCTCGATCGTCCTGACTACCCACTACATCGAGGAGGCAGAACAGCTCTGTGACCGTGTTGCAATCGTCGACGACGGCAACGTCTCGGCGATCGACACGCCCGCCGCGCTCAAGGAATCGCTCGGTGGCGACGTCGTCGCCCTCGGGGTCGACGCTCGGCTCGACTCGCTGTGCGGGCGCCTCGAACGCAGTCCGTGGGTCCTCGAGTACGCCACCACTGACGACGGCGTTAACGTCACCGTCGAGCGCGGACGAGCCCGAGTTGCCGACCTCGTGCGGTTGGCCGACGACGTCGACGCCCCGATCACGTCGGTCGACCTCCACCGACCGGACCTCGAGACGGTGTTTCTCGCGCTCACCGGGACGACTCTCGAGGTGGGCGGACGCGACGTCGACGTTCCGGCGCCGTCGCTCGAAGCGTCGGACGGCCGCGCCGAGGACTCGACCCGTCGCTCTCGAGCGGCCGTGACGGAGGACGAACGATGAGCCTGGTCGATCCGCTGGCCGTCTACGCGCTCTGGCTCCGAGACGTCAAGCGGTTCCTCCGGACGCCCTCGCGGATCGCCGGCTCCATTGCGATGCCGTTGCTGTTTCTCGTCTTTCTGGGGTTCGGATTCGACGGCGCGATGATTCCGGGCCTTCCCGAGGGCGTCGACTACCTCCAGTTTCTCGTCCCCGGAATGGTCGGGTTCGCGATGCTGTTCGGCGCCTCCTTCGCCGGCATGGCGATCCTTTCGGATCAGGACGTCGGCTTCCTGAAGGAGATCCTCGTCGCCCCGATCAGTCGCACGTCGATCGTGCTGGGGCGGATCGCTGGCGGCTCGACCACGGCGCTCGTCCAGGCGCTGTTGATCCTGTTGCTGTCGATTCCGCTGGGGTTTCGGATCGCGAGCCCGCTCTCCCTGCCGCTGGCCGTCGTCTTCCTCGTCCTGATCGCGGTCACGTTCGTCGGCTTCGGGATCGCGCTCGCTTCGCAGTTCAGCGACAGCGAGGGGTTTGGCCTCGTCGTCCAGTTCGTCATCTTCCCGCTGTTTTTCCTCTCGGGGGCGATCTACCCCGTCTCGAGCCTGCCGGGACCGGTACAGCTGCTGGCCTACGCTAACCCACTGACCTACGGTGTTGACGGGCTGCGGGCGGCGTTGATCGGTACCTCCGAGTTCCCGATCGCGCTCGATCTCGGAGCTCTGCTCGTCTCGGCGACGATCACGGTCGCCATCGGAACGTACCTCTTCGAACGTGTCGAGGCAGTCTGAGTGTCCTACGACTCGTCGGCGGCGTCCTCGAAGACGCCCCCCGCGTCCGTGGCCGCCTCGAGCAACGTCTCGAGACTCGGGGTCTCGAGCAGGTGTGACCGACAGTCACAGTCCGAGGCGCCGAACTCGGGGACCGTTTCGCCCGGAAGCACACCGGCGAGTTCGCACTCCCTGTCCGCGTCGGGAAATCGTGCGGTCGCGGCGAGGGTCGTCGCCTCGTGACCGAGCAGGTAGTCGACGTGCCAGTGGCGAACGTCGCGTTCCCCTCGAGCCAGTTCACCATGGCGATCGAGGCGAGCGAACCCGCCGGGGCCGAACGCGCTGCCGACGTAGGCGTAGGTTCCGGCCGCGAACTCCCGCTCGCCGAGCGCGCCGACCTCGAGGCTCAGCGGTCGATCGACGCCGATCGCGAGGACGTAAGTGCCGCCCATACCCGATCTCGACTCGCCCCGACCAAAACGTCGCCGACTCGACTCGAGCGCCGCGCCCGGCCACGACGTTTCGCCCGAACCGTCGGCTTCGCTACCGTTTTCCGTTCCAGCGACGACGACCGCACATGGACGACGCACTCGTTATCGGCGGCACGCGCTTCATCGGTCGCCACCTCGTCGAGGAGCTGCTCGAGCACGGCTACGACGTGACGATCCTCAACCGGGGGAGCCACGAGAACCCCTTCGCCGACGACGACCGCGTCCGTCGGATCGAGGGCGACCGAACGAACGACTCGGCGCTTGAGGCGGCCGCCCTCGAGGTCGATCCCGACGCCGTCTTCGACTGCGTCGCCTACTACCCGAAGGACGTCCAGGCGGCAACCCGGATCTTCGACGACTGCGAGGCGTACGTCTTCGTCTCGAGCGGAGCGGCCTACGGCCGCGAGGAGATTCCCAAGCGAGAGGACGAGACCCCGCTCGCGGACTGCAGTCCGGAGCAGGCGGTCGACGACTCCGGCGCGACCTACGGTCCCCGCAAGGCCGAGGGCGATCGGGCGGTGTTCGCCGCGGCGGAGCGCGGGGTCCGGGCCATGGCTGTCAGGCCTTGCATCGTCTACGGCCCCCACGATTACACCGAACGACTGGACTTCTGGATCGACCGCGTCAACCGCTTCGACCGGGTCGTCGTCCCCGGCGACGGGACGAACGTCTGGCACCGCGCGTACGTCGAGGACGTCGCCAGCGCTCTGCGGATCGTCGCCGAACATGGCGACGCCGGCGAGGCCTACAACGTCGGCGACCGACGGCTCGCCACGCTCGAGGAGACCCTCGAACTGATCGCCGACGTACTGGACACCTCGGTCGAGGTCGTCACTGCGGGCCCCCGCGAACTCGAGGCGGGCGCCATCGAGCCCGACGACTACGTCCTCTACCGGGAGTATCCCCACGTCCTCTCGACCGCCAAACTCGCGGCCCTGGGCTGGGAGTCGACGCCGGTCGACGAGGCGATGGCCCGCTCGGTCGCGGACCACCTCGAGAGCGACCGCGACGGGAGCGAACACGAGCCCGACCGCGAGAGCGAGGAGCGCGTGCTGGGCATTCTCGACACCTTCTGACTTCGATCGACCCTCGAGTCCTCGCCGTCGGTCGTGTCGGCGAGCAACAACACGTATATCCCGGTGGTGACTCAGCTACCGTATGTTCGAGAAGTCGACGTGGATTCGCCTTCCGCGGAACGTCATCGTCGGCCACGACGTGCTGTCGGACGTCGTCGACGCCGTGGACGAACTCCACCTGCAGGGACGGCCGCTGTTCGTGACCAGCCCGACGCCGCGTCGGGTCGCGGCGGAACCGATCGTGGCCGACTTCGAGGCCATCGGGGTCGAGCCGGCGGTCGTCACCGTCGAGTCCGCGTCGTTCGACGCCGTCGAGGAAGTGATCGAGACGGCCGAGGCTGAAGAGGTCTCGTACCTCGTCGGCATCGGCGGCGGGAAGGCGATCGACATCGCGAAGATGGCCAGCGAGCACCTCGAGATGGGGTTTCTCTCCGTGCCGACCGCGGCCAGCCACGACGGGATCGTCAGCAACCGCGGCTCGGTGCCCGACGGCGACACCCGCCACAGCGTCGCCGCCGAACCGCCGCTCGCCGTGATCGCCGACACCGGCGTCCTCGCGGAGGCCCCCTGGGAGCTGACGACCGCGGGCTGTGCCGACATCATCTCGAACTACACCGCCGTCATGGACTGGCGCCTCGCCCGCCGGCTTCAGAACGTCGAGTACTCGGAGTACGCCGCCGCGCTCTCGGAGATGACCGCCGAGATCCTCGTCGACAACGCCAACCACGTCCGCCCCGGCCTCGAGGAGTCGGCCTGGATCGTCACCAAGGCGCTGATGTCCTCGGGCGTCGCGATGAGCATCGCCGGTTCCTCGAGACCCGCAAGCGGCGCCGAACACCTCTTCTCCCACCAGCTCGATCGGCTCGCGCCCGGAACGGCACTGCACGGCCACCAGGTCGGGGTCGGCTCGATCGTAACCGCCTACCTTCACGGCGGCGAGCGAGGCATCTGGAAGGACATTCGGGACGCACTCGACAGCATCGACGCGCCGACGACGGCAGCCGAACTCGGCATCGACGACGAGACGGTGATCGAGGCGCTGACGACCTGCCACGAGATCCGCGACCGCTACACGATCCTGGGGAACGGAATGAACGAGCGGGCCGCTCGAGAGGTCGCGACGAAGACGGGCGTTATCGACTAAAGGCCGCGATCGATCGGGAGCGCGGGCTTCGTGCCGAACACCGAGACCAGCACGGCCACGCAGCCGCTGATCGCGAAGTGGGCCCAGTAGGTGGTCAGTCGGTAGAGGATCGCCCCCGCGGTCGCGACGTCGGCCGGAACCCCGGCGGTCGCAACCAGCAGGCTCGCCAGCACGACCTCGATCCCACCGCTACCGCCGGGGAGGGGAACGATCCCGCCGAAGGAGGCCAGCGGCGCACAGACGAGCACCAGCGCCAGCGGAACGTCGACCCCGAGCGCGAGCAGCCCGAAGTACAGGGGTAAGGCGTTGAGCACCCAGCTCGCGACCGCGATTCCGAACGCGGCGACGAGCGTGCGCCGCGAGGCCTGGATCGCCTCGAGCGTTCCGAAGAAGCCGTCGATCCGGTTCGTGAGCCGTCCCTCGATCGACGGCAGCCGGGGGAGGGAGCCGACGGCGGTCTCACAGCGGGCGGCGAGCCCGAACGAGACGCGCCTCGCGACGCCGCGGTTGAAGACGACGAGAACGGCTCCGGCGGTGAGCAGTCCGCCACCGCCGGCGACCGCGAGGCTGCCGATAACGGTGTCGACCGAGCCGTTACCGACGACGGCGAAGATCGCGACGCCGATTCCGGCGAGCACCAGACTGCCGACGAGGTTGAACCCCTCCGCGGCGGCGACGACCGCGAGATTGTCCTCGAACTCCGAGTCGGAGTCCCGTGCGAGCAGGAACGCCATCACGGGCGTTCCGGTCGAGCGACCCCACGGGAGGGCACTCCGGGCGAAGTAGCCCGAGAGGTACGCCGTCGCGAACGTCGTTCCGCTCGCCGCGCCGTCGATCGGCGCCAGCAGCCGTTTGACCAGCGCGCCCCGAAGCGCGAGCATTCCGAGACCCGCGACGAGAGCGGCTGCGAGCGCGGCTGGATGCGCCGCTCGAACGTGTTCGAGCACCTCGTTCCAGCCGACTCCGGAGACGAACAGTCCCACGACGCCGACTGCAACGACGAGTCCGGCGACCGCTCGCCGCCACTGCATGGGCGCTCCTACAGATCGGACGCTAAAAACGTCGGTGGAATCGCAGTCCTGAATGTCTCTCTCGAGTGTGTGTTCGGCGTCTCGAGAGGTCAGCCGAGATCGGCGCGACGGAACCGCCAGATCCCTGCTGCGAGCGGGACGACGACCCAGCCCGCGAGGAGCACGAGCATGAACCAGTCCTGGACGTAGAAGGCGTCGAACCCGTTCGCGGCCTGTCCCCCGCCCATCGCCGCGTCGGGAAAGACAAGTCCGAGCCCGTTGAGGTAAGCGCCGGTCGGACTGAGGCTGAAGATGAACTCGATGTGTTCGTCGGCGTAGCTCAGACCGAGTTCCTCGAGGACGAACTCGGCCATGTAAGCGGGGCCGACCGGGAGGAAGTTCCAGCCGACGTTGAACGCGAAGAAAAAGCCGATAGCGCCGCCCATCGCCCGTGATCGGCTCGCGGTCGCCGCCGAAATCGCGACGGCGATCGAGACGTAGGCGAGCGCGTACAGCAGCGTGAGCCCGACGAAGGCGGCGTAGTCGCCGTACTCGACGGTCATCTCCGGGACGAGCGTCCAGGCGACGACGACGCCGAGCGCGAACGCTCCGAGCAGCGAACCGAGCACGACGCTCGCTCGAGAGAGCAGCTTGCCGAGGACGACGTCGGTCCGCGAGACGGGAAGGCTGAGCTGGTACCGAATGCTGCCCGAGCCGCGCTCGCCGGCGATCGAGAGGTAGGCCGCGACCAGCGCGACCAGCGGAACGAGCAGGACGCCCCCGACCGTCGCGAGGCTGAACATGATCACGTAGAAGTCCGGGTTCGCGGCGTTGCTCTGCCCCCAGTAGAAAAGCAACATGAACAGGACGTAGAGCACGACGGGAACCCAGACCAGCCTGGCGCGTCGAACGGTCAGGAAGTCCCGCCTGGCGACCGAGAGGACGTTCATGCGGTCACCTCTCGTTCGCCCGGTTCGGGCTCGTCTGCGGTCTCGACCGCACCGGAGCTTCCGGTTCCGTCGGTGTAGCGGTTGAACAGCTCCTCGAGGGAGGTGTCGGTTGAGATGATATCAGTCACCGTCGCCCGCCCGTCGAGATGACGAACTACGTCGACTTTCACCGTCGGATCCTCGCAGACGGCAGTCACCGTCTGTCCCTCGACGGCCGATCGGGAGACGCCGGCGACGCTTCCGAGACCGAGGTCGTCGGGGTCGGCCGGCGTCGCAAGCTCGAGTTCGATCGTCGCTCCGCCGGTCGCCTCCTCCCGGAGGGCCTCGATGCTGTCCAGCGCGACGAGACGACCTCCGTTCATGATGCCGACGCGGTCACACACCGCCTCGACCTCCGAGAGGATATGACTCGAGAAGAAGACGGTCGTACCGTCGTCGGCCTCCGCGCGCAACAGCTCGCGCATCTCCTGAATTCCGGTCGGGTCCAGTCCCGAGGAGGGTTCGTCGAGGACGAGCAGGTCCGGATCGCCGATCAGGGCCATTCCGAGGCCGAGACGCTGGCGCATTCCCTTCGAGAAGCCGCCGGCGGGTCGGTCGGCGTCCGCGAGGATGCCGACGCGCTCGAGGGTCGCGTCGACGTCGGTCTCGACTCCTTTCGTGTCAGCGACCCACTCGACGTGCTCGCGGGCTGTCAGCCGCTCGTAGAGGGTCGCCCCCTCCGGAAGCACGCCGATTCGATCGCGGATCGAACCGGGGTCGTCCTGCGCGTCGTAGCCGAGCACCGTCGCAGACCCCGACGTCGGTCGGACGAAATCGAGTAGCATGTTGATCGTCGTCGACTTCCCGGCGCCGTTCGGGCCCAGAAAGCCGAAGATCTCTCCCTCCTCGACGGTCAGGTCGAGGTCGTCGACGGCGAGGACGTCCTCGCCGTAGCGTTTGGTCAGGGCGGTCGTTTCGATAGCGGGCACGATCGAACGTTCGGTCAGTGAACTGTAAATCTTCCTGAAAGACGCGCTCGAACCGAGAGGAGAGAGCCGTCCTCAGACGTGCTCGTCGAGGAACTCCGCGATCGCCGAGTACGCCTCGATGCGGTTCTCGAGCTTCGAGAAGCCGTGGCCCTCGTCCTCGAAGATCAGCTTTCGGACCGGGACGCCCTGCTCTTTTGCCTGCTCGGCGATCTGTTCGGCCTCGCCGACCGGCACGCGGGGATCGTTCTCGCCGTGGAGGACGAACAGCGGCGCCGCGATGTGCTCGATGTTGTTCGTCGGCGAGATCGCCTCGAGGAACTCCCGGTCCTCCTCGAGGCTGCCGTACTCGGCCTCGCGTAGCTCGCGGCGCCAGTCACCGGTGTTCTCGAGGAACGTGACGAAGTTGGCGATGCCGACGATGTCGATCCCGGCGGCCCACAGCTCGGGGTACTCCGTCATCGACGCGAGCACCATGAACCCGCCGTAGGAGCCGCCCTTGGCGACGATCCGATCGGGGTCGACCGCCTCGTGGCCCTGTAGCCACTCGACGCAGGCCCGAATGTCGGCCACGGAGTCCATCCGCTTCTCGACGTCGTCCAGGGCGGCGTAGTCGGCGCCGTAGCCCGCCGACCCGCGGACGTTGGGCTCGAAGTAGGCGTACCCCCGGTCGAGGAAGTACTGCTTGACGCTCGAGAAGGAGGGCCGGCGCTGGCTCTCGGGGCCGCCGTGGATGTCGACGATGACGGGGACGCCCTCGTCGCTCTCGGTTTCGCTCGCCTCGTCCTCGCTGGGGAGCGTGAAAAAGCCGGGCACTTCCAGCCCAGCGTGGGACTCCGACGGAGTCCCACGAGCGGACGGGCTTTGCCCGTCAACGCCGAAACTCTCGACGCGGACCAGTTCGGACTCGTCGAACGTCTCGGGCGGGATCCCGCCCGTCGGCGCCGCGGTCCAGCGCTCGGCCTCGCCGGTCTCGACGTCGACCACGAAGGCGTTCGTGTTGACCGTGTCCCCGGTCGTCGAGATGGCGAAGCGCTCCGCGTCGGGATCGAAACTCACGCCGCCGGCGACCCCGCCCGGCAGATCAGGTTCCGGGAAGGTCTCGAACTCGGTCGGCTCGTCGGCGTCGAACTCGCCGACGGTGAGCTCCGTGTAGCCCTCGACGTTCTTCGAGTAGACGAACCGGCCCGTCTCGTCGTCCAGCGCGATCCCGTCGACGTTCCACTCCCCGTCGTCGACGACCGTTTCGAGCTCGCCGCTTGCGAGGTCGAGGTACGCGAGATAGAGCGTGTCGGCGTCGCCCTCGTCGGTCACGAGGTAGATCCCCTCGCCGTCGGGCGCCCAGCTCGCGCTCTGATAGCGGACGTCGCCCTCGTGGGGCGTGAGGTGCTCGAGTTCCTCGGTCTCGAGGTCGAGCACGTACAGGTCCTGATCGAAGTTGGAGTACGCCTGCGAGACCAGCAGCCGGGAGTCGTCGGGACTCCAGCCCGACAGCGAGAGCCAGCCGTCGCCCTCGTAGACGAGCCGAGCCTCGTCTCCGATCGTGTCCCGATCCTGGACGTAGATGTCGAAGACGGACTCGTCGCGACGGTTGGAGGCGAACGCGAAGCGGTCGCCGCCGTGGCTCCAGCCGCCCCACCGGTGTTTCGCGTCGGGCATCGCGGTCAGGTTCTCGATCTCGCCGGTGTCGGCGTCGAGCCGGTAGAGCTGGGCGCGCTCGTTGCCGCCTTCGTCCATCCCGAAGATCAGCTCGGGCCGCTCGGGCGACCAGGAGGCGAAGGTGACCCGCTCGTCGTAGAACGTGCGCTGCTCGGGCCACTCGCGGGGCCCTTCGAGCGTCCAGACCTGGGCGGTGCCGGTCGTATCCATCAGGAAGGAGAGTCGCTCGCCCTCGGGACCGAAGGAGGCCCCGTAGGCGCTGCGAACGTTGAGGTAGCGTTCGATGTCGTAGCGTCCCATGGGTCGGTGGTACGAACGCGGCCCGGTAGTCGTTTCGGTCCGGAACTCGGCGCTCGGCTCGGGTAGTCGCCGCCTACGTTCGGCGACGCGAGGCCGACCGGTCGGCACCATCGTCACGTGTCGGACGACAGAGGGTTTGCGGTGCTTAACAATACCGATCAGGGTGCGTACGTCGAGTACGATGTCGGGAACGCGCGGGTACGACCGGGAGCCGGACGGGGGATCCGTCGGAGCGGTGTTCGTCACGGCGGTCGCCGTCCTCGTCGTCTTCGGGATGACGATCGCCGGGGTCACCCTCGGGCTCGGGGTCAGCGGCGACGCCTCGAGCGCCGAGACGGACGCGGAGACCGAGGACCTGCCGGGACTGGAGGACGATCCCGCCGAGATGATCGACGCCACCGATTCGGACGACGAGACCGAGGATGAAGGGGGCGACGACGAGACGGCGGACGAGGGAGGCGGTGACGACGACGAGACGGCGGAACTCGACTGGGAGGATCTCGAGGACGACGGGAACGAAACCGACGACGGGACCGGCGGGAACGAGACGGCCGACAACGAAACCGACGGGAACGAATCGGCGACCGACGACGACGATGACGACGATGACCACGAAGCGGATGACGATGACGAGGCAGATGATGGTGACGACGATGAAGACGAGGACGACGAAGCGGACGACGACGATGACGATGATGAGGACGATGACGACGAAGACGACGAAGACGACGAAGACGACGAAGACGACGAAGACGACGACGACTGACGGCAGGGACTCGAGCGGGCGATCCTCGCCAATCGTGTCCTCGCCGATCGCGTGGGCGAGACGACGGACGCGAACCAGCGGGTGCAACTCCCGCCGCCGTCGCGTCGGTCGGACACGCAGCTACAAGTGCGACCGCTCCAATGTTCGGGTATCGATATGGATCTTCCCGAGGCGCTGACCGCCCGCGGCAACGTCACCTGCGTCGTCGGCGCGGGCGGCAAGAAGTCGACGCTGTACGCGCTCGCGGACCGACTCGAGCGCGCGGTCGTCACCGCCACCGTTCGCATCCCGCCGTTCGAGGAACAGGTCGAGGACGTGATCGTCACGGATCGCCCGCTCGAGGCGATCGACTCGGCGGAGGCGTGGCCGATCGGTCTCGTCGCCGGCCGCGAGGGATCGGACCGCTACCTCGGCTACGATCCCGAAACGGTCGACGACTTCGTGGCAGATCTCGGACCGGAGATGTCGGTGGTCGTCAAGGCCGACGGCGCCCGCACCCGCTGGTTCAAGGCGCCCAACGACGACGAGCCCCAGCTTCCGACCGCGACCGACGTCGTCGTCCCGATCGCGAGCGCGAAGATCGTCGGCGAGCGACTTGCCGAGGAGCACGTCCACCGCCCCGAGCGGGTCGCGGCGATCACCGACCTCGATCCCGGCGATCGGATCTCGGCGAGCGACGTCGCGACCGTGGTGACGAGCGACCGGGGCGGCTGCAAGGACGTTCCCGACGGCGCGACGGTGATCCCGCTCGTGAACATGGTCGACACCCCCGAACTCGAGGAGACGGCCCGCGAGATCGCCGACGAGATCCGCGACCGACGGGACGTGCCCCGGGTCGTTCTCGCGCAGTTGCTCGAGGATCGGGTCGTCGATGTCGTCTGATACGGTTTGCTGTAACGATTTACCGGTGGGACCGCAGGACGGATCGCGGTCCCACCGGAAATGACTTACAGCAGACAGTATGAGTCCGACCGACGGCGCTCGCAGCCGAGAGCTTTAACTATCGCTCGGCGGTTACGATTACGGGACTGCATGGAAACGGGGGAGACTCTCGTCCGCGTCGATCTCGCGGCCGAGTCCGTCGCGTCCGAATCGGTACCGGAGTCGTGGCGCCGAAAGTACGTCGGGGGGAAGGGACTCGGCGCCCGCTACCTCTACGAGGAGCTGGAGCCGGGGACGGACCCGCTGGGCGACGACAACGTCCTGTTGTTTCTGACGGGGCCGCTGACCGGTCTCCTGCCC
The DNA here is from genome assembly GCF_043677095.1 of Natronococcus roseus. Lineage (NCBI taxonomy): Archaea > Methanobacteriati > Methanobacteriota > Halobacteria > Halobacteriales > Natrialbaceae > Natronococcus > Natronococcus roseus. The sequence continues at coordinate 365,356 of NZ_JBHLJR010000001.1, forward strand.
GGCGAGCAACGCTCGGTCGTCGTCACCAAATCGCCGCTAACCGGGGCCTTTCTCGACTCATACGCTGGCGGCTCGATGGCCGGACGGCTCGCGGGCTCGCTGGGCGACCACGTCGGGATCCTCGTCACCGGTCGGGCGGACCGTCCCGTCAGACTCGAGATCGAAGACGGCGAGGTCTCGATCACGTCGGCCGAAGACTGGTGGGGGCTCGACGCCCGCGAGACCGACGAGCGAGCGGGCGAGGCCGCGGTCGCCTGCATCGGCCCCGCGGGCGAGAGCGGGGTCTCCTACGCGACGATCGCCTCCGACGGCGGCGACCACCACGCCGGTCGGGGCGGCGCGGGCGCGGTGATGGGCGCGAAGCGGCTGAAGGCGCTGGTCGCTCGCAACGACCCGCCGGAACTCGGCGCGGACCTCCGCGAGCTCCACCGACGGTACGAGGAGGCGTTCGCGACCGACGACACCGGCCGCTGGCAGGCCGCCAGCGAGACCGTCGAAACGCTCGACTTCGCGAACGAGGTCGGCGTCCTGCCGACCCGCGGCTGGCAGGAGGGCCGGTTCGACGGCGCCGACGGGATCGGGATCGAGGCCGTCCGCGACGCCGCCCACGACCGCGAGCGAGCCGACGAGCCGGTTCCGGGCGGGTTCCAGGTCGAGAGCGACGACGGCGAGAGCGTCCCGCGGGGATCGACCCCGATCTCGCTGGGCGCCGGGTTGGGAATCGACGACTTCGACGCCGTCGCGACGCTGGGATCGGTCTGCGACCGACTGGCGCTCGACGTCATCTCGGGGGGCAACGCCGTCGCCTGGGCGATCCGCGCGAGCGAGACCGGGCTGATCGACCGCGACCTCGAGTTCGGCGACGAGGCGGGCGCCCGCGAGCTGATCGAGGAGATTACCCACCGCTCGAGCCCGCTGGGCGAGACGCTCGCCGACGGCGTCGACGCGGCCGCGGCCGAGTACGGCGGCGACGACCTGATCCCCTCGGTGAAGGGGATGGCGCTGCCGGCCTACGATCCCCGTGGGGCGTCCGCGATGGCGCTGGCGTACGCGACCAGCGACCGGGGCGCCTGTCACCGCCGCGCGCGACCGGTGGAGGTCGAGGCGCTGGGCGGCACCGACTGGAGCGACGTCGACCGCGTGAACAGGGTGATCGCCGAGCAGGACCGCCGCGCCGTGCTCTGGAGCCTGATCGCCGACGACTTCTTCGGCGAGGCCCTCTCGGCGACGCTGGGTGCGGACTGGCTCGCGGCCGTCGATCGCGAGTACAGCCCCGAGGAGCTCCGCCGAGTCGGCGAACGCGTCTGGACGCTGATCCGCCTCTTCAACTGCCGCGAGGGGTTTACCCGCGAGGACGACACCCTTCCCCAGCGGCTCACTGAACCGCTCGAGGGCGGCCCCAACGACGGCGCGGCGATCGACGCGGCCGGCTTCGAGGAGACCCTCGAGCGGTACTACGAGCGCCGGGGGTGGGACGACGGCGTCCCGACCGACCGAACCCTCGAGCGACTCGACCTCGAGGGACTGTAGCGTCGGCTACTACTTCTGTGCGCTGTGGCAGGTGCCGCGTCGATTGGAGAAAAGCCGCGCTACTCGCCGTTCGCGGAGAGCTGCCCGTAGCCCGGCGAGAGGTCGTCGGGTTCGAGGCCGAGCAGGTAGGTGTCGGCCTGGAAAACCCCCTCGAGCAGCCAGCCGACGCCCTCGTAGAAGGGGTTGTCGGTCATCTCCTGGATGTCGCGGGCCAGCTCCCGCAGCCACCAGCCGTGGGCCTGCAGGAAGGCCCGTCGGTACTCGTCGTTGCCTCCACGGGCCAGGATCTCGAGGGCGGCGAGTTCGACGGCGGCGTGGTCGGCTTCCTCGCGGAGTTCCGTCGACGGCCGAATGCCGAGGTCGCGGTAGGAACTCTTGACGGCCGCGAGCGGTTCGCCGAGGTAGTCGTCGGCGTACCAGGACTCGTGAATCTGCATCCGCGGACGCGGTCCGACGAACAGGCGGGTGTGGATCCGATTCAGCTCGGCCGCCTCCGCCTCGGGGTCGTCGACCCTGGCTCGCCACTTGTCGAGCAGCTGGTAGCCCGTGTCGAGCGCCTGGGGCGACGCCTGCCGCGGCAGCTGTTCGGCGCTGAGCCGTTCGACGGCCGTCTCGTCGGGCGGATCCGCGAGAACGCCCGAGAGGAACGCGTACAGATCTGCGAGTTCGCTCGTGGGGTCGCTGGTCCGTGTCATACTGGGTACGAGGGTGTAGATCGGGTTAAAACAGTTGGCTCGAGCCCGCCTACAGCGGCAGGATGAGCGGTTCGAACTCGGCGGCGAGCAGGTAGCTCAGCGCCAGCGCGATCTTGCCGACGACCGCGAGGAGCGCAATGGTAGCGTACGTCGCCGTCGCCGCTGTCGGCGAGAGGGCGTCGCGTCGCTGGCCGACGACCGCGCCGACCGACAGCAGGATCGGGACGACCAGCCCGCCGATCACGGCGAGACCGACGAACGGCACGGCGTAGGTGGTGAGCAGGTTATTGATCCCCGCCTCCGCTGCGGGACTCTGCTCGGGCAACAGGACGATCGTCGCGACGACCATCGCCAGCGTCGCTGCCAGCAGTCCGGCGGTCACAAGCGAGTACTGCCGGATCGCGCGGCCGGGGTTTCGGCCAGCCACCGCCGCCAGCCCGACCGCTCCGGCCAGTCCCACGCCGAGGCCGCTGAAGATCTGGACCGGGAGCAGGAACGTCTTGTCCCACAGCGCGACCCGCTCGGTCATTCCGGAGCCGTAGGCCATCGCCGAGTAGATCAGGACGCCGGCCGCGGCGATCGAGAACACGCCGCCGAGCGCGAGCCGAACCGTCTCCGAGGGACGGGTCGTGTCGGCGAGCGAGTCGACGAGATCGAGCAGCCCGACGCGGTCGGCGACGCCGCGCAGCCCGTCGGTCCTGTCGGTGGTTGCGGCTCTGGCGGCGTCGCGCTCGGTTCCGCCGTCGGCCGCGACGGCGCCGGAGTCGGCTCGATCGGGTGCGTGCGGTCGGCTCCGTCCGAACGCGACCCAGGCGAACATCAGGAACGCTCCCAGCCCGAGTCCGCCGAGCAGGTACGCGCCGATGGTCATCCACGAGTCGAAGTTCGTCATCGTCAGCGGGATCAGCATCGCCCGGAACGGCGTCGCGAGGTGTGACAGCAGGATCGGCGGCCCGATCACCAGTCCGAGCAGTCCGACCAGGTAGCCGTACTTCGCGACCTGGCCGTGCCCGCGGGCGTCTCGCCGCGAGGCCAGGAGGTCGGCGACGTACCCCATCAGGTACGCTCCGCTGGCGATCCCGATCATCGCGATGTAGACGCCGATCTGCCAGTTCCACTGGGAGTACGGCAGGTCGAACGTGACTTCGGTTGCCATCGGCGGTTAGTCCCCCATGATCTCGTCCGCGTCCTCGCCGAAGACGATCTCGGCGGCCTCGTCGTTGAACGGCGTCGAGACGCCGTCCTCGTCGAGCTTCTCGGAGAGCTGCTCGGGCGTGCCAAACAGCAAGGCGTCGGTCGGACACTCCGAGGAGCAGGCGGGCTCGAGCCCCTCCTCCTGGCGCGGCTCGCAGGTCGTACATTTGTCCATCAGGCCGCCGCTTCGGGATCCCATCGGCTCGGCCTCCTCGGCCTCGGGAACCTCGGCGTCCGGGTACTGCGGTGCGCCGAACGGGCAGCCGACGCCGCAGTAGTGACAGCCGATACACATGTCGGCTTTGACGCGGACGCTGCCGCTGTCCCGGATGCGCAACGCGTCGGTCGGACAAACCTCGACGCAGGGTGCCTCGACGCAGTTGTAACACTGCATCGGCTTGTTTGCCTCCTCTTCGGTCCCGTGGCCGAGCGCGACGACCTGGATTCGGTCGCTCTCCGGGGGGAGGTCCCAGGTCCGCTGACAGGCGACCTCGCAGGCCCCGCAGTCGATACATGACTCCCAGTTCGGGATGACTCGTGCCGGTCCGCTGTTAGATTCTTGTGTACTCATTTGATCTCACCTATCGCTTGTTCCGATCCATGCGCTGTTCCTGCCACTTGATCTGTCGATCCGACAGCTCGGGGATCTCGTCGTCGTTGGCGACCCTGATGTTACACAGCGTCGTCTTGGTCTCTTGCATCTGGGTCTCGCGGTCGTAGGCCGGCGCCGTGCCGCAGTTGATCGACTCGCCGATCACCAGCGGCTCCATCCCGTCGGGGACGCTATCCATGACCCGCTCGCCCTCGAGGATACCGCTCCAGTGATAGGGGGCGAACGCGTGGTCGGACGCGACCCGTCCGGTCGGCCTGGCCTGGACGAGCATCTCGGCGTGTGGCGTCGTGACGACGATCCAGTCGCCCTCCTCGACGTCGATCTCGGCCGCGACGTCCGGATGGATCTCGAGGTACATCATCGGGGCCCGCGAGGCGGTCCCTTTCGTACTGCGGGTTACCGCGCCGGCTCCCTTGTGCTCGACCTGTCGACCCGAGGTGAGCACCAGCGGGTCGACGTCGCCGACCTCGACGAGTTCGTCGATGGCGTCGATGTTGTCCTGCTGGACGCCGGCGTTGTCGAGCTCGACGCGCCAGTGGTCCTCGACGCGTTCGTTACACGGGAAGTCCTCGACGAGGTCGGGCCGGGGCGTCACCGCGGGTTCGCGGTGGACCGGGATCTCGTCGGTGAGGTTCCAGGCCTTCATCCGGGCCCGACCGCGGCCCCACGGGGCGTCGGGTTGTGGGTTGTCGAACTCCTCGTAGTCGTCGAGTTCGATGTCGTACCCCTCGTCGTCGAGCTGCTGGGCGACGTCGGCGACCGAGGTGTCCTCGTCGAACGCGCCCTCGACCGGGATCGTCGCCGCGGCGGGGTTCTCGGGGTCGGGCAGCACGGTCGAGAACAGCGGGTACTGCGGGACCCCCTCGATCTCGCCGTCCCACCAGTCGGGCTCGAACGGATCCCGGAGCTGATCCTCGGGGTCGACGTCGGGATCGTCCTCGTCCCACCAGTTCGCCCGGAAGTCCATCCCGCCATCGGAGGGATGCAGTGAGTCGTCGTAGAGGATGGGCGTCCCGGGGTGGTCCTCGTGCCAGCACGGCCACGGCAGCCCGTAGTACTCCCCGTGAAGCTCGTGGTCCTCGTCGACCTCGGCCTGGATGTCCTCGGCGCTGAACACCTCGGAGTTCTGCTGGTGGGCCTTGAGTCGCTCGGGTGTCTGGCCGGTGTACCCGACCGATCGCGTCCCGAGGTTCCACTCCCGGGTGACGTCCTCGACCTCGTCGTAGTCGAAGTGCTCGCCGAAGCCGAGTCGCTCGGCGAAGTCACACATCAGCCCCCAGTCCGTTCGGGAGTCGTGGCGGGGTTCGATCGCCTGCGAACGCCACTGGATCTGTCGGCCGGTGTTGGTGACGCTGCCGGCTTCCTCGACGTTCGTACAGACCGGCAGCATGTAGACGTCGGTGTCGTCGTCGGCGAGCTCGGCGACCTGGTTCGGGAAGACGTCGACGTTGACGATGAAATCGAGCTCGTTGACCGCTCGCTGAACCTTCTTGTACTCGGTGAGCGAGGCGAGCCCGTGCCCCCAGAAGATCGCCGCGCGAAGCGGGTCGGGCTGGTAGATCTCCCACTCGTCGTCGAGGACGCCCTCGTACCAGCGGGCGACGGTGAACCCGTTCTTCTCCATCAGCTCGGTGTCGTGGAACCGGTCGTGGAGGTCGTCGTAGCTGACCTCGCCGGAGGTGCTCTCGGTCTGGGTCCAGACGTTGGCCCAGTGTTCCCAGGCGTCCTCGTCGAGCCCGTAGTAACCCGGTAGCGTGCTCGAGTCGACGCCGAGGTCGGTCGCGCCCTGGACGTTGTCGTGGCCCCGGAAGATCGGGGTGCCGCCGCCCGACTGGGCGGCGTGGCCGAGCGCCAGGTTGAGCATCGCGTAGGCGCGGACGTTCCCCGTCGCGTTGTTGTGCTGGGTGCCGCCCATCGCCCACTCGACGCAGCTGACCTCCGCGTCCGCGAGCTCCTCGGCGAGCTCCATCAGCTCCTCCTCGGAGATGCCACAGATGTCGGCGACGGTCTCGAGGTCGTACTCGGGGAGGACGTCGTCGCGGAACTCCTCCCAGGTGTCGACCATCACGCGGCTCTCGATGAACTCCTCGTCGTGAGCCTCGAGGTTCTCGACGATGTGGTAGATCAGGCCGTAAATAAAGGCGACGTCGGTACCCGAGCGGAACTGGTAGAAGTCGTCGGACGCGGCCGCGGTCTTGGTGTAGCGCGGCTCGGCGACGATGTGTTTGCCGCCCCGCTCCTGGGCCTCCTGGAAGTACTGCCAGGCGACGGGGTGGCTCTCGATCGGGTTGTGCCCGATGATGAGGTTGACGTCGACGTTGCGCATGTCGTTCGAGTTGTTCGTCATGGCGCCGACGCCCCAGACGTTCGCGATCCCCTCGACGGTCGTCGAGTGGCAGATCCGCGCCTGGTGGTCGATGTTGTTCGTCCCGTAGAACGCGGCCAGCTTTCGGATCAGGTAGGCGGCCTCGTTGCTGTGTTTGGCCGATCCGACCCACATCGTGGAGTGGGGACCGGTCTCCTGGCGGATGTCGTCGAGTCGACCCGTGATCTCCTCGAGGATCTCGTCCCACTCCATCTGGTTCCACTCGCCGTCCTCGAGCTTCAACGGCCGCTTCAGGCGCTGTTCGGAGTTGACAGACTGGGTTAACGAGGCTCCTTTCGAGCAGAGTCCCCCGCGGTTGACCGGGCTGTCCTCCCAGGTTTCCTGGCCGACGACCGCGTCCTCCTCGACGGACATCTGTATCCCGCAGCCGACCGAGCAGTGCGTACAGACGGTCTTTACCAGTTCGTCCCCCGCCTCGGGGTCGACGACGTCGTCCTCGTCGGCGGCGGCGCGCTGTTGAAGCAGTGTTCGTCCCCCGACCGCAGCCGCGAGGGTTCCGCCGGCGCCGGCTTTCAGGAACCCTCGCCGATCAAGGTCGAGTGATGACCGAGACATGAATCGTTCGTCAGTGACTCACGTTATTAATCCTTTGGGTCCGAACCGATTCGGCGCTTTTGTTAGACAGATTTCATCAGAACGTTTGGTAGGTGGCCGTCCGTTCAGTCTCTTGACAGCAGCGACGACACCGTGGCATTTAATCCGACTACAGCGCGAAGTACGGACGATGACCACGACGAGGACGGCACCGATCGGCCGGTCGCGACGCGTTCCGACCGCGGTACGCCCCGAACGGCGATCCGTGCGTCCGCGAGTGAGGGCAGCAGCCGCAACCGGAAGGAGCCGGCTCGAGGGGGTCGTCGGTCGCCGATGACCGACAGCATCGACCTCGACGACATGGACGTCGGCGAGGACGAGGACGACGGCGAGACCACCAACCACGGCGACTGGCTCTGGCGGGGCGAGGGCGATCCGGACGAGGAGTCGGACCCCGTCCGGAGCAACGCGTCCGTCGACGGGCCGACTGATGGCGAGTCCGAGAGCGACGGCGGGGACGACACAGAGCCGACCCGGCGCGTCCCCCAGGTACCGGGAGCGACGGAAGGACCGGTCGGCGTACCGGAGGATCGCGGCGGTGGTGGCGCCGGCGGGAGTTCGGACGCGGAGTCGGAGGCCGAATCGGGAACGGACGAATCGACGTCGGCCGATTCTACGCCCCGAACGACCGATCACGGCGAGGCGACGGCGGCCGACGACATGACTCTCGCGTTTACCTACCAGGCGATCAACCGGCTCGAGGATCCACAGTTCGTCGTCGGCGACGCCAGAGGGTGGGCCGACTGGATCGGGATCGTCGGCACGGTGTCGACGCCGGCGATCCGGAAGTTCCAGCGCGACGAGCGGATCGAACTCGACTTCTTCGGCGGCTCCGAGACCGGCCCGGCCGAGCGCCTCGCGGACGTCACGCCCGACTCGATGTTCTACGCCGATCGGACCGTCGTCGTCGGCTGCAGCGACGAGGAGTGGATCGCCGACGACGCCGGCTGGGAGTTCGTCCCCCTCGCGTCGGCCGCCGAGAAGGCCGACTGGACGATCGAACATCCGGAATGAGACGGACTCCTGTAAACCGTTTCTGACGCGACACGAACCGTCCTGTGGCCGTTCCGGAATTTTGGTACAGCAGACCCTACGAAAGTCGAGGCGACGCCCCCTCGAAAACTGGAGCCGCTCGCTTCTCGTGGGGCCGCTTAGACGTCGTGAAGTAGCCGCGCTCGGCACTCCGGACAGTACTGGAAGATGCTCTCCTCGGAGTCGGGGGCGAGGTCGGCGACGACGTCGCCGATACGGTCCTCGATCGCGTCGGCGGTCGCCTCGCTCGTGAACTGCTTTCCGCAGCCGGCACACGACAGCATCGACCCCTCGTACACCCGCTCCCAGGCGGGATCCGGCTCCTCCAGCTTGTTTTCCGGCAGCAGCGACAGGTCGAGCCCGTCCTCGACGCTCATGACGTTCTCGACGCAGACCTCCTCGCAGAGCCCGCAGTTGACGCAGCGCTCGTGGTTGAAGTCGAGGCCGTTCTCGGTGCGCCGGAGCGCGTCGGTCGGACAGTAGCTCGTACAGGTCGGCGTCAGCGTACAGCCCTCCGCGACCTCGACGATCCCGAAGTCCTTCAGCCCGCGGATCACCTCCCGCTCGGGCTCGACGTGCTCGAGGATGGCGCGAACGCTCTCGAGGGTCCAGCCGTGACTGTCGAACGGCGGGTTCTCCCGCTCGGGGTCGTCGATCTCGCCGTCGGCCTCGTGCTCGCCGGCGGGGATCGGCGACGCCTCGAGCTCCGTGACGGCGAACTGAGAGACCTCCTCGACGAACGCCTCGGGTTCGTCGGGGTCGGGCGCGAAGAAGGAGACCCGCTCGCCCAGTCCCAGATCCGCCGTCGCCCGGTTGACCCGCTCGACGAGTTCGGCTTTCGGATCCGGGCCGGAGTGGAGGCAGCTCCCGCCGCAGCCGACGATCGCGACGCCGTCGGCGCCGGCCGCCAGCGCGTGGAGGACGTGGGCCTCGCCGACGGTGTCGGCGCAGTTGACCGAGACGGGCAGGATCGGGGGATACTCGAGATCGGCCCGTCCCGCGGCCGCCAGGCGGCCGTACTCCCGAAGCGCGTTCTGGGCGCGCTCCGAGCAGACGAACGCGATCATCGGCGTCTCGATGCTCGCGCTCGAGCCCCCGAGCAGTCCGCTGACGAACCCGCCGTCGTCGCCCGTCGGGGCCAGCAGCGCCTCGACCTCGCGGGCGAGGCGCTCGTTGTTCGGCTCCTGGAGCCGGGTCGCCCCGGTCGGACAGGCGCTGGTACAGGCGCCGCAGTTCTGGCAGCTGTCGAGGTGGAACTCGACCTCGTCGATCGCGGCCCGCTCGACGGCGTCGTGGGGACAGGCCTCGACGCACTCGTTACAGCCCATCTCGCCGGCCGTCCCGGCGGCACAGACCTCCATCTCGAGATCCAGGAAGTCGATCCCCTCGAACCCGCCGAGCAGACGTTCGACCTCGTTGACCGTCGCCGGGTCGAACTTGGTGTGATAGCCCCGCTGGCCGCCGATCGGTCCCTCCCCGCCGGGGTGGATCACCTGATCGCACTCGATCGTCCGCTCGACGCCCTCCATCTCGATGGCGTCGGTCGGACAGACCGTCACCCACTCGCCGACCGGGGCTTCGGGATCGATGTCGACCGGGTAGCGGGTGACCATCCCGTCGGGTCCCTCGTGGACGCACTTCATACAGGAGACGCAGTCGTCGGTGACGAGCGCCTCGACCGTCAGCTCGAACTCGCCGTACTTGCCGTCGACGTCGACGACGCGACCCCGCTCGACGTCGACGTTCTCGAGGTCGGCGTCAGCGGTCGCCAGCTCCTCGCCGTTCGCGAGCAGCGTCACGTCCGCGGAGTCGGCGATCGCCGCGGCCGCGTCCGGATCGCCGACGACGACGACGTCGTAGTCGGCCCGGTGGATGCTCGATCGAGGCCGCCGCTCGGTCTCCCGGCCGGCGTTCGCCGCGTTGACCAGTCGCGCGGTCTTGGCGGTCGCGGCCTCGCGGTCGTGGACCCACCCCGCCCCCTCCCGCTGGTCGACGAACTCGACGTTGTCCGCCCGAAGCCCCTGTCGCTCGGCCGCAGCCTCGATCTTTTCCTGGGCCTTGGCCTCGGGACAGGTGACGACCATCTCGTCGAGTTCGTACTCCTCGATCACCTGTTCGAACGCCTCGAGCTTGTCCTGGCAGAGCAGCTGCGAGCTCGCGGCGACCTCGACGTCCTCGATCCCCTCTCTGGCCTCCTCGAGATCGATGTCGCAGGTCCCAGCGCAGGAACAGACAAACGCGCCCTCATTCATCGCGAACAGGTAGCAATGGCACGGTTGTAAAGCTGTCGTGACGAAAAGATCCGGAAGCGGCGGCTTCGGACCCACCGGGAACGGTCGGAACCGGGTCCGTGGCCGTGCTCGGGAAGCGAACGGGACGGCGCGACGCTTCGTCCCGGGGACGACGTCGGCCTCAGGTAATCAGTTCCGCGCTATCGGCCGAGATGTCGACGACGACGTCCTGGCGGGTTCGTTCGTTGATCTGGTCGAGGTTTCGGGTCAACACCTCGAGGATGTCCGCCGGCTCGGGGTAGACCAGGACGCTCCCGTCTTCGTCCTCGATCACGAGCTGGGTGTCCCGCAGCGTGATCGTGTCGTCTTCGATCCCTGCGACGTTGATCGGCAGCTCCTCGGAGCCGCCGACGTCGCCGGCTTCGACCTTGGTGATGTAGACCGCGTCGAGCGAGAGGAGGTCCTTGTACTCCCGGACGGCCTCGGCGCAGGCGACCATGTCCGTCGTGATCGCGGTCTTCTGTTCGTTCCCGTGCTCCCCGGTGTAGCAGTGCTTGCACACCCGCAGTTCCATCCGCATACGCGTCGGTTGGCGACGAGTCGGTATGACGATTACGAACTGCGACCCCGCGGGCTCGTCGGTCCCGCGATCCGGGGCTCCATCGTTACAGCAATCCGCCTCAGAGGTCGAACTTCCGCGCTGCGGTCTCTACGTCCTTGTCGCCCCGACCGGAGAGGTTCACCAGGATCGTCTCGTGGGCGCCGTCCTCCGCGAGTTCGATCGCTCGAGCCACCGCGTGGCTCGACTCCAGCGCCGGAATGATCCCCTCGGTCTCGCTGAGTTCCCGGAACGCCGCCAGCGCCGCCTCGTCGGTGACGCCGGTGTACTCACAGCGGCCGACGGCACGGAACATGGCGTGTTCGGGACCGACGCCGGGGTAGTCCAGTCCGGCGGAGACGGAGTGGACCTCGACGTCGTCGTCGATTACCCTGGTACGCATCCCGTGGAGGGTGTCGTCTCTTCCCCTCGCCAGCGGTGCCGCGTGCCGGCCCGAGTCGCTTCCCTCGCCGCCGCCCTCGGCGCCGTAGAACTCGACGGGATCGTCGCGGAAGGCGTGAAAGAGCCCGATCGCGTTCGAGCCGCCGCCGACGCAGGCAACCGCGGCGTCGGGCAGGTCGCCCGTCCGCTCGCGGAACTGCTCGCGGGCCTCCCGGCCGATCACCGACTGGAAGTCACGGACCATCCGCGGGAACGGGTCGGGACCGACGACGCTGCCCACGAGATAGTGGGTGTCGTCGACGTTTTCGGCGAAGTCCTCGAGGGCGGCGTCGACGGCGTCGGCCAACCCGGCATCGCCCCGCGAAACCTCGTTGACTTCGGCCCCCATAAGCCGCATTCGGAAGACGTTCATCTCCTGGCGGGCGACGTCCTTTTCGCCCATGTAAATCTCCGTCTCGAGATCGAGCAGCGCGCCGGCCATCGCCGTCGCGACGCCGTGTTGGCCCGCGCCGGTCTCGGCGATCAGCCGCTCGCGCCCGGCCCGCTTCGCGAGCAGCGCCTGCCCGAGCACGTTGTTGATCTTGTGGGCGCCGCCGTGGAGCAGGTCCTCGCGCTTGAGGTAGATCTCGGCGCCGTAGCGCTCGCTCAGATTACGGGCGTGGTACAGCGCCGTGGGGCGGCCGGCGAACTCCTCGAGGTGGTCCCGGAGGTCGGCCTGGAACGCCTCGGTCCCGGCGACCTCGTCGTAGGCGGTCGCGAGCTGCTCGAGCGGCTCGCGAAGCGGTTCCGGAACGTGTCTCCCCCCGTAGCCCTCGAACTCTCCGTCGGACATGATCGACCGTTTCTCGGAGACGGTAAAGTAAGTTCCGCGGCCCGGCAGTCAGTCGTCCGCGTCCGTGGACCCGTCGCCGAAGCTGCCCCGCTCGCGCATCATCGAGGTGCCCCGTTCGACCCACCGGCGCCGGTAGAAGACGACGCCGAGGTAGACGACCCGAAACGCGAAGTCGAGAATGATGGCGACGTAGGCCGCGAGGACACCGTAGCCGAGTTCGACGCCGACGACGTAGGTGAAGCCGAGCAGGAACACGAACGTCCCGATGACCCGCGAGACGAACGGGACGACCGTCTCGCTGCCGCCCCGAAGCGAGCCGGCGAGCGTGATGTAGGCCGCGATCAACAGCGCGGTGATGGCGTAGGCCTGCGCGAAGCCGACCGCGTACCCGACCGTTGCGGGATCGCGCGTGAACACGAGGACGAACTCCTCGGCGAAGGTAAACAGCAGAGCGCAGAGCCCGCCGACGGTGAGCGTGCTCAGGGCCGTCGCGGCCAGCCCGTTGTAGTAGGCGGTCGCCCCCTCGCCCTGGCCGAGCGACTGGCCGACCATGATGTTCGCCGCGACGCCGTACCCCCGCGCGAGCGGTGAGGCGATCTGCTGGTACATCCGGCGGCCGATGTGGTAGGCGGCGTTGACCTCGGTGCCGAACGCCAGCAGGATCGCGTTGAACGGGAACTCGGCGAACATCTCCGTGACCCCCTCGGCGATCCGGGGCCAGCTGATCAGGATCAGCTGCTTCGTGATGACGAGCTGTCGGGGGACGACGTACTGGATCCCGCTGCGCGGCGTGGCGAGGATCGCGAGGAAGGCGGTCGCGCCGAGCGTGTCGGCGGCCGCGGTCGCGACGGCGATCCCGATGACGCCGAGCTCCGGCAGCGGGCCGAGCCCGAACGCCAGCCCGATCGTCGCGAGAATGTTGAGCGCGTTGACAATGCCGTTGACGTACATCGGCGTCTTCGTGTCGCCGGTGCCCTGGATCGAGCGAGCCGCGATGAAGTTGACGTGGATCGCGGGCGCCGAGATCATGATCACCATCAGGTAGACGCTGCCGTACTCGACGACCGCGTCCATCGCCCCCTCGTCGGTCAGCGCGCCCAGCACCGAGATCGCGTACTCGTTGAGCAACAGCCCGAAGACGATGAACGGGATCCCCCCGAGCAGGCCGAGCAACAGCGCCTGCGAGACCGCTTCGTCCCGATTCGCGGTGGCGTCGGCGCTCGTGTCCTGACTCGAGAGCGCGATCGCGCCGTCGCCGATGCCGATGCCGAACCGCAGCGGAAAGCGGGCGTAGATGTCCGCGAGACCGACCGCCGCGACCGCCGCCGGCGAGAACAGGCCCGCGACGATCATGTCGGTCGTCCGCATCAGCGTCCGCAACACCTGCTCGGCCATCACGGGCCAGGAGAGGCCGAACACGCGCTTCCAGACCCGCCAGAGCCGACGATCGGCGAGCGAGAACAGAACGACGAACACGGTCGCGGTTCTCGCGGTCGCCGATTAAGGGTTGAGTTGGCGGAAACGTGGCCCGGTTGGGGTCCGGTACCACCGCCCGCTCGAGGGGTGTCGTCTCACGCTCGGAGCCCCCGGGACCCGCGGCGGTCGATCCTGCCGGCCACAGTACTATCCGCCGATCCGTGGTATTCCGACCAACCGATGATCGACGACGGTCGACGACCGGTTCCGCCGCAGACGGCAGAACCGGTGCGACGGTTCGAGGTGAGCGATCGATGAGGCTCTCACGGCTGTTCGCCGACGAGGAGTCGACCCCCCACGGGCTGCCGAACTTCGACTCGACGACCGTCTTCGTCCGGGCGGCCGCCAGCTCCCTGCGGGGCGAGCAGTTCCCGCGGCTGGGGATGATCCACCCCAAACTGACGCCGCTCGCAAAGCGGGTCAACGGCCTCTCCAGGGAGACCCGCGCGAAGATCTACACGACAGGCGGGGCCAACGAGGGGATCGACCCCGACGACCTCGGCGAGATCGACGTCGAGCGCTTCCGGGAGTGGGTCGTCGACCAGTACCCCGAACGGGGGTATCCCGCCGTGATAATCGGCTCGAGCAACGGCGCGGCGGTCCACCTCGCGGCCCTGCTGGGAGTGCCATTCTTGCCTCAGACGTTCCTCCTGCCGATCCGGCGCTCGATGGGCGCCGACGAGATCCGCGATGACATCGAGTGGGGCGCCGAACACGCGCCCGACTTCCTCGAGGCCAACCCCGACGTCTCGCTGGCCCAGATGCACGACCCGAACCAGGATCGGCTGATGGTCCGGAAGCTGGCGTACTTCCGGGTCAAGTCCCAGATTCTGGGCGAGGCCTACGAGGAGTTCCTCGACACCGTTCTCGAGCCCGGCGGCACCGTCATCTCGCTGGAGTGTGAGTACGACTGGCCGGTAATCGACGTCGGCGACCGCCACACCTTCCAGCTCGGGGGCTGTGGCGGGCTGGCGCCCGAGGAGTACTACGAGGGCAGCGAGCAGGTCGCCGACTTCCTGCGCCTGCAGGGCGCCGACCGACGCGAGTGGGACGTCCCCGACCCCGACCGACGGGTACCGGAGGCCGAGTGGGGGTTCGATCCCGCCCTGCGCGAGGACCTCGAGCGGATCGCCGACAAGCGAGAGTACCAGCTCCGCCGGCTCGCGTTCGACGATCCGCGGGAGCTGAGTCCGTTCGTCGCCGACCGCTACCGCGAGCGCTACGAGGCCCGCGACCGATCGGTCGACCGCCTGCTCGTCCAGTCGTTCGCGCTGGTCGAGCCTTGGTGGACGCTTCGGACGGGGTCGGTCCCCTACTGGACCGCGTTCAACACCCGTTCGGATGTGGAGTACCTCGAGGAGTACCTCGACGACAGCGATCCCTACGACGAGATCCGCTCGACGCTGTTCTCTCACGGAATGGAGTCGGCGGGGCTGGCCTCCATTGCGGAGTGGAAAGAGGTCCTCTCGCGCGCCCGCGACGAGCACGGGTTCGTCGGCGTCGACGAGACCGAGTTTCCTTACGACGTCGAGAGCCAGGTCCGGTACCACGACGACCTTCCCGAGGAGATCGACGCTCGTCACCCCCACCCGCCGTCGATGGCGCTCGATCGGTTCGAGTCGATCGCCGAGGACGTCGCTCCCGAGTACGGGCTCGAGTGGGAGACGGAGTAACTCAGAAGACGGCGAGCAACACCACGAGCGAGAGCGTGCTGACGAGCACCAGCGACGTCAGTACGACGATGGCGGGCAACAGCCCCGTGCTCCGGAGTTCGGCGAGTCGAATCTCCGTTCCGAGTCCGACGAACGCGAACAGGAACAGCCAGCCGTACCCCTCCTCGATCGCCGCCCGCTGGGACGCCGAGAGCAGCCCCGCGCTCGCGACGACCATGAGCGCGAAGAAGCCGAGGACGAACGTCGGTACCTCCTCGAGGAGCGTCCTCGCCGAGGGCCGCGATCCGCCGCCGGACCGGGCGTAGTAGCTCGCGTACGCCAGCACGACGACGCCGATCAGGGCGTTCCGGGCGAGCTTCGTCATCGTCGCCCACTGGCCGGCGAGCTCCGAGTGAGTGAAGCCGACGGCGACGACCGGCCCCGTCGAGAACATGCTGACGCCGGCCCAGACGCCGAAGACGGTTCCCGAGAGGCCGAGCAGATCGCCGATTATCGGGTAGACGACGATCGTCACGGCATCGAACAGCAGGACCGTCGCCGCGGCGTAGGCGATCTGGTTCTCCCGGGCCCGGATCGCGCCGGCGACCGCGACGACCGCCGAGACCCCGCAGATCCCCGAGCCGGCCGCCAGCAGCGAGCCGAGCCGGCCGGTGATCCCGAACACGTTTCGTGCGAGCAACTCGACGGTGAGGATCGTTCCCGCGGAGACACAGACGACGATCGCGAGGACGAGCGCGCCCGTCTCGAGGACGGTGCCGAGCGTCACCGACGCGCCCATGAGGACGATCCCGGCGGCCAGCCAGAGGCCGTGGGTCGCGATCCCCGCCTCGAGTCGCTTCGGGACGCCGACCGTGTTTGCGACGACGAACCCGACCGCGATAGCGACGAGCAGGGCGTTGAAGCCGACGACTCCCTCGACGCCGCGAGCGAACGCGGCGCCGAGACAGAGCGCGAGCAGCCCGGGAAGAAGTTCTCGTACGCTCATCGTGAGTAGCGCGGTCGGAGGCAGTGATCGCGGCGACGGGTGGGAGCACCGATACCGGCGCCTTTCGGTCGGCGCTCGAGGGAGGCCCGGTCGGATCGGACGATTACGCCGAGCGGGAGCCACTGGCCGGACGACATCTGTCCGGCGCTTCGAAGCGCCGGCGGTAACGTCTGTCGATACCGTCCGCAGCTCGCTCCGGGCCCGCGTCCCGCTCTCGTCTTCCGCCGTCGGGAGGAGGCCCTCGAGCGGGAGACGCGACGACGATCGAAAACGAGCGCAGCGAACCCGGACCGACCGACTAGCGGGTGGTGACCGGCTGCTCGTCGGTCACGTTCTCCTCGTCGGGCTCGTCGTCGTAGTCGATCGCGGTGTGACCCTTCACGAACTCCTGGGTCCGCTCGTGCTGGGGGTCCTCGAAGAACGAGCGCGTGTCGTTGGCCTCGATGAGTTCGCCGAGGTAGAGGAAGATCACGTCGTCGGCCAGCCGCTTGGCCTGGTCCATGCTGTGAGTAACCATGATGATGGTGTACTCCTCCTTTAACTCCTCGAGGGTCTCCTCGACCTGCTCGGCCGAGATCGGGTCCAGCGCGGAGGTGACCTCGTCACAGAGCAACACCTCGGGCTCGACGGCCAGCGAGCGGGCGAGACAGAGCCGCTGGATCTGCCCGGTCGAGAGTTCGGCTCCGGGGTCGTCCAGTCGGTCCTTCACCTCGTCCCAGAGGTTGACCTTCCGCAGGTAGCTCTCGACGAGCTCGTCGAGCTCGTCGCTCGAGTAGTCGCCGTGGATCTTCGCCCCGTAGGCGACGTTGTTGTAGATCGACAGCGGTAGCGCGGTCGGCGTCTGGGGGACGTAGCCCACTCGCCGCCTGATCTCGGGCAGGGGTTCGTCGGTGTCGTAGATCCCCTCGTCGCCCAGATACACCTCGCCGGTGATCTCGGCGTTGGGCTGGATCTCGTGGAGGCGGTTCAGCGCCTTCAGCATCGTCGACTTCCCACAGCCCGAGGGGCCGATAATCGCCGTCAGCTTGTTCTCGGCGAACTCGGTGCTCACGCCGTCGAGCGCGGTCACTTCCCTGTTTCCGGTGTACGTTACCTCGAGGTCGTCGGTTCGGAGTGCGATATCGTCGTTCATGAGTGTCTCCCTCCTGGTGCGAAGCGGGCGAATCTCCCCGCGAGGAGTTTCGATGCGAGTACGAGCGCGAGCACGGCGACGATCAGGACGAACGACGCCGCGTAGGCGTGCGAACGGACTTCGGCGTTGAACGACGCCGCCTGCTCGAAGATGAGGATCGGCAGCGTCGTCGCGGGATCGAACGGGCCGCCGGGCATCTGGGTGCTCCGGCCGGCCGTAAACAGCACCGTGGCGGCGTCGCCGATCCCGCGGGCGAAGCCCATGATGATCCCGGCGATGACGCCCGGTAGGGCCGCGCGAACGGTTATCCGGGCGGTCTCGAACCGCGTCGCGCCGAGACCGTAGGAAGCTTCTTTGACCGTGTCCGGAGCCGCCCGCAGCGCCTCGTCGGCGTAGCGGGTCATGATCGGGTACTGGAAGATCGCGATCGCGACCGTCCCGAAGATCAGGCTCGTCTGGGCGCCGGCGGCGATGATGATCGTCAGCACGAACACCCCGTAGACGATCGGCGGCGTCCCCCAGAGCACGTTCAGGAACATGTTGATCACGTCCGACGTGCGCTCGCTCGAGTAGTCGCTCTGGAGGTAGATTGCCGTCGAAATCGCCAGGATCGAGGCGACCACCGTCGCGGGGACGACGATGAAGATACTGCCCAGGACGGCGTGGAGGAAGCCGCCGCCGCCGTCGAGCATGTACCGCGACCCCGGCGCCGTCACCATGACGGCGGGATCGGTGATGAACACGCGTCCGCCCCGCCAGAGGGTGACGCCAACGACCATCGCCAGCACCGCGAGGATGAGCGCGGCGCTCGCGCGGGCCAGCAGGCCGAACAGGCGCTGCTCAGCGTATCGATCCATCAGTACTGCCACCTCCGTTGCAGGCGGCGGCGAATAAGCATCGCCCCGAAGTTGAAGATCCAGACGACGACGAGCAGCGTCAGCCCGACGAGGATCAGCGCCGACTGGGTCAGCGGGATCGACATCAGTTCGCCGAAGTCGTTGACGATCAGCGTCGGCAGCGTCTCGCCCGCGTCGAAGGGGCCGTCGGGAATCGCTGTCTGCCCGCCGATCAGCATCGCGGGAACGATCGTCGCGCCGAAGACCCGACCGAAGCCGAGCAGGATGGCGGAGAAGATCCCCGGCCCCGCGGCTCGGAGCAGCACCGTTCGAATGGTCTCCCACTTCGTCGCGCCGACGC
This sequence comes from Natronococcus roseus, assembly GCF_043677095.1. Taxonomy (NCBI): domain Archaea; kingdom Methanobacteriati; phylum Methanobacteriota; class Halobacteria; order Halobacteriales; family Natrialbaceae; genus Natronococcus; species Natronococcus roseus. The sequence goes on from NZ_JBHLJR010000001.1 coordinate 383,926, forward strand.
CCAGCGAGGACTCGCGGAGTTCGTCGGGCAGCGCCTCGAGGGACTCGACGGACAGCGAGATCATGAACGGGGTGACGATGATCGCCATCACCAGACTGACCGTCACGATGCCGAGGCCGATGCTGTGGGCGCCAAGCGCCGGCGCGAGGTAGTCGCCGACGAACGGAACGACGACGATCAGCCCGACGAGCCCGAAGATCACGCTCGGGATCGCCGCGAGCACGTCGATGAACGACGAGACCAGCACCTTGGTCCGGCCCTCGGCGTACTCGGCGATGTAGATCGCCGCGAGGATCGCCAGCGGGGTCCCCATCGCCATCGAGAGGATCGTGACGTAGATCGTCCCGACGATCGCCGGCAGGAAGCCGAACTCGTCGGCCGCGGGATCCCAGTTCGAGGAGGTCATCATCTGGAACAGCGAGTACTCGGAGACGATCGGGATCGACTGCTGGACGAGCGTCAGGACGATCAGCCCGAACAGCGCGACGGCGAAGAAGCCGGCGCCGACGAGCCAGTAGCTGCTCAGCCGCTCGAGCAGCAGCCGTCGGTCGAGTCGGTTCGCCCCCTCCGAGGGGGTTTCAGTCGTTCCCATCTACGAGGCCCCCTCGAGGATCTCGCGTTGTTCTGCGAGCTTTTCCTCGTCGATCGGTGCGTAGCCGTTGTCGCGGACGTACTCCTGACCCTCGGTGAGCACCCACTCGACGAAGTCGGCGGCGTCCTCGTCGAACTCGCCGTTCGCGGCCAGGTACATGTCTCGGGCCGGCGGAGAGGGGTAGCGGTCCTCCTCGACGGCCGTGAGGAACTCGTCGCGGGTGTCGTAGAAGTCCTCCCCATCCGAGAGGGTCCCGCTCTCGTCGCGGTCCAGCGGGACCGGTCGGATGTTCATCTCGAGGTCGCCCGTGTTGAAGTCGTAGACGTAGTTGATGTTGTTCAGCGAGATGCCGTGGGAGTCGTTGTTGATCGCCTGGGCGACCTGCTGGTCGCCGTCGAAGTTGCCGTCGGCCATGTCCTCGAGCTCGTTCTCGGTGTAGCCGCCGAGGAACTCGCCCCACTGCTGGTAGGCGGCCGAGGAGTCCGAGCGCCCGTAGACGTAGATCGGCTCGTCGACGTCGCTCTCGACGAGTTCGCCCCAGTTCGTGATCTCCTTGCTGAAGACCGCCGCGAGTTCGTCCTGGGTGAGTCCGTGTTCACGGATCTCGTCGTACACGGGGTTGTTGACGTTGATCGTCCCGACGACGGTGTCGATGAGCATCGCGGTGGCGACCAGCCCTCGCTCGAGCTCCGCCTCGTCGGGGTCTCGCCCCATCATCGCGATGTCGACCTGCTCGTTCATCACGTCCGAGACGCCGACGCCGGTTCCGCCGCCCGAGACGTCGATGTTGACGTCACGCTCTGACGTGTAGATGTCTGCCCAGACCTGTACCATCGGCAGCGGACCGACGCCCCCGGAGATGCGGATCGTCGACTCCGATCCGGAGTCCGAATCCGAGTCCGACCCTGACAGACACCCCGCAAGCGCGACCGCAGAGCCAGCTCCGAGCGCAGTCAGTGCGGAACGACGCGAGTAACCCCGATCCATACTGCTCCGTCCTAGAAGCCAGACGCTTGTATCCCCTCGTTAGCCTGCAATTCTTTGGTTCTCCACCCAAAACCAGCAAAGCTATCGATCGAACGGGAACTCGTCCCACAGTTTAGCGGGGAGTAGCCGATCCCGCCAGCAGTCGGCGTTTTCGGTCGAACGGGCGGAGAACGATCGGTTCACGACGACGGCCGCCGATCGTTCGAACTCGCTGTCCGTGTTCGTTTCCGGCCGCCAGCGGCTGAAGCCCGCCGCTTCGACGGATACGGACGTCGTGCCGGTCCTCCCGCAAGTATTGCCTCGAGCTTCGACGGTGACTCGCCGGACGAGCACTCGAGCGCCCGCTGACTACGTTCCGAACAGCATCGAGAGGACGACGAGCGAGACCGCGCTGGCGACCAGCAACGCCAGCAGGACGACGAGCGCGGGCGTCAGTCCCGTGCTCCGGAGTTCGGCGAGCTGGATCTCCGTGCCCAGCCCGACGAACGCGAGCACGAACAGCCAGTTGTAGGCGTTCTCGATCGAGGCCTGCTGGGTCGACGAGAAGACGCCGGCGCTCGCCAGCGCCACGAGCGCGAGAAAGCCGAGCACGAACTTCGGAAACTCGTCCCAGAGGGTTCGCAGGGAGGGACGACCCGCGGATCCCGACCGGGCGTAGTAGCTCGCGTAGGCGATGACGACGGCGCCGATCAGGGCGTTGCGCGAGAGCTTCGCCATCGTCGCCCACTGGCCGGCGACCTCCGAGTGAGCGAAGCCGACGGCGACGACCGGCCCCGTCGAGAACATGCTGACGCCGGCCCAGACGCCGAAGACGACGTCGGAGAGCCCGAGCAGATCGCCGACGATCGGGTAGACGACGATCGTGATCGCGTCGAACAGCAACACCGTCGCCGCGGCGTAGGCGATCTGTTCCTCCCGAGCTCGGATCGCGCCGGCGACCGCGACGACCGCGGAGACGCCACAGATTCCCGACCCCGCCGCGAGCAGCGAGCCCAGCTGGTCCGCGAGCCCGAAGACGTTGCGCGCGAGCAGTTCGACGAGGACGATCGTCAGCGTCGTCACGGCGACGACGACCAGCAACACGAGCCCGCCGACCTCGAGGATCGTCTCGAGGGTCAGCGACGCGCCCATGAGGACGATCCCGGCGCCCAGCCAGAGCTTGTGGGTGTTGATTCCCGGCTCGAGCCGGTCGGGAACGCCGACGGCGTTCGCCAGCACGAACCCGAGCGCGATGGCGACGAGCAGGTGGTTGAATCCGAGTGTGAGCTCGACCCCTCGCGCGAGAACGGCGCCGAGAAGGAGTGCTGTCAGCCCCGGAAGAAACCGCGCGGCCGACATCTCGCTACCAGGGGATCTGCAGCTCGAAAATAGCGATCGCCGCCACCGTCGTCGCGCCGACGGCGACGCTCTGCCAGTCGCGCTCGAGATCCGCCCAGCGGGATCGAACGGCCGCAACGCCCCGGTGCAGTCGAGTACTCTCCATTCGTATTGGGTCTTCGAACCCGCGCACTTAACCCTTGTCGATGGCGTCGGAGATAGAAGAGATTTTATCCTCTACCTAAGACGTCACTGTAGTAGGTGGGGGTAGATATTGCGACAGCCTGTGGCACTGGGCATCCTTTTGCTGCTAACTACGTCGATTTTCGAGCAAAACTGCCGCGTTCGCGGATCCGATCTCCGACCGACGCTGTCAAGTGACCCCGCGAGTCAGCGCGACCGGTCGGCGAACTCACGCCACAGCGCCGCGGCGACGGTGAACTCCTCGGCGCTTGCGTACCCCCGCTTGACGTACGGCTCGCCCTCGAGCGTGAGCACCTCGAGGAAGGTCCCGTACGGCGCCATCACGCGCTCGATCCGTTCGACCTCCCGACGAGCGCAGGCTTCGAACCCGTACCGTTCGAGGCCGTTGGCGTACATGAAGCTGTTCCAGGGCCAGACGTGGTAGTGATAGTCGTGGTGGAGCGCGAAGAAGGGGTGGACCTCGCCGACTCCGAACGGCTGCTCGCGCATCCGGAGTCCGTTCGGCGTCTCGAGGTCCGCGAGCGCATCGGCGATCGAGCGCGCTCGATCGGCGTCGACGACGCCGAAGTACAGCGGGACGACGTTCGCGTCGCAGGCGAGGACCGCCGAACCGCGGCGCTCGTCGAAGTAGCGTCCGTTCCACAGCCGATCCAGCCCGTCTCGGATCGCCGACGAGTCTGTCCCGGCGGTCTCGAGCCCGCGGCGCTCGAGGGCCTCGACGGCTGCCAGCCAGATCGCAGTGTTGTACGTCTCCCGCGGGGCCGCGGCCGAGTCCCACCAGGAGCTTCCGGACCCGGTGAGGATCCCGTTCTCGACGAACCGTTCGCGGTGGCGCGCGACGAGGTCGGCGACTGCGTCGGCGTGTTCGCTGAGCCGTCCGACTTCGTCCAGCGCGAGCACGAGCGCGGGAACCGTGTCGACGCCCTCGGCCGGCGTCGCGGCGCTGTAGCCGGGGTGGAAGTCGGTGTAGAAGACGTCCGCCTCCGAGAGCTCCGAGAGCAGCGCCGCCGCGGTGTCGGCGACGACGTCTTCGTGCCCCGCCGCCGCGAGCCCCGGTGTGGCAAAACAGAGATCCCGGGGCCAGACGCCGTGGAAGTGTCCCCCGGACTCGAGGCCCCGCTCGGCCCGCGTCGCGAGGATTCGATCGGCGGCGCGCTCGAGCGATCCCGCTCGCCGGTAGCCGTGGCGACGCTTCTCGGCGTAGTGGGTGAGGCGTCGCCGGAGCTCCCGGGCGTAGTAGCGGAGGGTGATCGTGGTTGACATCGAATCGAAGAAGGAAACGGATCGCGATCGCGTATCAGTTGTTCTCGTCGTCCTCGTCGTCCTCGTCCGGCTCGACCTTCATGTCCGAGGCGTCCTCCTCGGGCGTTTCCTCGGGTTCCGTCGAGTCGGTCTGGGTCGGCTGGGCCTGCTCGGGATCCGGGCCCGTCGCCTCGGCGGTCTCCTCGGCCATCGCGGTCTCGGAGACGTCGACCTCCGTCGTCTCGTCGTCGGTGGTCCGGCGGGGGTCCTCGTCGTCCTTGTCGGCGCTGGGTTTCGATCGTGGCTCATCCTCCTCGGGGTCGTCGGTGAACTCGATCTCGCCGCCATCGTCGTCGTCGGCCTCGCCGAGCTGTGGCTCCTCGTCGACGTCGCCACTGGCGTCGATCTGTGACTCCTGGCCGGCGTCGGGCCGTTCGGCCGCCGCGGCGGCCTCGTCGGACGTTTCCTTGTCCTCGGTCTCGCCGTCGACCTCGTCGAGGTCGGGTTCGAACGTCGTCGGTTCCGACGTCCGACGCTGTCGGAGCCCGATGGCGACCAGCCCGGCGCCGACGGCCGCCTTCGGGAGCGCGCGAAGCTGGCCGCGAGCGACCGATCGCAGTGTCGACAGCAGCATGAGTCCGCCGCTGACGACGGCGAGGCGGCCGTCGCGGGCGCTCTCGCCCGCGATCTCGCGCGCCGCGTCCATCGGGTCGTCCGCCAGTTCCTCGAGCTCCTCGCCCTGTAGATCGTGATCGTATTCGTCTGTCATAGATTGGCCTCGAGCACGCTGCGCTCACGACCAGTACCGCGCCCCGACAGTTGAAGCTTGGACCGGCAGATGCGCCGCCGACTACGGCTCGAAGCGGTCGGGATCGCGTGCCGCGAGTGCCGTTCGAACCGCGGCGACGTTCTCGGGGACGTCGTGGACCCTGACGAGGTCCGCGCCGCGGTCGGCCGCGAGCGCGCTCGCCGCGACGGTCGGCTCGAGGCGCTCGCCGGACTCGCAGCCGATGTGTGCGAACATCGACTTGTGGGAGTGGCCAAAGAGGACCGGACAGCCAAGCGCCCGGAACTCCCCGAGCCGGTCGAGCAGCTCGAAGCTCTCGGGGGCCGACTTGGCGAACCCGATTCCGGGGTCGACGATGACGTCCTCGCGCTCGAGGCCCGCCTTCTCGGCCAGCAGGATCCGTTCGCGGAGCTGGTCGATCACGTCCTCGACGACGTCGTCGTACTCGACCTCTCGGTCGGGGACGACGGGCGCGTCGACGCTGTGCATCACGATCAGGCTCGCGTCGTGGTCGGCGACGACGAAGCGCATCTCGGGATCCTCGAGCCCGGAGACGTCGTTGACGATGTCGGCGCCCGCCTCGAGGGCCGCGTCGGCGACGGCCGCCTTTCGCGTGTCGATCGAGAGCAGGGCGTCGAGGTCGCCGATCGCCTCGAGGACGGGGACGACCCGCTCGATCTCGGTTTCGACCGGAACGGGGTCGGCGCCCGGTCGCGTCGACTCGCCGCCGACGTCGATCACGTCGGCGCCGGCCTCGACCATCGACTCCGCGCGAGCGACGGCGTCCTCGAGCGCGTCGAACTCCCCGCCGTCGTGGAAGCTGTCGGGCGTGACGTTGAGAATACCCATCACGGCGGTCCCGTCCGTCCATGGGGGCGCCGACTCGTCGCCGTCCCGTACCGCTGCTCCGTCCTCGAGCTCGAGCGTCGACTCGAGCTCCCGCCCGACCGCGGCCAGCCCGTCCGATCGCTCCGCGAGCCGGTCGACGAGCCGCGCGAACTGCTCGAGCGTGCCCGAGAGGACGGCGTCGATCCGCTCGTCGTTTCGGTCGAGTCCCGAGAGCGTACACTCCCCGCCGATCCGGAGCAGCTCCTCCCGCAGGGCCGTCGCCTGTCGGTACCGGAGCGAGGTCTTGACGACCCGGTGGACGGCCGACCCCGCCGCGTCGTCGACGTCGCGCTCGGTCGCGTCCGCGCTCGAGAGCGCCTCGCGGGCGTCCGCGAGGTCGCGAACCCGCTTGGGTACCTGCAGCGAGGTCCACCGGGAGCGGGCCTCGGCGACCGCGAACAGCGACCCGGTCACGAGCACGCAGTCGTCGTCGCCGCTCTCGGCGATCGCGGCCTCGAGGGCGTCCCGGACGTCCGGGATCGTTCGAACGTCGGAGACGCCGGTCCGTTCGAACACCGTCGAAAGGGCGTCGGGGTCCTCGGCGCGCTCGAGGCCCGGTTCGGTCGCGACGACGGCGTCGGGGGTCGGCAACGCGTCGGCGATTCCCGTAACGTCCTTGTCGTGCATCACGCCGGCGACGAGGGTGAGGTCGTCGTACTCGTAGGTCGACAGCGTCTCGGCCAGCCCCTCGCAGGCGCCCGGGTTGTGCGCGCCGTCGAGGACGACCAGCGGCTCGGTCTCGAGCACCTCGAACCGACCCGGCCAGTGGGCGTTTCGCAGCCCCCGCCGGAGCTCCTCGTCCGAAACGCTCGCGACCTGTCGGGCCAGCGTCGCCGCGATCCCCGCGTTTTCCGCCTGGTGGCGTCCGAGCAGCGGAACCCGCGCCTCGAGTGGGCTGCCGTCGTCGATCGAGACGGCCGCCTCGGTGTGGTTCACCCGGCCCTCGTAGGCGACGCGGACGTCCGGCTGGCGGTCGTCCTCGCCGTCGAACCCCACGGTGACGACTTCACTGGCGACCTCGCGGACCCCCTCGAGGGCCTCGCCGGAGGCACCGGTAACGAGTGGCGCGTCCGTAGGCGCGACGTGGGCCTTATCGCGGGCGATTTCGGCCTCGGTGTCGCCGAGAATCCCCGTGTGCTCCAGGGTGACGCTCGTCACCGCGCTCGCGACCGGGTCGACGACGCTCGTGGCGTCGTAGCGCCCGCCGATCCCCACCTCGAGGACGGCGACGTCGACGTCGGCGCGGTCGAACTCCCGAATCGCCATCGCGGTCAGCACCTCGAAGAACGTCGGCGACTCCCCGTCGGCGGCCCGCTCGGTGACGTGCTCGCGAATCTCCGCGACGAAGGCGGACACCGACGACTTCGGGATCTTCCGCCCGTCGACACGGATCCGTTCCCGCAGGTCCTCGAGGTGCGGTGAGGTGTAGAGCCCGACCGACAGCCCCGCTTCCCGCAGCGTTCGCTCGACCATCCGCGCCGTGCTCCCCTTCCCGTTCGATCCTGCGATCTGTACGAACTCGACGCCCTCCTGTGGGTCCTCGAGGTGGGTGAGCAGCCGGGCCGTCGACTCCGTCCCCGGTTTCGGACGGAACCGACGGAGCCCGAACAGGAACTCCGCCGCCTCGTGATACTCCATACTGGAATCACTGAGTCCGCGCGCTTAGGGATGTCGGACCCGAGGAGCGGACGACGGGGAGTCCGGTCAGCACGGCCGTTCGTCGGCGATCCGCTCGAGGTTGCGATACCTGTTCGCGAGGTAGACGGCGGCCGTCAGCCACAGCGCCGCGAGAAAGCCAAACGCTGCGGGTGCGGACGGGCGCGGCGATCCGTAGAGGGCGGCGCCAACGTACGCAGCCGCAAACCCGAAAACCGGGAGTCCGACGTACGCCCGCACGTTCGGGAGCCACGCCGACTCGCGCCGGGGTACGGTCGCGTCGACGAACACGCCGAGGGCGGCGGGCACCGAGAGGAGGACGGTGCCGACCAGCAGCAACGCGACCGCGAAGCCCGCACCGCCGTCGGGTTCGACGACTCCCTCCGCGAGCACGACCGCCGGCACCAGCAGGACGTACGCGACGACGGGGAGCCACCACCGCGACTCGAGCGCGTTCCGGCCTTCCTTTTCGGTCGCGTCCCGACTCCGGGACGCTCGAGCGCTCCGCCGTCGCATCCAGCCGACGACGACGGCGGTCGCCGCCGTCACCAGCACGGTGAGTCCCGTACCGATCACAACGGCGATCGGCGTCAGGACGACGGCGAGCACCGTTATCGTCGTCGACGCAGTTCCGATCGTCGACGCCGCGGTGGCGGCGTACAGCAACACCGTCGCGACCGAGGCGGCGAGTCCGGCCCAGATCCCGGCCCGACGGGTCCGACTCGCGCAGTCGCCGTAGCGGTAGCCGACGAGCGCGCCGGCCGCCAACAGGGGAGCCCCCGAGACGGTTCCGCCGGCGACGGTCGTCTCGTCGGGCGGCTGCCAGGAGAGCGCGACCGTGAACGGGACCGTCGCGAGGCCGACGAGAACGGCGAACCGTAAGGGGTCGCCGGTAACCCCCTTACGGCACTCTCGAAGCGCGTCCATACCGTTCCATTTTCCTTACAGCACGAATATATTGTGTTGTTAACTAATTATGGAAGCTGAACGTCCGGGGACGGTGGAAACGAACGAGCGCAGTCGCTCGATCACTCGGAGGACGGAACCGGCGAGTGATCGACTTCCTCGGGCGTCTCCCAGGTGATCTCGAGGAAGGCGAGCAGTTGAACTGTCGACTCCGCCCCCGGTTTCGGACGGAAGCATCGGAGTCGCTCAGTCCGTTGCTCGATGGCGAGTCGACGGCGGCTCGAAGTAGCGGTACCGGTTCGCGAGGTAGTAGAGAACGGTCACCCAGAGCGCGACGAGAAAGGTGACCATGGCGGGTCCTGACGGGCCCGGATACGACCGGACGGCGGCTCCGGCGTAGACGACCCCGTACGCCGCGAGCGGAACACCGACGTAGAGCCACACGTTCGGGAGCCAGGTCGACGCGTCCCGTGGCGCGGTGGCGTCGACGAACAGGGCGAGAAACGCGGGAAGCGAGAGGAGCGTGAGTCCAATCATCGAGAGCACAAAGACCAGCAGCAACGCTCCGTCCGGCTCGAGCGTGAACCCGGCGAATACCGGCGGTGCCAGTACGACGTACACCACGACGGGGAGCCACCACCACGCCTCGAGCCCGCTTCGCTCGACGTCGCTCGATTCGCGGATCCGATACTCCCGACTCGCCCGTTTCGTCGCCCAGCCGGCGACGGTCGCGGCGACTGCCGCCACGAGCACGGTGAGCCCGACGCCGAGCGCGAGGACGAACGGTGTCGCGACGACGGCGAGGGTAGCGATCGTCGTCGAGGAAGTGCCGAGCGTCGCGACCGTGTTCGCGACGGCCAGGACGACCGTCGCGAGCGAGCCGGCGAGACCAGTCCAGATCCCGGCCCGACGGGTGGACGTCTCGGTTTCGCGGCGGCTGTAGACGTATCCGACGACCAGCGCCGCCACCAGCAGGGGCGCCCCGGAGAGGGAGACGCCGGCGATCGTAGAGCCGTCAGCGACGGGTTCCCAGGAAAGCGCGACCGTCAGCGACACCGTTGCGAGACCGGCGAGTACCGCGAACCGCAGCGACTCGTCGGTCGCTCCGTCTCGAAGCGCTCGAAGCCGATCCATGTCCAAAACGTGTATCCATGAAACAGTAAGCGTACTGGTTGGTGTGGCTGGCCCGCTACTCCGAGGGCACGTTCGTCGCCTCCGGCGGGGTCTCCCGGGTGATCTCGAGGAAGGCGTCCTCGAGGCTGCGGGTCTCGCCCGTCTCGGCGCGGGACTTGAGCGTCTCGGGGTCGCCCTGGGCGACGAGTTCGCCCTCGTGGATCACCCCGATCTCGTCGGCCAGTTCGTCGACGACGGGGAGGATGTGCGTCGAGAGGACGATCGTCATCTCCCGGTCGGCGAGGTCGGCGATCGTCTCCCGCATCGTCCGGGCGGCGCGGGGATCGAGCCCGCTGGTGGGCTCGTCGAGGAAGGCGACGACGGGCTCGTGGAGTACCGCCTGGATGACCCCGACCTTCTGGCGCATTCCTTTCGAGTAGCCCTCGATGCGCCTGTCGGCGTCATCGAGCAGGGCGAAACGCTCGAGCAACGATTCGATCCGTTCGGCGGACTCGTCCTCGGGCAGATCCCGGAGCCCGGCGGCGTACTCGAGCTGTTCGCGGCCGGTCAGCTCGTCGTAGATCGGCGGCTCCTCGGGGAGGTAGCCGATGTGGGGCGTGATGGCCTCGCGGTCGGCGATCGAGTGTCCCGCGACCCGGGCGGTCCCCGAGGTCGGCTTCGTCAGCGTCGTCAGCATCCGCATCGTCGTCGTCTTGCCCGCGCCGTTGGGACCGAGAAAGCCGTACACCGTTCCCCGGTCGACGGACATCGTCAGCCCGGCGACGGCCGTCGTCTCCCCGTAGCGTTTCGTCAGCGAGTCGGTCTCGATCGCGGGGCCGTCACTCGGATGCATACCCTCCGTTTCGGTTTGCCGCACGTAAAACCGTACGTTCACGTTCGCCAACCGCTCGAGTCAGCCCCGAGCGAGCGTCGACCTCGAGTTCCCGCTACTGACAGTCTCGAACGCTGATCGGATCCGAACCGTTTACTCGGTGGGGCTCCCGGTATCGGCTATGATCCTGACGACGCGCGGCCTCCCGGTTTCCGGCGGTGATTCCCGGTGAGACGCGCAGCGCTCCTCGTCGCCCGCACGGAGTTCCGGCGGACGGTCCGCGCGGTGACGACCGAGCGGACGAAGCTCCTCCTGCTGATCCTGCTCGGCGCCCTGATGCTCGGCTCGGTGACGGTCGCCGGCGGCTACCTGCTGCCCTCCCTCGGCGAGCACTACGCCGGGGCGCCGGGCTCGGAGCACGTCGCGCTCGCGACCGAAGCCGCCGCGGGCGGCGTCGCGGTCGCCTGGCTGTTCCTGGTCGGGATGAGCGCGATCCGGGCGTTTACCGCCGCGGCGAACCCCGACGAGCCCGCGTTCCTGCTCGTCTCGACGTCGACCCGAAACGCCGCGGTCGGGATCGTCGCAGCCGAGATACTGCTGTTTGCCGTCTGGGTCCTTCCACCGACGATCCTGCTTGCGAGTGCGTTCTCCGTCGGCGCCGGCACGGCCGTTCCCCTCGGAGTCACAGCCGCGACCGCCGCGCTCGCGTTGCTCACCGCGGTTCCGGTCGGATTCGTGGTTGGCATCTGGTTCAGACACCTGGTGACCGTCTACGAGCCGATCGCCCGCTACCGGTGGGTGCTGTTCGTCGGCTTCTGGGCGCTGTACTTCGGGGCGATCGCGACCGGTCGGCTCGACCTGGTCGTGAGCGAACTATTCGTCGCCCTGCAGGACGGGCCGCTGGGCTGGCTCGGCCACGTCCTGCTGGTCGGCGTGCCCAACGTCCCCGCATCGACGACGTCGATCCTCGGAGCGGTCGTCGGCACGGCCCTGCTGGGGTCGGTCGCGCTCGCGATCGGCGTCGCCTCCGCGCGGATCCACTGGTTCGCCGACCCCGCGAGATTCGACGATCGACCGTCGTCGAGCGACTCCTCGAGCCGGCTCGCGAACGCGCTCTCGCGCAGCTTCGAACGTCCGACCCGAACCGTGACGCTCACCGCGATCCGACGAACCCGACGGGCGCCGATCCGACTGGCGTACGTCGGCTACCCCCTCTTCGGCGCGGTCGGGTTCGTTCAGGTGATCCTCGAGACCGGGACGGTCCCCGCCTACGTCGCCGCGATCCTCTCGCTGTACCTCGTCTGGGCCGCCGGGGCTCTCTTCACGCTGAATCCGCTGGGCGACCTCGGATCGGCGCTACCGGCCGTCGTGACCTCGACGCTGTCGGGCCGCCGAGCGGTCGCCGGACTCGTCGTCGCCGGCGTCCTCGTTGCGGCGCCGATCGGCCTGGTCGGCTCGCTCGCGCTCGGCTTCGTCAGTCCCCTCTCGCTCGAGCAGGCGGCTGCGCTCGCCGCGGCGACGGTCGTCGGCACCGTCGCGACGCCCGCGCTGGCGACCGGGATCGGCACGGCGCTGCCCCGATTCGGCAGCGTCAACGTCACGAACAGCCGCGAGGCGGTGATGCCGAGCAAGGCGGCGTTCGTCGCCTACTCGGTCGCGGTCGTCCTGCCGGCGGCCGCCGCGGCCGTACTCTACACCGACGCCGCGGGACCGATCGCCGACTTCCTCACGATGACGTCGGTCTGGGCGCCGACGCCCGAACTCGCCGTAACCGGTACCCAGCTTACCGTCGTCGCCTGGACGGTCCTGGCGATCGGCCTCCTCGCGCCCCCGGTGTCGTTCCTCTACGCCTGTGAGACGTTCGATCTGTACCGGCTCGAGTGATTCCGGACGATTTACTGCTCGGAGGTGTCTGTAAAACCCGCGACAGGTGAACGACGTCTCAGCTCGGTCCGACCATCCCACCTGCGGTGGCGCGCGCTGTCGCCCGGCGGAACGGCAGTGAGGACGGTCGACGACACTGTGCGAGGTCTTCGCGAGTAACACGAGCGAATGGCTTGGCAGAGCTTGCTCTGCCAGTGGATGAGCGAGGGAGCAACGCGACCGAGTGAATCGGCTGGGGAGGGCGTGGCAATCCCCTGTGTTCGTGCCAGCAGAGTCTGCTCCTGTCGATATTACCACGAAAGCCCCTGGCCGGCTCGAGGGCTGCGGCTCGCTGTCGTTCGAAAGGCGCGGAGCGCCTTTCGTGAGTGAGCGAATCTTCGATTCGCGATCTCCGCGAAACCGACGGTTTCGCTTGATGACGAGAGAGCTTTGCTCTCTCGAACCACGCTCCTCGGTCGCATCGCTCCCTGCGGTGCTTGCGTCCCCTCGCACCTCGAGCGGGCCAGCCCCTTTCAGTCCCACCCAGCGGTGGCTAATCAGGGGTGTAGACTCGACGCGGATGTTCCATTCGCCGCTCTACGTAACGACTCGAGCGACTCAGTTCACCCTGTAAAACTACGTACAGAAAACCGTACTCGACTTTGTTACCGTCCCCACTCGGCGGTCCGCTTCGGGCGCTCGGTGATCGGCTGGACGTCGATCGGCTCGTCTTTGGCCTCGAGCGCCTCGAGTGCCGCCTTCGCGCTCGCGGGCGTCGAGAAGTACGTCACTTCCTCCTCGACGGCAATCTCGAGCAGGTCGCGGTCCCGCGAGATGATCAGGTCGACCTCACCCTTCTTGACGGCGTCGACGAGGTCGACGGCCTCGCAGAGGTCGAAGTGGTCGGTGTACCCCTCGACGAGTTCCTCGCCGGCGTCGGTCTCCGGATCGGGGAACTTGTCGTCCGAGAGGTCGACGATCGCCGTTCCCGACTCGGGGATCGGCTTGCCCGTCGCGTCTTGAGCCTTGTCGTAGGCGCGACCGACGGAGTCGGCGCTGCCCATGACCTCGCCCGTCGACTTCATCTCCGGACCGAGACGCGGGTCCGAGCCCGGCAGACGGTCGAACGGCAGGACGACCTCCTTGATCGAGGTCTGCTCGGGGATCTGCTCGTCGATCTCGAGCTCCGCGAGGGACTCGCCGGACATCACTCTGGCCGCGAGCTTGGCGATCGGGACGCCCGTCGCCTTCGAGATGAAGGGGACGGTACGGGAGGAGCGCGGGTTGGCCTCGAGCACGTACACTTCACCATCCCTGACGGCGAGCTGGACGTTCAGCAGCCCGACCGTCTCGAGGGCCTCGGCGATGTCCTCGGTGACCTCGCGAACGCGAGCCAGCGTCTCGTCGTCGAGCGAGCGCGGCGGGATCATACACGCGGAGTCGCCGGAGTGGACCCCGGCGGTCTCGATGTGTTCCATGATGCCGCCGATCAGCACGTTTTCACCGTCTGCGACGGCGTCGACGTCGAGTTCGATCGCGTCGGCGAGGAAGTCGTCGACGAGGATCGGCTTATCCGGCGAAACGCGAACGGCCTCCTCGATGTAGCGCTCGAGCTCCTCGTCGTCGTAGACGACCTCCATCGCGCGGCCGCCGAGCACGTAGGAGGGGCGAACGAGGACGGGGTAGCCGATGTCGTGGGCGAGCTCCATCGCCTCCGGTTTGCTGTGGGCAGCGCCGCCCTCGGGCTGGGCGATACCCAGCTCGTCCATCAGTTCGTTGAACCGGTCGCGGTCCTCCGCGAGGTCCATCGCCTCGACGCTCGTGCCCATAACCTCGCAGTCGAGCCCGCGGCGATCGATCTCGTCCTGGAGCGGGTCGCCGATGTTGACTGAGGTCTGACCGCCGAACTGGACCATCACGCCGTCGGCGTCCGCGGCTTCGGCGACGTCCGCGACCTCCTCCGCAGTTACGGGCTCGAAGAACAGCCCGTCGGAGGTATCGTAGTCCGTCGACACCGTCTCGGGGTTGTTGTTCACGACGTGGGCGTCGATCCCCTGCTCGCGCAGCGCCTGGACGGCGTGGACCGAACAGTAGTCGAACTCGACGCCCTGCCCGATCCGGATCGGGCCACCGCCGACGACGATCACGCTCTCGACGTCACGGTCGACCTCGAGCTCGCCCGCCGCGGCCGCGCCCTCGAGCGGGCCGGAGTCGAACTCCGACTTGCGCGCGGAGTAGTAGTACGGCGTCTGAGCTTCGAACTCGCCGGCGCAGGTGTCGACCTGTTTGTAGGTGCGACCGGGGACCGCCTGCTCGACGGTGTCGACGTCGACGTCGCCGCCCGCCGCCGCGGCGATCGTCGCGTTGGTGTGGCCGGCGATGGCGGCCTCGGCGAAGTCGCCCTCCTGGGCGGCCCGCGTCGACTCGGCGATGCGGGCGAAGCGCTCGGCGTACCACTCGAAGATGCCCGTCAGCTCGACGACCTCGTCGAGGTCGTAGCCCCGCTCGAACGCCTCGAACATCGCGTACGGACGATCCGGTGAAGGCCGCTCGAGGTAGTGTTCCTCGAGCTCTTCGTCCGAGACGTCGACCCAGTCGACGTCGGGTTCGTACTCGCTCGAGCGCAGGGCCTTCAGCAGCGACTCCTCGAAGGTCCGGCCGATGGCCATCGCCTCGCCGGTCGACTTCATCGCCGTCGTCAGCTCGAAGTCGACGTCGTCGAACTTGTCCTTGGGCCACCGCGGTACCTTCGTGACGACGTAGTCGATCGCGGGCTCGAAGGCTGCGGTCGTCTCGCCGGTGATCTCGTTGGTGATCTCGTGGAGGCGCTTGCCGAGCGCGACCTTCGCGGTGACGCGGGCGATCGGGTACCCCGTCGCCTTCGAGGCCAGCGCCGAGGAGCGAGAGACACGCGGGTTCACCTCGACGACCCTGTACTCGCCGCCGGGCGTGCCGTCGTCGCGCCAGGCGAACTGGATGTTACAGCCGCCCTGGATCCCGAGTTCGCGGATGACGTCCAGCGCCGCGGTGCGCATCTCCTGGTGGCCCTCGTCGGGGACGATCTGGGAGGGCGTGACGACCGTCGACTCCCCGGTGTGGATGCCCATCGGGTCGATGTTCTCCATGTTACAGATGATGATACAGGAGTCGTCGGCGTCCCGCATCACCTCGTACTCGTACTCGACCCAGCCCGCGATCGACTCCGTGATGAGCACCTCGCTGTTGCGCGAGAGGCGCAGTCCCTTGCGGACGCGGCGAAGCAGTTCGTCGAACTCGTGGACGACGCCCGATCCCGAGCCGCCCAGCGTGTAGGTGGTGCGGGCGATGACCGGCAGCCCGCCGACCTCGTCGACGGCCGCCTGGACGCGCTCCTCGAGGTCGTCCTCGGTCAGCTCCGAGACCTCCTCGCCCTCGTCGAGTGAGATCGTGGTCGAGGCGGGAACCGGCTGGCCGATCTTCTCCATGCGCTGGCGGAACAGGTCGCGGTCCTCGGTCGCGTAGATCGTATCGAGGGGGGTGCCCATGATCTCGACGTCGTGCTCCTCGAGGACGCCCTCCTCGGCGAGTTCGGCGGTGACGTTCAGCCCGGTCTGTCCGCCGAGGCCCGCGATAACGCCGTCGGGCTGTTCCTTCCGGATGATCTCCGCGATGGCCTCCGTCGTGATGGGCTCGATGTAGACCCGGTCGGCCATCTCCGGATCCGTCATGATCGTCGCGGGGTTGGAGTTGACGAGGACGACTCGAGCGCCCTCCTCCTGGAGCGCTCGGCAGGCCTGCGCGCCAGAATAGTCGAACTCGGCGGCCTGTCCGATCTGGATCGGTCCGCTACCGATCAGCAGGATCGTGCGTCCGTCCCCTGTGGCGGCGTCCCCACCGCTCTGGTGATCCGTACTCATTGGTCCTATCCGTCCGAAGTTCGCACATCGTAATAAGCCCCACGAAACGATACGATTCTCGTAACTCGATTTCGAATTTCGAATATTGCCGGGGAACCGCGCCGCGGCCGGAGCCGTCGGGAGGTCAGTCCCTCGGCGGAACGGAACAGTCGGCGATACCGTCGTCCGCGCGGGCGACTTCGAGCAGTCGCTCGACGAACGCCGACTTCCCCTCGGAGTACGCGACGAGGTCGTCGTGCTCGGCGGCCAACTCCCGTTTCAGCCGCTCGTACTCCTCGCGGCGGTCGGGTCGCGCCGCGAGAACGTCGCGCGTAACCACGCTAACCCTCCAGCCGTCGCTCGAGGCCGCGAAGACGTGGTCGTTGAACCGCTGGCCCTCGTGTTCGCGGAAGACTGGGTGCCACTCTCCGGAGTTCTCGAGGCGGGTCCCGCCGAGTTCGGCGGCGAGCAGTTTCGACACCTCGCTTACGACGTCGTCCGCGACGACGATATCGAGATCGACGATGTCCTTCGCGGCGAGGTTCGGGACGGCCGTCGAGCCGACGTGTTCGATTCGCTCGCAGTCGTCCTCGAGTCCGGCCCTCGAGAGCGCGTCGCGAACGCGCTCGCGCTCGGCGACGAATTGCTCGCGCCACGTCTCGTGATCGGCGGGAACGAGTTTGATTGGATCCCGGTCGGCGTCGACCATTGTTTCGTCAACTCGGAACGTCCACTTAGAACTTCTTCAGGTATGTCTGGAGTAACCAAGGTCACGAGACAGGTCGGTACACCCGTTGACGGTACGACGCGTTCAGGTATGATACTTCCATGTATGATTATTGGAAGTATTTTTTGCCAGCGGTCGCTCTTCGCTGAAGCTCGACGTTCGACAGCCTCCGTTCGATGCCGCGACGAGTTTCCCCCCGGATATCAGAACTCGTCTGCGAACTACGGCACTCTTTCCTCGCTCGAGGATCACGTCCGAGAGCTTCGGTGGGCCCCACCGGATGAGGACGAACGAGACGTCGAATACGCGCTCTTCTCGCGGAGCGGATTTACCGAATCCATCAACGAGGCCGCCGAAGATCGCGAGGACCTTCGCCTCTATACGGTCAACGTCGTGGTGGCTGCGCTCGCGGACTACTATCTCCGTTCGTCACTCGGAGGACACTCCGCGTCAGAGCGCCCGGTCGTGTTCGCTCTCGAACTCCCGCTGGCGGCGGTACTGCTCGACGAACTCGCCCACGTCGAACTCGAGCATCTGTTCTTCGAACTCCGTGATCGCGGCGTCGTCCTCGGCGTGGCTGATCGCGTGTTCCATCAGCTCGACGACGAGTTCGACGACGATCTCGTGTAGCCGTCGGGCGTCGAAGTCGGTGACCCACAGCATCGAGTAACCGACCGCCCCGTCGTCGCTGGCGTCGTGGGTGACGACGGCCTCGGGGAACTCCTCCATGGTGACGCCGAGCAGGTGGGGGGTGCCGAACTCGTCGAACTCGTCGTCGGTCTCGACCAGCTCTTGGAGGACGACCACGAACGACTCGGGGAAGAATCGGGACGGCGGGTGGACGTCCGTGACGACTGCGTGGGTCTCGCCACAGGAACAGGCGTACTCGCGCATGCCGAGGTCGATCTCGTGGGGGTCGAGGGTCTTCCCGCAGGGAAGCTCGAGGTGATCGTCGGGCTCGGAACCTGGGACGCGGGGCTCTGCCATTGCGTGCGGTTGGAGCGTCGACAGTAAAAGGTCGACGACTCCACAGTCGTACGGACTACCGTACGTCATTGACTGCGAAACCGTGAGTCGCCCTGCGGTTGCGCCCGTACATCGGTACGGGGGACCGTATCAGAGGTCCGACGAGTCGAACCGGTAGTAGCCGACGGCGAGGGGGACGACCAGCCACAGCCCGAGGACGACGAGTCCGATCTCGGGACTGGCGTAAAACGGCTCCGCGTTTGTGGCGCTCACCTCGACGCCGGCGCCCGTCCGGGCGGGTTCGGCGCCGACGGTCTCCGCGAGGTCGGGTAACAGCGCGACGATCGCCGAGAAGTACGCCGACGAGGGCGAGAGCTGCGTTACCGTGAACACCCAGTCGGGGATCGTCGCCGGAAACGAGAAGCCCTCGACGACGTACAGCACGCCCATCGGAACGACGTCCCACAGCAGTTCGAAGACGACGAAGAAGCCGAGCGCCAGTGTCGTCGCGCGCGAGGTCGATCCCGTCGTCGCCGAGATGCTGACGACGATGCTCGCGTAGACGGCCGCGAACGAAAGCGTCGCGAGGACGAACACCAACACGGCGACGAGTTCGATCTCGCCGAGCAACGCGGCGCCGAAGCCGAGCCCGACGACCAGCCCGACGCCGAGGCCGAACGCGAGCACGGCGGCCCGTCCGAGGACCTTCCCGGCGAAGACCCGTCCGCGGGTGGTCGGCAGCGAGAGCAGGAGCTTGATGCTCCCGAGTTCGCGCTCGCCCGCGAGGGACTTGTAGCAGACGACGATCGCGGCGATCGGGACGAACAGCCCGACGAGCCCGATCGTGAAGAAGAGTAGCCCGCCGAACGTCGCTCCTGCCGGGGAGCCGAACATCTCGGGCACCTCGACGTAGGCGTACGTCGAGACGAGCGAGAGGACGACGAAGACGGCGACGAGCGCCCACAGCGCCCGCGACTGGACGGCGTCGCGAAAGTCCTTCTTCGCGACGGTGAGCCAGGTCACGCTTCGACCTCCTGTGCGTCGTTCGTGTAGCGGACGAACAGGTCCTCGAGCGAGGACTCGACGACCGAGAAGTCCTGGACTGACGCAATCTGATCGATCGCGTGCAAAGCGGCGAACTTCGAGACGCCGTCGATCGACACCCGAAGCCGACCGTCGTCGATCGACGCACTACCGATGCCGTCGAGATTCCGAACCTGCTCGAGAACGTCCTCGTCGAGGTCGGTAACGTAGACGTACAGCGTCTCGCCAAGCTCCGTCGAGTCCCGGAGGCCGTCGATCGTGTCGACGGCGACCAGCTGCCCGCGGTTGATGATCGCCACGCGATCGCAGACGGCCTCGACCTGTTCCATGACGTGACTCGAGAAGAAGACGGTCGTCCCGCGATCGTTCTCCTCGCGGATGATCTCGCGCATCTCGCGGGCCCCGTTCGGGTCCAGTCCCGTGGAGGGCTCGTCCAGCACGAGCAGGTCGGGGTCGCCGACCAGCGCCATCGCCAGCACCAGCCGCTGGCGCATTCCTTTCGAGTAACCGCCCGCCTTTCGGTCGGCCGCGTCGGCGATGCGCACGCGCTCGAGCAGCGCGTCCGGATCCTCGCTCACCCCTTTCATCTCGATCGCGAACTCGACGTGCTGGCGCCCCGTCAGCCGGTCGTAGACGTGGTAGCCGTCCGGGAGGACGCCGGTTCGACTGCGGACGAGCTGGCCCGCCTCCTGGGCGTCGTGGCCCAGGACGGTCGCGGTCCCAGCCGTCGGACGGATGAAATCCAGTAGGACGTCGATCGTCGTCGACTTGCCCGCACCGTTGGGACCCAGGAAGCCGAAGATCTCCCCCTCCCTGATCGTGAGGTCGAGGCCGTCGACGGCGACGACGTCGCCGAACCGTTTGGTCAACCCCTCGAGTTCAATCGCCGCCATATGCACCTCTCCGGGGAACGGACCGCGAACGTGGGAGGTTCGGGGCGCGTTCCGACTCCGCCACAACAGTGTTCATACCACCCGATTGGCGTCGACCGAGATAAATACTGTAGTTTTGATTACATATTGACAACACAACAACTCAAAATCAGTTGAGCAGGCGGATTCACACGTTAGGGGTCGTCTGCGTCCGACTGCGCGACAGGTGTTACGATCAGGTCGTCGTCGACCTCGACTCGGCGCGTCTCGCCGTCGAGCGTGATCTCGACGGTCGCTGCGAGCGGATCGACGCTCTCGACGTCGGTCCGCACCGTCTTCGAGGCAATGTGCTCGAAAAACTCCCAGAGTGGGCGCTCCAGGACAGTGATCCCGTGTTCCCAGAAGAACCCTGCTGCGGCGGGGTGGAGCACGGCGACCGCCTCGAGCGGGACGTGGGTCGTGAGCCAGCACTCGCGACAGGTGCTCTCGAGCGTGTACAGCGTTCGCCCGTCGTGGCGGTGTGTGTCGACGTCGGTGTCGATCGGGCCGTAACACTCCGGACAGACTCCGTCCCGGATCAGCGTGAACGATCCCCAGATCCGGGCCCCGACGCTGTCGACGATCTCCGACGCCGATCGGTGTCGCGTCTGGCTTTCGGGGAGGAGGTCGGTGAGCACCCTCGCGTCGCAGGACGAACAACGAACGACGAACTGCGATTTGTCGACCGCCGCGACGAGCGAGTCGGTCCCGCAGAAGACGCAGATGCCCCCGACGGTGGTCTCGTCGAAGCTGCGGGTGTTCTCGTACAGCCCGGCGAGGATCGTTCGGACGATCCTGTCGCCGGCGTCCGTGAGCCGGTAGCCCTCGGGTACCTCGGCGACGAACGGTCCGACGAGCCGATCGAGGTGGTAGGAAAACTGCGACGTGCTCGAGACGTCGACGGCGTCGTAGAGTTCCGTAAACGACATCCGAAGCCACCGTTCCTGTCGTTCCCGCTGCGCCTCCGCCAGGGCGAGAAGGATCTCGAGCCGGGTACGGTTCCCGAGCGCGCCGATCGCGTCGACGACGTCCTCGTCGATTCGCGCCTCGTCCTCTCTCGAAGTCATCGATCGGTCTTTTGGGTGGGATTTTCACCGAAGCGAGACCGCCGTCTCGAGCCGGGAGGAAGCCGTCCGTATCGCGTCGGTCGTGGGGTTTTCGCTCCCGCGATCGATTCAGGGCCAGTCGTCGCGAACCGGTTCGGCGTCTTCCTCGTCGTCCTCGACGTCGGTCGCGACGACCCAGTCGGCGGCCTCGGCCGCGTCTTCGACGGGGAGGTACTCCCAGCCGACCTCCTCGGCCAGCTCCTCGTCGGCCTCGTCGTCGGCGATGAAGACGTACCGGTCGGTGTCGAACTGGTCCTTGACGGCTTCGAGGCTCTCCGCCTTGCCGCGGGGGCCCGAGAAGAAGTCCTGTCGGATGCGGTTCTTGCGCGTGTAGTTCGTCACGACGTAGGTCGGTTTCTCCGAGACGACGCCGATGTACTCGCTCCAGCCTCTGGCGTCCTCGAAGACGCTCTCGGGCGATGCGAGCGCTTTCAGCGCCTCGAGCTCGAACGCCAGGGTCATGTCGCTACCGCCGTTCATACGCTATCGAAGCGGCGCACCGGGGAAAACGGCTTCGATACTTCCAACGAGCTCGGAACGACTACGCGGCCTCGACCCGGTAGTAGTCCGTCGCGACAATAATGGTGCCGGGCTCGAGGTCGGTACCAGTAGCGGTCAGCTGACGGCCACCCTCGAGCGCCGCGTAGAACAGCTTGAGGGTTCGGTCGTCGAGCTGGTCGATGTGTCGAACCGTCGCGTCCGGCGCGACGGAGTCGACGCGCCTGAGCGTGAGTGACCGTACCGTACTGGCAGTAGTTGCCATGAGTGTGATTACCAAACCCGTGCTATAACTTAACTGTTGTCACTGTACGAATTGGATCAATCGAGTACGCGGCAGCCGAGAGGACATGTACGTCCGAGACAGCGGCGGTTTGGGCTGGGGGGTGGGGGAGCGGACTACTGCTCCTGTGGCGGCGCGAGATCGTCGAGGTCGACGGTCTCCTCGAGCAGGACCTCCTTCTGGTCGGCGACGTCGCGCTGTTCGCGCATCAGCTGTTTGAGCTTGCTCTGCGGGGCGAGGTCGCCGATGAGCACGCCGCCGACGACTTTGCCGTCCTTGAACGCGATCCGGCGCCACTCGGTGTCGCTGTACTTGCGCTCGGCGTGGTCGTCGCCCAGCGTCGGGTGGCCAAAGGAGAGGAAGGGGAAGTCGAAGTGCGTGATCGAGTACGAGGAGACCCACTCGAACTCCTCGGCCTCGTCGTCGGCGGCCATGTTGACGCCGGCGATCCGACCCTGCTCCTTCGCGGAGCCCCAGGAGCCGTTCTGGGCCTGCTCGCCGAGCAGAACGTCGTAAAACCGGGTGATGTCGCCGGCCGCGTACACGTCCTCGAGGTTCGTCTGCATGTACTGGTCAACGAGGATCCCGTTGTCCATCTCGAGGTCGATGTCGCCGAGGTACTCGGTGTTGAACGTCAGACCGATGGCGACGCCGGCGAAGTCACACTCGTAGCGGTCGCCGTTGGGGTCGACCGCCGCGACCACCTGCCCGTCGTCGTCGGTCTCGAAACGGTCGACGCCGCTGTCGAACACCGGCTCGACGCCGACGTCGCGCATTCCCTCGTGCATGATCTCCGCACCCTCGCCCGAGAGCGCGTAGCGCCACCAGCGATCGCCCCGCATCAGGTACTTGCCTTCGACGCCCTGGGCGCCACAGACGGCGGCGAAGTCGATACCCAGCAGCCCGGCGCCGACGATGACGCCCTTCTCGGCTGCCTCGGCGCTCTCCCGGATCTTGCGGGCGTCCTGGAACGTCCAGAAGTGGTGGATCCCCTCGGCGTCGCTGTCGTCGACGGGAAGCTGTGTCGGGGTGCCGCCGGTCGCGATCAGCAGCTTGTCGTAGCCGATCTCGTCGCCCTCGTGGGTGTGGACGACCTTCTCGTCGGTGTCGACGCCGGTGACGTGGGTGTTCAGCGAGAGCTCGATGTCGCGCTCCTCGTACCAGTCCTCCTCGTGGATCGAGATCGGCGCCTCGGGGAGTTTGCCCTTCGCGTGTTCCTTGATCAGGATCCGGTTGTACAGTGCCTCCCCCTCATCGGTGATGACGGTGATCGAAGACTCCGGGTCCTCTTCCCGAAGCGTCTCGGCAGCCGAGCTGCCCGAGATCCCGTCACCGATGATGACGTACTCGGTCATACCGTGACCGTTCGTAATGCGGGTTAAAGGATATTGCTATCTCGTCTATTTTCTTCGCTCGGCCGGACAGTCACAACAGTTGTCGACGAACGGGCCGTTGGACTCACGGAACGACAACTCTCTCACCCGAACCCGAGGTCGACTTGGTGATCGTACAGAACCGACGCCGACCGGTCGGCGGTCGACCCGAGAGCCTACGTACGTATCCGAACCGCTCTTGAGGGCGGCGTCCGTATCCGCTGCCATGAAAATCAGCCAAAACGTGCGCCACTTCGCCTCCCGGAAGGCCCTCGAGACCCCAGTTATTCGGTCGGTCGCCAACTCCGGACTCGTCCGGATGCACACGAAAATCTTCACGAAGAAGGCCGATCCAGCTTACGCCGAGGAGCGAACGGATCACCTCGACGACTTCTTCGACGCGACGATGGACACCTACCTCCGTGCGCTCCAGGAGGGATACTCGGAGGCCGAAGCCCGCGAGATCACCCACATCCAGGCCAACTTCGACTTCTACAACCACGGCTGGACGGAGATGATGGAGTTTCCAGTCGACGAACTCGGCGACCACTACGATCGGTACCGCGAGTTCTTCGAGCGCTGGGACGTGACGATCGACGACCCGCTCGGCCAGTTCGCGCCCGTCGACGGCGTCGCCGAGGCGCCCTCGACGCCCGAGAAGCTCGAGGAGCCCGAACACCCCTACGCCGAGGGCGGGTTCGCCGACGACGTCTACGTCGAGACCGACGACGGCGAGCTGATCGTCGGCGGGCGGGAGGAACCGGACGAGGTCGACGTCTCGCAGGCGGTCGGCGTCGACGATGAGACGACCGACGAGTAGGAACCATCCCCGCTCGAGCAGGTCGTCGACGCGATTCGATCCCGCGATCGCGCCGGAATCGTCGATTCCGTAAGACGGGCAATTCCCGTGCAGGGGCCGACCCGTCGTTTATTTTGTAGGACAGGTTTACGAAAACTGTCTGACAGGTATTTATTAGCTCTCCTCACATACAGGTTCTCCGTCACGCGCGACGGACGAGAGCTATGACGTCACGAAACTTCACCCCTGGGGACGCGGGTTCCGCACCGACGAACACGGTCGTCTTCCGCCACGACTGGACGACCCAGAAGGACCTCGTCAGAAGGGTCGTCGCGGCGGTAGCTGACCTTACCAACAGCGACGAGACGGAGGTCGAGCGAGTCCACGATCGCCTCGATCCCGGGTCGCTGAACCGCCTGTTCGACCGGCGTCGAACCGACCGCGACCCGGGGAGCGCGCGGCTGATCTTCCCGCTCGAGACCTGTACGATCACGGTGTACGGCTCCGGACTCGTCGTCGTCCAGGCGTAGCGCCGACGGACCGACGCCGCCGAGTCCATTCCAAGCCGCTAAGTACACGGCGCGTCGCCGTTCGAGTACTGACTCGATGGCTCTGAACGCAAACGATCGATCGATCGCCGGCTTCACGATGGCCGGTCACGCGCTGGTTCACTGGTTCGAGACGGCGATTCCGATCTTCCTGGTCGTCTGGCTCGCGGAGTTCGACGTGAGCATCGCCCTGCTCGGGTTGGTCGTTGCGCTCGGCTACGCTCCCTTCGGCATCGGCGCGCTGCCGGGCGGGATCCTGGCCGACCGCTACGGAACCAAACGGCTCATCGTGCTCTGTCTCGCGGGGATGAGCCTCGCCTTCCTTGTGCTCGCGACGAGTTCGTCGATCTACGCGATCGCCGTCGGCCTCCTGCTCTGGGGAATCGCCGCCAGCATCTACCACCCCGCCGGGCTCTCGCTGATCAGCACCGGCGTCGAGGAGCGCGGCACGGTGTTCGCCTGGCACGGGATCGCCGGCAACGCCGGGATCGCGCTCGGTCCGTTCGTCGCCGCGACGCTGCTGATCTTTCTCGACTGGCAGTACGTCGCCGCCATCCTCGCCGCTCCCGGGTTCCTGGCTGTGCTGTACGGCCTGACCGCGGAGTTCGACCCGACCGCCGCCGTCGAGGACAGCGTCGATGCGGGCGCCGACGAGGCGCTGTCGCTATCGGATCTCCTCGACAACTCGAAGGCGCTGTTCGCGAGCGCGTTCGCCATCGTCTTCGTCATCGTCACCTTCGAAGGGCTGTACTACCGCGGGATGCTCACCTACCTCCCCGAGATCCTCCACGGGCTGCCCGCGATGGACGCCCTCGCCCTCCCCGACGGGCTCGAAGGGATCGAACCTGCCGACTACATCTACGTCGGCCTGCTGGTCGTCGGGATGGCTGGCCAGTACGTCGGCGGAAAGCTGACCGACCGGGTGCCGCCCGCTCGCGGGATGGTCGTTCTCTTTGCGATTTTCGCCGTCCTCGCGCTGGCGTTTATCCCCGTCACGACGATGGGACTGTGGGCGATCGTCGCCCTCTGTGGCGTCTTCGGGTTCTTCCTGTTCGCGATCCAGCCGTTCTACCAGAACGCCGTCGCGGTCTACACGCCCGCCGACACTCGCGGGCTTTCCTACGGCTACACCTACCTCGGCGAGTTCGGGCTCGGGGCCGCAAGCATCGCGCTGGGCGGGTTCGTCCTCGACGTCTCGCTGGGCTGGTTCTTCGTGATGATCGCCGCGTTCGCGTTCGCGGGAATGCTGCTCTCGGCCGCGCTGGTCGCGGGACTGGACTGGTTCGCCGACGCGAAGGCGACGCCGGAGACCGCGCCCGACGACTGAGGCTGCGTCGCGTCGATTCTCTCGTCGTTCGCTACCTTTTTGGCCGCTCTCTGGAAAGCACTCGGCATGCTCACCGTGCGGGCTCCGGCGACCAGTGCGAACCTCGGAAGCGGCTTCGACGTCTTCGGGGTCGCCCTCGGAGCGCCCGCCGACATGATCCGGGTCGAGCGCGCCCCGGAAACGTCGATTTCGATCACCGGGGCCGGAAGCGAGTACATTCCGACCGATCCGGAGAAGAACACCGTCGGCGCGGTCGCCGAGGCCCTCGACGCTCCGGCGACGATTCGGATCGACAAGGGGGTTCGTCCCTCCTCGGGACTCGGTTCCTCGGCGGCCAGCGCGGCGGGGGCCGCGGTCGCGCTCAACGCCCTCTACGACCGCGGGCTCTCGAGGGAGGAACTCGTCCCCGTCGCCGCCGAGGGCGAAGCCCTGGTTTCGGGCGAGGCCCACCCCGATAACGTCGCGCCCTCGCTGCTGGGCGGTTTCACGATCGCCACCGACGACGGCGTCACCCAGGTCGACGCGTCGCTCCCGGTCGTCGCCTGCCTCCCCGAGACGAGCGTCTCCACACGCGACGCCCGCGACGTCGTCCCGAAGACGGCCGCCCTCAAGGACGTCGTCGACACCGTCGGCCACGCCGCCACTCTCGCAGTCGGGATGACCCGGGACGACCCCGAACTCGTCGGCAAGGGGCTGAACGACGCCATCGTCACGCCCGAGCGCAGTGCCCTCATCGACGGCTACGACGCGGTTCGCGAGGCCGCCCTCGAGGCGGGCGCGACCGGCGTCACGGTAAGCGGCGCCGGCCCGGGCGTGCTCGCGGTCTGTTACGCCGCCGATCGACGGGCGATCGCCGGCGCGATGATGGACGCCTTCGACGCCGAGGGGATCGAGAGCCGGGCCTACCAGACGACGATCGGCGAGGGGGCGCGGCTCTACCCGGACGGCTGATTCGCGTTCGATGGGCGCGCGAACCGACGCGGCACTGGCTCTCGTCGCGCTCGCCGTGTTCCTCGCGTTCGCAGCTCTCGTCGGCGCGTCGCTCTCCCCGTTCTTTCTGGCAGTCGGCGGTCTCGGAGCGATCCTATTCGAACTGGTCGCGGCCCGCGAGTACGACCTCGTCCGCCGATACTGGGAGCGACGGGACGTTCAGGCTGTCTCGCTCGCCGCCGCGATCGGAATCGCCGCCGTCGGCGCTCGAGTCGCGCCGGAACCGGTACTGTCGCTGTGTTGCGGTGCGCTGGTAACCTACCTCGCGTTTCTGGGACTCGTCCGGATCGGGATCGTTCCGTCGCCGGAGACGTGGTGGTAGCGCCGACTCGAGCGCTCCACCGGCACCTTCAGTCGCGTCGGGCGCTCCGCCAGCGACGGCCGTACACCCGCGGGAACGCCTCGACCTTCGCGTGGCGAACGTCGGTCGGGACGGTCGAAACTCGCGTGGAGACGCTCGCAGGCAGCGGGCCGACGGGCATCGAGGACACCGCCGTCGGATTGTTCGACGACGGTCGCCGTCCCTCGTAGCCGGAGCCGCGCTGGTGGGACTCGTACAGCTCCTCGACCGTCGAATGGGCGTCGATCACCGCCTCCCTGGCCGGTTCGAGCCGTTCCATGACCTCCTGCTGGAACGCCGCGTTTGTGGCCTCCCCCTTCACGTCCTCGGTAAATTCCTCGAGCTCCTCGGCCGCCTCCGAGTCGTCGGTCGAGTCGAACGCGTCGGGGCCGAGGACATCCTCGAGTTCGGCCCGGAGCTCGCCGGACTCCCGTCCGAAGTCGGCGAGATCGACGGCGTTCCAGAGCTCCCGCAGTTCGATCGCGCGTCGGAGGGCGTCGAGATCGAGCGCCAGCGTCGGATCCCGCTCCCGGATCGCCTCGGACAGCCGCTCGAGGTCGAGGACGTCGGGAAGCGCCTCGCCGTCGACCGCGTCGGGCAGTCGCTCGAGGTCGACCGTCTCGAGGACGTCCTCGAACTCCGCGACGACGTCCCACAGCTCGGCCGCCGTCGACGCCAGCGCCTCGTCCGACGCCTCCTCGGCGACGGCCCGAAGCAGCCCCTCGAGGGTGTTCGCGAGGCGATCGAACAGCTGCTCCAGAGATGTCGACTGGCTCATAGGATCGGTACGGCCGGCACCGAGAAAACTGGGCTGCTTACCGATTCGTTCGAACGAAAACCGACAGTATACGAGAACAGTCTCGATCGCTACCCGATCAGACGCCGCGACCCTGCAGCATCTCCTCCTCCTCGAGGTCGGCGTTGGCGTCGCCTTTCATTCCCTTCCCGAGGTTCGAGGCGATCTCGGCGAGGCGCTCGGGCTCGTCCCAGTTGTTGACCGCTTCGACGATCGCTTCGCCCATCTCGGTCGGGTTCTCGGCGCCGAAGATGCCGCTGCCGACGAAGATGCCGTCGCACTCGTGGTGCATCATCAGGGCGGCGTCGGCCGGCGTCGCGATCCCGCCCGCGGCGAAGTTGACGACCGGGAGCCGGCCCATCTCGGCGGTCTCGTGGACCAGCTCGGCGGGTGCCTCGATCTCGCGAGCGTAGGCCTCGCGCTCCTCGTGTTTCATCCCCTCGAGTTCGCGGATAGCGCTTTTGATCGTCCGCTGGTGGTGGACGGCCTGGTTGACGTCGCCGGTGCCGGCCTCGCCCTTCGTTCGGATCATCGCCGCGCCCTCTTCGATCCGGCGAAGGGCCTCGCCGAGGTTGCGGGCGCCACAGACGAACGGCGCCGTGAAGTCGCGCTTGTCGATGTGGTAGGCGTCGTCGGCCGGAGTCAGCACTTCGGACTCGTCGATCATGTCGACGCCGACGGCCTCGAGGATCTGAGCCTCTTTCGTGTGGCCGATCCGGGACTTGCCCATCACCGGGATCGAGACCTCGTCGACGATCTCGGCGACGTCAGCGGGGTCGGCCATCCGCGCGACGCCGCCGCGCTTGCGGATGTCCGCCGGGACGGCCTCGAGGGCCATGACGGCGACCGCGCCCGCGTCTTCGGCGATCCGGGCCTGTTCCTTGTCGACGACGTCCATGATAACGCCGCCCTTCTGCATCTGTGCGAAGCCGCGTTTCACGAGGTCCGTGCCGCGTCGCAGCTCCTCGAGATCGGTGGTTTCGGCCATGTCGCGGCGTTAGGACGCACCGCACTTACGCGTGTCCTTTATCGAGTTATGGTCGAGCGCGGTCCTCGAACCGTCGGTTCACGGAGCGGATACCGGTTCGCCCTGGCCGAGTCGCGCCCGGACTCGAGAACCGTACAGTCGAGCCAGCGGCCGCCGCCGGAGTCCGAGCTCCGACGCCAGCCCCGGAGCGACCTCGAGGCGGGTTCCGATCGGCGGGCCGACCGACACTTCGCCCCGGAGCTGCATCCGCGCCCGGATTAGCTCGCCGTCGCGGCGGGTAAAACTCGAGAGCTCCGTCGCGCGAAGCGAGACGGCGGTCCGAGGACGCGACACTTCGAGTCGGATCGCGTCCCCGCTTTCGTCGGGGTCGTCGACGACGGCCCGGAGCCCTCGCGGCCCGTCCGTGACGGTGATACGGGCGCGTTCCTTCGGGTATCCCCAGAGTTCCTGCCCGAGCGCGACCGACGCGTCGGTCGTCACGGGCAGCCAGTGGACGTATCCGCCGAGTTCGCCGTCGAGCAGTTGCGCGAGCGGGCGGCTCGTCGAGCTCCCGTGGACCGCGGGGACGATCACCGCGAACTCGTCGTAGGGCTCGAGGCCGGGGTCGCGGCCGACCCGGTGGTACTGAATCCCGACGAGCGCGACGCAGCCGACGCCGGGAGCGATCGACAGCGGCGAGAGCCCGTTCGGAAGGGCCCCCTCGAGGGTCGCCCGACGAGCCGGCACGACGACCCCGCCGAGCGTACACGAGAGCTCGAGGGGGAGCGAGACGACGTGTCCGGTCGAGAGCTGCCGTTGCTCTCGGCTGTCCCGGTCCGGAGTTCCGGCGTGCGAGTCCATAGCCGAACCGACGGCGGCGAGCGAATTAGTGCTGTGGCCGGCCCGGGCGCAACCGCTACCGTTTTGCGGGTTCCGTTCGTCGCGCCGAACGATGACCGCGCCGACCGGGCTTCCCGACCGCGATCCGCTGCCGAGCTACCTCGCTCCCGTCCCGAAGACGCTCGAGGACCTCGGGCTACGGTTCGCGTGGCTCATCGTCGCGATCAACCTCGTGGGCACCGCCTTCGGGTTCTGGTACTACTCGGCCCAGTTCGCGGCGACGCCGACGGTGATGTGGCCGTGGGTGCCCGACAGCCCGCTGGCGACGCTGTTTATCGCGCTCGCCATCGCCGCCTGGAAGCTGGGCCACGAACTGCCCTGGCTGACCGCGCTGGCCTTCTTCGGGAACATCGTCCTCGGGCTGTGGACGCCGTACACCCTGCTGGTGTTCTACGAGACCTACGCCGCCCAGACCCATCCGTTGATGTACCAGTTCCTGTTCTGGAGCCACCTCGCGATGGTCGTCCAGGCGTTCGTCCTCCACCGGATTACCGACTTTCCGGTCTGGGGGGTCGCCGTCGCCCTCGTCTGGTACACGTTCAACCTGATCGTCGACTACTTCGTTCCGATCGTCGGCGACCCCCACCACACGTCGATCCCCGTTCCCCGGGACGAACCGATGTTTCTCGAGGCCGACGCCCTGGGACTCATCGCGGCCGGCGAGACGACGTTCGTGCTGCTGGCGCTGTTTCTCGCGCTCGCGACGCGCGTCAAGAAGTGCGAGCTCGCGTCCTCGGAGCGTACGGGAGGCTGACGGTCACTTCTCGAGGTCTCGCGTTTCGAGCCGGTACTCGATGCCGTCGTACTCGAGGATGACCCCATCGTCGACGGTCCCGCTGCGCGACGACGACCCTCGCCGATGACGCCGGCGAGGCCGACACCGTCACCGAGAGAAGAGAGTAACCGCTACCGTGAATGCGATTTTATAGCCGGGGTCGGTGTCGAACGATCTATAGCGGTCACCGCGGCCGACCGCGGGTTCTCGATACGAGTGGTAACGTATGTGTGCCCAGACCGAAACGCTCGACACCGAACCGGACCGCGGCGCGGCGCCGATCAGACTGGACGGCCTCACCAAACGCTACGGCGACGTCACCGCCAACGACGCCGTCAGCTTCGACGTCGGGGCCGGCGAGATTTTCGGCTACCTCGGCCCGAACGGCGCGGGCAAGACCACGACGATCCGGCTGCTGCTCGGGCTCATCAAACCGACCTCGGGTTCCGCGGAAGTGCTGGGTGCAGATATCCGGGATCGACGGGCGCTCACCGACGTGAAAGCTGATATCGGCTACCTTCCCGACTCCCTCGGCTTCGAGGAGCGCCTGACGGGACGCCAGGTGCTCGACTACTTCGCCCGGATGCGCGGCGACGAGCGCCGCGAGGAGTTGCTCGAGCTGTTTCGCCCGCCGCTCGACAAGCGCGTCGAAACCTACTCCCACGGGAACAAACGGATGCTCGGCATCGTCCAGACGTTCATGCACGATCCGGACCTCGTGATTCTGGACGAGCCGACGTCGGGGCTGGACCCGCTCAAACAGGATCGGATGCACCTGTTCCTCGAAGCGGAGCGCGACGCCGGCAAGACGGTCTTCTTCTCCTCGCACGTCCTCAGTGAGGTCCAGCGCGTCTGCGACCGGGTTGGGATTATCCGCGACGGTGCGTTAGTCGCCCTCGAGGGCGTCGACGACCTGCTCGAGCGGGGCGGAAAGGACGTCCGCGTTCAGCTGGCCGCACCGGTCGACGGGGAGCGGTTCGCGACGGCGGAGATGATCGACGTCGAAGCCGTCGACCGAACCGTTCGGTTCACCTACACCGGCGAGCCGGCCGCGCTGCTCGACCATCTCGTTCAGTTCGAGATCGAAGACGTCGATATCGGCGATCCTCAGCTCGACGAGATCTTCAAACACTACTACGGGAACGATGCGGGGGAATAATGACGGCCATCCTGCGTCTCGAGTCCAGAAAGCTCCTGCGCGGCACGCTCGTCCTGACCGGCCTGCTCGTCCTGCTCTCGGCGTTCTTTCTCGTCGTCTTCCCGAGCATCCAGGAGGAGGCGGCGCTGTTCGAGGAAGTGTACCCGGAGTACCTGCTCGAGCTGCTGGGGATCGAGGAGCTCCACACGATCGAAGGGTTTCTCGGCGGCTACATCTTCCCGTTCGTCTGGATCCTCCTCGCTGGAATCTACTTCGCGTACGTCAGCGCGGGCCTGATCTCGAGGGACGTCCGTACGAGACGAATGGATCTCACTCTTTCCAATCCGGTCTCTCGCGAGTCGGTCGTGGTCCAGAAGATCGCCGCCCTGTGGGTTCCCCTGGTCGCGTTGAACGTCGGCATGTTCGCCGCGTTACTCGCCGGCGTGGCGCTTCTCGGCGAGTCGATCGACCCCGTCTCGCTCGTGATGGTCCATGCACTCGGCGTCCCGTACCTGCTCGTCTGTGCCGGGATCGGCATCGTCTTCTCCGTCGTTTTCGACCGCGTCGAAACCGCTCAGGCTGCCGCGCTGGGGCTGGTGTTTGTTTGCTGGTTAGTCGACGGGCTCTCCCACATGAACCCCGATTTCGAGTGGGTCGGCGACCTCACGCCGAGCCGGTACTACGATCCGACGGCGATCCTCGTCCACGAGGAGTACGCACTCGGCGACGCCGGAATCCTCGTTGCGGGGTTTCTCGTCCTGCTTGGCGTCGCGATTCTCGTCTTCACGCGGAGGGATATCTGAGATGCAGTCCGAACGTATCGGCGCCGACGAATACGCCGGACGAGTCGACGTTGACGGCGAGAACGCTCGCCTCGAGCATCGCCGTGATTACGGCCGCGGAGCCGGCCCTTCGGGGGTGGCACCGTGACGGCGATTCTCCGCGTCGAATCCAGAAAACGGGTGCGGGGTTCGGTCATCCTGGTCGCCGTCTTCGCCCTGTTGTCGGCGCTGTACTTCTCGATGTTTCCCGGCATCCAGGCGGAGATGGACGTGATCGAGGAGGCGTTTCCGGCGTACATGTTCGACCTGTTCCAGATCGAAGAGCTCCACACGATCGAGGGGTTCATCGCCGCTGAGATCTACTCGTTCTTCTGGGTCCTGCTCGTCGCCATCTACTTCGCGTACGTCGGTGCAGGCCTGATCTCGAGTGACGTCCGGAGCCGGAAGATGGATCTCACGCTCTCGAATCCGGTCTCTCGCGAGTCGGTCGTGCTCCAGAAGGTCGCCGCCCTGTGGGTTCCGCTGGTCGCGTTGAACGTCGGGGTGCCGATCATCGTTTACGTCGGCGCGCTCGCCATCGGCGAGTCGTTCGACCCCGTCGCGCTCGCGATGGTCCACCTGCTCTCGATCCCCTACCTGCTGGTCTGTGCCGGAATCGGCGTCGTCCTGTCGGTCGTCGTCGATCACCCACGAACCGCCAGAGCGGTGGCCCTGACCCTGGTCGCCGTCCTGTGGCTCGTCGACGGCGTGTCGAGGGTCGATCCGGACTACGAGCGGATCGGCGCCCTCACGCCGAGTCGATACTACGACCAGACGGCGATCCTCGTCCACGAGGAGTACGCACTCGGCGACGCCGGAATCCTCCTCGCAGCGTTTCTCGCGTTGCTTGCCGTCGCCGTTTGCGTCTTCGCTCGCCGGGACATCTGAGGCGGGTCGTCACCTCGAGCGAACAGTCGGCCCGCGAGGGACGAAGGCCCGGGCTATATCGAAATCGACGGTGTGTACCCTTCGTATGACACCTGATCGGCGGGACGTGCTGAAACTCGCGGGTGTGACGGCGACGGCCACCGTCGGAACGGCGAGCACCGTCACGGTCACCGCACAGGAAGAGGACGACGAGCTTCCCGACTACAGTCGGTGGCTCCCGGCCGAAGACGCACTCCTCGAGTTCGCCTTCCTCGACTGGGCCGCCCTCGAGGAGTTCGTGACGGACGAACTCGAGGAAGCCGATCCCGACGAGGAGGTGCCGCCGGAGTACGAGGCCGACCCGATGATCGCGCCCGTCTCGGAGGGGGCGCTCGGAACCTACTTCTACGTCGGACTGGACCTCGCGCAGTACCGCCTCGGCGGGCTTCTCGACGAGGCGGCGTTCGACTCGAGCGTCGAGGGACTGCTCCGAACGCCCGAGGCGTTCGTCGCGCTCGGGGCGATCGACCCCGGAGAGATCGACGCCCGAGTCACCGCCGAACCCGAGGCCGAGTTCATCAGACAGCTCGAGCGAACCGGCGAAACCGGCGCGTACGACGTCTACACTCCGGTCGACGCCGACGACGCCGCGATCGCCGTCGGCGAGGATGCCCTCGCGGTGGCTTCCGAAACCGACGACCCGATCGGGACGCTCGAGGCGTTCGTCGGCGCCGCCGAGGGCGACGGCGCGCGGGCGACCGACGAATCCGAGGCGTTCGAATGGGTCCTCTCGAGCGCCGGCGACGGCGACGCCGTCGTCGGCCAGTCCGGGCCGGAGGCGGGGGACGAGGGAGTCGTCGATTTCGACTACGAGGAACTCGAGGACGCCGAGAGCGTCGTCTCCTCGCTCACCGTCGAGGACGCCGAAACGTCGACCGGCGAGTTCGCGGCGGTGATCGACGACCCCGACGAGGCCGCGCTCGAGGCCCTCCTGGGCGCGTCCGGAGAGGATCGGTCGGTCGACGTCGACGACGATCGGGTGACCGCGACGGCGACGTGGCGGGAAGAGGCCGTGACGGGCACTCGAGAGTAGTGGGGGCGGCGGTGAGGACTGATTTGGGTCGCGGTGGCGCGCGCTGTTGGCGAGGCACGACCACTGGGAGTGCCTCGAAAGCGAACGGGGAACGGAGTGACCCGTGAGCAGACCGTCCGAGCGTTAGCGAGGGCGGTCGACGACGTTGTGCGAGGGATGAGCGAATGAAGTGAGTGAATCGGTTGGGGAGGGTGTGGTGATTCACTGTTGCCAGTTTGAGGAGTCTGCCTAAGAAAGACACCGAGTTACGTGCAGCGAACTTTTTTATCGGGGTCCTCCCTCGTTCGCTGCGCTCACTCGGTCGAACCCCACCAAAAACTTCGATGAAAAAAGGCCGCCGTCGCGGGGTTTCACCCCGCTCCGGCGGTGAATCGCTCGCGGTGCTCGCGAACACCTCCGTAGCACTGGTCGTTCCATTCGCACTCTATACGTAACGCATCGTTCGATCCGCGTTCGTCGTTCCGCGTCGAAAACGGATGCCGACCCAACGGATCGGGACCGAAATCCGAGTCCCGGCGCTACTCGAGGATCACGATCGCCGAGTCGGTCTCGAGCATCTCGCCGTCACCCGAATACGTCCGCTCGAGATCGACCTCGAACAGCTCGTCCTCGAGCTCCTCGTCGGCGACTCGCAACACGCCTTCCTCGTCGTCGATTTCGTACTCGCCGCTCTCGATGCCGGCGTCGATATCGCCGACTTTCGAGCCGTACCTGGGACCGAGCGTCGAGTAGTCGAGGTCGATCGAGGCGACCTCGGTCGTGATCTCCGGAGGCTCCTCGAGCACGTCGAGATCCTGAACGTGCATCACGTTCTGGATGGCGTCCTCGAAGCCCTCGACCGGGCCGTACACCGAGACGGCCTCGAGGTCGGCGTTCAACGAGAGCTGGTTCTGGCTCTTGTAGCGGCGCAGCGCCGAGATGACCTCCATTGCGGTCTCGCCGGCCTCGAGGTCGGCCTCGTACCCCTGCGGGGTCGGCCAGTCCCGGACGTGGATGCTGGTTTCCGCGAGGTCGGCGTCGCTGTCTCGCGGTTCGCTTCGCTCTCCGCTCGACGTATCCGAGGCGCGTTGCGCCTCGCTGTAGCGCGCCTGCCAGATCTCCTCGGTGACGTGGGGCAGGAACGGCGCCCACAGCTCGAGGAACGTGCGATGGGCGGTTCGCAGCGCGTACTGCGTCGAGGGGTTGTCCTCGCGCTCCTTCGCGATCTCGAGGTAGTCGTCGCAGAACGTGTTCCAGAAGAAGGTTCTGAGACGGTCGCGGGCCTTTGCGAACTCGTAGTCCTCGAGGTGGGCCGTGAGCTCCTCGATCGCGTCGTCCAGCTCCGCAAGGAGCCAGCGATCGATCGCCTCGAGTTCGGCCGGCTCCTCGGGAGCTGCGGGTGCCAGGCTGTCGACGAGCTTCGAGGCGTTCCAGAGCTTCCGCAGCAGCTTCTCGCCAGCCGTCAGGTCCTTCTCCTGGTAGGGGAAATCGTCGCCAACGGCGGCGCTAGCGGCCCAGAACCGGACCGCGTCAACGGGGTACTCCGCGAGCACCTCCTCGGGGGCGACGACGTTACCCTTCGATTTGGACATCTTTTCGCGGTTCTCGTCTAAGACGTGGCCGTTGATCAGCGTCGCGTCGAAGGGGACCTCGCCGGTGTGCTCGTAGCACTTGACGATGGTGTGGAACAGCCAAAAGGAGATGATGTCGTGGCCCTGCGGGCGCAGGTCGAACGGGTAGAGCTCCGGGTTGTCCATCGTGAACTCCTGGGCCTCCTCGTCCCAGTCCCAGCCCGCGTTGATCAGCGGCGTCAGCGAGGAGGTCGCCCAGGTGTCGAAGACGTCCTCCTCGGGTTCGAACGTGTCGTTCCCGCACTCGGGACAGGTGTCGATCGGCGGCTCGTCGCTCAGCGGGTCGACGGGCAGGTCCTTCCGACGAGCCATGACCTCGTGGTCGCACTCGCTGCAGTACCAGACCGGGAACGGGATCCCCGAATCGCGCTGGCGGGAGATCAGCCAGTCCCACTCGAGGCCCTCGATCCAGTGTCGGTAGCGCGAGAACATCTTCTCGGGGTACCAGTCCATCTCGCGGCCGGCCTCGAGGTACTCCTCCTTGTGGTCGAGAATCTCGACGTACCACTGCTTGGAGACGCGGTACTCGACGGGCGTCTCGCAGCGTTCGTGGACCTGCACGGCGTGGGAGATCTCCCAGCGATCGCGTAGGGCGCCCTCGTCCTCGAGATCCTCGACGATGGCCTCGCGGGCCTCCTCGGTCGACATGCCCTCGTAGTCGCCGGCCAGGTCGGTCATCGTCGCCGACTCGTCGATCGCCACTCGCAGCGGCAGGTCGTGAGCCTGGTACCACTCGATGTCGTTCTGGTCGCCGAACGTACAGCACATGACGACGCCGCTGCCCTTCTCCATGTCGACGCGGTCGTCGGCGATGATCGGCACCTCGTGGCCGAAGATCGGCACTCGAGCGGTTTCGCCGACGAGGTCCTGGTTCGCCTCGTCGTCGGGGTGGACGAAGACGGAGACGCAGGCCGGGATCAGTTCTGGACGGGTCGTCGAGATGACGAACTCCTCGCGGTCCGTACCGTCGCTAGCAACGCCGAACGCGATGTCGTTGAAGTGCGAGCCGCGCTCGTCGTCCTCCATCTCGACCTGCGAGATCGCGGTCTCGCAGTCGGGACACCAGATCGCGGGCGCTTTCTTCCGATACTCGCGTCCCTTCTCGTAGAGATCGAGGAAGGAGAGCTGCGAGACGCGTCGAACGCGGGGTTCGATCGTCTTGTAGGTGTGACCCCAGTCGATCGAACAGCCCAGTCCCTGCATCTTGTCGGTGAACTCGGCCTCGTACTCCTCGCAGACCTCGCGACAGAGCTTCTGGAACTCGCGGCGTTCGTAGTCCTGGTGGCGGATGTCCAGCTCCGCTTCGGTCAGCCGCTCGGAGGCGATCCCGTTGTCGTCGTAGCCGAACGGAAAGAGGACGTCGCCGTCGTGCATCCGCTGGAACCGGGCCGCGAAGTCCTGGATCGTGTGGCCGTAGAGGTGACCCATGTGCAAACTTCCCGAGACCGTCGGCGGCGGCGTGTCGATCGCGTAGGTGGTGTTTGGATCCTGGCCGGGGTCGCCCTCGTAGGCGTACACCTCCGCGTCGACCCAGCGATTCTGCCAGCGGTTTTCGACGGCCGCGGGGTCGTAGTCGCCCTCGAGGCTCGGCTCCTCTCGCTCGCGGGTTTCGGGATCTGTGCTCATGCTCTCACCGCCCGAGGGGGGCGTCGTCGGTGCGTCGTCGTGGGGAGGATTCGATCGTACATACCGGTCGTTGTCGGTGAATGCTGGTCGGCTACAATACATCCGTCGATACGGGGTTGGCGTGTGGGGCTACGGAGCCCCTACGAAAACGATGTCGCGGAACGCGCCGGCTCCGACAGCGCGGATCATGGTACCACTTCCGTGCGAGCGCTGTTAGGTGTTTCGCGTCGCTCGAGCGGAGTTAGCCGGAAAGCCGAATCACGGCTCGAGACGGCGTCGGTCGGCGGAGCTCGCCCTCGAGGTAGGTCGCCAGTCGCTCGAGGAACTGATCGTCGACGTCTTCCTCGCCGCCGACGGCGAGGGCGATCCGGTCGTGCGCTCCGGGATCGTGTTCACCCTGCATCACGAGCGAGAACAACTCCTGCGGAGTGACGGGGTCGCCGGCGTCGAGGCGTTCGGCGA
Organism: Natronococcus roseus; assembly: GCF_043677095.1. Classification (NCBI taxonomy): domain Archaea; kingdom Methanobacteriati; phylum Methanobacteriota; class Halobacteria; order Halobacteriales; family Natrialbaceae; genus Natronococcus; species Natronococcus roseus. The sequence continues at coordinate 422,155 of NZ_JBHLJR010000001.1, forward strand.
CGCCCTCGAGGGTCGACTCGACGCTGGTCTCGACCTCGAAGGTGACGTCGACGGAGACGTTCGCGCCGCGTCTCGAGGCGGCACAGGCCTCCTCGGAGTGGCGGACGGCCGGCACCAGGACGTCCTCGAAGCCCACTCCCTGCTCGTCGGTGCCGATGTAGGCGAACGCGAGCATGGCCTTGAGTCCGTCCAGCGAGTCGGGGTCGCCCGTTAGCTCCGCGAACACCTGTCGGCGATCCTTCGCGGAGAGCGTGTGGAGGAGTATATCGAAGTCCAGAACGGAGTCGATTACGCGCCGTCGAACGCGTGCCTCTACGTTTCGCCGGGACTGTTCGTGACTCAGCTCGCGTTCGCCCAACAGGAACTCGCGGTCGGCCGGCGTGAGGATTCCGCGGTCGCGGTCGATATCTGTATTCATAATCGGATTTCGATTATACGACATCGGCTACCATCCGAACCGATATTAGCGCTTGGGTTCGAGAGGAGGGCATGCGCGTCAGTGAACCTCGGACTGTCGACGTTTCGGGCTCGTCTTCCCGAGATTCGACCCCCTCCGACCGCCGACGGACCGCTCGAGAACCGCTCCGCAGTGCGTCGATAAACCGCTGGAGACGATAACGAATGGGCGGGTCGCTCGCCGACCGCTACGCCGACGCGATCGTCTCCCACAGCAAACTGATCGTCCTGCTCGTGCTCGTGCTCACTGCCGTCGTCGCCGCCGGCGCCGCGATCGGCGAGAGCGAGGACGGCGAGATCGGCCAGTTCGAGACCGACTCCGAGGAGACCGAGGCCCTCGAGGAGATCGACGAGACCTACGGAACGGACGACCGAGTCGTGGCTCAACTCGTCGTCCGGGACGAAGGCGGCGACGTGCTCACGCACGAGTCGTTGCTCGAGGGACTCTATCTGCAACAGGAGGTCCGCGAGAACGAGTCTCTGAACGAGACGCTCGCCGACGAGGGCTTCGTCGCCCTCGAGAACGTCGTCGCGACGGGGGCGGTGTTCGAGGATCGCGCGGCCGAAGCCGAGGGGCCTCCCGATACCAGCGAGCCCACGCTCGAGGAGCAGATCGAGGCGCTCGAGGACCGCTCGGACGAAGAGGTCGAGGAGCTGCTGGCCGACGTTCTCGACCCTGACGCGGACAACCAGGGCGAGGACCCATACGAGTTCCTGCCGAGCGACTACGAGCCGGGGTCGACGACCGCCGAGTCACGGATCGCCTTCCTCTTCCAGGTCGACGACAGCGGTGAGGACGACGATCCGGAGGCCGCCTACGCGGCCCAGGTCGAGATCGACGGCCTCGTCGAGGACCGCTTCGACGACGCCTTCCTCTTCGGTCAGGGCGTCACCGACGAGGCCTCGAGCAACGCGGTCGGCGACAGCTTCGCGATCATCACCCCCGTCGCGCTCGCGCTCGTGTTGTTCGCGCTCGGGGTCGCCTACCGCGACGTCGTCGACGTGCTGGTCAGCCTGTTCGGGATCGGCGTCGTGATGGCCTGGCTCGCGGGCATCTTGGGCTGGCTCGAGATTCCCACGAGCCAGCTGCTGATCGCCGTCCCCTTCCTGTTGATCGGGCTCAGCATCGACTACTCGTTGCACGTCATCATGCGCTCTCGAGAGGCGAGAGCAGGGGTTCTCGAACGCGACACGCGCGGCCGCGCCGATTCGGTGCCAGCCGATGAGCCGGCCGCCGACGGCGGGAGTGATGGCCGGACGGTCCGAAACGGGATGCGCCTCGGACTGGCGGGGGTCGTCCTCGCGCTTGCGGCCGCGACGTTCTCAACCGGGGTCGGCTTCCTCTCGAACGTCGTCAGCCCCCTGCCCGCGATTCAGGACTTCGCGATCCTCTCGGCTGGCGGGATCCTCGCGACGTTCGTCGCCTTCGCCGTCCTCGTCCCCGCGCTGAAGGTCGAGGTGGACGACCTGCTCGAGGGACGGTTCGGAATCGATCGGCAGAAGGACCCCTTCGGACGGAGCGCAGGTCCGGTTAACCGCGCGCTCTCGGGGGTCGTCTCGCTGGTCCAGCGCGCGCCGCTGGCCGTCGTCGCCGTCGCGCTGTTGCTCGCGATCGGCGGTGCCTACGGCGCGACGGGGATCGACACCGAGTTCAACGAGGCCGACTTCCTGCCCGAGGACGCCCCCGACTGGGCGAAGTCGCTTCCGGGCCCGCTGGCGCCCGACACGTACACGATCAGCGACGACGCCGCCTACCTCGGCGACAACTTCCAGGAGCAAGGGGAGGGGAGTCAGGCCCAGATACTGATACGCGGCGACGTCACCGATCCCGCGACGCTGACCGCGATCGAGAACGGAACCGCGAGCGTCGACGACGGCGGTTCGAGCGGCACGATCGCGACCGGCCCGGGTGGCGAGCTGTCGATCGAAAGTCCGGTTTCGGTCATCCAGGAGGTCGCCGACGAGAACGAGTCCGTCGCCGCGGCCCTCGAGGAGCGCGACACGGACGGCGACGGGCTGCCCGACGAGGACCTCGAGGGGCTGTACGACGAACTGTACGAGGCCGACGAGGACGCGGCCGCTACCGTGTTGTACCGCACCGACAACGGCGAGTACGAGACTGCGCGGATGCTCGTCGACGTCCGCGGCGACGCCTCCGCGCAGGCCGTCGCCGACGACACGCGCGCTCTCGCGAGCGTCGTCGAGGCCGACGCACCCGTCTCGGCGATCGCCACCGGCGGTCCCGTGACGAACGCCGTCGTTCAGGACGCGCTGCTCGAGACGCTCGTCCAGGCCTTTGCCGTCACGCTGGTCGTGATCCTGGTCTTCCTGACGGTGCTGTACTGGGTGCGCCACCGCGCGCTCACGCTGGGAGCGATCACGCTCGCCCCGGTGGTCGCCGCGCTGGCGTGGCTGCTGGGGACGATGGCCCTGCTCGACGTGCCGTTCAACAGCGAGACGGCCGTCATCACGAGCCTCGCGATCGGGCTCGGGGTCGACTACAGCATCCACGTCGCGGAGCGATTTATCGACGAATCGAACCGACGGGAGTCGCTCGCGGACGCTCTCGGCGCGACGATCACCGGAACCGGCGGGGCGCTGCTGGGCAGCGCGCTGACCACGGCGGCCGGTTTCGGCGTGCTCGCGCTCGCGCTGGCGCCGCCGCTCCAGCGATTCGGGCTCGTGACGGGACTGAGCATTATCTTCGCCTTTATCGCCTGTCTCACCGTGTTGCCGTGTCTGCTCGTGGTTCGGGAACGCGTTCTCGAGCGAGTCGCCTGAGACACGGCCGCGGACACCGCTTTCGATAGCTGCTCTCGGTCATCGCCAGCTGCGCCAGCAGTTCGGGAAGTCTTGCTCATAGTTCACAAACTATTCCACCGGCCGAAGTAGGAACAGGACGCAGATAATGCGGGAAATGGTACTATAGTCCAGCCACATCCAGATTCGGATTTCGTAGAATTGGGTATTTTGAGCAATACTTATTACGTTGGGCGACGGTGTTAGTATTGTATATCAACTGAAAATCCTCGGCGACTATCGTTCGACTACGAGTGGGAGTACTCCCCGCAGGTGACGACCCTGTTTGGCGCCTTCACGCTCGTTGCCGTACTCGGGTGGCTGGCGACGGTCATGCTGACGGCGATCCACCTGTTTGCACTCCCAGCAATACCGCCCGACGCACCGGTCCAGGGAAGCATCGAAGTGATCACGAGCCCGTGGGCGTACGTCTTCGGCGTTCCGCTCGCGACGCTCGGCGGGTTCTACAGATAAGCAAGGCGAGTGCCTCGGGGCTTGACCCCGAGGCGGTTCACTACCTGACGACGATCGGACTCGCGCTCTGGTGGTTCGACACCCGCCATCCGCTGGTGATCAAGATCCTGACGCCGATCACCGCGAGCGGGGTGGTCTTCTCGTCGTACTTCGTCTACCTGCAGCTGGGCGTGATCGGCGAGATCTGCCCGTTCTGTATGGTGTCCGCCGGCGCGACCGTCGCCCTGTTCGGCCTCGAGCTGGCGATCCTGCGAACGAGTTCGACGCCCTCGCTCTCGAGTATGACCGGCGATCTCGGAAGCCTGCTCGGACGAACGAACGTTCCGCTGATCGTGGTGACGGTCCTCGTCGGACTCGCCACGCTCGCCGGGCTGTTCGCAGTTCCGCTCCTGCCGCTCCCGGACGCGGTTCCGTTCGTCTAACTCCCCGACCGATTCGTTTGTCGTCGCTTTCGAAGGATGCACTCGATCGAGTCGAGGTCGAACCACCCGCCTGTGCCGTCCGATGAGTTATGATCGTTCACGTGGGTGTTTCGTGCATGGAGACGGCACCGAACCTGGCCGACTACGAGGGGCTCTCGAAGGTTTTCGAGTGGGACAGCATCTACGCCGACGCCGACTGGGACGCGCCCGACAAGATCAACGTCGCCCACGAGGTCTGTGACCGCTACCGGACCGACCGGGGCACCGTCGCGCTGTACTTCGTCGGGGACGACGGCGAGCGCGAGCGGATCACGTTCTGGGAGCTCGCGCAGTGGTCGAACGGGTTCGCGAACGTCCTCGAGACCCTCGGGGTCGAGCGCGGCGACCGCGTCTTCGGCTACACGCCCCGAATCCCCGAGCAGTACGTCGCGATGCTTGGCTCCCTGAAGGCCGGCTGCGTCTACGGCGGGATCGAGCCGCAGCTCGGCCCCGAGGAGGTCGCCTATCGGCTCGCGGACGCCGAAGCGAGCGTCGTCGTCACGACGCCCGAGAACCGCGACACCCTCGGGACGGCCCTCGAGGACGTCCCCTCGGTCGAGCACGTGATCGTCGTCAGCGACGACGGCGTCGGCGTTCGCCGGGGCGACGTGAGCTACTACGAGGCGATGGACCGGGCCGAAAACGAGTACGAGACCGTCCGGACCGAGGGCTCGGACCCCGCTCTGCTGTACTACACCAGCGGTGCCACGGGGTCGGCGAAGGGGATCGTCCACGGCCACCGCTGGATCGTCGGCGTCGCCGCGGCCCAGCTGTACGCCGCCGACCTCCAGCAACACGAGACCGATCTCTACTGGGGGGCCGGCGATCGGGGGTGGCTTACCGCGCCCGTCAACGCGCTGGGTGTCTGGTTCTGGGGCCACAGCATCCTCGCCTACGGCGGCGGGTTCGATCCCGACACCTGGACCGCCCTGCTCGAGGAGTTCCCCGTCACCGTACTCTCGGGGGTTCCCGCCCACTACCGTCGGCTGCGCGAGGAGGCCGACGACCTCGAGCCCGCCGACCTAGATCTCCACCGCGCGATGAGCACCGGCGACCCCCTCGAGGCCGAGCTGATCGAGTGGGGCGAGCAGGCGCTGGGGACGCCGATCGCCGACAGCTACGGCCAGGCCGAGACGGGGAACATGCTGATCAACACCTACCCCTCGATCGAAACCAGACCGGGCAGCATGGGGAAACCGCTGCCCGGCGTCGAGGCCAGCGTGGTCGACCCCGATACCGGCGACGTGCTCGAGGCCGGCGAAACCGGCGAGATCGCCGTCGACGGCGAGTTCCCCTCCTTCTTCCTGGGGTACTGGGAGGATCCCGAGCGCACAGACGAGGCGTTCGTCGGCGACTGGTACCTGACCGGCGACCTCGGACGGGTCGACGAGGACGGCTACTTCTGGTTCGAGGGCCGGGCCGACGACGCCAGCGAACGGTAGCGCGTTTCGGTCGGCTTGCTCCGGTGATTCCGCATTCGAACTCGAGAGACCGATCGACGACCGCAAGAACGGCTGGATGGCGAGACCGCGCCTTCACTCGTCGGCGGTCGAGTTCGAGTGCGCTCGCACCCACAGCTCGCCGATCCTCGAGAGACGCGTCCGGTAGGACTTCCCGTGTTCCTCACGCTCGATGTACCCCTTCCCGCCGGGACCGAGCCGATCGACGTTGTAGATCACCTTCGAGCGGAAGCTGTCGGTGTACTCCTCGTTGAGTTCGCGGGCGAGCGCCTCCGCCAGCTCGGAGACCGAGGCGAACTCGCCGTCCTCGCCGAGCTTGTACAGGATGAGCTCCTCGAACGGCTTGACGTTCGAGAAGGAGGCGACCGGCAGCTCGACGACGTGGTGGCCGTCGATCTCCTTGGCGCCGATCGTCGTCCCGCGCTCGTCGAACTCCGCGAGCAGCGAGCGGGCGCTCTCGAGCCGCCTCTTGATCCGTTCGTCCTCGAGGTCGCCCTCGCGCTCGAGGTCCCGGAGCAGGTCGATCCCCTCGCGCAGCTCCTCGGCGAGCTCGGTCTCCAAGTACTTCTCCGGGGCGGTGTAGTAGGTGTGGATCGACTCGCGATCCTCCTGGCGTTCGACCATCAGCGAGTTGGCCGCGGTCGCGAACGCGAAGCTGACGGTACGGGGCATCGCGGCGACGTTGACCCAGACCTCGTGGCCTCGGTCGAGTTCGGCGCTGATGAGGTTGTACGCCTGCTCGAACGCCTCGTCGTAGTCGTAGACGTCCTCGAGGACGAACCGTTCGGTCTCGGCGCCCAGCAGGTTTCGGAAGTCGGTCTCGAGCTTCCCCGAGAGGTGTCTGGAGTACTCGACGTTTGCCTCGCTGCCGACGGCGCCCTCGAGCAACACGACGCGGTCGACGTCGATCTGATCGCGAACCAGCGGCGCGATCAGCCGGTCGTAGTCGAAGCCGACCGGGACGATGTGCGTTTGCATGGCCGATACTTCGTCGGCGTCGTAATGAAACCAGTGAGAACCGTCGCGATCGATCAGCTCGAGTCGTCCGTCGACGGGCGGGTCGATTCGACGTCGGTTCGCGTCGTGTCGGGTTCGTCGACGACCGCCGCGACGATCTTCTGCTGGGCCGATCGGAGGTGTTCGTGGAAGGTTGCGGGCGTGATACCGAGCGTCTCGGAAATATCCTCGCCGGAGCTGTGTCGGGGCCACTCGAAGAAGCCGGCGTAGTAGGCCGTCTCGAGCACGGTGCGCTGGCGGTCGGTCAGGACGCCGTAGAGGTGGTCCTGAATCTGGGCGATCGACTCGTTCGTGGGCGTGACCTGCCGCCGAGCGACGTTCGTCGCGTCCGGGTACACGTCCTGGATCGCCTCGGTCGCGGCCCGGACGTCCGCGCTCTCGGGCAGATGGATCGTCATGCGGTAGTCGCCGCCGTCGATGGCCGCCGATTCGACGTAGCCGCCGTGGGAGGCGACGACCGAGAACAGCGGCGGCGACGTGATCGTGAGCTCGAAGGTAATCTCGCCGGCCGACTCGTCGAGGATCGCCACGTCGTCCCAGTGGGGAACCCGCTCGACCAGCGCCTCGACCTCCGGGAACGCCTCGACGCTCGTCACGCCGTACTCGAGGAACTGCTCGTCGTCGACCCGGACGACCCGCTCGAACGAGACCTGCCGGTCGGCCATCTTCGGGCCGTCGAACATGTCGACCGCGTTCTTGATCTCGTACTCGAGTTCGATTAGCTCGTCGGCCATCAGGGCGCGCTTGCGCTCGATGGCGGCGATCGCGTGACCGAGGATCTCGCCGAGCTGGCCGATCCCCTCTGCGACCTCCTCGGTGAAGGCGCGTCGGCGCGCGCTCGTCACGCCGAGCACGCCGTAGAGGCCGCCGCCGTGGACGATCGGGATCGCGGCGGCCGATCGGTAGTCGAGCTCGTGGGCGTCCTCGCGCCAGGGCTCGAAATCTGGGTCGGCGAGGACGTCGTTGGACACCTGCAGTTCCTGGGTGCGGATCGCCCGACCGGCCGGACCTCGACCCGCCGGCTCGTTGGGATCGATCGAGAGCGGAATGCGTTCGACGTAGCCCTCGACGCCGGCCTCGATCCGCTGGATCACCTCCCCCGACGCCGAGTCGACGCCGGCCACGAACGCGAACTCGTAGCCCGGCGCGTCGGCCAGCGTCTCGCAGGTCACCCGCTCGAGTTCCGCCCGGCTGGAGTCGGTGACGATCACGTCGTTGATCGCTCGCATGACCTCGTAGACGCCGTTCAGCGCCTCCGTTCGCTCGCGCTGGCGCTCGAAGCGCTGCTCGCGCTCCTTCCGACTGCTCACGTCTCGGAGACAGCCCGTCAGACCCGGACCGGCGGGCTCGAGGTGCACCTCGAACCAGGTTTCGGCGGGCGCGTGGTAGGTGTCGGCCGTGACCGACTCTCCGTCCTCGAGGACCCGTTCGTGTGCGCCGTCGAACAGCGATCGAAGCCGTTCCGGAATCGACGTCCCCGCTCGGTCGGTGTCGAGGAGCTCGCCGACCCGATCGTTGACGAAGACGCACTCGAGGTCGGCGTCGAGTACGTACACGCCGTCCGGGAGTCGGTCGAGAAGCGCCCCCGCGCTCTCGACGTCGCCGCTCTCGAGAAGCGCTGTGACCTCACGGGAGTCCTCGTCCATAGCTACACAGCATCGCTCATCGGTATAAACGTACTACATCATAAATGGGGTTAAACTGATGAATACTAATCCGATCGACCGCCCCTCGTCCCCCTACTCGGATGCTCCGTCGGGATCGATCGAACGGATCAGCGACGCGATCGTCTCGCGGTCGCGCTCGGGGTCGACCTCGAGGGCGCCGAGGCCGTCGGGCGCCTCGAGCGGGAGCGTCCCCCCGGCCATGCCGTAGGCGTCGTCGGTCGGCCAGATGGCGACGTTCGCCTCGGTCGCGAGCGTTTCCCGGTCGGTCTCGAGATCGGACGACAGCGGGTAGCTAGCGTCGAGAACGTACCACCGCCCCTCCGTTCCGTCGGGTCGCTCGAACGAGAGCGTCTCGCGGGTGTCCTCGACGACCAGGCCGTCGTCCTCGACGAGGTCGACGAACTGCGACCTGGCTTTCGGGGCGGCCTTCGAGAGCACCGACGACGGCGAGATGCCGACGGACGACAGCGACGGTGAGAACCGCATATCGACGGTAAACAGCGACCGAACGGGGATGTCGCTCGAGCCGAGTGCCGCGAGGGCCGAGGCCGTGTCGGCGGGCTCGTACACCGTCGTCTCGGCGGTGATCGACGTGAGCAGGACCTTCGACTCTCCGGTACGGGTGCCGGCACGTTGCCACGTTCCGGCGACTGACTCCGGCAGCGCAGACGTCATCGCGGACGAGTACGCGGTCGGTCCCTTTCGGTGTGTTGCTCTCGTGTGCCGTCGAGCCGTCGGACGGAACGCCGTACCCATCTCCCGGTGCGAGGGCAGAACGAGTCGTGGTCGCGCCGGAACCAACGTCCGGCGGGCCGTCTCAGTCCGCTTCGAGCCCGTCGAAGTAGATCGCCCGGCGCTCGTCGGCCGCGGGCGTCGTCAGCAGCGAGACGCCGACGGTGACGACGAGACCGAGCCCCATCCCGACGAGGCCGGCCGTCCAGCCCGCGTATGCGCTCGGGACGACGGCGGTAAAGAGACTCGAGAGGTAGAACGCCTGGCTGGCGAGGATCCCCGCCGTGATCCCGGCCCGGGTCGTCTTTCGCCAGTAGAGGGCCACCATCACGGGGAGGGCGAGCTGGGCGAAGCCGCTGAACGCCGCGTCGCCGAGTTCGAACAGCGTCGCGGGGTTCCAGAGGCTCGCGAGGAAGGAGGCGGTCGCGAAGCCGACGACGCCGACGCGGGCCAGCAGATCCTCGCGGCGCGCCGAGAGGTCCGCGTCGACGAACGGACGGTACAGATCCCGCGTGAAGTACGACGACCCCGACAGCAGCATCGAGTCCGAGGAGGACATCATCGCGGCCATCGCGCCGGCGATGACTAGCGCGGCGAACCAGACGGGCGTGTACTCGGCGAGGATCACGGGGAGGACGTTCTCGCCCTCCGGAATCGCGACGTCGAGCCCGCGGGCCCACGCGCCGAGCATGAACGACGGAACGAACAGCAACACGCAGAGGACGGGCCAGAGCGCGAACGATCGTTTGAGGACCGTCTTCGAGCCCGCGGCGAAAAAGCGCTGGTTCACCTGCGGGAACATCGCGACGCCGAACCCGATCGTGATCGCCGTCGAGAGCATCCACTGCACCGTATAGAAGTCGCTGCCCAGCGCGAGGTGGTGGGCCGCCTCCGCCTCGAGGGCGCTCGAGGCCGCGCCGGGACCGCCGACGACCGCCAGCACCCACACCAGCGCGATCCAGGTGGTGACGAGCATGAACGCCCCCTGGAGCGTGTCGGTCCAGGCGATCCCGCGGAAGCCGGCGACGACGACGTAGAGGATCATGAACGCGGTGATCAGCCCGGCGCCGACGGCGTACGGAACCGCTCCCTCCGTCAGCGCCTGCAACGCGGTGCCGGCGCCGACCTGCTGGAGCATCACGTACGGAAACAGCCAGAGCAGGCTGACGCCCGCGACGAGCCCCCTGAGTCGGCGGGAGGCGAACCGATCGCCGAGCATCTCGCCGAGGGTGACGTACTCGTACTGTCGGCCGAGGAGCCACTGTTTGTAGCCGATCACGTACCAGAGGATCGCGAAGATGATTCCGTCCATCAGCCCCATGACGAGCACCCACTCGGGGCCCTGCTCGTAGGCGACGTTCGGTCCCGCGAAGAACGTAAACGCCGACAGCAGCGTCGCGAAGGTCGTAAACAGCAGCACGATCGTTCCCACCGTGCGGCTCGCGAGGTAGAAGTCCTCGGCGGTCCGATCGGTCAGGCGGTAGGCGACCAGCCCGATCGCGAGCGCCAGCAGGAGGTAGCCGACGATGATCCCGAGCTGGATCGCGACCGTCACCGCCGCTCACCCCCGGCGTCGACCCTCGAGGCCGATCTCGACGGATCGTCGCTCGAGCCGTCGGCCGATTCGATCCCGAGCCCCCAGAATCGGCGGGCGAACAGCCAGAAGACGAGCGAGGCCAGTCCCATCCAGCCGACGTGCCACCAGAGCCAGAGCGGAACCCCCGCGACGAGCGTCGCGTCGCCCCAGAGAAACCACGGGATCGTGAGCGCGCTCAGTCCGATCGCAACGGCGATCCATCCCCACAGCGCCGGGCGTGACATACGTCGCCGTTCGTCTCTACGTGTGTAACTGTTTCTGTTCGATACCGATTATTGAATAACTTTTTCCATCGGTCGATCAGTTCCCGTCACATCCGGCGACTGTCGTAGGGTGAAACCGGTGTTTCAGCGAGGAAAAGGGGTATATGTGTCGGGAATCGAATGGGTACAACACATGGCTCGGCTGTTTCCCTTCCGGTCGGAACCGGAGTCCGAGGAGGGACAGCCCCGAATCGTCGACCTCGAGGGGGAGGACGCCGACGCGGTGTTCGGCGCCCTCTCGTCGACGACCGCCCGCCGGATCTACGCGCGGGTCGACGACGAGCCGAGCACGCCAAGCGACATCGCGGAGGCGATCGACTCGTCGATTCAGAACGTCCGCTACCACCTCGAGAACCTGGAGGAAGCCGGGCTGGTCGAGGTTGTCGACACCTGGTACTCCTCGCGGGGCAACGAGATGAGCGTGTACGCGACGACCGACGGTCCGCTGATCGTCACCAGCGACGAGTCGAAAGCCTCGCAGCTTCGGGCAGCGCTCTCCCGGTTCGTCGGCGGCCTTGCCGGGCTGACGGGTGCGAGTCTGCTCGTCCAGTACGGGGTCACCCGCTGGTTCGGCGGGGGCGCTGAAACGGCCCCGGGAGCGGCCGACGGCGGGGACGCAGCCGACACCGCGGGTGACGAGGACGCCGCGAGCGACGACGCGGAGACCGAGGACGAGGAAGTGGGAGTTGCCAGCGAGGACGCCGACGAGCCGGATCGAACGGACGACGCCGCGACGGACGACCCCGGAGCGAGCGAACCGAACGGTGATGGCGCCGAGGGGATCGACGCGATCCTCGAGGGCGGCGGCGAGACTGCGGAGGCGGTGTTCGCGACCGTCCCGCCGGGACTGCTGTTCTTTCTGGGCGGCCTGGCGGTGTTGCTCGCGGTCACGTGCTACTGGTACTGGAGCCGACCCGCCTACTGACATCGACTGCCGCACCGCTCGGGCGCCTCTAGGTCAACAGCTATTTGCGTCTCACCGCCCTCACTCTAGGTAACTTCCCGGACGCGCGGTCTCGTCTCGGCGTCCCCGGCCCGCGGGGGCAGATCTCCATGGAAGACACCTCGAAATACCACATCCACGCGAACGTGACGGCTGACGGGGTGGTCGAGCGAAGCGACGTCGTCGGTGCGATCTTCGGCCAGACGGAGGGCCTGCTGGGCGACGAACTCGACCTCCGCGACCTCCGTCAGTCACAGAAAGTCGGCCGTATCGACGTCGAAATAACCAGCACCAAGGGTCAGTCACACGGCACGCTCACTATCGCGACCAGCCTCGACAAGGTCGAGACGGCCACGCTCGCGGCCTCGCTCGAGACGATCACCCGCGTCGGGCCCTGCCGGGCCTCCCTCGAGGTGCGCGAGATCGAGGACGTCCGCACGGCCAAACGAAAGGAGGTCGTCGATCGGGCGAAGGAGCTGCTCCGAACCGGGTTCGACGACTCGATGATGACCTCCGAGGAGATCCTCGCGGAGGTCCGCCAGCACGTCCGCGTCGAGGACATCACCGAGTACGAGGGGTTGCCCGCCGGACCGCGAGTTACGGACAGCGACGCGATCATCGTCGTCGAGGGACGCTCGGACGTGCTGACGCTGCTGAAGTACGGCGTCAAGAACGCCATCGCCGTCGAGGGGACGAACGTCCCCGACGCGGTCGCCGAGCTGACCCGCCACCGCACGGTCACGGTCTTCCTCGACGGCGACCGGGGCGGCGACCTGATCTTCGAGGAGCTCTCCCAGGTCGGCGACATCGACTACGTCGCCTTCGCCCCCGCGGGCGAGTCCGTCGAGGAACTCGACCACCACCAGCTGTTCGCCGCGCTGCGGAACAAGGTCCGCTACGACAGCGTCTCCGGACTCAACGAGCCTCGCGAGGCCGTCGCCGCAACGGACGGGAGCGCAACGCCGGCACCGCCGGCGTCGTCGCCCCGAACGATCGACGAGGAGTCCTCGAGCGACCCCCAGACCGGGTCGAACCGACAGGCTGACGCAACCCGGTCGTCCGGCGCGGACTCGAGTGCAGCCGGCGAAACCGAGTCGGCGACGGAGACGGATTCCTCGGGAGCCGACCCAGCGACGGCCGAGTCGTCCGTCGACGAGGGACCGCAGACCGTCTACGGCCACGGGACCGTCGTGATCGCCGGCGACACCGATCAGGTTCGGTTCCTCGACGCCGACGGCGACGTCCTCGAGGAGGCGCCCGCGAGCGACGTCTACGACGCGCTCGAGGCGACCGAGACGGTGCCGACGACGATCGTTCTCGACGAGATTCTCGACCAGCGGCTGCTGGATCTCGCCGCCGACCGCGGCGTCGACAGGATCGTCGCCCGCTCGCTGGGCCAGTTCACCAAGCGGCCGACCGCGGTGCAGGTCCACGCGGTCGACGATATCGCCGACACACCGCCGACAGAGTGAGCCCGTTCTCACAGCGTTTGTGAGCCGGTCGCAGCGCCCTCGTCGTCCGAGGAATTGATAACCGAGCGGAACCGAGCCCGGACGACCATGTCCCCGTCTGCGTTCGCTGCGATCGCCTTGCTCGGCGTCTGGGTGCTGATGATGTTCGCCGTCACCGCCGCCACCGGCGAGGATCAGCTCCGCGCCACGGTGTGGTTCGACGACTCGACTGACGACCGTCGCGAGGGCTCGAAACGGAAAAATTAGCCGAGAATCGCGAACGAGAGCCCGAGCAGCGCACAGACGATCGCGCCCGACAGCGTCGCCAGAAAGTTGACGCCCTGATTGCCCAGCAGCGGCCCCTCGAGGGTCGCCCCGAGGAGGCTGTCGACGGTCATCCCGACGAAGCCGGCCGTGACGATGATCGCCGCGCCCACGACGCCGACCTCGGCGAACAGCGCGTAGGAGATGACCGCGACGATCGCCGCGCCGACGACGCCGGCGACCTCCCCCTGCCAGGTGACGCCGCCGTCGGTGCCGGGCTCGACGGGCTCGAGCGTGGTGATCAGCCGCGGCTGCTCGAAGACGCTGCCGATCTCGCTCGAGAGGGTGTCGCTCATCGCGGTCGCGACCGAGCCGGCGAACGCGAACAGGAACAGCTCGGCGTCGATCGGGAGGAAGGCGGCCTCGCTGGCGGCGTACCCCAGCACGGCGACGAGCCCGACGGCCGCGTTGCCGAGGACGTTGCCGGTGCCGCGGGCGCCGTTGTTGTCCTCGGCGACGCCCAGGTCCTCCTTGCGGTCGTAGCGAAACTTCGTCGAGAGCCCCCCGATGGCGAAGAAGGAGATGAGGACGACGAACCAGCCGTACCCGCCCAGGACGATCGTCAACAGCCCGAGCAGGACGCCGGTGAGCATCCCGGCGATCGACGCCGTCTCGAGGGCGTAGGAGGCGTAGCCGAGTGCGGCGGTGATCGCCAGCGCAATCGCGATCTCGGCCGCGCCGAGGGCCGGATCGAGCTCCGCGAGCAGCCAGAGCAACAGCCCGACAGACAGCATGACGACGGGATCGTCGTAGAGCAACAGGACGTCCCGAAGGAGCGCGGCGAGCAGCGCGCCGCTGGCGGCGAGAAACAGGATCGTCGGCAGGGCCGACGGGATCGAGCCGCCGGTAACGGTGACCGTTGCCGCCTGGCCGACGACGGCCGCGACGGTCGCGATGAGACAGAACCCCGCGGCGTGGGCGACGTCGCTGTCGGTTCGCGTTCGGACGAGGCGCTCGCCGAAGTTTCCGTAACCGATCAGAAACACCGTCCCGACGAATATCGCGCTCGTCATCGAGGACTGAACGGCGAGCAAGCCGAGCGCGACGCCGGCGAGGACGAACGCGATGAGCCCGTAGAGGCGCCCGTCCTCGTAGTCGTCGGGATAGGCGAGCAGGTCGAAGATCGGTCCGTCCGTAACGGCGACCGCTCCGAGCAGGACGACCGCGGCCAGCGCCGCCGCGATCTCGGGGCCGAGAAGCGGTACGGCAAGCGAGAGCGTACACAGCAGCGCGAAGACGCCGGCTCGCCGGACGGGTTCTGTCACGGTAATCGGTCCTTTCTGTGGGGATTACTTGAACCTTCGTGAACCGGCCCGAGCCCGATTTGTGGCGGGTAGCGGGGCTGAAGCGGGCGTCTGACGGAACCGTATCGAACCCGTAACCGGTATGCCACCGGCCCGAAAACGGGAGGGCGTGGGTCTGTACGAGCGCTACCTCTCCGTTCGCATCGGTCGGCACGACGCCGACAGCCCCGACCACGTCGCGCTCGTGATCACCGAACGCGACCTGCTCGAGCGCGGGGCCTACGAGACGCTCTCGGCGTTTTTCGACTGGGCGTTCGAGTACGCCACCCGCGTGACGGTTTACGTCAGCGTCCTCGACGCCGCCGCCATCCCCGCCCTGCGGCGGGAGCTCGAGGCCGTCGACGCCCCTCGAGAGGTCGCCGTTCGCACGCCCGACGATCCCAGCCGGGCCGACGCCCCGATCCAGATCGGGATCGGTCTCGGCGGGAAACACGAGTTCACGAGCGCCGTTCGAACGCTGGCCGAGAGCGTCGACGCCGGCGAGCTCGAGCCCGACGAGATCGACGACGAGCGCGTCGAGGACCACCTCGTCTTCCCGGCCGAGCCCGACCTGGTGATCAAGACGGGTGCCGAACGGCTCTCGGATTTCATGATCTGGCAGTCCGTCTACTCCGAGCTCTACTTCACCGACGTCAACTGGCGGGACTTCCGCAAGCGGGACTTCCTGCGGGCGGTCCGGGAGTACTGTAACCGTTCGAGGCGGTTCGGTCGATAGTTCGGGCGGACTTCCGTCCGTCTCACTCGTCGATCGCGTCGACGACCGCCTCGTCGAGCTGCTTCGCGTCGGTGAACACCCGACGGCTGAGCAGGACGGTGTTGGCGACGACGGTGAGGCCGCCGGCGGCGAACAGCATCAGCATGATGGCGAACTGGTACTGCGCGGCGTAGATCGGGTTCTCGCCGGCGATGATCATCCCCGCCATCAGCCCCGGGATCTTGACGACGCCGAGGCTCTTGATCCCGTCGATCGTCGGGATCAGCGCCGCGTAGACGCTGGTCGAGACGTACTCGGTGACGGCCTCGTCCGGGGAGGCGCCGACGCTCAACAGCGCCTCGATCTCCGCCCGGTTCGAGGCGATCTCTCCGGTGAATCGGTCGAGAGCCAGCGAGTTCGTCTGCATCGCGTTGGCGATGACCATGCTCCCGATGACCAGCAGATCCCGCATCGTCATCTCGATGGCGCCGGCGGCGGCCATCGCCACGATCGTCAGCCCCGCGCCGAACCCGATCGAGGCCAGCGACGTCCCGAACACGCCCGGCAACGCCGTCCCACGCTTGTAGGAGATGTAGGCGGCGACGACGATCATAAAGGCGAGGACGACAGCTGCCCAGGCGAGGTGCGCCGCCAGCAGCAGGCTGATCACTGCGCCGGCGGCCACCACCTGGACCAGCCCGCGGACGGCCATCGCGACGATCTCCCGCTCGAACCCGAGCTGACGGGCGTAGATGATCCCCAGGACGACCGCCGTCAGCGCCGCCGCGATCGCGATCTGGACGAACCCCGTGACGATGACCGGATCGGCCGCGTGCTCGAGGACCCGCTCGAGACCCGGATCGGTCACGCGAGAACCTCCTCGGGACGTCCCTCGGCGATCACCCGCCCGTCCTCGAACTCGGCGACGCGGTCGCCGAGGCGCTCGGCCTGGGCGGTGTCGTGGGTGACGAGCACGCAGGTCAGCCCCTCCGTTCGAATCAGGTCGCCGAGGAGCTCCTCGACTCGCGCTTCGGTCTCCGAATCGAGGTGGGAGGTCGGCTCGTCGAGCAGGAGGACCTCGGGATCCACGTAGAGGGTCCGGGCGACCGCGACGCGCTGTTGCTGGCCGCCGGAGAGGTCCTCGACGTCCCGCTCCGCGGCGTTCGGCAGCTGCACCCGGTCGAGCAGCGCCGCGACGCGCTCCTCGTCGACCGGTTGGCCTCGAATCAGATCGCTCGCGGCGACGTTCTCCCGAACGGTCCCCGGCCGGAGCGCGGACTCCTGCGGAACGAGGCCGACCCGACGCCGCAGCTCCTGGGGATCGATCTCGTGGTAGTCGACGCCGTCGAGGTACACCGTTCCGTCGGTCGGTTCGTCCAGGCGGTTGAGCAGCCGCAAAAATGAGGACTTTCCGGCCCCCGAGGAGCCGACGACCGCGAGGACCGTCGACGCCGCGACGCGAAGCGAGACGTCCTCGACGATCGGTTCACCGTCGACGACCCTCGTGAGCGACTCGGTCTCGAGCTTCGAATCCATCGTACGAGGGTCGCTCCGGGCGGGCAAAAGTCGCTGCGGTCGGTCCAGGCGATCAGCCCGTTCGGGACGGGGCTACGGCTCGAGGTCGGGGTCCGGAAACTCGACGTAGGCGAACAGCGTCACGAGGATTCCGACGGTCAACAGGACGAAGCCGCCGCCGATCGCGAGAAACTCCGCGGGCTGGGTGTGGCCGGCGGCCGTCTGGGGGTGGCGAAGCACGCCGGCGCTCCCGAGGAGCAGGAACGACGCGAGCCCCGCCCCTGTCGCGGCGAGTCCGACCGCGAGCTGGCGGTCCATACCCGACGTTGGGAGCCCGTCCGATTGTAGGTTTCGAGACACGGCGGGGTCAGTCGGCGGCGGGTCCGCTCGAGTCGACTCCCTCGAGTTCGTCCTCGTCGGGCTGTTCGGCGGTCGGCAGCGAGTCGCGGAACCGGTCGACGATCGAGCGGGCCTCCGCGAGTTCGGGATCGCTCATCGCCCCGAGCAGGGCCAGCGCCCGGCGGGCGCGGGTCCGGCGCCAGGACTCCTGGCGGTGTTCGTACGTCCGGATCCCGCGCAGGAAGTCGGGCTTCGAAAACTCGGGCCAGTAGGGGGTACAGAAGAAGACGGCGGCCTCGTTGCCGTTGGCGTGCCAGGGCAGGAAGTTCGAGGTCCGCTCGTCGCCCCCGGTTCGAATGATGAGGTCGACGTCCCGAACCGGCTCGTCGTACAGCCGGCGTTCGATCGCCTCGACGTCGATCTCCTCGGGGTCGACCTCGCCGGCCTCGACGTCGGTCGCGACGCCGCGGGCGGCCTCGAGGAGTTCCGAGCGACCTCCGTAGGCCAGCGCGATGTTGAGCACGAAGCGGTCGTAGTCGGCGGTTCGCTCCTCGGCGTAGTCGACCGCCTCCCGGACCCGCTCGGGCAGTCGGTCGATGGCGCCGAGCGCGCGGATCTTGACGCCGTTGTCGTGGACGCGCTCGGCGTCGGCGAACTCCCGGAGTTTCTCACAGAGCAGATCGTACAACGCCTCGCGCTCCTCGGCCGGGCGATCGAAGTTCTCCGTCGAGAACGCGTAGAGGGTGAGTTCCTCGACGCCGACCTCCTGGCACCACTCGAGGACGCGCTCGGTCGTCTCGGCGCCCGCGCGGTGGCCGTCGGTCGCGTCCGCTCCCTGCCGGCGTGCGTACCGGCGGTTGCCATCCTGAATCACGGCGACGTGGGTCGGCACACCGTCGATCTCCCTCGAGAGGAGCTGCTCGTACGCCGCGTCCACGCGCTCACGGAGCCACCGATTCATCACTCGACGTGACGAGGACCAGAAGTATGTGTCTTGTGTGTTACTCAGCGCTATCGATACGCACTGACACACCGGGAGCAATCGTGACCGCTATCAGGTCGGAGGTTCTCGTCTCGGCCGATGAGCGACACACTCGACGAGGATCTCTACCAGCGAACGAAGGCGTTGCTCGAGCCCGGCGAGGTCGACCTCAACGGCGCGATCGTCCACACCGACTACGACGGCAGCGAGGACGTCCGGATGATGCAGACGACGATCGACGTCGGCGATATCATCGCCGAGCACTCGGGGTACGATCCGAAAGACTGCTACGTCTACTCGGGTAACGACGACCCCGACTTCTCCTCGAACCAGCACCAGGGACTCACGCTCGAGGACGAGGACTTCGTCTGGGAGTGCCAGCAGCTGCTCCGGGAGGGCAGTTTCGACATCGTCATCTACTACGAGGCCAGCGCCGACCACGAGGCGATCCTCGAGGACATTCGGGAGCTGGGCCACGACGCCACCGGCGTCGAGGGCGAGTAGCGGACGGCCGACGTGGGGACGGGCGAGAAGTCGGCCCCGTCGCGGTCGCCGCAACCGACAGCCGGGTTCGCCGTCCGTGACCGTTTTCCTCCTGACGCGCGTAGCGTTGACGCTCGATGTCTCTACTAATCACCGACGACTGGAGCGAGCTGTACGTCGACGGGGAGTGGACGCCGTCCGAAAGCGGCGAGGAGCTGACCGTCGAGGACCCCTCGACGCGGGAGTCGATCGCGTCGGTCCCCGCGGCCGTCGAGGACGACGTCGACGCGGCCTACGAGGCCGCCGCGGCCGCCCAGTCGGCGTGGGGCGACCGCCCGCCCGCCGAGCGCGAGGAGCTGTTGCGGGGCGTCGTCGAGGAGCTCGAGGAGCGCCACGACGAGATCGTCGAGCTGCTCGCGAGCGAGGCCGGCGGCTCGCGGATCATGGGCGAGACGTCGCTCGAGCTGGCGACCGATCAGGCCGCTGAGGCGGCGACGCTGCCCCGCCGAATGAAGGGTCAGCACGCCGCCTCCAACGTCCCCGGGAAGGAAAACGTCGTCGAGCGCGTCCCCGAGGGAGTGGTCACGGTGATCTCGCCGTGGAACTTCCCGCTGAACCTCTCGATGCGGGCGGTCGCGCCGGCGATCGCCGCCGGGAACGCGGTCGTGCTCAAGCCCGCCTCGAACACGCCAATCGCGGGCGGCTTGCTCATCGCGAAGCTGTTCGAGGCAGCGGGCGTTCCCGACGGTGTCCTCAACGTCGTCACCGGAACGGGGTCGGAGATCGGCGATCGGGTCGCCGGCCACCCCGAGAGCGACGTCGTCGCCTTCACCGGGTCGACGCCGATCGGCCGTCGGGTCGCCGCCACCGCCGGCGAGAACCTCGCGGAGGCCGCGATGGAGCTCGGCGGGAACAACGCCCACATCGTCACCGACGACGCCGACCTCGAGGCCGCCGTCGACGCCGGCGTCTTCGGCACGTTCGTCCATCAGGGACAGGTCTGTCTCTCGATCAACCGCCACCTGGTCCACGAGGACGTCTACGACGAGTACGTCGAGCGCCTGACCGAGCGCATCGAGTCGTTGCCGGCCGGCAGCGCCCACGACGACGACACCGTCGTCGGCCCGATCATCGACGAGAGCCAGCGCGAGGAGATGCTCGGCTACGTCGAGGAGACCGTCGAGGCGGGGGCGACCCTCGAGACGGGCGGCGAAACGGTGGAGATCGACGGGGTCGACGACTCGCTGGTCGTCGCACCGACGGTTCTCTCCGGGGTGACGAACGACATGGCCGCCGCGTGCAACGAGCACTTCGGCCCCATCGCGCCCGTGATCCCGTTCTCGGATATCGACGAGGCTGTCGAACTCCACAACGCCGTCGAGTACGGCCTCTCGGGGTCGGTCCACGCGGGCGACGTCGGCGCGGGACGGCGGATCGCCGACCGCCTCGAGACGGGGATGGTCCACGTCAACGATCAGCCGATCAACGACGAGGCCCACGTCCCGTTCGGCGGCACTGGCGCCTCCGGGATCGG
This sequence comes from Natronococcus roseus, assembly GCF_043677095.1. Classification (NCBI taxonomy): domain Archaea; kingdom Methanobacteriati; phylum Methanobacteriota; class Halobacteria; order Halobacteriales; family Natrialbaceae; genus Natronococcus; species Natronococcus roseus. The sequence continues at coordinate 442,650 of NZ_JBHLJR010000001.1, forward strand.
CAGTTACAACGCCGAGGCGTTTCTGGAGGAAGTTACCGAGCGAAAGTGGCTCTCCCTGCAACACGACCCCCGGGAGTACCCGTTCTAGAGCCGCCGATTCGCTTATCCGGGACGCGACCCGACGGTCCCGTATGCGTCGGCCGTCGTTCCCGCGGTGACCGCGGCGGACGACGGCCGGATCGCCGTCGATTCGGCGATGCGATCGTTCGATACCACCATGATTCCGCTACTCCACGACTTTACGGGGGCGACGGTGCTCGTCTTCGGCGGCGGCCCGGTCGGTGCGCGAAAAGCCCGGCGGTTCGCCCGCGAGGCCGAGGTGATCGTCGTCAGTCCGGCGTTCGCCGACGAGCGCTTCGGCGACGCCGAGCTGATTCGAGCCGCGCCCGAGCCCGGCGACGTCGGCGACTGGCTCGAGCGCTGTGAGCCCGCGCTGGTCGTTGCCGCAACCGACGACGAGGCGATCAACGAGGCGGCCGCGCGGGCCGCACGGGAGCGCGGCGTGCTCGTCAACCGCGCCGATCGCTCGGGCGGGCGAGATCCCGGTAGCGTCGTCGTTCCAGCGACCGTCCGCGAGGATCCCGTCGTCGTCTCGATCGCGACGGGCGGAACCGCTCCCGCGCTGAGCAAACACCTTCGCCGGGAGCTCGAGTCTGAGCTGGCAGGCGCCGGCGAGATGGCCCGGGTCTGTGCGGCGCTGCGGACGGAGCTCAGATCGCGGGACGTCGATCCGGTCCGTCGGCGCGAACTCGTCGGCGATGTCGTCAAATCACCGGACGTTTGGACAGATTTACGTACCGGAGCCTCCAAGCCATCCCAAGTGATCGAGGACGTGCTGAGTGAGGAACGGGCGACGGAGGGCGATCTGCCGTGAGTGGGGTTATCACGGCCGCACGCGTCACACACGACAGCGGGAGCGTCGACGATCTCGCGGCCGCGAGCCCCGACAGCCAGCGAGCAGCCGTCAAAGCGCTCTGTAGCGTTCCCGAAATCGAGGAGGCGTACGTCCTCTCGACGTGCAACCGGGTCGAGGCCTACGTCGTCTCGAGCGACGCGACGCTCGGTCGGGCCACGCTCGAGGAGTTCTTCGCGACGACCGACGACGACGCGCTGGTCGTCACGGGCCACGACGAGAGCCTGCGCCACCTGCTCCGGGTCGCCACGGGACTCGAGTCCGTCGTGCTCGGCGAGGACCAGATCATCGGCCAGGTCCGGACCGCCTACGAGGACGCCCGCGATGCCGGCGGGATCGGAGCGATGCTCGAGGCCGCCGTCACGAAGTCGATTCACGTCGGCGAGCGCGCCCGAACGGAGACCGCGATCAACGAGGGCGTCGTCTCGCTTGGATCGGCCGCGACCCGGCTCGTCGCCGACGACGTCACCCTCGAGGGGGCGACGGGCCTGATCGTCGGGGCCGGCGAGATGGGCCGGCTGGCGGCCCGGAGCCTCGTCAACGCCGACGTCTCGGAGCTGCTCGTCGCGAACCGTACCGTCGACCGCGCCGCCCACCTCGCGGACGAGCTCGCGGTCGACGCCGACGCCGTCCCGCTCGGGGCGCTCGCCACCGTCGCCGACGACGCCGACGTCGTGATCGCCGCGACGGGCAGCGACGAGCCCGTAGTCGAGCCACACCACCTCGCGGATGAGGGCAACCAGGTCGTCGTCGATCTGGGCCAGCCCCGCGACGTCTCGCCCGCAGTCAGCGGCCTCGAGTCGGTGACGGTGTACGATCTCGACGACCTCGAGTCGATCACCGCCGAGACCCGGGAACAGCGCGCCGACGCCGCGAACGAGGTCGAGGCGATGATCGATCGGGAGTTCGAGCTGCTGTGCGATCAGTACAAGCGAGCCCGCGCCGACGAGGTCATCGCCGCGATGTACGAGTCGGCCGATCGAATCAAGGAACGCGAACTCGAGCGGGCGATCGCCGAACTCGAGAAGGGCAACGCCTCCCAGCGCGAGGTGCTCGAGGCGATGGCCGACTCGATGGTCAACCAGCTGCTGGCCCCGCCGACGAAGAGTCTGCGGGAGGCCGCCGCGGAGGACGACTGGAGCACGATCAACACCGCCCTGCAGCTGTTCGATCCCGAGTTCGGCGGCGAACCGCCGCGGTCGCCCTCGATCGCCGCGATGGCCGAACTCGACTCCGCCGACGTTCAGGTCGGCGTCACCGACGACGACTGACCACGATCCAGACGGCACAACCGTTATTTTCGTCCCTTCCGTTCGTCCGTTATGGCAGACCTGCTTTCGGACGACGAGATCGACGCACAGTTGCCCGGCGGCTGGGAGCGCGAGGACGACGAGATCGTCCGCACCTACGAGTTCGACGACTACCTGGAGGGCGTGAGCTTCGCCGGGGACGTCGGCGAGGTCGCCGAGGAGCAGTTCCACCACCCCGAGATCCGCATCCGCTACGAGGAGGTCGAGGTTCGGCTAACCTCCCACGAGGAGGGCGGAATCACCGACGCCGACATCGAGATGGCGGAGCTCGCCGACGAGGAATACGGCGGCTGATGGACGCCGCCTACGTCTTCCGCGTTCGCCTCCGGCTCGAGCCGGCTACGGGAGGCGTTCGGGTCGACGGCGACGGCGAGACGACGGTGACGGTCTCGCGGGACGCCCCCGAGCCCGGCACTGAAGGGTGGCTGTTCTTCCGGAACACGCTCTGGCGGGGCGAGGTCGGCGACGATGAACACGCCAGGCGCCTGGCCGCCGACTGGCTCGGCGAGCCACTCAACGCGATCGAGGCCGTCTCCTTCCGGGAGTTGCGGACCGACGAGGCCTATCTCGAGGCGCTGAAGGCCGAGATCGCCGACGACCTCGAGGCGTTCAACGCCGACGACGTCTCCGAGGTGCTCTCGAAGTATCTCGGCTCGAGCATCCACGTCGTCGACCGGGCGTAGCGCGGTCCGCTCGAGCGACACACATTTACTCGCGAATCGCGTAGGTAGTCGTCCGAATGGTCTCCGAATACGACTACTGGCTGCTCGATCTCGACGGCACCCTCATCGACGTCGAGTGGTCCTACACCCGGGAGGTGTTCGACCGGGTCGGCGACCGCCTCGGTCGCGAGTTCACCGACCAAGAGGCGGACATCATCTGGAGCGGGCTCACCGGCTCCCGAGACCGCCAGCTCGAGGCGTGGGGGATCGACCCCCACGAGTTCTGGGAGGCGTTCCACGCCGAGGAGGACCCGATGGTGCGGGCCGAACAGACCTACCTCCACGACGACGCCGCCTTCGTCGCCGACCTCGACGTTCCCGTCGGGCTCGTCACCCACTGCCAGGAGTTCCTCTGTGAACCCGTACTGGACAACGTCGGGATCCGCGACTGGTTCGACGCCCGCCTCTGCTGTACCGAGGAGACGGGCTGGAAGCCCGATCCCGAACCCGTCGAGTCCGTCCTGCGGGAGCTCGGCGTCGCACACAACGGCCACCGAGGCGTGCTGGCCGGCGACGGCGCGAACGACGTCGGCGCAGCCTGGAACGCCGGGCTCGACGCCATCCACGTCGAACGCGTCGGCCACGAGCGCCGCGGCCAGTGCGTTCTCGGGGATTACCGCGTCGAGTCGTTCGACGAACTCCCCGGCATCAGGTCTCCGACTCGCCGACCGGCTGGATCTCCTCGTTGACGAGCGTCTCGTAGGCCCGTCGCAGCCGTTCGGACAGCGCCTGGTGGGAGATTCCCAGCTCGTCGGCCAGCTCCTCCATCGAGATCTCCCGCGGGATCTCGAAGTAGCCCCGCTCGAGGGCGGCCTCGAGCGCCTCCTCCTGTTCGCCGGTGAGCCTCGTCGTCGAGGGCGCTCCCGGCGTGACGTCCGTTACGCGCCGGAGGTCGACGCCGATGCCGCGGTCGGCGAGTCGGTCGTGGGCCCGGCAGAGCGCCTCGCGGTCACGATACCGTACGCGAGCCTGCCACCAGCCGTCGGTTCCCCAGCCCTCGAGCAGCGAGCCGCCGTCGGCGAGCAGCCGGTCCCACAGCGTGTCGGCGTCGGGAACGAACGTCACGTCGTACAGCAGCCGATCGCTCGTCTCGACGAGCAGGTCGTAGGTTCCGACCGACGGATCGTCGGCGAGGGCGGCGTCGACCGCCGACCGTTCGGCGTCGGCGATCCAGAGACAGGGCTGTGAGCGCGAGACGACCGCCTCGAGTTCGACTCGTAGTTCTGGAAGTCGATCGAACGTGGCCTCGAGCGTCGTGTCCGCAGCCGGGATCCGAAACTCGGCGATGGTCGACATCGGGCTCCGTACACCGCGGGGGCGTAAAAATCGCTGTTCAGCCGACGCTGACTCTCATCCTCGCTAACGCCCGTTCGCTACGTCGGCGAGGGCGGCCTCGAGTTCCTCGACGCCAGGCTTCTCGAGGCGGTCGGGGTTCGCGAGCACCCGGACCGGCTGGGAGCCAAGCGAGACGAACCCCAGGTCGAGACGGTCGGCGGTCTCCCGGAGCCCGAGCCCGGCGTCGGCCTCGTCGGCGATCACCTTCCGCGCGGGGCTCTCGTGGGCGCGCAGCCCGAGGTCGAACCCGACGATCGAGTCGACGATATCGTGGCGCTCGACGTCCCGTTCCTCGGCGAGTGTCGCGACCGCGGCACCCAGGCTCGAGCGCAGCCCGGAGTCGGTCGTCCGGTTGACGAACCGGTGGTCTTCGTCGACCAGGTCGGCCAGCCCCTCGATCCGGTCGGGATTGCCGGGTTTGACGAGCAGCCCCCACTCTCGGTCCCAGCCGCCGAGCTCGGTGGCGTCGACGTCCCGATCCGTCGGTCCCGCGACGACGGCGACGTCCGGTACACCCTCCCGGAGCCGCCGCAGGCCGGGCCGGGAGCCCACCGAGAGGTACCGCGGGTTGTCGAGCCCGTCGAGCAGCCGGGAGAGGGTCGGATCGTCCTCGCCGACGCCGAGCAGCGTCGGGGGCCTGACGTCGGGCGAGAACAGCGAGACGGTGACCGACTCCCCCGTCTCGAGGTAGTCCGTTCCGGGAGCGACCTCGACGACGCCGTCGGCCTCCGCGAGGCTCGTCGTCGCGCCGCTGCCCTTGTCGACGGGGTAGACCAGCGTCTCGCCGTCGCCGTCACGAACCATGCCAACCGGCATCAGCCGCAGCCGACCCTCGTCGTAGCGCTCCTGTCTGGCCATCCGACCCTCGAGCGTCGCCGTCTCGGTCTCGGGAAGGCCGGCCGCCTCCCGGATCGCGGGCGCGACGAACGTTCTGAAGACCATCATCGCGGAGACGGGGTAGCCCGGTAGCCCGACGTACGCCGAGTCTTCTAATCGACCCACGAGCATCGGCTTCCCGGGTTTGACGCCGACGCCGTGGAGCAGCAGTTCTCCCTGCTCCTCGATGACCCGATAGATGACGTCGACCGCGCTCGCGCTGGTCGAACCCGACGAGAGCACGAGGTCACACTCCGCTGCGGCCTCGCGGAGCACGCGTTCCATCTCGTCTTGCTCGTCGCCCGCGTGGGGGTAGAGCGCCGCCTCGCCGCCCGCGTCCTCGACGCCCGCGGCGATCGTGTAGCTGTTGACGTCGTAGATCTCGCCGCGGTCGCTGTCGACCGCCTCGCCCGGGCGGACGAGTTCGTCGCCCGTCGAGACGATTCCGACCTTCGGCTTCGATCGCACCGGAACGTCGTCGGCCCCCAGCGCCGACAACAATCCGATGTCCCGCGGCGTGATCCGGGTCCCGGGGCCGAGCGCGCGCTCGCCCGCGGCGACGTCGGCGCCCGCGAACATGACGTTGTCGCCCGGGGCGACCGAGGTCCGGATCTGGACGGTCTCTCCTGCGGTGCTCGCGGTTTCACCGCTCGCTTGTTCCGTCGAGCGTTGCTCGACGCGGGTGGTTCGTTCAACGGGCACCATCGCGTCCGCGCCCGTGGGCATCACCGCGCCGGTCGAGATCTCGACGGCCTCGCCCTCGCCGACGGCGACGTCGGGCTCCTCGCCGGCGTGAACCTCGCCCGCGAGCTCGAGCTCGGCGGGGTCGGCCTCGTCGGCCCCGAACGTGTCCCGCGCGCGAAGCGCGTAGCCGTCGAGGCTCGCCCGGTCGAAGCCGGGGACGTCGAGTTCGGCGTCCAGTCGCGCCACGAGCACCCGTCCGCGAGCGTCGGCCAGCGAGACGTGATCGATACCGCCCTCGAGCGAGAGCGAGCGGATCGCCTCGCGGGCCTCCTCCGGGGAGGCGAGATCTCGAAATTCCTTGCGGTCCATACCCGGAGTTATCGGGCCGGGGCTAAAAACGTCGGTCGATCGCCGCGGGGGAACGGTTACAAGTCCGAAGGGAGTTTGACGTCGTATGTCACGGCTCGAGCTCGCCGACGGCGAGCGCGATCGGATCGCGGCGCTTTTCGACCGCCACCTCGAGGTCGGCCTCCACCACGGCGCCCAGCTGGCCGTCTTCGTCGACGGCGACCCCGTCCTCGATCTCGCGGGCGGGACGACCGGTCCCGACGGCGAGCAGACGACGCCGGAGACGCGTCACGTCCTGTTCTCCTGTACGAAACCGTACGCCGCGGCGACGCTGCACGCGCTCGTCGACGACGGCGCGCTCGCCTACGACGACCGGGTCGTCGACCACTGGCCCGAGTTCGCCGCGGACGGAACGGAGAAGGCCGAGATCACCGTCCGACAGGTGCTCAGCCACACGGCCGGGCTCCAGCGGAGCGACCTCGACGACCGCCCCGACCTGTGGCCCGACTGGGAGCGCGTCGTGGAGGGGCTCGAGGACGCCGCCCTCGTCTCGACGCCCGGCGAGGAACCGGCCTACCACGCGCTCACGTTCGGCTGGCTCGTCGGCGAGCTCGTCCGCCGCGTCTCGGGCGCGCGGATCGAGACGGTCGTCGCCGAGCGCGTGTTCGACCCGCTCGGGATGGACGACACGGGGATCGGCCTGCGCGAGCACGAGCCCGACGACGTCGCCACGCTCGCCGCCTTCGACGCCTTCGATCGCTGTCGCGACCCCGAGGAGGGGCTGGGGGACAACGCACGGGTCGCCGCGCCGTTCAACACCGAGGCGATCCACCGGGCCGTGATCCCCGCCGCGAACGGGATCGGCACCGCCCGCGACATGGCCCGCTTCTACGCCTGCCTCGCGAACGGGGGCCAACTCGAGGGGACCAGCATTCTCTCGGCGTCGACGGTCGACGCGATGACCCGGCTCGAGGCCGCGACCGAAAACGACGGCACGCTCTCGAGACCCAGGCGGTACGGGCTCGGCGTCTACAAGGGCGGCACTGCCGCGAGCCCGTTCGGCTCGCTGGCGCCCGAGCGCGCTTTCGGCCACGCGGGCCTGGGCAGCAGCGTCGGCTGGGCCGACCCCGAGACGGGGATTGCGTTCTCCTACGTCACCAACGGCGTCCGGGACGGTTCCTACGAGCACGTGGCCCGGGTGAACGCCCTCGCGGACGCGGTTCGGCTCGCACTCTCCGGGACGACGTAGAACCTGTCTTGTTCCTCGAGATCGAACGGCCGACATGGTACGATTCGGACGCCTGACCGTCGTCGCGGCGCTGGCCTGGACCGCGACGGCGCTGGCTCAGTTCGTCGCCTGGACGGCGACCGAGGAGAACGAACGGATCGAGTGGACCGAACGCCGGAACCTGTTCCTGCTGTGCTCGAGCCTCTCGACGAACGCGCTCGCCGCGACGACGCTCTCTCGGTACGTCGGACGGTGGCGGCGCGGTCGCGACGAGTGACGAACGCCCGCGCATCGACGGAGCTACTTTGTCACTCGCCGCCGAAATCGCGGATATGGCGACCGACCTCCGGGAGTTCGTGGCCGAGGACCTCTGGCTGCTGCTCGGTATCGTCACGTTCGCTCTGATCAGTATCGTCGGCGTGATCGGCCTCGAGGCCGTCGCCGGGCTGATCGCGATCGTCGGCTGGTTCCTGCTGGTGCCGGTGTTCCTGTTCTGGGGCGAGGAGATCGCCGCCCTGCTCTTCGAGGAGCCGACCGCAGAGTCGTTGACGTCGGCCGGCCCGGACCGCGACGCCGTCGAGGAACTCAAACGCCGCTATACCGCCGGCGAGATCGACAACGAAGAGTTCGAACGCCGGCTCGAGCGCCTCGTCGGCGTCGAGGACGCCCTCGAGGAGGTGTTCTCCGATCGGGCGTCGAACGAAGCGTCTCCATCGACACGCTCGAGCGAGTCGACGCTGCGCGAGCCGGAGCAGGAGTAGGACCGATCAGTGCTGGACCGGGAACGCGATTTCGGTCGTCACCTTGTACTCGGTTATCTCGCCGTTCTCGACGTCAGTGGTTCAGCGCTCGGCGTTGATGCCGGAGATGTTGTCGACCGACTGGCTGGCTTCCTGAAACGCCTCGTGGGCGGCGTCCTCCCAGGACTCTTCCGATGTGCCCATCACGCGGATTACTTTGACTGCCGTCATGGCAGTCGTCGTACCAGCAACACCGGTATAATCCTTTGTCGAGGCTGACGTGACGGTCGGTCGGAATGATCGATAGCAGTAGATAGTAGCGCGACTCATTCATCCAATCCAAAATATGAAATAAAGCAGACTATTCGGTTACTATGTCTGTATACGCACCTTTTTTCGTCGGGTTCGCTCGCAGGGCTCGCTCACCGCTCTCTGCTCACGGGCGCGAAGCGCCCGCTGTTTACGGACGCGCAGCGTCCGTTCACACGGTATGCGAGATCGTTGGTCTCGCACTATTCGCATGGTCAGTGGGGCCGCCGGTCCCACTCGACTCCAACAATCTACGCTAAAAAGCCGCTCGCTCCCGTTGGTCGCTCGCGGGTGCCGTGCTTGAGCCGCACCGCAGCGGTATCGCCTTCGCCTGTACTGAATGCGAGTTCACGGCTACCGCTGAATAACGAAACCGTACTACCAACTACTGATAGCGATTCGACGGCGTGAGGGGCCGGACGGTCAGGGGTGTGACTCCCAGTCCTGGACCGCGACCGTCTCACCCTCGGCGATCCCCTCGAGCCCGTCGTCGACGACGACCCAGCCGTCGGCCAGGGCGACGCTCGAGAGCACGCCCGACCCGCTGGCTCGCGTCGGCGTCGCCGCGAACGCGGGGCCGTCCTCGCCCTCGCGCTCCTCGAGCTGGACCCGCGCGAACGTTCGGGTGCCGGGTTCGCTGGGGATCTTGCGCTCGAGGACGGCCGGCGTGGTCGGGTGGGGGTCGGGCGTCGTCCCCTCGAGCCGGCGCAGCGTTGGCCGGAGGAACTGGACGGCGTTGACGATGCAGGCGACGGGGTATCCCGGGAGCGCGAGGACGGGTGTCTCCTCGACGATTCCGAGACAGACGGGGTGGCCGGGTTTGAGTCCGACGCCGTGGACGAGCACCTCGCCGATCTCGTCGATCACTTCGGGTAGCAGGTCCCGCTCGCCCACGGAGGAGCCGCCGGTGGTGACGACGACGTCCTTCGTCAGGTCGCGCTGGATCGCCACCCGCAGCGACTCGGCGTCGTCGGTGACGACGTCCCGATAGGTCGCGTCGGCCCCCCAGCGCTCGACCATTCGCGAGACGGTGAGCCCGTTGGTCTCGATGACCTCGCCGGGCCCGGGGTCGGTCTCGACGAGCTCCTCGCCGGTCGGGATCACGCCGACGGTCGGCCGCTGGGCGACCTCGAGGCGGCCGTAGCCGACCGACCGCAACAGCCCGAGATCGGAGGGGCGCAGCCGGTGGCCGGCCTCGTACAGCCCCTCGCCTTCCGCGACGTCCTCGCCGATCGGGGCGACGTTCTCCCCTTCGGCGACGGCGTCGCCGACCTCGAGCTCGCCGACGTCCGCGAGCTCCTCGACGTGTTCGATCATCACGACGGCGTCGGCGCCGTCGGGCAGCGCGCTGCCGGTGTGGACCCGGACGGCCGTCTCGGGACCGACCGACCCGTCGCGGTCGCCGATCCGCAGCACCTCGGGGGATCGATCGGACGCGCCGAAGGTGTCCCCCGCTCGGACGGCGTAGCCGTCCATCGCCGCCCGTTGGTAGTGCGGGACGTTTCTCGCGGCCGTGATCGGTGCCGCCAGCACCCGCCCGTCGGCTCGCTCGAGCGATACCGTCTCTGTGCCGGTCGGCGGGTCGTCGACGTCGCTCTCGACGGCCGCCTCGGTGAGAATTCGGCGCGCCTCGTCGACGGGCGTTCGCTCCTTGAACCCCGCCTCCTTGCGCTCGCTGTCGGCTCCTTCCATACGCTGACTCGGGTCGGCGGGACCCAAAAGGGTACGGGACGCCGCCTCGGGGTCCCGGCGCTCGCCCGGAATCGACCGCTACCGCGGGGTTTTTCGTACCCGCGTTCGAACCCACGACCATGTCAACGCTGCGCGACGCGTTGCGGGACCTCTCGGACGACGTTTTCTTCGATCTGCTCGAGAGCGACGACGCGTACCTCCTCGTATTGGACGTTCCCGGCGCCACGCCGGAGTCGGTCTCCGTCTCGGTCACCGAGGAGACGATCGCCATCGAGGCGCGCCGCGAGAAGCTCGACGACAGGGAGTACCGGTACCTCGAGGAGAACCGGCCGCTCCTGCTCGACGTCGAGCTGCCGCTCCCCGACGACGCCGCGAGCGAGACGGCGACGGCCGTCGAACGCGGCGTCCTCGAGCTGACCGTTCCGAAGCGCCCGGCGGACGGCGGCGAGACGCCACTGGATTCTGTCGAGCGCGAGAACGCGGGGTGACCGAGGCTGGCAACACTCCGCGCGTACCGCCGGTTCGTCGTCGTCGCCTGGCAGTTCCTGCCGCTTTTGATCGCGTACGCCCGCGATCGCCGCCGGTTCCTGCTGTTCGGCCGACGTCGACGGGTCGACCCGGAGACGCGACGACGCCGCGCACAGACCCTGCTCGAGTCGCTACTGACTCTCGGACCGACGTTCATCAAGCTCGGCCAGCTCCTGTCGACCCGGCCCGACGTCCTGCCCCCGGAGTACATCGAGGAACTGGCCGCCCTGCAAGACGAGGTGCCGCCGGCCGACTGGCCCGAAGCCAAACAGGTTCTCGAGGACGAACTCGGCCCGCTCGAGGAGCGCTTCGCGGAGTTCGACACCGAGGCGATCAGCGGGGCGAGCCTCGGTCAGGTCTACCGCGCGCGGGTCGACGGCGATCCCGTCGCGGTGAAGATCCGTCGTCCGGAGATCGAGTCGCTGGTCGAGGCCGACCTGCGGGTCATCCGCTGGTCGCTGCCGCTTCTGTTGTACTTCGTCGACGAGTCCCGATCGTTCTCGCTCGAGAATCTCGCCGACGAGTTCGCGAAGACGATCCGCGAGGAGATGGACTACGAGCGAGAGGCGGCGATGCTGACCGAGATCCGCTCGAACTTCGCGAGCGACGACCGGATCCGTATTCCCGAGGTCCTCGAGAGCCACTCCGGGTCGCGCGTGCTCACGATGGAGTACGTTCCGGGGACGAAGATCAACGACGTCGAGGCGCTCGATCGGAAGGGGATCGACCGGAGCCAGGTCGCGGAGACCCTCCAGCGGGCGTACCTACAGATGATCATCGACGACGGCGTCTTCCACGCCGACCCCCACCCCGGCAACCTCGCGGTGACCGACGACGGGGCGATCATCTTCTACGACTTCGGGATGTCCGGCCGGGTCGACGAGTTCGTCCAGGGGAAGATCGTCGAGTTCTACGTCGCCGTCGCCAACCAGGATATCGACGCCATCCTGGACGCGCTGATCGAGGTCGGCACCCTGAGTCCCGACGCCGACCGGGCGGTGATGGCCGAGGTGATGGAGCTCGCGATCCAGGACGCCCGCGGACAGGAAATCGAGCAGTATCGCGTCCAGCAGATCGTCGGCCAGATCGAGGACTCGATCTACGAGTTCCCGTTCCGGCTGCCGAAGAACCTCGCGCTCGTTCTGCGGGTTGCGACCGTCGTCGAGGGGGTCTGTGTCACACTCGACGAGAACTTCGACTTCATCGACACCGCGACGGACTACCTGACCGAACAGGGCTACCGCGAAGAGTCCATCCGTCAGTACGCCGAACAGACGGGTCGCCAGCTCCGCGAGTCCGGCGAGTCGCTGACTCGACTCGCGCCCAAAACCGAGCGCACGCTGGACCGACTCGACCGGGACAACCTCTACGTTCGGATCGGCGTCGAGGACTCGGAGGGCGTCTTCGACAAGCTCGCGAAGCGACTCGTCTACGGCATGTTGCTGACGATGTCGCTGTTCTCGATGGGCGTGCTGTACGCGCTGGGGGCGCCGGAGGCGTCGATCGTCGCCGCCGTCCTCTCGGCGGTGCTGTTCGTCCAGCTCTACCGGTCGTTCCGCGAGGGTGGCGGGACGCTGCAGGCGAAGCCGCAGTTCACCCGCCAGAACCTCCGCCAGCGTCGACGCGAGGAGTGAGGCGGACGCGGTCGCCGCCACTACAACCTTCTTTCCGCTGGCCGCCGAGACCTACCTATGAGCTATGATCGGATCGCCGACCTGTCGCTGACGATCGACGACGTCTCGATGGCCCGCCTCGAGCGCGAGACCTCGAGCGGGTTCACCCGCGTCACCACCGAGTTCTCGTTCGAGGGGCCCGGGCCCGAGGGCGAGCCCGTCGAGGGACGAGGCGAGGACGTCACCTACGAGACCGAGGACCACGACGCACTCGCCGAGAGCGGGTTGCCCGATCTCACGGGCGAGTACACGATCGACTCCCTCTCGAGCCGACTCGCCGACCTCGATCTCTTTCCCGCGGGCGCGCCCGATCGCGAGGTGTTCCGGAACTACCGCCAGTGGGGGCTCGAGGCCGCCGCGCTCGACCTCGCGCTCCGCCAGGCCGGGACGGATCTGGCGTCGCGACTCGAGACCGAGTACGAGCCCGTCCGCTTCGTCGCCAGCACGCGACTCGGCGACGACCCTTCCACTGATCGGGTCGAGGCACTGCGCGAGGCGGTTCCGGGTCTCGAGTTGAAGCTCGATCCGACTCCCGAGTGGGACGCCGCGCTGGTCGAGGAGCTGGCGGCGATCGACGCCGTCCGCATCCTCGACCTGAAGGGCCAGTACAGCGGCACCGAGGTCGACGTCGAGGTCAGCCCGGAACTGTACGAACGCCTGATCGAGGGCTTTCCGGACGCCGTGCTCGAGGACCCCGCGCTCGAGGCAGGTACAGAAGAGCTGTTCGAGGACGAGGCCGTTCGCTCGCGAACCTCCTGGGACGCACCGATTCACGGCCTCGAGGACGTCCAAGAGCTGCCCTGGGAGCCCGAGTGGCTCAACATCAAACCCTCCCGCTTTGGCTCGCTCGAGTCGCTGCTCGAGACGATCGACTACTGCCAGGAACGCGGGATGACGCTGTACGGCGGCGGGCAGTTCGAACTCGGCGTCGGGCGGGGACAGCTCCAGGCGCTGGCCTCGGTGTTCTACCCCGACACGCCCAACGACGTCGCGCCGGGCGCGTACAACGATCCCGAGGTGACCGGCGAGTTGCCCGCGAGTCCGCTCGAGCCGCCCGCCGATCTCGAGGGCTTTCGCTGGTCCTGAGGCGACGAGGAAGGGCTCGGTTCGCCTGTTCTCCACCGGATTCCGTCCGGATCTGCTGAAATAGCCGATCTCCGAACAGCCGGTAGTTTTACTACCGTCTGTAAAGTACGCTTTACTGTAAAAGATGCTTTACACATGAACATCACCCGCAACTCGGTCAGTATCGGCAAGCGGGCGTACGAACGGACTGTCTGGATACTGGTGGGTCTCGGCTGTCTCGGCCTCTGGTCGGGAATCTACCTCGATGCGCAACTCGCCGGAACGATCACCTACCTCGTGGCAGCCTGGGCCGCGATGGGGCTCGCGTTCGGCTTACCGCGCGTTACCGAGACTAAATTGTCCGACGAACGCGACGAAGCACATCACAACCGCGCCAGCGGTCTCATGTTTTCGATCGCGGCGATCGCAACGGTCAGCGTCGTTCCGGCGCTCTACGTTCTCGACGCCGGCGGATACTTTACCATCACGTCGACGATGTGGGGCGGGATCTACGTTCTGTCGGCTCTCGCGCTCCTCTACGGGCTCTGCTACGGAATCGTACTCTGGCGCAACTAACGATCTATGGAAAATCAAGTTACGAAGCGTCGGGAAGAACGCGAGTTGAGCCAAGGTGAACTTGCCAAAGCTGTCGGCGTGACCCGGCAGACTATCAACTCGATCGAGCGCGAACGGTACGATCCATCGCTGGAACTGGCCTTCAAGCTGGCGGCGTACTTCGACTGTCGCGTCGACGATCTGTTCGATCCGGACCTCGGCGGCGAGTAACCCGATACGCCCCTCGCGAACGCCGGAGTCGCAGAGAGCGCTCCGGGGCCTCCGGCCTCGGGCCGACACTGGATCGATTCGCTTCGTCCCGATCGTCGGTACGAGCGAGGCTTTCCTCGGAATCCCTCGTTCTGGTGATCGAGGTGATCGAGTCGGGCCCGAGCAGTTCGCACACGAGCACGACGAGGGGATTGTTCTCTCCAGGTCCCGCGAGTGCCGTCTCTTCGGGAGAGGTACCCGCTGCCGGTGGTCTATCGAGAACGGAAGGCACGACTTCGCGTTCGAGTGTGTACTCTTCGGGCGGAACCCGCCTGTAGCCGCCCGATTCGTCGACGAAGACCGTCCAGTCGGACACGCCACCGGTTGCTTCGACCGTCACGTCGACGGTCCGTGGGCTGTCCGCACCGTCCGAACGCCCACCGGTTACAGAGATTCGAGGAGAAAGCTCACGACCTCAGTCGTGGGAGGAAGTCAGCCGCCGTGGCTCTCGTGGGTGTGGTCGTCGCCGTCCTCGGTCGTCGATTCTGTCTCGCCGTCTGCCGACGTGTCGTCGCCGTCCCCCTCCTCACCGGCTGATCGGGGACCGACCTCGAGCGGACGCATCATGTCGTGATCTTCGTGCTCGAGCATGTGGCAGTGCCACATGTACTCTCCCGTCTGATCGGTGAACAGCCCCTCGTACTCCCCGAAGTGGGCGATGATGTGAACGACTTCCGCAGGGTCGACGGTCACGACGTCGTTCCAGCCCAGTTCGTACGGCTCAGGGCTTTCGAGTGCGTCGAGATCGATCGTGTCCTCGTCCGGATCGTAGTCGCCAACCGGCTGTCGCCCGAGCACTTGGAAGTGGACGAGGTGGAGATGGACCGGGTGGGACATGCTGGTGTGGTTCGCCAGACTCCAGATTTCGGTGTCGCCGAGCGTCGGCGTCTCAGTAGTCGGGCCCATCATCGGGATGCCGGATGGTTCGTCCGCCGTGCCAAGCAAATGAAGCGCCCGGTCGTCCTCGTCGGTGTCGTGTGCGAGCGTCAGATACCGCTCGGTATCGACCGACTCGACGGGAAGTTCGGGAACCTGGGTCAGTTCACTCGGGAGGAAGCCGACGTCCGCGTCGTGCTCCTCGGTGTTCGTACTGCTCTCGCCGTCCGTGTCGTTCGATTCGGAATCGGCAACCTCTACGAGCATCACCTCGTGGAGCGGGACGACGTCGTCGCTTTCGTCACCGTCGTCATCGTCACCGCCGTCACCGCGATACATCGCAGGCGCGTCGTTGTGCAACAGCACCGTCTCGCCGGCGTAGTCGGAGAAATCGACGACGACGTCGGCCCGTTGGCTCGAACCGAGCTCGAGCCGGTCCTCGAGTTCGACCGGTTCCGGGAGGAGTCCCCCGTCGTTTCCGATCAGGACGAACGGAGGGCCGTCGGCTCCCGTTTCGTCCGCCGATTCGTCGTACTCTACGAGCTCGAGACGGTAGAACCGACTGTTCGACGCATTGAGAATCCGAAGTCGGTAGGGACGGGGTTCTACCGACAGCCGGGGCCAGGCTTTCCCGTTGACGACCGGCGTATCGCCGTAGAACTCCGGTACGACAGTTGGGTCGGGGTGGGAGTCGTCGCTGCCGCCTTGCTCGTCCGCCACGGCCGCCGGGTAAAACAGCGAGCCGTCCTCTTCGAAGCTCCGATCCTGGATGGCGAGTGGAATCTCGTACTCGCCGTCCGGGAGGTCGAGCCCCCGTTCGTGGTCGTTTCGAAGGAGGTAAAACCCCGCCAAACCGGCGTAGGCGTTGAGACGCGTGATCCCCTTCGCGTGGTCGTGGTACCACATCGTCGATGGGGGCTGCTCGTTGGCGTAGTAGTAATCCTTCTGCTCGAAGGCGGGCCCCGTCTCCTCGAAATCACGGGTAAACCAGGCCTGTGCGTTCCCGTCGCTCTCGGCCTCGACGTTGCCTCCGTGGAGGTGCGTTACGGTGTGGACGCCCGACGTATCGTACGGAACCACGTCGGCGTGCAGGGTCGTATCGACGGGCAGGAGGTGTTCGTCCGGCAGGTCGTTTTTCCACCGAACGTAGATCGGCTCACCCTGTTCGGCCTCGATCGTCGGTCCGGGATACTGGCCGTCGTACCCCCAGACGGTCGTCGGCGGCAGGTCGCTGTGAAGTCGCTGCTCGACCTCTCGCATCTCTACCTCGTAGTAGGGCTGTCCCTCCTTCGTCCCCGACGGCTCGAGAACTTCCGGGCGGGGAACCTCGTCGGCCCACTTCTCGAGTTCGGGTGAGGAGTGGTCGATGATCGTTGCTCCCGTCTCCGCTACGTCCTCCGACGACGGCTCTGGATCGTCCATCGTACACCCCGCAAACGCTGAAACCCCCGCGACACCAGTTGCAAGGATCAGTTTGCGCCGCGATAGCTCCCGTTCGGGACGCCCGGTGGAAAGGGGCATAACATACGGTGGTAAGAAAGCCCCCAATATACAGGGATTGACCGTTCCTACGGCGCTGGAATCGAAGCCGAACACGTTACCGGGCGATAATTCGACGTTCGTCCGAACCGAGGCTTCGACGATCGATCACGTGCCGAGCAACTGTACGGGTGGGAGAGAGACGAATCGGTGCTTCAGCCCCGTCGATCGACACTTGCTTGGGCCTCGTCCCCGCCCGATTCTCGAGGCCGACGGTCCGGCCGAACCACCAACCCGTATTACCCGCTCCCGCCAACCCCCGTACATGCAGATCGACACCTTCGGCCTCGAGCGCTGGTTCGCGGAGTACGAACACGACGCCGAGATCATGCTCGCCGAGAGCGGCGTCCGCAGCCTCTCGACGGATCGCTTCGACACCGATCCCGGCGAACTTGGGTACGTGATCCCGACGAACGGCGATCCCGACCTCCGGGTGCGGATCGCCGATCGCTACGATCGGGAGGCTAGCGAGGTCCTCTGCACGTGCGGCACCCAGGAGGCGAACTTCCTGGCGTTTCTCTCGGTGCTGCAGGAGCCGACGCTCGGCGCCGACGGCGCCTCGTCGTCCGGCTCTGCGTCGCGGAGCCCGCATGCCATCGTCGTCACGCCGACCTACCAGGCGCTGCACGCCGTCCCCGACGCCGTCGGCGAGGTGACTCGAGTCCCCCTCGAGCCGCCGTCCTGGGAACTCGACGTCGACGCCGTCGCCGACGCGATCCGACCCGAAACAAAACTACTCGTTCTGAACAACCCGAACAACCCCACCGGCAGGTACCACCCGCTCGAGACGGTCGAGGCGCTGTACGACCTCGCGGCCGACAACGACGCGTACCTGCTCTGTGATGAAGTCTACAGGCTGCTCGCCGAGGACCCGTTGCCACCCGTCGCGAGCCTCGGCCCGCGTGGCCTCTCGACCGCCAGCCTGTCGAAATCGTACGGGCTCGCCGGCCTGCGCTTCGGCTGGCTGGTCGGGAACGAGGATCTGCTCGAGACGGCCTGGAACTGGAAGGACTACACGACGATTTCCCCCTCGATCTTCGGTCAGCACGTCGCGAAGCAAGCTCTCGAGCAGGAAGACGAGATCCTCGCCGAAAATCGCGACCTCGTCGCCGATCACCGCAATCGAGTGCAGCAGTTTCTCGAGAAACACGACCTCGAATGGTACGACCCCGTCGGCGTCAACGGCTTCGTCACCGTTCCCGAGGGCTTCGAGCACGGCAAGGCGTTCTGTCGGGCGGTCCTCGAGGAGGGCGTCGTTCTCGCGCCGGGGGAGTTCTTCGGTCACCCGGACCGGTTCCGGATCGGGTTCGGGTTGCCGACCGAGAAACTGGAGGCGGGGTTGAGTCGGATCGAACGAGTGCTCGAGTAGCGACGGGTGGTACGTTGATAGCCGCCGACTACGACCGACACGGCTGCCACAGCGCCGCGACGGACTCGCCGTCGCCGTCGGCACGCTCGACGTCTCGCCGGAGGTCGAACGCCCGGTAGCGATCGTCCTCGAGCAGTTCGTCGGCCAGTCCTGCCGGCACCGTCACCCGCCGACACTCGCCCTCGACCAGCAGGCCGTCGGGACCGAACGTGAACTCGACGTCGTAGTACGCGACGCGCTCGTCGCGCTCACAGAGGACGGGATGGGCCGCTTCGAGCACGCTCGCAACGTACTCGAAGACGAGTTTCGTCCCCGGTGCGTCGGTCGTCCCGAGCTCGATCCGAACGTGCGGCGCGTAGACCGGGTCGTCGGCGTCTTCCTCGAGGACCTCGAGCCGACGAACCCTCGGCGCCCGCTCGAGGTGCGACCCCGTTCCCGGTCCCATCGACGCCGCGAGTCGGTCGTCGATCGCCGTCTCGAGCGGAGAGCGACGCCGCGACCGTCCGTATCGGACGAGCAGGACGCTCCCGACGAGCGCGACGACGAGCAGTGACGCCGCGAGCGCGGATCGCATCGGTGGTCAGTTCGACGGCCTCCTCCGAGGCGTTTTCGCTCCGAGCCGGATCGCCTCGGACGAGTCCGGGCGAACGGGGCGTGGTAGCGGGCTCCACCCGCTCGAGCGGCCATTCCAAACGGTTTATGGCCGTCGGTTGATTACCCGGCGATATGGCGAAACAGCAGCAAGAAGTTCGCGACCTCCAGGAAGGAAGCTACGTCGTCATCGACGACGCGGCCTGCAAGATCAACTCGTACTCGACGGCCAAGCCCGGTAAACACGGCAGCGCCAAGGCCCGCATCGAGGCCGAGGGCGTCTTCGACGGGAAGAAGCGCTCGCTGTCCCAGCCCGTCGACGCGAAGATCTGGGTCCCGATCGTCGAGCGAAAGCAGGGTCAGGTCGTCTCCGTCGACGGCTCGGACATGCAGGTGATGGACCTCGAGACCTACGAGACAATGACGATGCGCGTTCCCGACGACCAGGACGTCTCCCCCGACGAGAACATCGAGTTCCTCGAGATGGAAGAACAGCGAAAGATTATATAATGTTCCCCGGGGCGACCGACGAGCGCGAGCGAGCCGACGCGACGGGAAGGCCCGATCGCTCGGACGCGAACTTCGTGGTCGTCGGTGCGCCCCTGGACGCCTCGACGACCTTTCAGCCGGGGACCCGCTTCGGTCCCCGACGCATCCGCCACTTTTCCGAGACCTTTGACGACTACGACCACCGGACGGACCGGTACTTCTCGGAGCTGGGCGTCGTCGACCACGGCGACGTCCGCCCGTGGGACGACGTCGGCGAGTACCTCGAGTGGCTCGAGGGAACGGTCCGGGACGTCGTCTGGGACGACGCCGTTCCGCTCGTGTTGGGCGGCGAACACACCGTCACGCTCGCGGGCGTCCGCGCCGTCGAACCCGAGGCGCTGGTCGTCCTCGACGCCCACCTCGACCTCCGCGAGGAGTACGACGGCAACCCCCTCTCGCACGCCTGCGTCACCCGACGAATTCTCGAGGACGTCGACCGCGTCGAGGAGGCCGTCGTCCTCGGGGCCAGAACCGGCAGCGAGGCGGAGTGGGACCGGGCGAGCGAGGCCGACGTCACCGTAGTCCCGCCCGAGGACGTCGCCGACTGGGAGCCCGATCCGGCGCTGCTCGAGCGAGAGCTGTACTGCAGCGTCGATATCGACGCCGCCGATCCGGGCTACGCGCCGGGGACGGGGACCAAAGAGCCGTTCGGCCTCGAGCCCCGCGAGATGCGCGACGTCGTCCGCACCCTCGCACCCGCGGCGACTGGGTTCGACGTCGTGGAGGTCAACGACCGCGACGACGGACAGGCCGCGGCGCTGGCCGGGAAGCTCGTTCGGGAGTTCGTCTACGCCAGCTCGGCGTCGTCGTAACCGGTCGTGCGGATTCGTTCGGTCGTCGAGCCCACGACTCGATTCCGCCGAGCCATACTGGTGAGGGAGTGCGATTGAGACGTGTGTCACCTATAGTAGCCACTGAAAGTCAGTGCGCACCCGATCGCACGACGGCTGTGCGATCGGTGTGCAAACCGTTTCAGTTGTTACTATAGTATCGAGTATGCCAGAACCGGAAACGAACGATCCGAATCCGGACGTGATTTGGCATCTTCTCTCGGATCCGCGACGTCGAGTACGTATCGACGGCTGCACTCGATCGAGCGACGACGCTCGAAGCGCTCGCTCGCGGGATCGAGACGAGGATCGAAGGCGCTCCGCCAGGGGACGGGAAGCGGACGTCGTCGGAGCGACGCCGAATCGAGATCTCGCTCGCGCACGATCACCTCCCGCGGCTCGTCGACCGCGGCGTGATCGCGTACGATCCGTCGACTCTCGAGATCGTTCTGACGGCCGACTCCGAGACTCGCCGACTGCTCGAGGGGGTTCTCGAATCCGACGCGGCGGTTCGGTGAGCTAGAACGGCGAGTCGAGGTACGCCTTCGGCACCGCGTTGCGCGCGGTTACCAGCGGATCGACGACCTGGCTGATCTCGAGGCCGCCGACCAGACTCGAGAGCATGTAGGCGTCGGTCGCGTCCCAGCCGTGTTCGGCCGCGAGCAGTTCGACTGCATCGCGGTTTGCTAGCTTACAGGCTTCCTGCAGCGTCTCGGCGCTGGCGATCGTCTTCCAGGCGTCGGCCGTCTCGACCAGCGGCCGCTCGAGCCCCGGATCGGGATCCGAGACCACCTCGAGGGTGACGTCGATCTCGGTGGCGATCTCCGCGCCGGTGCCACACATCTCGCCGTCGGCCATCGCCGCCTTGCAGTCGCCCATCGCGAGCATCGCGCCCTCCTGGAACACCGGGAAGTAGGCGACGGAGCCTGCGGTCATGTCGGTCGTATCGAGGTTCCCGCCGTGGTCGTGGGGAACGAGCGTCGTGTACGACTCCGAGTCGGTCGCGACCCCGATCGTTCCGATCACGGGCGCGACGTCGACCTCGAGGTCGCCGAACGCGAGGGTGTCGCCCTCGACCGACAGCAACCGAGTTCTCGGCGACTCGATCCCCTCTTCGCCGTCGAGCAGGCCGAAGCCGCCGATGGTGATCACGCGGCCCTGCTCCTCGGTGAGACGGATTTCCTCGATCTCGACCCGGAGGACGTCGCCGGGCTCGGCTCCCTCGACCGCGATCGGTCCCGTCGCGGCGTTGACCTGCGAAGGGATCGACTCGATGACGTCCGCCTCCGTCCGGATCGTCCCGTCCAGGCTGTCCCTCGTCTCGATCGTCAACTCGGCGCCGGGCTCGACGGTCGTTACCGCCTCGAGGTCGGGGCTGAACTCGTACACTACGCCGTCGTCGTACGTGATTTGTTCACGTTGCATACACTACCTGTTCGAACGGGGAGGTCGTAAAACGGTCCCTCGGGTCGACCGGCGGGGGAACACCCCTCGGATATATATGGTCGGGGGCCGGAGTCAGAGGTGATGCCAACCGGAACGGTCGACTTCTTCAACGACACTGGCGGCTACGGCTTCATCGAGACCGACGAGATCGACGACGACGTCTTCTTCCACATGGAGGACGTCGGCGGCCCCGACCTCGAGGAGGGACAGGAGGTCGAGTTCGAGATCGAACAGGCGGACAAGGGTCCGCGCGCGAAGAACCTCACGCGCCTCTGATCGGATTCGATCGGGAGTTTCGATCCGCGGCGACGAGACGAACGAACAGCGGACGGCGAGCGATGCTGCTTCGGCGGCTCACGGGTTTTCTTCGATGAACTCCGACGACATTCACGACCGATGGGCGGAGCGAACGGGCGCGTACTCGCCGGCGTACTACGCACACTACGGTCCCAACGAGACGAGCGAACTGCTCGAGGCGATCATCGACCGTACCGTCGGTCCCGACGCCACCGTCCTCGAACTGGGCTGTAGCTCGGGGCGCCACCTCGCTCACCTCCACGACCACGGGTACGACGACCTCCACGGCGTCGACATCAACGAGTCGGCGTTCGAGGTGATGGAACGGGTCTACCCCGACCTCGCCGCCGCGGGGACGTTCACCCACGGCTCGCTCGAGGAGTTCGTCCGCGCCCACGAGACCGGACGGTTCGATGTCATCTATTCGGTCCAGACGCTCCAGCACCTTCCGCCCGAGGCGGAGTGGGTGTTCGACGAGCTGGTTCGGCTGACCAACTCGCTGCTCGTCACGGCCGAGACCGACGCCGACGAATCGACGGCCGACGCCGCGTCGTCCACCGCCACCGTCGCCGGTCCCGACTCGAGCGTGACCGACGTCCGCGACGTCGACGGCGTCCCCCTGTACGTCCGCGACTGGTCGCGGATGTTCGCCGACCGCGGCTGGGTCGAACTCGAGGACGAGGCGACCGTCCTCGACTATCATACGTTCAGAGCGTTTCGCCCGCCGACGGAGTAGCCCGCCGGGCGGGAGCGAGGGGTTTGAGCCACCCGTATAAAAGCGGCCTTGCGAGCGCACTGGATAGCTTCATACCCGCGACGGTCGAGAGCGTTCCCTTGCCTATGGTTCTCGTGTCTCGACTCCGGATGGGGGGAGATCGCCGCAGTCCGACCACGACGCCGCGCTCGAGCGGAGGCGGCCGACCGATCGGCTCGAGCCGTCCGAGCGGGCGACGGCGCGGCCGGGGGCGAGGACCGACGAGCGGCCGTTTCGGAGGTGGGCTCGAGTGAGCGACCTTCCGCCACAGACGAGCGTCAGGCGCTGGCTCGTCACGACCAACCACAAGGACGTCGGGATCCTCTATCTGGTAACGGCGCTGTTCTTTCTGGTAGTGGGCGGCGTCCTGGCGCTGCTGTTCCGAGCGCACCTCTGGGAGAGCGGCGGCACGGGGCTGCTCACGGAGAACCAGTTCAACCAGGCGGTCTCGACCCACGGGCTGTTGATGGTGTTCTGGTTCCTCTCGCCGATCGCGTCCGGCTTCGCGAACTACCTCGTCCCGCTACAGATCGGGGCGAAGGACCTCGCCTTTCCGCGCCTGAACGCGCTGAGCTACTGGTTTTACCTGTTCTCGGGGATCCTATTCGGCATCTCGTTCTTCCAGGGAAGTTCCTTCGCGGGCGGCTGGACGATGTACGCGCCGCTGAACGTCCCGATGTACACGCCCGCGCTCGAGGCGACGACCGGCGGTAACGGCGCCGTGCTCGCGCTGATCCTGTTCGTGCTCTCGATCACGCTCGGGTCGGTGAACTTCATCACGACGATCCACCGTTCGCGGGCGGAAGGGCTCGGCCTGTGGAACATGCCGATGTTCACCTGGACGTGGCTGTTGACCGTCTGGATGATGCTCTTTGCGTTCGCGGCGCTGCTGGCCGCGTTGCTGTTACAGGCGTCCGACCGAATCCTGTTAACCCAGTACTTCGCGACCGATCAGGGGTCGGGGCTGCTGTGGGCACACCTGTTCTGGTTCTTCGGGCACCCGGAGGTGTACATCGTCTTCTTCCCCGCGCTGGGAATCATGCTCGAGGTGTTCCAGACCTTTACCGGTCGCAGGCTGGTCGGTCGCAAGTGGGTCATCATCGCGATGGTCCTCGTTGCCGTCCAGTCGTTTCTGGTCTGGATGCACCACATGTTCCTGACGACGATCAACTTAGAGATCAAGACGCTGTTTATGGCGACGACGATCGGGATCTCGCTGCCCTTCGACCTGATCGTCTTCGCACTGATCTACACGATGGTCAAGGGTCGCGTGCGGATGACGACGCCGTTTCTGTTCGCGCTGGGGGCGCTCGTCCTCTTTATCCTGGGCGGCATTACGGGCGTGTTCCTGGGTGCCGTCGTGCTCGACTACGAGTTCCGAGGCACCTACTGGGTCGTCGCGCACTTTCACTACGTGATGGCCTCCGGCGTCACCGCGCTGGTCGGCGGCCTCTACTACTGGTGGCCGAAGCTCACCGGGCGGATGTACTCGGAGACGCTCGGCAAGCTCAACTTCGCGGTCTACTTCGTCGGCTTCAACCTGCTGTACTTCCCGCAGTTTCTCGCCTGGGAGACACCCCGGCGCGTCTTTCACTACGCCGAGGGTGTCCAGTTCTACCACCAGCTCTCGACGGTCGGCGCGTTCGTCTTCGGCGCGTCGTTCCTGATCCTGTTCGCGACGTTCGCCCACAGCCTCGTCGCGGGTCCGCGAGCGCCCGAGAACCCCTGGGAGTTCTCCCGGACAGCCGAGTGGGCGATCCCCTCGCCACCGCCGCTCGAGAACTGGGACGGCCGCCCCAGCTACGCCTCGGGATCGCTCGAGTTCGTCGAGGACTCGGCGGCCCAGGCCGACGGCGGCGTCGCACACGAGAACCGAACCACCTCGGAGGCCACCGGGGGTGGGGAACACGCCGATCACGCCAGCATCTGGCCGCTCGGGGTCGGGTTCGGCACGTTCGTCTTCTTCCTCGGACTGACGGGGATCACGCCGTACACGATCGGCTTCGCGGAGGGAACCGGCATTCCGCCCGAGGCGCTCGTCGGGACGGCAGCCGAGCAGAGCGTCCTGTACCCGATACTGACCGTGCTGGGCGTCGCGATCATGGGATACACGCTGTTCGAGTTCGGTCGCGAGCGGTTCGTCGTCCCCGAGATGGCCATCGCCGAGCGCTGGCCGGTCGAGGGGGTCGGCAACACGAAGTTCGGGGTCTGGGTGTTCCTGGCCTCCGACGTCGTCGTCTTCGGCGCGATCATCGGCGCGTACGTCTTCATGCGCCTCCACGCGGGCTGGGGGGAGTGGACGACCGTTCCGTTCGCCTCCTGGCCCGGCCTGCTGAACACGTACATCCTGCTGACCTCGAGTTTCACCGTCGTGCTCGCGCTCGTGATGGCCGAGCGAAAGAACAAGCGGGGCCTGCTCGCGACGCTGGGTGCGACCCTCGGGCTCGGGCTGGCGTTCATGGGCGTCAAAGGCTACGAGTACAGCGTGAAGTTCGCCGACGGCGAGTACTGGTGGTACGGGCTCGAATACTCGATCTACTACGTGACGACCGGGATGCACGCCCTGCACGTCATCTTCGGGCTGTTGATCGCCGGCTTCATGATCTACCGCGTCTGGTCGATCGACGCCTACCTCGAGGATCACCGGCCGGTGGAGTTCTTTGGGCTCTACTGGCACTTCGTCGACATCGTCTGGGTCATCCTCTTCCCGCTGTTCTACCTGATGTAGCGTGGTTCGGCGCAGCGCCGGAGCGCGCGGTCGTTCGCACGCGTACGGAACCAGGCGGATACAAGACGATCGGGGGAGCACCTCGAAATATGGATCTCTCGACGTTCGCCGACCGACTCGACGAGCGGCTTCGAACCGACGACTACGCCGACATCGACGCCAGCGCGAACGGCCTCCAGGTCGGTCCCGACGAGGGGACCGTCGAGCGCGTCGCGTTCGCCGTCGACGGCGCCGTCGAGACGTTCGAGCGCGCCGCCGAGGCCGACGCGGACGCGCTCGTCGTCCACCACGGGCTCTCCTGGGGCGGGTTCGACCGGGTAACGGGGCGAACCTACGATCGCCTCGAGCCCCTGTTCGAACACGACCTCGCGCTGTACGTCTCCCACCTCCCGCTGGACGGCCACCGGGAACTCGGCAACGCCGCGGGCGTCGCCGACGTCCTCGGACTCGAGGACCGGGAGCCGTTCGGCGAGCTCGGACCCGAACACATCGGCCAGCGCGGCACCCTCCCGAATACCTACGCGCCCGACGGCCTCGCGGAGCGACTCGAGTCGGAACTCGAGACCGACGATCGATCCGTTCGGCTGCTCGAGTTCGGCCCCGACGAGATCGAGGACGTCGCGGTCGTCACCGGCAGCGGGGTCGACTGGCTCGACGAGGTGGTCGAGGCTGGCGCGGACGCGCTCGTCACGGGCGAGGGAAAGCAGCAGGTCTACCACGAGGCCAGGGAGGCGGGGATCCACGTCGTACTCGCGGGCCACTACGCGACCGAGACGTTCGGCGTTCGGGCGCTACAGGAACTCGCCGAGGAGTGGGGGCTCGAGACGACGTTCCTCGAGGCGCCGACCGGGCTGTAGGCTGTCGTTGACGACGGATACGGGTGCGTACACCGCCGACGCGGGACGTAGCGACACCGTACTGTCGCCCGTGGATCGGCGCGAGTCGGCGACGATCGGTTTGACGCGGCTCGAGCGGGCCGTCGCTTGCCTCGACGCCGCTTCGGAGGGAGCGACGGGACGATCATCGCGGCGGCGTCCGACGGACCGCTCGAGCCGCGTTGTTGGCTCCCGTGAACCGCCCTGCAGCCCGTCGATAACAATGGTCGTCGCGCGGGAAGGGACTCTCACTCTCGGGCCCGTTCCCGGGGAACTAACCAATGACACAAGAGCTCCCTTCCAGACGAGAGTGGTTGCGAAGGGTCACCGTTACCGCTGCGGTGATCGGTGGCGCATCGGGCAGTACGGTTGCCGACGACGGCACGGAGAGGGCGACCGACGGGGGCGTCGACCCCGCGTGTGCGGAGTCGGACCCCGCCGACGTTCGGCTCGTCCCCGCCTGTACGGACGAC
The DNA here is from genome assembly GCF_043677095.1 of Natronococcus roseus. Classification (NCBI taxonomy): domain Archaea; kingdom Methanobacteriati; phylum Methanobacteriota; class Halobacteria; order Halobacteriales; family Natrialbaceae; genus Natronococcus; species Natronococcus roseus. Next base: position 469,225 of record NZ_JBHLJR010000001.1, read on the forward strand.
GACGCGGCCGTCTTCTGCGTGACCAACGACGGGGCGCGTCCGGTCTCCCTCGAGTGGCGGCCCGTCGATCCGCCCGAGGAACGCATCGAGTTCGTCGACTGCCAGACCGTACGCGTCGTCGGCGAGTTCGTCGACGTGATCGTCGGCGCGACGTTCCTCGCCGCGGACGGCCAGATCGGCAACCTCTTCGAGCCGTTCGGCGGCGTCGACGGCGTCCGAACGTTCGACGTCCGCGAACTCGAGGGCGTCCCCGACGACGCGATCATCGATGGCGTCGAGGCGTTCCGCGACGACCCCGTGCTTCCGGGGGCGGGAGACCTCGCGGCCACGAACCCTGAGTTCGACGCCTGCCAGGAGGAGTTCTTCGGCGAGGTGCTCGTCGAGAGCGGGTCGGACGACGAGGACGAAGATCCCGAGGACGGGGCGGACGCCGAATCGGTCGAAGACGTTCCGGCGGACGAGCTCGAGACGCTGACGGTAGGTCCCGGGGAGACGACGTGTTTCGCCGTCGAGGCGCCGGACGGTCCCGTCGCCGTACAGCTCCTCCGTGACGGGGAGGTGCTCGCCGAGCGCACCAGCGCCGCCGACGTCGAGTGTCCGCGTTCGATCTCGGCCGACGAGGTGGGATCGGTCGTCGGGTCACCCGACGAGTTCGTCGACGACGGTTCGTAAGCGGTCGCACGTCGCTGACGGTGACGATCCCGGCGAAGTCGGGTCGTCGGAGTCGGTCGGTTTCGGTTCGGCCGGCCGAGTCGGTCCCGCCGAGACCGCGGCGTTGAAAGCGCTGGCCCGCCGACTCGGTAATATGACCGACGAGCACGACAGCGACGAGGACACACATCATGAGCCCGAGCGGGAGACGTTCCAACACGACCCCGTCGGCCACGCCGAGGCCCGCGCGGGGATGACCGTCGGCGAACTGGCCGACGAGTACGGCAACGCGGGCGTCGGCGCGGCGAGCCTCCACGAGGCCGTCGACGTCACCGAGGCGATGTTCGACGACGACGTAACCGTCTTCTTCGGGCTGGCCGGTGCGATGGTGCCGACCGGGATGCGCCGGATCGTCGCCGACCTGATTCGGGACGGCTACGTCGACGCGCTGATCACGACCGGGGCGAACCTCACCCACGACTCGATCGAAGCCATCGGCGGGAAACACCACCACGGCTGCGTGCAGGCCGAGGGCAAAACGGAGCGCGAGCACGACGAAACGCTGCGCGACGAGGGGGTCGATCGGATCTACAACGTCTACCTCCCCCAGGAGTTCTTCGCGACGTTCGAATCGCACCTCCGCGAGGAGGTCTTCCCCGTCCTCGAGGCCGAAGCCGAGGAGTCGGGTCCCGTCTCGATCGAACGTCTGACTCGCGAACTGGGTCGAGCCAACGCCGAGATCAACGAGCGCGAGGACGTCGAGGAGGGGCCGGGAATCGCCGCCGCGGCCTCCGAGAACGACGTCCCGATCTACTGTCCCGCGGTCCAGGACTCCGTTCTCGGGCTGCAGGCGTGGATGTACTCCCAGACGTCGCCGTTCTCGCTCGACGCCCTCGCGGACATGACCGCGCTGACCGACCTCGCGTTCGAGGCCGAGGAGGCCGGCGCCTTCGTCGTCGGCGGCGGGGTGCCGAAGAACTTCACGCTCCAGACGATGCTCGTTGCGCCCGGCGCCTACGACTACGCCGTCCAGCTGACGATGGATCCCAAACAGACGGGCGGGCTCTCGGGGGCGACCCTCGAGGAGGCTCGCTCGTGGGGTAAACTCGAGAAAGACGCCGAGAACGTCTCGGTGTACGCCGACGCGACGATCACGCTGCCGCTGGTGATCGCGGCCGCGCGGGAGCGCCTCGAGTAGCGGGCGCGTCGGCGGCCCGGAGGCGCTCGAGCAGGTTCAGTAGGTTTGGTAGCTCGCCGTGCCGACGTCGATCCGAACGAGTCGATTCTCCTCGTAGGCGTCGCTGGGTGCGCCGTACTTCTCGTTGATCCGGCGTCTGGCTTCGTCGGTCTCGGCCTCGTCCTCGATCACGTTCGCGGTGCCGAGCAGCGTCACCATCCACTGCGTGTCGCCGTCGGCGTCGGCCTGGATCGACAACGCGACCTTCGGATTCTCGCGGACGTTCTCGAGCTTGCGCCCCGTCGTGACGATCTCGACGAGATCGTCCTCGTAGCGAAACCAGACGGGCGCGGCGTGGGGGCGACCGTCGACGCAGGTGGCGAAGTGAGCCATCACCGGTTCGTTCTCGAGCAGTCGTTCGGCTTCGGGTGGAACCGTCGTCACGGCCGAGGATGGGGGCCGAGCCCGCAAAAGCGGCCGCCCCGCGACTGCCGGACTCAGGCCGACGCCCGGAGCCGACCCGCGTCGAGGGAGACGTAATGAAACAGCGTCCCCGTCAGTCCGCTGTCGGCGATCCGCCGGCCGGAGCTCTCGACGAGCACCGAATCGTGGTAACCGGTCGGCAGTTGTCGGCCGAGCGCGCGGCTGAAGGCGGTGTCCTCGTTTGGCACCTCGGGGAAGCCGCCCGTCTCGAAGAAAGCCTCGCGGTGGACGAAGAAGTTGAACCCGGGCAGAATGGGTCGCTCGAGCCGCGGGAAGACGTGGTTGATCGTCCCCTCCATCAGCTTCGCCCGCAGGGGACCGGTCATCCGACAGACCGAGCTGCCGGCCGCCAGGTCCTCGCGTTCGACGAAGCCCAGTAGCTCGGTCAGGTAGTTCGGCCGAACGCGGGTGTCGGCGTCGATAAAGGCCAGCCACTCCCCCTCGGCCGCCTCGCCGCCCAGGTTTCGGCCCGCGGCGATGCTCGAGCCGGTTCCCTCGAGCACCGTCGCACCGTGTGCGCGAGCGATATCGGCGGTGGCGTCGCTCGAGGCGCCGTCGACGACGATCACCTCGTAGACGTAGTCGGTCTCGAGGGCCGCGATGCTCTCGAGACAGTCGGCGAGGTAGTCGGCTTCGTTTCTCGCGGGAACGACGAAACTCACGTCCGGTGGGGCTGCCATCCTTGTTCTCGAGTCCGCTACCCTCGAGTATAACCTGTGGGCGGGCAGGTGCCGACAGCCGCGTCGCCGATCGCGGCGATACTCGGTAGATCATGAACGTTTATTATGGTCCGGCCTGAAGGGTGGCGTACAGATGTCGGTCGTACCCGTACACCCCCTCGCCTGATTCTCCGACGACAGCATCGCCTTTCGACGACGCGACCCTTCGACCGACAATGAGCACGCACCCCCACTACGCCCGACCCGAACCGACTCCCGACCAGCCGACGACCGAGACGCCGTCGACACAGTCGACACAGTCGACGGCCGAGACCTCCTCGCCCGCGACGGCGAGCGACCGCGCCCCGGCGACGTTCTCGAGGACACAAAGCGACCGACTGCAGAACCTCATCGACGAGTGGAACACCGCCTTCGCGGCTGACGGCTCGAGCGCCGAGTGAACACCGCTCGGTAGGATCCAAACCGTCTTCTGGCTCTCGAGCGTAGGCCCGCACGGCCGATGACGACCCACTCGCTCCGAGCCGGACTCGGCACCCGGTCGTGACGAGCCCTATGAGTGCCGAGGCCAGCGATTTACAATAGGTACCACTCTTGGCGACACTCGAGCTCGTGGCGCAACGGTCGAGACGGTCCGTCTAGATGAGGAAACCCGCGAGACGTGGAAACGATGACGCGTGACGATCCCGCGTCGTCACCGGACAGTCCCCGCTCCGACGTTCTTCACTCGTGGGTTCCGTCTTCGTCCCCCATCTCGAGCACGTTCAGGTGCATAATGTGGAGGTGTGTGCCGACGCTGTACAGAAGCAGTCCGAGTCCGACGAACAGCGCGGGCATGACGATCACCTCGTAGGTCGGACGCAAGTCCGGAACCGCGAGCGCCAGAAGCCCAGCCAAGAACGTGAGAACGATAATGCTGAACCCGGCCTGGAGGTATCGGTAGCACGTCTCCGTATCCGGTAGCAGTTCGATCTTGTACTTCGATGTCATCTGTCTGTACTCTCACCCCTACAGTACGTTTAGGTTACGTACTCGTGCGATCCTCTCAGAACCCGTTCAGACGGTAAGATCAGCCCGGCGGAGCAGTTGGGCATTGATCGCGACGATAACCGTACTCGCGGACATGAGAACGGCGCCGACGGCGGGCGACAGCAGGATCCCGATCGGTGCGAGGAGGCCGGCCGCAAGGGGCAGCGCAAACACGTTGTAGCCGGCCGCCCACACGAGGTTCTCCTGCATTTTCCGGTAGCTCTTCCGACTCAACCGGACGAGGTGTGCGACGTCGCGCGGATCGTTCTCCACGAGGACGACGTCGGCGGACTCGACGGCGACGTCGGTTCCCGACCCGATCGCGATACCGACGTCGGAGCGCGTCAGCGCGGGCGCATCGTTTACTCCGTCGCCGACCATCGCGACCAGCCTGTCCCGGTCCTGGAGTTCGATGATTTTCTCGTCCTTGTCCTCCGGAAGAACCTCGGCGAAGTAGGTGTCGATGTCGAGTTCCTCGGAGACGGCACGGGCAACGTCCTCGGAGTCCCCAGTTAGCATCGCAACCTCGACGCCCATCTCGTGAAGCGCCTCGATCGCCTCGTAGCTCTCATCCCGGATCACGTCCGCGAGTGCGACTGCGCCCACCGCGTTCTCGTTTCGGAGCAGATAAACGACGCCCTGACCGCGCTCACCGGCCCTTTCCGCGAACGCCTCGAGCTCGGCATCCGGCTCGACCTCGAGGTGCCGAAGGAGGTTCGGTCCGCCGACGTAGACCGTCTCGCCGTCCCGCCCGCGTCCCCCATCGGCGCCGGGCGTTGCCGCCGCTTCGACTTCGACGGTTGCGCGAACTCCGCGGCCCTCGAGCGCCTCGAATTCTCGAACGCTCGGCACGGAGAGCCCTCGCTCGTCGGCCTCCTCGCGAATCGCCGCCGCGATCATGTGCTCGGAGTCGCCTTCGGCAGCGGCCATCACGGCGAGCAGCTCGTCTTCGTCCCACCCCTTGGCCGTCGCAACCTCGACGACTCCCTGTTCACCCTTCGTGAGGGTGCCCGTCTTGTCGAAGACGATCGTGTCGAGGTTTCGGGCTTCCTCCATGGCGATCCGATCGCGAACGAGCATCCCGTTGCGCGCTGCCATCGTCGTGTTGATAGCGACGACCAGCGGCACGGCGAGCCCCAGTGCGTGCGGACAGGCGATCACTAAGACCGTGACGACCCGCTCGACGACGGTGAATCCGAAGCCGACTGCGATCGTCCATACAACCGCGGTGATCGCTGCCACGGCGATCGCCGCGTAGAACAACCACCCGGCTGCGCGGTCGGCGAGCACCTGGGTTCGGGACCGGCTCTGCTGTGCCTCTTCGACGAGCCGCATGATACCCGAGAGCGTCGTCTCCTCGCCCGTCGCGGTAACGCGGACGCGCAGACTTCCGTCCTGATTGGTCGTCCCGCCGATCACCTCGTCACCGGGTTCCTTCTTGGCCGGGCGAGATTCGCCGGTGATCATCGCTTCGACGACGTTCGATTCGCCCTCTTTGACGACACCGTCAGCAGGAACGTTCGCGCCGGGGCGAACAAGCACGAGATCGTCTGCTGCGAGATCATCGACGTGAACTTCTTCGACTTCGCCATCCTCGGTAATCCGCTCGGCCGTATTCGGCAGTAATTCGGCCAACTCGTCGAGGGCCCCCGAAGCCCGCCGAACGCTTCGCATCTCGATCCAGTGGCCGAGCAGAAAGATGACGATCAGCGTGACGAGTTCCCAAAAGAACGGCTCACCGATGCCGAGGCCGACCGCGGCAACGCTGTAGACGAAGGCGACGGTGATGGCCAGGGAGATCAAGAGCATCATCCCCGGCTCGCGGTTCCGCACCTCGACCGCACCCATTTGTAAGAACGGTATTCCACCGTAGAGAAAGACGACTGTCCCGAGAAGTGGCCCAATAAACTCACTCCCGGGGAACGGTAGAGCGGTGTAGCCGAACCACTCCTGCAGCATCGGGCTGTAGTAGAGAACCGGGAGTGAGAGGACGAGAGAGACGAGGAAACGTCGCTTGAACATCTCCTCGTGGCCGGCGTGATCGACGTGGGATTCGTGTCCGTGGTCGTCGTGCTCGTGATCCTTATGTGTCCGAGAAGCGGGTTCCTCGAGAGTCTCGTCTCGATGGCCCTCGGACCTGGTCTTCTCGGCAGTTAGTCCGCACACCCGACAGCACGGGCACTCACGGTCAGTTGGCTTTTCGGTCCGCGCTCGTTCATCGTGAACGTGGTGTGAACCGGGTGTATCGTCTGAATCGTACTGTGACATGGGGACGGACTCTCGGTGTAGCGGGTTCGCGACCCCGCTGATCTCCTCACCGAGAAGCGCCATGTGGAGCCAGTTAATGGTTCGGTAGTGGATCCCACAGTTACATCTGCTGAACGGGGGCTCTCGTGAATCACGAGACAACGTCGACGCACCGTGGAGAATCACGCCGCTCGAGGCCTCACACTGGAACGGTCGTGACTGCATACGGGAGGAATCCGGCGGTGACGAACGGGTTGACCGATCGCAGGAAGACAGCCAAACGCTACACTCCTGCGCAGTATGGCGTTCCATCGAAGTCTAGCTACGTAGAGGTGAGCGAAGCTTTCCGAGAGGAGGCCAGCAATTCCTCTTCCTCTCAGAACGTGTGCTAAATTTATTGGCCCTGCCTCGATAGGGGGGATATGGACCACGCGTTGTTCTATTTGAGCATTCCTTTCGCCATCATTGCCGGCACTGGAGCCGGATTGCTCGCACTGTTATCGTGGCGGATCTTCCGAGAGTCACCGTTCGGGATGACCATCGGGCTGCTGGTGATCGTGATGTCTGCAGCGACGATCTATCACACGGTTCTACTTACGGTAGGTACGGAATCGACGGGGTTGCGGGCCTTTCGAGCGGCGATCTATACGATTTTGGCGCTCACGATCTGGATCGTAATCCTCCAAAACAACACCATCCAGAGTAGAGTGATCCGGAACGAAGAGCTATGATCGAGATAGATTTTTTCACCGGATACATCCTCCTGATGGGGATCGTCGCCGGTTCCGGGTTACTCTACCTACTGTATGCGGAGCAGTATGCCATCGAATACGATCCTTTCTTCATCGTCACTATGAGCGGTCTTTTCCTGTTCATAATCGGTGGCCCGCTATCCGAGGTCATGTACCCGAACCTCGTCCACTGGATCCACGGGCTTGCCGCGTGTCTCGTCCTGTTTGGACTCTACAGCCCCGTCCAGAACGACCTTCGGAGGGAGCAGTGGACGGAACTTCTCTTAGCGGAACCCTCTCAAATTCGAGCCAGTACGGAGTGGATGGTCCCGATGGACGATGCAATTCTCAGTTTGTTTCACTCTTCGGAGTTAGTCCTCACCCCTGCAATTATCGCGTACAACATCGATTACAGCCGAGAAGAGGTAAATCGACGCCTCCGAAAGCTCGAAGAGGCCGATCTGGTCGAGAAGGTCGACCGAGGCAAATACCGGATGACGCCCAACGGTGAAGCGTATCTCTCCGGGGAGTTCAATCCGACCCTCCCGTGACCTGCCCCCTACTCCGTTCGTCAACAACCCGGCCTCGAGGGTCGGGACAGCCGCCTTGACCTCGTGTAAAAATACCGGTCCGAAGTCGGTAGCCGCTCGAAGAGACGAGATGTAACCGACCGCTTTAGCAGTTCCACCGGTCTTTCCAGCACTCCATCATCTCGATCTCCTCTTGCTGAACGTCGATGATTTCGTCCGCGAGATCGGCGACGCGCTCGGACGCTCCCTCCTCGAGGACGTGTTCGGACATCATGATCGCGCCGTCGTGGTGAACGATCATATGTTCTGCGAACAGGCAGTCGAACTCCCGTCCCTCGGATTCGCGGAGCTCCTGGAAGTCCTCCTCGGTCAGCATGCCGTCCATCTCCTCGTGATCCATCTCGTGCTCTTCGGGATCGTCGACTCCGGCTTCGCTCAGCCACTCGTGTAGCTGTTCGATCTCCGCTTGCTGTACGTCGATGATCTCCGGACCGAGCTCACACAGCTCTCGGCTGTCCGACCGGCCGGGAATGAGCTCGGCCATTTCGATCGCTTGTTCGTGGTGGGGAATCATCCCCTGCATGAACATCACGTCCGCTTCGTTGAACTCCGAGTCTTCGTCGAAGTCGATGTGTTCTCCGTGTCCTTCGTGATGGTCGTGGTCGTCGTCGTGGTGCTCTCCGTGATCCGTTTCATCGTGTTCATCCTCGTCTTCGCTGGCGGTCGCGAAGCCTGTCAGACCGATTGCGCCCGTCGCTCCCGTGGCGTACAGGATACGGCGTCGTGTTACTCGTCGCATTGTAAGCGGGTCCACGGATACGTCCCGCTTCAATGGTGAATATCGTTCCAGTTCCGAAATCGTAAGTAGCTGTTTTCGGCCGGTAGAGGCGCTCGTGAGTAACTAGTGAGGTGGTGGTTTCGAGTTCGAATTACGCCCGAACAACTAGTGAGTTCCGGCGAGGGTCCCCCGCAGACGATCGATCCCACCGCATTCGGATATTCTTGTTCGAGGCGCTTTTGAGGAGGTCCCCTCCTCTCGCGCCCGCCTGCAAGGAACGGTGACGCGAATCAGTACGGTAAGAAGTGAACCGCTCTCGAGCGCTTTCTTTGGAGTCGAAGATCGGCCCCCGTCGAGAGTCGAATACTGTTAACGACAAGTCGCTTAAAAATGGATCTCGTAGTTTAGGATGAGGTGGACAGACCATGCAAACCGACCAATCGAATCTCGAACGTACCGATCTCTCCCTTTCGGGGATGTCGTGTACGACGTGCGCCTCGACCATCGAAGAGAGCCTGCAAGACGTCGAGGGGGTTGCTGACGCGTCCGTAAACTTCGCAACCGAGCGAGCGAACGTCCACCACGATCCGGACGTCGACGTCGACACGCTCGTTGCCGCCGTCGACGCTGCCGGCTACGGAGTCCGCGACGAGCTGCTCGAGGACGAACAGGAGATGGAAGACGAGGCGGAGCTGCGGGACATGCGCCGGAGAGCGATCCGAGCGTGGATCGTCACGTCGCCGATCGTTCTCCTGATGGTCTTCATGTGGACGCCGCTGGAGGTCCTAACTGGCTTCCAGATCGACGTCGCGATGTTCATCTTCGCGACAATCGTTGTCTTCTACTACGGACGGACAACCCACGCATCCGCGTACAGAGGAATTAAAAACGGGACGTTCAACATGGATTCGCTGATTTCGATCGGGACCCTGGTCGCGTGGGCGACCGGCATCATGGTCTTCGTGCTGCCGATGGAGAACTACGCCGGCGTCGGTGCGATGATCATGGCCTCGCACAAGGTGGGGACCTACCTCGAGCACCGAGCGAAGGGCCGAGCGAGCGCAGCGATCGAGGGACTGGTCTCGATGCAGGCTGAAACGGCGGCGGTCGAACGGGATGGCGAAGAGGTGGAAGTCCCCATCGACGAGGTCGAAGTCGGTGATGTGATGATCGTTCGCCCCGGCGAAAAAGTGCCCGTCGACGGAACGGTCATCGACGGACGGAGCAACGTCGACGAGTCGATGGTAACGGGCGAGTCCGATCCCGTCACGAAGGAAGCGGGTGACGAGGTGATCGGAGCGACCGTGAATCAGGCGGGGCTACTCAAGGTTCGTGCGGAGAAGGTCGGCGACGACACCTTCCTCTCGCAGGTCGTCGACCTAGTCGAGGAAGCGCAGGGGACGAAGGTTCCGATTCAGGCGCTTACGGATCGAGTGACCAACTACTTCGTGCCGACCGTCCTGGTCCTCGCCGCACTCTCGTTCGTGCTGTGGGTTCTGTTTCCCGACGGAATGGCGGTCGTCGCAGGTCTCGGCGAGGCGTCTCTCCCCTGGGTCGACCTCGCACTGGACCCCCTGACGTTGGGAATCTTCGCGGCCGTCGCAGTCCTGGTGATCTCCTGTCCGTGTGCGCTCGGACTGGCGACGCCGACGGCCCTCATGGCCGGAACCGGGAAAGCCGCGGAGAACGGTATCCTCTTCCGCGACGGAGAGGCCATCCAGACGATGAAAGACCTCGACGTCGTGGTGCTCGACAAAACGGGAACGATCACGGAGGGGAACCACTCCGTTACGGATGTCGTCACGAAATCTAGCCGGCAGCCACGCAGCGACGGTGGGAGTGCCGTGGCCGATGAGTCGGCAACCGAATTCGACGAGCGAGACGTCGTGAGGCTCGCAGCCTCCGCCGAGCGGGGAAGCGAACACCCCATCGGACAGGCGATCATCGACTACGCTGACGAACGGGATATCGAACTGGCCGAACCGGACGAGTTCGATAGCGTCCCCGGAAAAGGGATTACGGCGACGATCGACGGGCAAACCGTCTCCGTCGGAAATACGACGTTCTTCGAGGAGGTCGGCATCCCGCTCGCCTTCGAGGCGGAGCTGAACGCCCTCGAGGAGGAGGGCAAGACGACCGTGCTCGTCGGGGTCGAGGACGAGGTCGTCGGCGTCGTCAGTACGGCCGATACGATCAAGGAAGAATCCTCCGACGCGATCCGGGAACTCCACGACCGCGGGCTCGAGACGTGGATGATCACCGGCGACAACGAGCGGACGGCCCGCGCGATCGCCGACGAGGTCGACATCGATCCCGACCGCGTCATGGCCGGCGTCCTCCCGGAGGACAAGATCGACAAAGTCCGCGAGCTACAGGACGCAGGGTACGAGGTTGCGATGGTCGGCGACGGCATCAACGACGCCCCGGCGCTGAAGCAGGCGAACGTCGGCGTCGCCATCGGGACCGGGACCGATATCGCGATCCAGTCCAGCGACGTCAGCCTCGTTCGAGGGTCGCTCGATGCACTCGTGAACTCGTTTACCCTCTCGGAACGGATCTTCTCGAAGATCAAGCAGAACCTCTTCTGGGCGTTCGTCTACAATACGGTGGCGATCCCGATCGCCTTCTTCGGGCTTCTCCACCCGGTCATCGCCGTCGTTGCGATGTTCACCTCCAGTCTGTCGGTTATCACGAACTCGGCCCGTCTGCGGAATCTCGAGCTGTAGCCGGCTTCTCTCTCGCTTTGCGGTCTCGTAAGTCGTCGAGCGCGGAGATCGGATCGGATCGTCGGGGCCGTGTTCCTCGGCCATTTGCGTCGCTTCGGCGGCGTACCGTTCCCGAAGCTCTGGCTCATCGACGGTTCCGAGATTGGCGGGGGAGACGTCCTTGGCAGCAGTTACCGTTCCCAGCGCCTGTGGTGTGACTTCCTTCGGGTAGGCTTCGTCTTCTTCGAGGGTGGCATACTGGAGAGCAATGAGGTCTCGATCACTGTAACCGCGATCGACGAGCCACACACGGACCTCGTCTGTCGACGGTAACATGAGCACACAAACGGGAAGCAGAATAATACCAGCTGAGCTCGAGGGCGGGACTCAGCACAGGTACACGCTGATGCTGTACTCGTGAGAGCTACTCCGTGCGCTCGAGGCGTTTCCGACGCTCTTCGAACTCTTCGTCCGAAATTTCACCTCGAGCGTAGGCAATCCGCAACTCCTCGAGCGCCGGATCGGACCGTCGAGCGGCAGGTCGCCGAAGGAGACGGTACAGCAAGTACCCGACTACGAGAACGGTAGCCACCGGAACGATCGCCATGAGAAGCCACATCCACGCCGCCCCGGTTCCGTTCCACGCGCCGCCGTTCCACATGTGACCCCAACCCCACAACCCCATTACCGGCATCGCCAGAATCATCATAACAAGCGGTAGCAACAGGATCACGGCGACGAGTATCAGAGCCGTCCGAACTAGAGAATCGTCGGTTGACATACCCGGAGTTACGCTGGTCGAAGTACTCTATCTAACCCCTGAGTCCCACGCAATGAGAAATGCAGATCGGGAGAACGTTCCACTCTCGAAAGACGATCGTTTGTACGGAGCCGTTTAGTTAGCGGGGTTTGAGAAGCGATCAAGTCCTCGAGCTAGTTTGGAACGATGCTCGCAGACCTGTCCGGCGAGTGCCACGCGCCGGAATTTGATGAAGCGTGGGAGCGTGAGCGGACGGCGAACACCCTGATCGGCGTCGCCGTCCAACTCCGCTCGACCGGTTGTTCGATTCGAGATACAAACTGTTCTGAGCCCTGTGCGACCATAAGACACTGATCTGACGGTAATCCCCCAGTTGACTGACCCTCATCGATCGACTACCCTAGAGGGGCGCCGGTCCGCGATCGCAGGTCGGCCCGGTCGCACCCCCGTTCAGCGAGCGCATCGAGTACCCCGACCCGATGGGTCGAACTGGCGATAAATTCGATCTCCTCGATCGGCGACCCCATTGCAGTCGATGGGACGGATCCCGTATTACGTCTTTGGGGGGTGGCGAGCAGTCCGGTGAGGGACCGAGGTTACCACGCTCGCGAGAAAGAACCGATCGGCACCCATCGCTCGCTCGAGACACTCGTCGCCGTCTCCACCGTTCTGATCGTGGTAGCCTGAACCGACGCGACCGCCGACGAGAGGCGGCTGACGGCCGCGCCGGTACGACACCCGGTAGTATTCGAGTGTGCGCTCCCCCCGTTTGCGCGTCGAGATCACCGAAATACGGGGGTAGCCGTACCCGCCGTTTCGTATCGGCCAGCCGACGCACGATTTATCTTCACACGCTCGAGAAGGAATACACATGAAGCGACGCACGGTGCTCGGCGCCGGGGCCGCGACCGCCGGCCTAGTCGCGGGCGCGAGCGTCCTCCGCTCGAGGGGCGAGTCGCCGGGACCGGGCGAGCCGCCCTCCTCCCACTCGTCAATGGACCTCGAGACGCGCCCGATCATGGAGGGAACCGACCGCGAGACGCCGCTGTTCGAACTCGAGGCCCCGGAGTCGGGTCCGACGGCGATCGTCTTCGGCGGGATCCACGGTGGCGAGACGAACGGCTACCGGGCTGCCGAGGAGGTTATCGGCTGGGGCGTCGAGCAGGGAACAGTAGTCGTGATCCCCTGGGCCGAGATCGTCGCCGTCGAACGAAACACCCGCGACGGCCCGGAGGGGGATCTGAACCGGAAGTTCCCCGCCGGCGAGGAGCCGACGACCGAACTCGCGCGGGCGCTGTGGGCGGAGGTCGAACGCTACGATCCCGACGTCGTGCTCGACCTGCATCGCTCTCGAGGGATCTACAACACTCACGATCGGTGGGTCGGCCAGGCGATCTTTCCGACGGGAGCGGGCGACGCCCCCGCCGACGCCAGGGCGGTGATCGAGCACATGAACGACGAGCACGTCCCGCGGCTCATGCTCCCCCACCGGTTCACGATGGGGAACACACAGACCGGCTCGAACCCGCTGTTGATCCACAAAGTTGGCGGCGACCTCGAGCGACCCGGCTTCCTCGTCGAGCTCACGGATTTCATGCTCGACCCGGCGACCCAGGTGCGCTGGACGACCGAGATTACGGAACGGCTGCTCGAGCGCTACGGCCTCGAGCGGATCGCATGAACGAGTATCGCGAGTTCGCGGTTCAGGTCCTGTTCGGACCGGCGACGGTCGTCGCGTTCTGCCTGCTGTTCGTCCCCGTGACCCTCGGCGTCCTCGACACCCGGCTGATGACGCCGTTCGCGGCGCCGGGATACGCGGTCTTGCTCGCGATGACCGTCGTCGGGAGCTACGTGCTCCCGCAGTACGGCCTCTGGATCTACTGGATCCCCTTCACCGTCGTCTGCTACGGGATCGCGACGGTCGTCGGTGGACTCTACTACGGGATCGGTAGGGTTCGGGACTCGAGGGGATCCGCGTCCGCGCCCTGAACGCCGAAACGAATCGATCGTTTTCGACGTATCGTCGGTTTCGGGGGATCATCGAATCCGTGACCACTAAGCGATCGCTTCGACCTCGACGGTCGCCGTTTCGGGCTCGTCGTCGACCAGCACCGTCGCCTCTCCCTCGAGAACACGCTCGCCGTCCGAATCGAGGACGTCGGTCGTCAGTTCGAACTTCCGATCGCCGATCTCGCCGACGATCTCACAGACCGCCGTAACGCGCTCGCCGAGGTCGACCGGCGCCAGAAACGCCAGATCCTGGGAGACGTAGATGGTGACCCCGGGAAGCCTGGCGAGGGCGGCGCTGATGAGCCCGCTCACGAGCGTCCCGTGAACGATTCGCCGGCCGAACCGCGTCTCGCCCGCGTAGCGCTCGTCGAGGTGAAGCCGGTTGGTGTCGCCCGACGCCGTCGCGAACGACCGCACGTCCGCCTCGGAGACGGTCTTCGAGAACTCCGCCCGGTCGCCCACGCTCAGGCCGTCGGCGGAGACCGTCGAGCACTCGAACATCCAGTCGGCGAGTTCGTACTCGGTCTCCTGTCTGGCGCGGTACTGGGGCCTCGACTCGGGATCGGTGGCGAGCGTCCGACGGTGGAAGACCTGCGGGGCGTACCGGATCACGTCGTCGGTGCTCACCAGGCCGACGAGACGGGCGTCCTCGACGACGACCAGTCGAGCAACTCCGTGATCGTGCATGGTCTCGAGAGCGTCCTCGAGCTCGGCGGCCGGCTCGGTCGTCGCGACCGGCACGGACATGACGTCCGCCAGCAGCTTTTTGCGCGGGGACTCGCTCCAGTCGAGCGCACGGATAAGATCGGTACCAGTTGCGATGCCGACGACCTCGTCGTCTTCGAGGACTACTATCGAATTGATCTCCTCCTCGAGAAGGGTTCCCGCGGTGTCGGCGACAGTCTCGCTCGGCGTCGCCGTGACTACCGGCGTGCTCATGACGTCTGCGACGCGGATCGGATACGACATGGGTCGGCACGTACGCTGCCGTCGATCATAGTATGACAGTCCGATCTTCCCACGTCGCGGACTCGCGGTACGGCCCAGTGTAAACTATTCGCTCCCGGTAAACGGGCTTTTGTTCGTTTTCCGGACGATCGAAACGAAGAACGTACGATACGAGTGGTACGCGGACACGTCTCCGACGGGAGTTTGTCCCCGATTCGACGGCTACGACCGGCTGGATTCCCGAACCGAGATCACGGGTCGATCCACCGATCGCAGGATTTCCTGGGAGACGCTGCCGAACAGCGTCTGCCGGGCGGGAGAGCGATCGCGGCCGCCGACCACGACGAAGTCGGGATCGATGTCCTCGATCGCGGCGAGAACCTGCTCGGTCGGTTCGCCGACGTCGCCGCGGATCTCGTAGTCGATGCCGTCCTCCTCGAGGGCCGCTGTGAACTCCCGAATCAGCTCCTTTCGCTCGAGAACCCCCTCGATCCCCTCCGCGGACGGCGACTCGGTCCCTTCCGTGGCGTCCTTGCTCTCGGACCGCTCAAGTATCCAGTCGGGAACGTCGCCCTCGATCCCCGGTTGGGTCGCCGGTTCCGTCCGCGACCACCGTTGTACCCACTCGCGGGGCTCCTCGTCGTTCGCCGCTTCGGTCTGTGAAACCGCCTGTCGGTACGTCTCCTCGGTGAGGACGTGAACGAGCACGACCGTCGCGTCCACCGGGGCGGCGACGTCGATCACGGCGCTGGCGATCTCGTCGGCGCGTCCCCGATCCTCCTCGCCGACGGTTACCAGGATCGTGTCTACGCTCATGCGGGTTTCTTCGACCTCAAGGGAAATAGTGCTATCACCCGGCTCGAGCCATCTCCTATTTTGCAGCGAGGCACACCCTTATTTTGGCACCTGCTCGCACAGTACACGATGTCCCAGTACGACGCCGACAGACGTTCGTTCATGCAACTGGCGGGAATCGCCGGCGGAGCCACCCTTACGAGCAACGCCACCGCAGCTACCGACGAGATGGAGGGATCGAACGAATCCGACGAACGCGGGGAGTATGACGGCACGGTGGTCCAGGTACTGAGCATGGGCGGCACGATCGCGAGCACGCCGGGCGACGGCGGCGCCTCGCCGTCCGAGAGCGGCGAGGCGCTGATCGAGTCGGTGCCGGAGCTCGAAGAGTACGCCGACGAGATCCTGGTCGACCAGGTCACCCAGCTCGGGAGCTTCAACCTCGAGCAGGAACACGTCGCCGAACTCGGCGAGAAGGCACGGCAGGTCGAGGACGTCGCCGACGGGATCGTCGTCACCCACGGCACCGACACGATGGAGGAGTCGGCCTACCACCTCGATCTGGCCCTCGATCTGGACCTCCCGATCGTCTTCACCGGCGCCCAGCGCCGCCCCGACGAGGTCAGTACCGACGGCCCCGCGAACCTCGTCACGTCGTTTCGCGCCGCGACTCACGACGAGATCCGAAGCGGCGTCTACATCGCGTTCAACGAGGAGCTCCACGCGGCCCGCGACGTGACGAAAGGCCACACCCGAAAGCTCGAGACGTTCGAGTCGCCGGACAAGGGCCCGGTCGCGCAGTTCACCCGTGACGACGTGCGGCTGTACCGGGAGCCGGGGAGCGACACCGAGTCGATCGACGCGCTGCGGGCGGAGAAGACCGTCCCGATCGTCGCCTCCGGTCAGGGGATGAGCGACCGACAGCTTCGGTTCGCGATCGAGGAGGACGCCGACGGGATCGTCCTCGACGGGTTCGGCCTCGGGAACACGAGCGAGACGCTGAGCGACGCCGTTCGCGACGCGATCGAGAGCGGAATTCCCGTCGTCGTGACGTCGCGGTCCCACGCCGGGTCGCTCGCCGCGATCTACGGCAACGGCGGCGGCGAGACGCTTCGGGATCACGGCGCCATCAGCGGCGACGATCTGCCGGCACACAAGGCGCGGATCAAGCTGCTGCTGGCGCTCGAGGCCCGCGACGGTGTGGATAGCGTTCGGGAGTGCTTCGGCTCCTGGTAACGGCCGGATCCGAACGACGCAAGAACGAGCGGACGCGGGTCAGTCGACGTCTCCTCGATCGAACGCGTAGCGGGCTTACTCGAGCGCCTCGAGAAACTCGTCGAGCGTGTCGGTGAGTTCGTCG
The DNA here is from genome assembly GCF_043677095.1 of Natronococcus roseus. Taxonomy (NCBI): domain Archaea; kingdom Methanobacteriati; phylum Methanobacteriota; class Halobacteria; order Halobacteriales; family Natrialbaceae; genus Natronococcus; species Natronococcus roseus. Next base: position 486,106 of record NZ_JBHLJR010000001.1, read on the forward strand.
ACCTCCCTCCCGTCCTCCTCGGTGGAGTAGCGAACGATGTAGACGTCGTTCTCGTTGGCGTCGTGCGTCCCGTCGACCTCCTCGACGCCCTTCCAGATCCCCGTTACTTCGACTTCGCCGTGTCGCTCGTGCTCGTAGGTCTCCTCCCGTTCGACCACCTGCTCGCCATCCGATCCCGGCTGCTCGTCGGACTCACCCATTGGCTTGCTTGCGGTCGTCGGTGTCCCCCTCGAGCAGTTCCCCTTCCCTGGCCGCGGTGTCGACTCCGTCGAATCGGATCGACACCTGGCGCTCGTTTCGCATCATAGTACTCCGTTCGAACGGGACGATGGTGAGTCTGACTTTTACTCTCGTAACGCATTTATAAGAGTTAGTCCGAGCGTCGAATCAATGTACTCGCGATTAACCGTCTGGTTCCGCGCTGGAGCCGAGAGGCGAGCGCCTGCCGGGAGATCTCGAGTTCGTCGGCGACCTCCCTCTGGGTAACCTCGCGCGGGGAGTCGTAGAACCCGCGGGCGTATGCCAGCGTCAGCGCTTCCCGCTGGGCTTCGGTGAGGTCGTACTCCTGGCCCGACTCGAGCGGCGAGAGCGCGTGGAGCTGGGTCAGCTCCACCGGGATGTCGTGGCGCTTGCAGTAGGACTGAAACGCCGAGACGTCCCGCTGTTCGGTTCCGCGGACCTCGAAGGTCCATTTCCCCTCCTTGCCGACGGCCGAGACGAGCGCCACGTCGGTCTCGAGGATCGCGGTGAGGACGCTCTCGTATTCGAAGTCCCAGTCGATGCGGACGAACACCGCGCCGTCGACGTCATCGACGATCCGGAGGTCGTCGATCCCCGGGTGGTCGATCCCCTCCAGATCGATCTCCGACGACCCTTCTTCCTGCAGCCAAAAGTACGGGATCAATACGTCGTTCGTCGGAACGACGCGATCCAGCTCGATCCTCGCCGCCGGAAACTTCGAGAACACCTCGGCGAGCGGGAACTCACCCTCCGTCGCGGTAAACGAGGCTTCGATCGCCATAGCGAAACTCGTCGCGAGCGGGGAAAGCTCTACCGCAGACGTCGCGGCTCGTTGCCGGCGACAGACCACCGGAGGGAGTCACTCGAGCGCTCCGACCGGAGCGTAGTCAGTCGCCGGCCTCCCGTTCCGGGGTCGGCTCCTCCCCGACGGCGTCCGGATCGACGGTGCGGCCGCTGAACGGCAACGCTCGCTGTAGTCTCCGGACTGCCCTCGAGTCGTCGAGTTCGGCCGCGACGTACGGTGCAGCGATCGCACCGCCGAAGGCGACCGCAAACCCGACCGTCTCGAGGATCGCGAGCAGGCTCACCGTCAGCGTTCCGGCGATCACGAACCCGCCCTCGACGGCGATCAGCGCGTTGAGCAGCCTGACGACCGCCAACAGCGGGAGCACGAGCAGCCCCAGCAGGAGGAGTGAGGCCCCCAGCGGGTCGGCGTCCCGGTTCTCGAGAGCCGACCACGTCAGGAGCCCGCCCAGCGACGCGCCGATCGCCATCGTCGTGTACTCCTCGGAGCCGAGCGCGAACGCGGCGACCGCGATCGCAAGCGAGAGCGCGAACATCGGCGTGACCGACCGATTCGTGATCCGGAGGGCGACGGCGACGAGTCCGAGTCCCAACAGCGCGCCGAGGATCACGTCGCCGAGGTAGTGGACCCCGAGGACGACCCGCGAGAACGGGATCGCGACGATCAGCGCGGCCGCAACCGCGTAGCGCTGCCAGCGTTTTCCGACGTTCATCACGACGGCCAGCGCGCCGTAGACCGACGCGGCGCCCATCGCGTGGGCGCTGGGCGTGCTCCAGCCCGGGTACGTCTCCGGGGCGAACGCCAGCGGTGGGTCGGCCGCGTACAGCGGTCGCTGCACCTCGAGGATCCCTTTGAGTCCCGCGACGAGCGCGAGGGTCGTCACGGCGATCGCGAGCACCATCGCCCGATCGTGGCGGTCCTCCGCCGCGCCGAACCAGTACAGCAGGGCCGCGACGGCCACGAGGGTCGCGCCGTCGCCGAGGGCGGTTAGGACGCCGAACGCGTCGACCGCGATCGGTGGCAGCGCCTCGTTGACCGCTCTGTTCACCTCCGGGCCGAAGAAGAACGTGGGCAGGTCTCGCCCCTCGCTCATCGTCCGTATCGTTTCGAGGACGACTTACTTGACTCCGGGGCCGGCTCGCCTCGCGAACACGTTAGTTCTCGGTGAACCGTCTGAGTCCGACGCCGGCGAGCGTCAGAAGGGCGCCGAGGACGATTCCGAGTGGCGGCGGTAGCGGGACGACCCTCGCGAGACCTACGAGGATAACGATGGTCGAAAGTCGAGTCACGGGGAACGTATCGCGGCTATCCGGAAAAAGCCACTGCGCGCGTGAGCGAAGGGACATCGTGTGTGTCGAACGAGAGTATCGTTCACGGACCCTCTCGATGCACCGACGACCGTCGATGTCCAATCGACACGCAGGAACACTGCCGATGAATTAAGGGGCTCTCCGCTGTACGGTGTTCATATCAATGTCCGAGACGCTCCCCTCGGTGTACGGCGGCGAGATCCTCCACGTCGACCTCGAGACCGGCGATACCGAGATCGAATCGATCGACCCTCAGGACGCCCGGCGATTCCTCGGCGGGAACGGGTTCGTCGCCAAGCAGGTCGCCGAACACGTTCCCGTCGACGCGGATCCGTTCGATCCGGAGAACGTGCTGGCGCTTGCGGTCGGGCCGATGAACGCAACCCCGTTCCAGTCGACGTCGCGCGGCGTCGTCGGCTTCGTGAGCCCGATGACGAACGGCTTTTTCGATTCGACCTTCGGCGGCACGTTACCGCAGGCGCTGAAGACGACCGGGTTCGACGGCGTCGTGCTCCACGGCGCCGCCGAGGAACACTCGTACGTCGTCGTCGACGAGGACGGCGCCGAGGTGAAATCGGCCGACGGCCTCGAGGGAACCGAGACCTACGAGACGTGCCAGGAGGTTCGCGACCGCGAGGGCGTCGGCTACGACACGCACGTCCTCGCGAACGGGCCGGCGGGCGAGAACCAGGTCCGGTACGCCTGTTTAGTCCACGAATCGGAGATTCGCGAGGGCGTCGCCGGCCGCGGCGGCGCGGGCGCGGTGCTCGGCTCGAAGAACGTGAAGGCCATCGCGGTCCAGGGCGGCGACTTCCAGCCGGAGCCCGCCGGCGACCTCCAGGGGCGGGCGGTCCAGCAGATGGGGCGGCTGATGGAGGAGACCGAGATGCTCCAGGAGTACGGCACTTCGGGGCTGGTTAACCCGATCAACGAGATGGGCAAACTCGGCCACCGGAACATGCAGACCGAGCAGGCCGACGCCGACGACGCCGAGGCGGTAAGCGGCGAGACCCTGTACGAGGAGTACGTCACCGAGGACACCACCTGCGCGAACTGCGCGGTCAAGTGCGGCAAGCACGTCTCGGTCGAATCCGAGGGGATCACCGAGGGGAAGATCCCGGAGTTCGAGTCGCTGTTCGGGACGGCGACACTCCAGGAGGTCTACGACCCAGAGCGCGTCATCAAGGCCAACGACCTCTGTGACCGACTCGGCATGGACACGATCTCGTGGGGCGTCACGGTCGCGTTCGCCCGGGAGTGTTACGAGAAGGGTCTGCTCGACGACGACGACTCGCCCCACCTCGAGTTCGGGGACGCCGACGGACTGGTCGAACTCGCCCGGCGAACGGCCGAGCGCGAGGACTTCGGCGACGACCTCGCCGAGGGCTCGTTCCGGCTGGCCGAGTCCCTCGACGACGAGGCCGACCGCTACCTCTACGGCGCCAAGGGTCTCGAGTTCGCGGCCCACTCCGCGCGCGGCCTGAAGGGGATGAGCATCGGCTACGCGACGGCGACGCGCGGAGGCTCTCACCACGACACCCGACCCACCCTCCAGTACGACGGCAACCACGACGACACGACCGAGGGAACCCCCGAGTTCGCCGCCCGAACCCAGCACTTCACCGCGCTGGGCGATTCGCTGACCCAGTGTCGGTTCGTCAGCGAAGCGGGCTGGGGCGCCCGGGTCAACGAGCGCTACGCGGAGGCGATCGGCCTCGCGACCGGCTGGGAGCTCTCGACGGAGGACGTCGAGAGGATCGGCGAGCGGATCTACAACCTCGAGCGCCTGATCAACGTCGCCCGCGGCGTCGCCGACCGCGGGACGGACACGCTCCCCCACCGGACGATGCACGAGCCGATCCCCGACGGCCCCTCCGAGGGGATGTACTGTCCGCCCGAGGAGCTCGAGGGGATGCTCGACGAGTACTACGAGTTCCGCGGCTGGAACGACAACGGCCACCCGACGACCGACACCGTCGAGCGCCTCGACCTGGCCGACGTCGCCGAGCGCGTCGCCGACTGATGGAGCTCGAGCTCCGGTACTTCGCGATGATTCGCGAGGCCGTCGGCGAGCGGACGACGACTCGTGAGTTCGACTCGGGAACGACCGTTCGGGACGTCCTCGCCGCGCTCGAGAACGACCATCCCGACCTCGAGGGGACGCTGCTCGCCGACGACGGGACGATCGCTCGGAGCGTCACGGTGTTACGAAACGGGATCAACGTGACCCACCTCGGACGCGGCGCGACCGAGCTGGCCGACGGCGACACGCTCTCGATCACGCCGCCCGTGACCGGCGGGTGAACGGCGCCGAGCCTCGGTGAGCGATCGCCGTCGCTATCGATAATGGTGAACCTTCTTGAACACGCTTTGCGTTGGCACAACACATGTCCGAGCTCACGCACGGAACGCGTACCGTGGTCTCGCCGGGAAAGACGCTGTTCGGTACCGACGCCAGCGAGCGGATCGGCGAGTACGCCGATCGATACGGGGAGACGGCGCTCGTGGTCGCCTCCGAGATGATCTACGACATCCACGGCGAGCGAATCGTCGAGAACCTCGAGGCGAGCGGCGTCGAGACGGCGCTGTACACCGGCGTCAGACCCGATCCGACGGTCGAGAACGTAGAGAACGCCTTCGAGGTCTGGGAGGACCGAGACTGCGACGTCATCGTCACGCTCGGGGGCGGCTCCTCGATCGACGTCGGCAAATCGGTCGGCATCCTCGCGGCTAACGACGGCGACCTCCGGGAGTTCGGCGTCGACAAGGCGGGCTACGAGGGCGTTCCGAACCCGGCGCCGCCGATTCTCGCGGTCAACACGACGGCGGGAACCGGCAGCGAGACGACCCGCACGGCCGTGCTGACCGACGAGTCCACCGCCACGAAGTTCATCATCGTCTCCGAGAACATCGTTCCCGACGTCGCCATCGAGGACCCCGAGCTGACCCGGTCGCTCCCGAAGAGCCACACCGCGTTCACCGGAATCGACGCCTTCGCCCACGCCATCGAGGCGTTCACCTCGGTCGAGAGCTACCCCATTACGGACGAGTACGCTCGCAGCGCGATGGAGCGCATCGTCGACTCGCTGCCGGCCGCCTGGGCCAACGGCGACGACATCGAGGCCCGCTCGGAGATGATGATCGGGCAGTTCCACGCCGGCAAGGCCTTCGGCAACTCGTCGGTCGCGCTCATCCACGGGATGGCCCGCCCGCTCGGCGCACAGTTGCACATCCCACACGGGCTGGCGAACGGGCTCATCCTCCCCTACGTCGTCGAGTTCAACCAGCTTGCCGCACCCGGGAAGTACGCCGAGGTCGCCCGGATGCTCGGAGTCGCCGACGAAACCGACGCCGACCGCGTGGCCGCTCGTCGGGCCAGCGACGGCGTCGAGCAGCTCTGTGAGGATATCTCGCTCACCGGCTACCTCGACGAGTTCGGCGAGGTTCCAGACCGCGAGGCCTATCTCGAGGTCGTCCCGAGGATGACCCAGGACGCCTTCGACTCGGGCTCGCCGGACAACAACCCCCGGAAGCCGACCCGGGACGAACTCGAGGCGCTCTTCGAGCGGGTGTACGACGACGCGCTCGCGCCCGACAGCCGGCGCCGGTCCTGAGCAGCTCGGTAACTGCTCGGGGAACTGCCCGTAACGCGGCCTCGACGCACCGACGAGTTGCGGACACTCGATTCGGCGCGGGAACCCACTCCATAATCGAACCAGCGACCGAACACCCATCGTGTGCAACGTTCACAATTATTGTGGCGGATGTTGGGACTGACGTGTATGGTAATGGACCCGCGAGACGACGAGAACGTCGAAGAATCGAGCGCGTTCCCCTGTCCGGTCTGCGAGGAGGCCTTCGACTCCCAGCAGAAACTGGCGGAACACGGCGAGAACGAGCACGAAGATACTGATATCGGTTCGAAACAGCCCTGATCGAACGCTGGCGTACGCACGACGCGAATTCGGCGGGTACAATTAAGTAGTACGACGTTGATAAGTATAGTAACGGAGAGTTGACTGTGTCTCTCACTGATAATCCGCGCCCGCCGCTCCCGTCGTGGATCACGGACGCCTACGAGGTGCTGTCGACCCGGATCGTCGGCTCGAGCACCGGCCACGACGGGGTTCCGGCGATCGATCGCGAGCGGGCGGTGACAGTTCTCACTGGCGTCGAGGAGCTCGCGCTCGAGCGGGTCGACGCCGAGCACGCGATCACGCGACTGCTCGAGCGGGGCTACCTCTACGAGGTCGACGGCGAGCTGCGCGTGACCAGCCGCTCCGACTGACCGTCGATGTCGCGACCCGCGTTCGCCCCCGTCCGCAAGGTGTGGCGCTCCAACAGTACCCAGCGATGCGGCTCAGGACCGTTCGTCCTCGCGTCGGATCCGATCCCGGCGCTTCTCGAACTCCTCGTCGGAGAGCTCGCCGCGAGCGTACGCGACTCGCAACACTTCGAGTGCAGGATCCGAGCGACGGCTCGAGGAGTCGACGCGAACGCTGTACGGCAGGTAGCCGACGCCGAGGATCACCGCCACCGGGAACAGCCACAACAGGACTACGAGCTACCCGATTCCTACCGTTCCGTTCCGAATTCACATGTGATCCCCGCCCCACAGCCCGATCATCGGAACGGCCAGCAGCATCAGCAAAACCGACAGCAAGAACAGGACGGCGAGAACGAGCAGCAGGGTTCGGACGACCGTTTCGTCGGCAGCCGTACGGGGACGTTCGACGGCGATCACCAACGTATCGAACGGGCGCTTTCGCGGCCAGTCAGGCTCGACTGCCCAGCCGGCTCGTCACCCGTCGAATCGACTGGGTCACCGCTCCGGGGTGGGGCAGCCCGAGTCGGTACCGGATCCGATCCTGCCGTTTGAACGGCTCGAGGGCCGCGGGCTCCTCGAGTTCCCAGATCCGCGCCGTCTCGCGAGCGCCGTGGCGCCGACAGATCGCGTTCGCGGCCCGGCGCCCGGCCTCGTTGGCCGACTCCATCGACGCGAGGTCGCTGTTGGTCCGGACGTAGTCGCTCGCCAGCGTCAGGTTCGGAACGCCGACGTCCGCGGGCGGCCGGTTTCGCAACGCACCGACCGTGTTGATCAGCAGCGGCGAGCGGTTCTCGACGCCGCCCTCGACGGCCTCGCCGCGGGTCTCCGACGCACCGCCCGTCTCGACGAGCGCGGGATCGAGGAACCAGTCGACCAGCAGGTCGTCGGTGAGCCGCGTCTCGGGGCCGTCGAGGTGTCGTTTGAGCTGCTCCCAGATCTCCGTGGCGATCTCCTCGCGGGAACACCGTCGCGCGGGCTTGTCGTAGACGATTCCGGGCGTGCCCCAGTCGGAGGCGATCACCGAGAGGACGCCCGCGACCTCCTCGGGGCCGCGCTCCTCGAGGTCGTACCCCGTCCAGAACTGCCGCTGGGAGATCGACGTCAGCGCCCAGGGGGCGTCGGCGTACACCTGGTGGCCGCGGGTCAGCTCGACGTCCTCGCGGAGGTAGAACTGAATCCCGTTCATCCAGGCCGTCTCGAGGCGGTCGATCCGTCGGATCTCGGGGGCGACCCGAGCCAGCTCCGGCGTGACGAACTCCGGGGCGACCTCGACGGGAACCGCGAGGACGTACTCGTCGCTTCGGACCCGATTCCCGTCGGCCAGCTCGAGGCCGGCGACCTGCCCCCCGTCGACCTCGAATCCGCGGACCGGCGTCGACGGGTGGAACTCGACGCCGAGGTCCTCGAGGTACGCGACCCAGGGGTCGATCCAGGCCTCGTTGGTCGGCCCGTTCAGGATCCGTTCGGTCGGTCTGCTCGGATCGAGCTGTCCGAACAGCAGCTGCATGTAGATCGTCCCGATCGTTCGGGCGCTGCCGACCTCCGGCCGGAGCGCGACCAGCGACTGGGTGGCGAAGGCGAGCCGATCCTGGAACTCCTGTGAGCGGTTCTCGGCGTCGATGAACTCCCACCAGGAGACGTCGTCGAGCTCCTCCTCGCGGCGCTTCTCGCAGGCGGTCAGCAGGTACGCCAGCCGCTCGAGCAGGAACCGGACGTCCTCGGACGGCAGGTCCTCGGCGAACGCCGGCCGGAGCGCCTCGAGCCACTCGCGGAGTGACTCGGGACTTCCAGTTTCGGCGATTTGGTCGGGGCGGTGGGTGCTGGCGATCAGCGTCGCCTCGGTCTCGACGAGGTTGTCGGCGACGCTGCCCGCCCCGTCCGGGATCCGCTCCATCGTGTCGACGACGTGGCGGTAAAACGCCGGGAAGAAGCGAAACCCGTGCTCGCCGTGCAGTCCGTCGGGGCCGTCGATCGGCATCGAACGGGCCTTCCCGCCGAACCGGTCGTTGGCCTCGTAGACGGTCACGTCGAACCCACGCTCGGCGAGTTCCTGCGCCGCGGTGAGCCCGCCGATCCCGCCGCCGGCTACGGAAACGTCAGTCATCGAGCCGGCTAGGTCGACGATGCACCTAACGGGTAGGCCTAACAGTAGCACTTCCGAGGGCTCGTCCCGAACGTGTCAGCGCCCGAGGGAACGACTATTTGTCCCTCCGTGGTGCGAGATCCTTGCATGATTCGATCGTTCAAATCACCGGCAGCGTACGTACAGGGCCGCGACGCCCTCGACCAGCTCGGCGACCGCCTCGAGTCCACAGCGGCGTCGGCGCTGGTGCTCGCCGACGCCGACGTCCTCGAGATCGTCGGCGACCGGGCCGAGGCGAGCCTCGAGGACAGCGACGTCGAGCCGATACTCGAGGAGTTCGGCGGGGAGGCCTCGGAGGCAGAGATCGACCGCCTCACCGAGATCGCTCGCGAGGCCGACGCTGACGCGGTCGTCGGCGCCGGCGGGGGGAAGGCCCTCGACACGGCGAAGGCCGTCCGGGAGAACGCGGGCGGGGCGATGGTTTCGGTGCCGACGATCGCCTCGACGGACGCGCCGACGTCGGCGCTTTCGGTCATCTACTCCGACGACGGCGAGTTCGAGCGCTACTGGTTCTACGAGGACCATCCCGATCTGGTGCTCGTCGACACGGCGGTGATCGCGGGCGCCCCCGTTCGTTTCTTCAGATCGGGGATCGCGGACGCGATGGCGACCTGGTTCGAGGCCGACGCCGTTCGCCGGGCCGACGGGGAGAACTTCTTCGACGAGGGGCCGACCCGCGCCGCCCACTCGCTCTCGAGACTCTGTTACGATCTCCTGCGCGAACACGGCCGTTCGGCGGTGCAGGCCATCGAGCGGGGGATCGTCACCGAGAGCGTCGAGGCGGTAACCGAGGCGAACACCCTCCTGAGCGGGCTGGGGTTCGAAAACGGCGGGATCGCGGCCGCCCACTCGGTCCACAACGGGCTCACCCAGCTCGAGGATACCCACCACGCGACCCACGGCGAGAAGGTCAACTTCGGGATCGTCACACAGCTCGTCCTCGAGGGGCGGGACGACGCGTTCGTCGACGACGTCCTCGAGTTCTCGATCGAACTCGGACTCCCCGTCACGCTCGGCGAGCTCGGGGTCGACGATCCCGCCGAGGACGACCTCGAGCGGGTCGCGCGAGCGGCGGTCGCCGAGGAGGAGACGATCCACAACGCCTTCGACGCGAGCGTCGACGAGGTTCGGGACGCGATCGTCGCGGCCGACGAGCTGGGCTCTCGACGGCTCTCGTAGTACGGTCGGCTCTTTCGGTCGTAGCGGCTACCGTCCGTCCCGCAGGATCGCTCGCGCGATAGTCGACGGCCGCGCCGTCGCGTCGACGCGGGTGACGCCGTGTCGCCTCGCGTAGCCGCGATATAGCCGGCTCTTTCGGTCGTAGTAGTCGTCGGCGTGGTCCGACCCGTCGGCTCCTCGGTCCCTGGCGGCCGCGGTCCGGGGACCGACCTCGAGACAGTAACAGTCGCCCGTTCGGATCAGAGCGAGCCCCGCTCGAACGAGCCCGCGGGGGACGCCGCGGTACTCGAGCTGGAGCAGGTCGTCGAAGGCGCACCGATCGAGGACGACGTAGTCGACGTCGCGGTACCGGACGACGAGATACGGGATCACGAGCAGGTAGTTCAGCAGGACGAACCAGAGCTTCAGCGTAAACACCAGGGCGACGACGTAGTCGAACGCGGCTCCGAGCGGCGATCGTAGCGTTCCGGGGACGGTCGTTCCCGGCGGTCGGTCGGTCCCGTCGGCACTCGAGTCGCCGTCGAACGCGTCGACGAGCGTCGCGATTCCGCGGGTCGACTCGTCGGGGAGGAAGCCGAGCAGCGAGTCGCTGGGCCAGTGGAGGACGACGACGCTCTCGCCCCGGCTCCGGACCCGGGTCGCGATCCGCGAGGCGACCGTCGACTTCCCCGCGCCGTCGACGGCCGAGAGTTCGATGAGGCGCACGAACTTCCCGACTAGACGGTCGGAACATGAACGATTCGCTTTCGGTCTCGAAAACGCGTCCGTCACCGACCGAAACAGGTTTCCGACACGGGAGACGACCGCACGAGAGATCGATGCGCCTCGCTCGCCCCCTCGAGACCTCCGCCCTCGCCGCGCGGGACCGGTTGAAACGCGTCGGCCACCGGGCACGGCGAGAGCTGCTCGCCCGACTCGTCCCGCGGGATCGACCGGGGACAGCCGTCGTTCGCGAGGACTGGGACACGCTGTTCGTCCTCGACGCCTGCCGGTACGACACCTTCGCCGAACAGAACCATCTGGAGGGGACCCTCTCGAAGCGGCGGTCCAGGGGCGCGACCTCGAGCGAGTTCCTGCGGGAGAACTTCGCCGGTGGGAGCCACCACGACGTCGTCTACGTCTCGGCGAACCCCTACGTCTCGCGGCTTCCCGAGGGGACCTTCCACGATCTGCTCCCCGTCTACGACGAGTGGGACGAGGAGCTCCAGACCGTCACGCCCGCGGTGATGAACGACGCGGTTCGGCGCGCGCACGATCGGTATCCGAACAAGCGGATCGTCGCCCACTACATGCAGCCCCACTACCCGTTCATCGGCGAGCGCGGCCGCGAGCTCGACCACCGGGGGTACGCCCCCGACGGCGACTACGCCGCGATGGAGTCGTACTCGATCTGGGCGCAGCTCCAGTTCGGGCTCGCTTCCGCCTCCCGGTCGGCCGTGATCGAGGCCTACCGTGAGAACCTGCGCGTCGTCCTTACTGCCCTCGAGGACCTCCTGTCGGAGCTCGAGGGCAAACTCGTGCTCACGGCGGACCACGGCAACATGCTCGGCGAGGACCTCGGCCCCCTTCCGGTCCCCGTCTACGGCCACTACGACGGCCTTCACACGCCCGAACTGGTCGAGGTGTCCTGGTTCGAACCTCCCTGGGATCGACGCCGGGAGATCGAGGCCGAACCGCCCGTCGAACGCCGGGACCGCGTCGGCGACGAGACCGTCGCGGAGCGACTGCGAGCGCTGGGCTACCGTGAGTGACCGCACCCGACGATCGGACGGCACGCTGGATCCCGTCGGTCGGCTCCGCCGAACGATCGCCACCCAACCTGCGCTCCGGCGTGCGAGCAAGGACGCCGTCTCGAGGGCCGCAACTCGCGGAGTGCCCGCGGGAGTTTTCCTCGCCGGTCTCCGGGCGACCCGCACCGCCCGAACGCGCCTCCGGCGTGCCGACGTCTTCGACTACTCGTCCCCGCCGGATCCGTTCGCGATTCGGTGGATCGATCCGACCGCAGTCCGTCGGTTCTCCCCACGGGTCCACCCCCCGTGGTGGAACCGTCGGCGCTCGTTCGGCGACGTCCGCGACGGGGACTGGGACGGGCGACCGTACGCCGAGGCGCCCCGTCCCGACGCCTACCCGAAGCGGGGCGAGCGAGCGCTGCTGTACGCCGACCGCGTCGTCGACTCGCCGCTGTACGTTGCGATCCGACGGCGACTCCGTGGCGGCGTCGACTGGACCGACACCGCGTTCGTTCGTGGCGTCGTCGACCGAATCGAGTCGGGGACGCCGGTCTGGCAGGACTGTCGGACGCGAGCCGACGTACTGGAGCGGTGCTCGCGGCTCGACGATCTGGCGGAGACGATCCGCGAGGAGGGGATCAAGACCCAGTGGGAGCTGATCGCCGAGGGGACCGTCGCTCGAGCCGGGATCCTCCACGCGCTGGGCAACGAGATCGTCGTCGACGTCGCCCGGGACGGCGAACCCCTGTTGGTCAGCGGGAAACACCGGTTTTCGATCGCGCGGGCGCTCGGCCTCGAGGCGGTTCCCGTCGCGGTCTGCGTGAGACACGAGGGGTGGATGCGGACGGTAGCCACCGATAACAACGGCTAAGTGTCCCTCGTCGCAACCACGGCTACCGAGACTCGAACCGTGAACGGACTCGTTACCGTCGTTTTCTGGGTGTGCGTTCTGGTTCTGTTGCACACGTTCGTTCTCTACCCGCTGTCGCTGGTTCTCGCGTCGTTCTGGACCGACGACCGCTCCGCCGACGGGAGCGGGCGGACTCCGTCGGTCGCGCTCGCGATCGCAGCCTACAACGAGCGGGAGGTCATCGAGCGGAAACTCGAGAACAGCCTCGCCCTCGAGTACCCCGACGGGAAGCTGCGGATCGTCGTCGTCGACGACGGCTCGACCGACGGCACCGACGCGGTCGTTCGCTCCTACGCCGATCGAGGCGTCGAACTGCTTCGCGTCGAGGGACGGGTCGGCAAGACCGCCTGCCAGAACGAACTCGTCGAGGCCGTCGACGAGGAGATCGTCGTCTTCTCGGACGCCGACAGCATGTACGACCCCGACGCGATCTCCCGGCTGGTCGAGCGCTTCGAGCCGGGCGTCGGCTGCGTCGTCGGCAACCTCAAACACCGCGAGGACGGCCTGGTCGCCGGGGAACACGTCTACTGGCGGTTCGAGCAGCTTCTCAAGCGTCTCGAGGGACGGGTGTCGACGGTCGTCACCGGAACCGGCGCGATCTACGCGGTTCGGCGGTCGTCGTACGACCCGCTGCCGGCCGACGCGATCAGCGACTTCGCGCTCCCGCTGGCGATCCTGGCCGACGACGAGCGCGTGGCGTACGCCCCCGACGCCGTGGCCCGGGAGCGGATGAGCGGCGACGTCGAGGACGAGCTCCGGCGACGGCTCCGTATCGCGACTCGGATCTGGCGGACCGGACTGCGGCGACGCGAGCTGTTCAACCCGATCCGTCGGCCGCTGGTCGCCTATCAGCTACTCTCCCACCGGGGACTGCTGGCGCTGGCGCCGCTTTCGTTCGCGGGGCTGTTCGTCGCGACTCTCATCTCGGTCGCGACGAACGGCGGACCGTTCGCACACGGGCTGCTGGCGTTCACGGGAGGATTCGGACTGCTCGCGGGCGTCGGGGCCGTCGCGCACACGGCCGATCGCCCCCTCCCGCCGGCGCTCGAGGTTCCGTACTACCTGACCCGTTCGGGCGTCGGGATGCTCCGCGGGCTGGCGAACCTCCGCGACGGCGACGGCTACACCACCTGGGAGACGCTCGATCGCCCGGCGGACGGCTCGAGCGGCGCCCGCTCCGAGTCACGGTCGGACGACTGAGGTGGCCCCTTCGCAACCGCATGCCGGCCGTTCGGACGGCGTGATCGCCGGACCCTCCGTCCGACAGTCGGGACGACCGGACCCCCTCCGGAGAACGAACGGCTTTTACTCGGATTGGCCGAACCCACGCCATGGAGCGCCTGCTCGCCTCGCTCGACGACGCACCGATCATCGACAAGGACGGCTACGAGTACCTCGTGCACCCGATCAGCAACGGCGTCCCCCAGCTCGAGCCCGCGCTGCTGCGGGAGGTCGTCGTCGAGGTCATGCGGACCGCCGACCTCGAGGTCGACAAGATCGTCGCTCCCGAGGCAATGGGGATCCACCTCGCGACCGCCGTCTCCCTCCAGACCGACATTCCGCTCGTGGTGATTCGCAAGCGCCCCTACGGGCTCGAGGGGGAGGTGTCGCTCCACCAGGAGACGGGCTACTCGGAGTCGGAGATGTACATCAACGACGTCGCCGAGGGTGACCGTGTGGTGGTCCTCGACGACATGCTCTCGACGGGCGGCACCTTGGCGGCGATCTGTGAATCCCTCGACGGGATCGGCGCCGAGATCGTCGACGTCGTCGTCGTCATGCGGAAGGTCGGCGACTCCGCGCTCGACGACACCCCCTACGAGGCGACCAGCCTCCTCGACATCACCGTCGAGGACGGCAAGGTGATCGTCCACGACGTGCCGGACTCCGTGGATACCGACGTGATCTCCGGACCTATGCACGATAGTGAGTGAACATCGGCAGTAGCTAGCAATATATAATCGCGATTGCGAAATCTTTTGTGCGGCGGTTCGCAACCTGGCGGCCATAGATGTCGACCGAACGGGACGGGGAGATGGACCTCGAGTACGAACTCGACGACAAGCCGCCGCTGCCGAAGTCGGTGCTGCTGGCGATCCAGCACGTCGCGGTGATGATCGTGCCGGCGACGGCCGTGGCGTACGTCGTGGCCGGGGACGTCGGACTCGGCGCCGGAGACACCGCCTACATCGTCCAGATGGTGTTGCTGTTCTCCGGGCTCGCGACCGTCGTCCAGGCGTACACGATCGGTCCGGTGGGTGCGAAGCTCCCGATCGTCATGGGCGCGAGCTTCACGTTTGTGGGGGCGATCGTCTCGATCGGCTCGCAGTTCGGGATGGCCGCGGTGTTCGGCGCGATCCTCGTTACTGGCGTCGTCGTCGAGGGATTCATCGGCTGGCAGTTCGATCGGATCGAACCCTTCTTTCCGCCGTTGGTAACCGGGCTCGTCGTCGCGATCATCGGGCTCTACCTGATCCCCGTCGGGATGGAGTACGCTGCGGGCGGCGTCGGCGAATCCGACTTCGGCGCGGCCCACAACGTCGGGCTCGCCGCCCTCGTGCTGGGCATCGCTATCGGGCTCAACCTGTTTACGCGCGGCGTGACGCGGCTGCTGAGCGTGCTCGCGGCGATCGTCATCGGCTACGTCACCGCCATCGGGCTCCACTTCGGCACCGGCCTCGAGGTCGTTGACTTCTCCCCGATCGGCGACGCGGCGTTGATCGCCGTCCCCGAGCCGACCCGGTTCGGCTTCGAGTTCGAGCCGATCGCGATCGTCACGTTCGCCTTCCTCTTTCTGGTCTCCGCGATGGAGACCGTCGGCGACATGTCCGGCGTCACCGCAGCGGAGGGCCGCTCGCCCGAAAACCGTGAGCTGCGCGGCGGCCTCTTTACCGACGGTGTCGCGAGCTCCCTGGGATCGATCTTCGCCGCGTTTCCGGTGACCTCGTTCTCTCAGAACGTCGGCATCGTCAGCTTCACCGGCGTGATGAGCCGCCACGTCGTCGCGATCGCGGGCGTCGTCCTCGCCGCGCTCGGGCTGAGCCCGGTCGTCGGTGCAGTCGTGACGACGATTCCCAGCGCGGTCTTCGGCGGCGCGGTCGTTCTCATGGCCGGGATGGTCGCCGCCAGCGGCGTCCGCCTGATCGTCCTCCACACGGAGCTCGATCGGCGGAACATGGTCATCGTGGCCACCTCGCTCGGTCTCGGCCTCGGCATCGCCACGACGCCGGAGGCCATCCAGGGGCTCCCGACGGCCGCACAGACGTTCTTCGGCGAGCCTGTCATCCTGACGGCCCTCTCCGCGCTGGTGCTCAACACGTTCGTCCCCGGTCGGCAGAGTCCGCTGTTCGACGAGCCGTCCGCCGGATCGGACGTCGACAGTCCGACGACCGCGCCGACCGACGACTGAGCGACGACTCGTGGCTCGAGCGTCGACCGCGGCCGTCGCTCGAGATCACTTCCCTCACGAACGTTACTTCGTCCTCGCCGACGAAGGCTCTCGTAGAGTAATATGGGAGAGAATGCCAAACAGGATGCGGGCGACGAGGTCGATCTCGGCGACGAGGTCGCAACGGACGTCTCGGAGATGAGTTCCGTCCTCGGCGACGCCTACCGCGGGGAGCTCGACCGGGAGACGACCTGGCGCGAGCGCCTCGACCAGACGACCACGTGGGCGGTGACGGTGATGGCGGCGATCCTGACGTGGGCGTTCTCGAGTCCGGACAACCCCCACTACGTGATCCTCGTCGGCGTGCTGGCGGTGGGGCTGTTCCTGCTGATCGAGGCCCGCCGGTACCGTGACTACGACGTCTATCGGTCCCGGGTCCGACTGTTCCAGGAGAACCTGCTCGCGGACGCGCTCGACCCCTCCCAGGAGTCCGAACACGAGGACTGGCGGAGCGAACTGAGCGACGACTACCGGGATCCGACGATGAAGATCACGATGCTCGAGGCGGTGGCAAACCGGCTCCGGCGCATCTACCTCGCGCTCGTGACGGTTCTCCTGCTCGCCTGGATCTTCCGGATCACCGCCTACATGGGAGAGACCGGAGTCGTCGAAGCCGCATCGGTCGGCTCGCTGCCCGGGATACTCGTCCTGGCGGTCGTCGTGGCGTTCTACGGGACCATCCTGGCGATCGTGCTCTGGCCCCGCGAACGCAAGGCCAAGGGGGAGTTCGGGAATCGGGAGGTCGGCGACTGGAAGGAGACGAACTAACGGGGTCGACGCGCTCACCGAGAGAACCGGACGGCCACCGCTCAGGGCGACAGCGTCTCGGCTTCGAGGGGGTCCGCTGTCCGCCAGTAGTGGTCGTAGGTGTCCTCGGCCCACGCCCGGACGGCCGGATCGTCGGAGTCGATCGACGCCCGGAGGACGCCGTTCTCGTCGCGAAGGAGCAGGTAGACGACGTCGTCGACGATCATCGCCGCGATCGGAACCCCCTCGTCCCGAACCCTGAGTTCGGCGTGGTCGGACTCGACCAGCGACCGCAATCGATTCCGGAGCGCCGATTCCTCGGCAAGCGCCTCGATTGCGCGTCGGGAGAAGACGCCCCTGAACCGCTGGTCGCCCGCAGCCGTTCGCTCCTGGACGACCGTCAGCGTCTGCTCGTTGAACGCGTGGGAGAACGTTCGGACCTCATCGCCCTCGCGCAGTAGCTCGAGCAGGCGCGACAGCGGCGCGTTCGGCCGCATCTGTGAGGGCCGGGTGATCGTCGCGTCCGCCAGCCGTTGCAGGTCGACGTCCATCGCGTGGGTCGGAAGGTAGTCGATTACCCCCCGGAGCTTCGTCTCGGCCTCGAGAATCTCCCGGAGATCGGTAAACCCCTCGGCGACGAGTCGCCCCGTCGCCGTCGCCACGTAGGCATCGCCGTCGCGTCGAATCCAGGATCGGTCCTCGAAGTCGCCCAGAATGCGTCCGAGCGTCGCCTGCGAGGCGCCCGTCGCCTTGCCCAGTTCGCCTCGAGTCCGCCGTCCGTCGGCGAGCAGTCCGAGGACTTCAACGCGGTTGGCCGACAGCGCGAGAAACTCGATCTCCTCGAGCGTCGATTCCATACGGTCACTGGGTCCTCCGAGCGTAAGTCGGTTTCGTACTGTGAAAGATTTTCATACTGTGAAAATCCCCCGCGGGATCTCTGCCTTTCTCGATATGAAATATTTTACGAACGAGCCTATACGTGCTGCGTTCGTACTCGATATCAGGATGGAAGTTCTCAAACCCACACTATCTACGGTCGATCTCGCGGAGGTGTTCAGTCGGTGATCGACAGGCGAACGATCGTCCTGTTCGCGCTCGCGAGCCTCTTCTTCGGGGGCACGTTCGTCGCCGCGAAGGCCGGCCTCGAGTACTTCCCGCCGCTGCTGTTCGTGGCGCTGCGCTTCGACATCGCGGCCCTCATCATGGTCGCGTACGCAGTCGTCCGGTTCTCGCGGGAGGACCTTACCCCGACGACCGCGGGCGACGTCATCGGGATCCTCGCGACCGGTGGGCTGGTCATCGGGCTGGCGAACTCGCTTTTGTTCGTCGGCCAGCAGTACGCCACCAGCGCCGTCGGTGCGATCGTCTTCAGCCTCAACCCGATCCTGACGCCCGTGTTCGCGGCCGCGCTCCTCTCGAGCGAGCGCCTCTCCGCTCGCGGCGCGGTCGGGATGGGGCTCGGCCTCGTCGGCGTCGCGCTCGTCGTCAGCCCCGATCCCGCGATGCTGGTCGGCGGCGACGCGCTCGGGCGCGCGATCCTGTTCGCCGGGGCGGCCAGCGCCGCCCTCGGCGCCGTGCTCATCCGACGGGTCGACGCGACCCTCTCGAGTTCGGTCCGGATCGCCTGGGGGCTGCCCCTCGCCGCGGCGCTCTCCCACGCGCTGTCGCTCGCCGCCGGCGAGTCGGCGGCGTCGATCACCTGGAGCGCCGGTGCGATCGCCGCGCTCGCGTACGTCAGCGTCTTTGCCGGCGTCCTCGCCTACCTCGCGTACTTCGCGCTGCTCGACGAGACGGGTGCGATCGAGGCCAACCTGGTGTTCTACGTCGTCCCTGTCGTCTCGACGCTGGGCGGGTGGGCGATCCTCGGCGAGCAGATTGCCCCGCTCGCGGTCGTCGGGTTCCTGACGATCTTCGCGGGCTTTGCGGTGCTGGGCAGCGAGTCGGTCGATATCCGCTCGCGGCTGTTCGCTCGGCTCCCGCTCGAGCGGTCGCGGTCGAACGCCGCCGACTCGTCCGATCGGGCGTCGGTGCCGAACGACTCCCGGCTCTCCCGCTCCGACTGAGCCGGCGTGCTTGAGAGCGCTGGCCGGTTTCCTAATCGCTCGCTCCTCGTAGAGGCGGGTAGTTCGGGTTCGAGGCCGCGTCTCGCGTCGTCTCGAACCGATCGTCGAGCCTATGTCACTCTCGAACTACGACCTCCACGAACGACTCGATCGCCTCTCGAACGTCTCCGCCGACCGGGATATCCTGGTCTCGCTCGCGGTTCCGCCCGGCGACTCCATCGGCGAGGCCCGCCAGCCCGTCGAGACCGACTACGCCGAGGCGACCCAGCTCGACGAACGGTCGTCCCCGCAGCCGCTCGTCGACGCCCTCGAGGCGGTCAGGGATCGGCTCGACGAGTACGACGAGATTCCCGACAACGGTCTTCTCGTCTACGCCGGCGAGCCCGACGGCAACCTGTTGACGGCGACGTTCGACGACCCGCCCGTCGAGATCGAGGACTCGATCTACGCACACGCCACCGAGTTCGACCTCTCGCCGCTCGAGTCCGTCACCGAACCCTCGGCGACGTACGGGCTGCTCGTCGTCGAGCGCGGCGGGGCGGCGCTGGGCCGACTCGACGGCGAGGGCGTCGAGGAGATCGACGTCTTCGACAGCGACGTCCCCGACAAGTCGGGCGCCGGCGGCCAGTCGGCCGAGCGCTTCGAGCGCGACCGCGAACGTCGGGAACGCGAGTTCTTCGACGACGTCGCCGAGCGGGCGACCGTCACCTTCCTCGAGGACGACGAGATCGACGGCCTGTTGCTGGGCGGGACGACCGGAACGACCGAACGCTTTCGCGAGGAGGCCGAACTCGACGATCGCCTCGAGGAGCTGATCGCCGGCGAATTCACCGTCGAGTACGCCACGAGGCAGGGTCTCGAGCAGCTCGCCGAGAGGGGCCAGGAGGCGATCGACGAGCGCGACCGCGACGCGGTCGGTGAGGCGCTCGATCACTTTTTCGACGACGTCGGCTCGGGCGAGGTCGCGTACGGCACCGCGGACGTCGACGACGCCCTCGAGTACGAGGCCGTCGACACGCTGTTGCTCTCGACGACTCTCGAGGGGACGACGATCCAGGAGTTAGGCGAGCGCGCCGAGGAGCAAGGCGGCGAGGCGCTGGTCGTGCCCGACGACTTCCCGAACGGCAATCGGTTCGCCGACGCCTTCGACGGGATCGGCGCGATTCTTCGGTTCCCGATCGAATAACCGGCCCGAGAACGCTCGAGGAGGGCTCTCGAGCGACGTGGCCGGCTCTCTCGGGACGACGGAGAAGAGAAATCCTCATAGGAACGGATCGCGATGTGAGGACCAACGTCAATGAGTCCCGTCACTACCGGTGGCACCGCAGCGAGTATCGCCTCGAACATCGTCGCGTTCGACGCCACGTACGGCGTCACGGCCGTCGCGACCGCCATGCTGGCGCTGTTCATGGTCATGATGGTGTTTCTCGCCGTCGCGCCGATCGTCTCCTCGAAGTGGAGCGAACAGCTCGGAACCGACATGGCCGTCGAGACGGCCGACGTCCTCCCGGAGGACGAGACGACCGACGCCTCCTCGGAAGACGAGGCTGCTGCCGCCTCGCCGGAAGCCGAGACAGCCGTTTCCTCGTCCGAAGCGGCCGCTGCGGGCGGTGCAGGTGCCGCCCTCGACGACGCTGACGACGTCGAGGAGGGAACGTTCACGAGCGAGGACCTCGGCAAGCTCGTCGAGCGGGCCGACGGCAAGGTGATCGGCACTGTCGCGTCGGTCGGCGGCGAGCAGGCCCGCGTCGAACCGAGCCCCGACGCGCTCGACCAGATCCTGATCCGCCTCGACCGGATGGAGGTCGGCGAGGCCTTCGTCCTCGAGGCCGAGGACGTCCGGGAGATCAGCAGCACGCGGATCCTCCTCGAGCGGGAGTTCGTTCGCCCGACGGGCGAACCGACGCCGGAGACCGAGACCGAGGCGGACGACGTCTCCGCCGCGACGGAGTAAGTCCCTACTGCTGACGTCCCGGGTCCGACCGCGGAGGCCCACCGCGTTCAGTTTCCTCGAGACCGACTCCTGCAGGCACCACGCTCTTTTCCGGCTGCCGTGAGGTCGGCTCTATGTGCGACACGTTCACTGACGACGACATCGGTGCGCGAGTCGAGACCGCCGATGGCGAGACGGTCGGCGTCGTCGCCGCGGTCGACGGCGCCGTCCTCCGGGTCTGTCCCCCGCCCGCGACTGACGGTCCGGAGGCGGCAGCGCCCGCCATGGCGACCGGCCCCGACGAGACGCGCCCGCTCGAGCCGGCCGCCGTGGCCGAGCGGCGGGGAGATCGGCTCGTTCTCGAGCCCGGTCGCTCGCTCGAGTTCGACGTCGAAAGCCGGGACCGCGCGTCGCCCGGAGACGGGACCGACACGCTCGAGGCGACCGAGCCGACCGACCGCGGCGCCGAAGCGGACCCCGGCACCCTGACGGACCGAGAGCCGGAGGCCGAACTCGATCCGTCGGATCCGGGCCGCAGCCCCGAAGTAGAGGTGTCGGTCGACGAGGGGGATCGAACGAACGGTTCGAACGACGACCGTCGCGACGAGGCCGACACCGAGAATCACTGAGCGCGATCGGACGTCCGGCTCGTTTCCTCGAGTGACAGGATAGACCGATCGCTACCACCAATCGTGTTTGATATCGCACGTTAGAATTTATTTCGATGGTTGACGACGGCGCTCAGTTGTCGTTGCCGGGTCGGGAACTAACCCCGCCGTCGTCGTACGCCGACGGACGATGGTGCTATTCGACCGCAACGACCCCGAGGGCGTCGACGTCGAGGGACCGGCGGACGCACAGGCGATCGTGTTCGTTCACGGCGCGATGTTCACCAAGGAGATGTGGCTTCCCCAGCGGCGGGCGCTGGCCGACGAGTACCGGGTCGTCGCGCTCGATCTCCCCGGACACGGGACGTTCGCCGAGGAGACGTTCCGGATGGAGCCGACGATCGACCGCCTCGAGGAGACGATCGAGACCGCGACCGACGGCAGCGCGGTGCTGGTCGGCCTCTCGCTGGGCGGGTACGTAGCGACCGAGTACGCCTCCCGGCACCCGGAACAGGTCGACGGGCTGGTGTTGACGGGAAGCAGCGCGAACCCGGTCCGCGGGATGCGGCTGGTGACGCGAGCCAACGGCACCCTCGCGCGCCTGCTCACCCGTCCCGATATCGGCAAGCGCGCCGTCGAACGGCTGGCGACGCGGTGGGTTCGCAACCGCGACCTGCCGCCGGATATCGAGGCGGCGATCATCGACGCGGGCTTCTATCCCAAGGAGTTCGGCGACGCGGGGCCGGACGTCCGCGGCGTGGACTTCCGGAAGAAGCTCTCGACGTACCCCGGTCCGACACTGATCGTCAACGGCGAGCATGACAAGGTCATGCGCCGGGGCGAGCGCGAGCACGCGGCCGCCGCTCAGGACGCGCGGATCGAGGTGCTTGCGGGGGTCGGCCACATCTGCAATCTGCACCGACCGGAGACCTACACCGCGCGGCTTCGGAACTTCGTTCGCGAGCGCGTCGCGCCCCGCCAGTAACCGCTCACTCGCTCGAGCCGATCCCGTGGCTCTCGAGCGCCAGCGTCTCCGGGTCGAGTTCGTAGTAGCGCTCCCAGGCCGGTGCGAGGCTCACGACGCGGGTGCCTGCCATCTCGGCCTCGCGGTGACGGTGGTGGTGACCCACGAGACAGAGCTCCGGCGAGAGCGCCTCGAGCAGGTCGTCGACGTGCTCGCAGCCGGGATCGTAGCCGTACGACAGCAGCCCGGTCGGCGCCTCGTGGGTGAGGAAGATGTCGACGTCGGAAAGTGACGCGGCTCGCTCGATGTCCTCGTGAGTGAAGTGTCGTCGTCGCCCGCCCGACAGCTCGGATCGGGGCAGGTCGTACTTCGTCGGCGCGTAGTTGCCCGACAGCCCCGCCACGCGAACGTCCTCGACCGTCGCCGCCGTGCTTGCCAGCAGGTTGGCGTTCCGGGTCCCCGCGGTCTCGCCGTTTCGCAGCGCCTCGATCGTGTCGAACTCCTCGTTGTTGCCGGCCACGAACCACGTCGGCGCCGGCAGCTCGTAGCACTCGAGGTCGCCGACCTGCAGGACAGCGTCCGGCTCGAGTCTGCGGTAGTGTGTGAACAGGGTCTCCCGTCGGTCCGGATCGGAGGCGTGAGCGTCGCCGAGCACGAGCATACCGTCTCGAGGGGACGGATCCGGAAATACTGCCGGCCCGCGGGAAGCACATTCAGGGAGCGGGGTTTAGGCGACGGACGGTGACGGCACCAGTATGAGCGAGACGCCCGAGCGAGGCGACCTCGAGTCGCCCGTCGACCGCATGCGGACCGAGCTTCGAACCAGCCGGCTCGCCGACGGCACCTGGCTCGTCGCGGGTCGTCGCCCTCGAGCGCTCGAGCCGAACCGACGGCTCGAGGGGCGATCCCGGACGGACCCGGAGGTGTGAACCGTGGCCGAGATCGGCTTCCACGCCTCCCACGAGCAGTTCGCGCCGAGCGACCTGCTCGAGTGTGCCGAACTCGCCGACGAGTACGGCTTCGACGAGGTGCTCGCCTCCGATCACTTCCACCCCTGGAGCGAGCGCCAGGGCGAGTCGGGGTTCGTCTGGTCGTGGCTCGGATCGGCGATGGAGCGGACCTCGCTGTCGTTCGGCACCGTCAACGCGCCCGGCTACCGCTACCATCCGGCGATCATCGCCCAGTCGGCGGCGACGCTGCGGGAGATGTACCCCGAGCGGTTCTGGTTCGCCGTCGGCAGCGGCCAGCTGATGAACGAGGGGGTCGCGGGCGTGGAGTGGCCGCTCAAGGACGAGCGCAACGCTCGCCTCGAGGAGTGCGCCGAGATCATGCACCGGCTGTGGGACGGCGAGGAGGTAACCCACCACGGCCGGGTGGACGTCGAGAAGGCCACGCTGTATACCCGACCCGAATCGCCGCCGCCGTTGTTCGGCGCCGCGCTCTCGGCGGAGACCGCCCGCTGGCTCGGCACCCGCGAGTGGGTCGAGGGGCTGATCACGATCGCCACGCCCGATCACGAGGGCCTCGAGGACCGAGTCGAAGCGTTCCGAGAGAACGCCCCGGAGAAACCGATCGCCCTCAAGGTTCAACTCGCCTACGACGAGGACGACGACGCGGCGCTGGAGGGCGCCTACGACCAGTGGCGGACCAACTGCGCGCCCGGCTCGGTCACCCAGAAGCTGCGCACCCCCGAGGAGTTCGACGCGCTGGGCGAGCAGGTCACCCGCGAGCAGGTCGCCGAGAGCGTCCGGGTCTCGGCCGATCTCGAGGACCACCTCGAGTGGCTGCAGCGGGACCTCGAACTCGCGGTCGACAAACTCCTGTTGCACAACGTCACCCGCGAGCAGGAACGGTTCGTCGAGGACTTCGGCGAGGAAGTCCTCCCCGAGCTCGAGTAGCGTCTTCGCGGGTCGCCTCGGACCAGTCGGGACCCGTGACCGTCACGGATCGCCTGACGAACGGTTATACGCCCCGTCGTGGTTCCACCGGGTATGGTCGACAGCCGAACCTACGAGTTCGAGGGCGCCAGCCCGTCGATCGACGACGCGGCCCGCGTGAGCGGGGACGCCGTCCTCGTCGGCGACGTCGAGGTCGCAGCCGAAGCGAGCGTCTGGCCCGGGGTCGTCCTGCGGGGCGACGTTGGTCCCGTCCGGATCGGTCGAGGAACTCACGTCGGCGACAACGCGACGCTGCACGCGGCGACCCTCGAGGACCGCGTGATGGTCGGACACGGCGCCGTCCTCAACGAGGCGACGGTCGAGACCGGTGCGCTGGTCGGGTTCAACGCGACGCTGAACACCGGCGCGACGGTCGGCTCCGGCAGCATCGTCGCCGCGGGGACGGTGGTTCCCGACGAGTACGCGATCCCGCCGGAGTCGTTCGTCCGCGGCGTTCCGGCCGAGGTCACCCCCCTCGAGGAGACCGGGATCGATCCCGAGGCGATCTTCGAGGAGTTCTCCTCGGGGGCGTACACGGATCTGGCCCGCCGTCACGGCGACCTCTTCGAGTAGGGCCGCGTCGCCGTCGTCTCAGCGAACCGCGCCCGACTCGAGCAGCCGGCCGATCGTCGCCTCGTCGTAGCCGGCCTCGGCGAGGTACCGACGGGTGTGTTCGCCCTGCTTAGGGACAGCCTCGCTCGTCTCCGTCGGCGTCTCGCGGTGACGGGCCGGAAACCCGATCCTCGGCGGCGCGTCTCCGGGACGCTCGACGAGCCCGCGGGCCCGGAACTGCGGGTGCTCGTCTACCTCCGCGGGCGCGTAGACCCCGGTGAGGGCGGCGTCGACGTCCGAGAGCGCCGCCTCCCACTCGTCGCGCGTTCGCTCGCGGAAGAGGGCCTCGAGCTCGGCCCGTAGGGCCGCCCGGACGTCGGGATCGTCCGAACCGTGTTCCGCAACGAGGTCCTCTCTGTCGACGGCCTCGCAGAACGTCCGCCAGAACTTCGGCTCGAGGGCCGCCAGGGTCACCCAGTTGCCGTCGGCGGTCTCGTAGCTGTCGTACCACGGCAGCGCGCCGGTCAGCGGCGTCTCGCCCGGTCTGGGATCGGCGGGGTCGCCGGTGAGTGACTGGTAGGCGACCGCCTGGGAGAAGGAGGCGACGACGTCGGCCAGCGCGACGTCCACGTACTCGCCGCTTGCGTTGCCGAGTTCCCGTGCGAGGACGGCCTCGACGATCGCAAAGGCCGCGAACAGGCCGCCGGCCATGTCGCCGATAGGGTAGCCAGGAGTCTGCGGCTTGGTATCGGGCGATTCACGGGTCATGTCGAGTAGCCCCGCGACTGCGACGTAGTTGAGGTCGTGGCCCGCGCGATCGGCCCAGGGACCGTCCTGGCCGTAGCCCGTGAGCGAGCAGTAGATCAGCTCCTCGTTGTGCTCGCGGAGGGTCTCGTAGTTGACCCCCAGCCGGTCGACGGCGCCCGGACGGAAACTCTCGAGGACGACGTCGCTCTCCTCGACGAGCCGGTAGAACGCCGTCCGTCCCTCCTCGCTCTTGAGGTCGATCGCGACGCTTCGCTTCCCTCGGTTCACCATCTCGAAGATCGCGCCGGTGCCGCGGTCGGTAAGCGGCTCCATCGCGCGGGCGTAGTCGCCCGCGTTGGTGTCTTCGACCTTCACCACTTCGGCTCCCGAGTCCGCCAGCAGCTGTGTCGCGTACGGCCCGGGCAACAGCCTCGAGAGATCCAGGATTCGAACGCCGTCGAGTCGCATACCCGAAGGGTCGCGACGAGAATACTTTACAGTGGACATCGCTCGGACGCGGAACGGAACCGGGGACGTCCGCGACTCCGGTTGCGAACCGTTCGCTCGACGGATCTATCGGTCGGCGTCGGACGCTCCCATCGGGCCCCACAGGACGATCAGCGCGCTCACGACGACGGCCGTCCAGAAGCCAAACGCCGCGCCGGAGCCGACACCGTCGCCGAGACCGTAGCTCACTGCTCCGATCAGCGGCGGAAGCACGACCAGCAGGAGTACCGCTTCCCGGACTGCGGT
This sequence comes from Natronococcus roseus, assembly GCF_043677095.1. Taxonomy (NCBI): domain Archaea; kingdom Methanobacteriati; phylum Methanobacteriota; class Halobacteria; order Halobacteriales; family Natrialbaceae; genus Natronococcus; species Natronococcus roseus. The sequence goes on from NZ_JBHLJR010000001.1 coordinate 512,502, forward strand.
CGATTCGGTGATGGCGTCGACCACCGTCCCTACACCCGCTCGAGGATCGTCGCGATCCCCTGGCCGAAGCCGATACACATCGTCGAGAGCCCGACGTCCCCGCCCGTTCGCTCGAGTTCGTGGACCAGCTTCGTCACCAGGGCGGCGCCCGTCGCCCCCAGCGGGTGGCCGTGGGCGATCGCGCCGCCGTTGACGTTGGTTCGCTCCCAGGGGGCGCCCGTCTCTTCGAGCCAGGCGGCGACGACCGAGGCGAACGCCTCGTTGACCTCGAACAGGTCGACGTCCGAGAGCTCGTAGGCCGACTGCTCGAGGACGCGCTCGGTCGCCGGGATCGGTCCCGTCAACATCGTCACGGGGTCGACGCCGACGACCTCCGTCTGGACGATGCGGGCCATCGGTTCCCAGCCGTGAGCCGCGGCGGCTTCCTCGCTCGTGATCAGCAGTGCCGACGCGCCGTCGACGATCCCCGAGGCGTTACCGGGGTGGTGGACGCCGTTGCCCTCCTCGCGGAACGAAAGCGGGAGTCCGGAAAGCGTCTCGAGGTCGGTTTCGGGACGAGGGTGTTCGTCCGATTCGACGACGACCGTCTCGCGGGTCGCTTCGCTCCCCGCTCGACTGTTCGAGTCGCGCTGCGACTCGCTTTCCTCCCCGTCCAGTTTCGTCTCGACGGGGACGATCTGGTCGTCGTACCGTCCGTCCGCCTGGGCTTCGCCCCAGCGCCGCTGGGAGTCGACGGCGAGTTCGTCGAGCTCCTCCCGCGTAAAGCCGTAGTTCTCGGCGATCCGCTCGGCGCCCTCGCCCTGGTGGGTCAGCTCCTCGAAGTGTTCGAAGTAGGTGTCGGTGACGGCGCTCTCTCCGTCGACGCCGTCGACGCCGTCCGAACCCAGCGGCACGCGGGTCATGTGCTCGACGCCGCCGGCGACCAGCACGTCGTGCTGGCCCGCCATCACGTTCGTCGCGGCGAAGTTGACCGCCTGCTGGCCCGAGCCGCACATCCGATTGAGCTGGACCCCCGGAACGCCGTCGCCCCAACCCGCGACCATCGGCGCGATGCGACCGATGTTGAGTCCCTGTTCGTCGACCGGCGTCACGCAGCCGTAGATCACGTCCTCGATCGTCTCCGGGTCGAACCCGTTGCGTACCTCGAGGGCCTCGAGGGGTGCGGCCGCGAGATCCTGGGGGTGAGTGTCCTCGAACGACCCGTTTCGCTTGCCGAAGGGGGTCCGGACCGCGTCGACGATCACTGCCGTTTGCATAGCGTATACGTGCCCGACCCCGCGCATAGTCGTTCGGGCTCCGGCGTCGGTCCGCCCGCGGTTCGGTCCGAGAGCGTCCTCGAGACCGGTCCGAGATCGCACGTCCGCTTCGTTCACCCCGATCCTGGGGACCGTTTACGTTCCCGGGGCCCCTATCGGTGGATGATGACGGACGATCCCGAGATCACGGCCGACCGACCCGACAGCCCGATTCGCCTCGCCGGCACCGACCACATCACCCTCATCGGCAGCAACGAAGCGGACACGATCGAGTTCTATCGCGACCTGCTGGGGATGCCGCTGGTGCTCAGACAGCCCAACCTCGACGATCCGGATTCGACGCACCTCTTCTTCGATACGGGCGACGGGCGGATCCTCACCTTCTTCGTGAGCGACGATCGCCAGTCGAACGAGCAGCCGCTTCGCCACCAGGTCGGCTCGGTCCACCACATCTCCTTTTCCGTCGAGCCCGAGCGGTTCGTCGAGACCAAGGAGGCCCTCGAGGAGGCGGGACGGGGCTACAACGAGTTCGATCGGGGCATCTTCCACTCGCTGTACACCCGCGACCACAACGGGCTGACGATCGAGCTCGCGACCGACAAGTTCGACGTCCCTGACGACCGCCGCGGCGAGGTGCTGGCGACCGCCCAGCGCCTCCGCGTCGAGGACGGGGCCGACTTCGCCGAGGAGCGCCACCTCGAGGCCGCCCTCGAGGAGCTGGGGATCGACAGCGAAAAGTACGATCTGCCCGACGCCCCGTCGGGTGCCGGGCTCTGAAAGTGCCGAGTCAGTCGGGCAGCTCCTCGATCACGCCGCCCATGAGCGAGCGAACGTGCTCGCCCTCGTCGTCGAGGTAGGTCGGATAGACGCCGAGCGTCGCGACCAGGTCGTCGCCGGCGTCGACGGTCTCGGTGACGAGGACGTCGACGTCGACCGTTCGCCCGTCGAACTCGGCCTCGCCGGTGAACGTCGACAGCGTCGTCGACTGCTCGAGCACGGTCAGCTCCTCGTCGGCGTCGTGGTCGACGCTTCCGAGCCCGTCGTAGGTGTTTACGACCAGGTCGACGAGTTCGCTCGTCGAGCGCCCTCCGATCGGATTGAGCTGTCGGCCGGCGATCCCGACCTGCGGGCTCGAGAGGACGACGAACTCGGCGCCCTGGTGTTCGCCCAGCAACCCCATATCGATGGTCTTCTCGTACTCGGTGAGGGCGTTGATCAACACCAGTTCCTGGGAGACGACCGAGACGCTGACCGTCTCCTCGAGGCGAAGTTCGTCGACGTCGGTCCGTTCGTAGCCCGTCTCCTCGCGGATCTCCGGATCGACCCCGGCTGGCGTGGCCTCGTGTCTGTCCAGCCCGACCGTCCCGAGACAGCCCGCGAGACTCGCGAGTCCGACCGTCCCCGCTCCGGCGATCACCTGTCGGCGTTTCATTCTCTACTATCTTACTGTCTTTAGTACAAGACCTTTCTGGATAGGAGACTGTTCTGGACGAGGTGCGAGTTCTGCTAGCGCCCGCTGCTCAAAGCGATTTGCTCGACCCGCGAGTCGTCTCGATCGGCCGTCGAACTTCCTTGTCCGACCGCTGTTCTCGTTCGACAGTACGTATTTACGGCTTCCACGAGAATACCGCCGCTATGGTTGCAGACGGCCAGATTGCGATCGTCCACTACACCGCTCGGCTCGCGACGGGAGATGCGACCGGGGAGATCGTCGACACGACCGATATCGACGTCGCCCGACGGGAGGGGATCTACCACGACCACCGCGACTACAAGCCGTTCGAGTTCCGTGTCGGGGAAGGCAACGTCGTTCCTGCCCTCGAGGACGCCGTTCGCGATCTCGACGAGCCGGGCGAGTCGACGGTGGTCCGGGCTGAGCCTGCGGAGGGGTTCGGCGAGCGGGATCCGGCGGCCGTCGACGAACTCCCGCGAGAAACTGTCGAAGAGGTTACGGACGCGACGCTCGAGCCGGAGACGCTCGTAACGACCGAGGACGGTCGATCGGGGTGGATCACCGACGTGACCGACGAAACCGTCGTCGTCGACTTCAACCACGAGTTGGCCGGCAAGGGCCTCGAGATCGAGGTCGAACTGCTCGACGTCCACGGTGAACCGGGCGAGGGTCACTCGCGAAACTGGGAGAAGAAATCGGGTCGACGGCAGGAGTAGCTACAGGTCGACGTCGATCTCGACGCGGTGTGGCCAGTAGGCGTTGTTGGCGTGCCCGTCGGCGTTCCACGGGAAGGCGTCCTCTTCGATCGTCTCGAGCTCATCGTCCTGGTGGGCGACCTCTCGCGGCTGGCTGCGGCCCTGCTCGTCCGTCGCTCGCGAGCAGATTACGTACTCGCCCTCTTCTTCGGGGTTCCAGAGGTAACGGAACTGCTGCCAGGATCCTGTGGTGTCGATGCCCTCCATTTCAGGCGTAAACAGCTCTGCGTTCTCCCAGCTTTCGCCGCCGTCAGTCGAGATCTCGACCTGCTCGATCGAATCGTCGCCGGCCCACGCGACGCCGACGATCTCGACTCGTCCGTCCGCAGCTCTCGGTGACACCGTCGAGTCCTCGCCTGGATACCCGATGACGGATTTCGTCACTTGATCGTATGCGTACGCCAGCGGGTGCTCTCCCTCTGCAGCGAGATCCATCTGCTCCCACGTGTCGAACTCCTCGATCTCCTCGTGGTGTTCGGGCGACTGCCCGGCGGTCTCCAGTCGGTAGGAGTTCTGTTGCCAGTTGTAGTACCGTTCCCACTCGTCGCCGTACATCATCATGTCCATGACCTCCAGCTCGGAGAGCCACTTGATGTTGTTACAGCCGTACCAGCCGGGGACGAGAAGTCGGACCGGGTGGCCGTGTTCGATCGTCAGATCGTGGCCGTTCATCTGGTAGGCGAGAATACAGTCCTCCATCACCTTCTGCATCGGGATCGACCGGGCGAACACCTGATCGTCCTCGCTGGGGACGTCGTCACCGGCGGCCATCAGCCACATTCCGTCGCTGGTGTCGGCGCCGTACTCCTCTAGGATCTCGCTGACCGGCGTCCCGGTCCAGATGGCGTTCCCGACCGCGCCGAACTCCCAGGGGTTGCCGCCGACTTCCGGCTCGAAGTACGATCGACCGTTACCCGTACACTGCATCGTGTGGGCGACGGACTCGGTGGAATAGCTGTGTTTGATATCCTCCATCGAGAGCTCGACGGTCTCGTCACCGAGTCTGAGTTCGACCTCGTGGTCGTCCTCGTCGATGTCCGGCGAGAGGTAGCGGTTCCTGATGAAGTGCTCCTCGGCCGGCGTGATGTAGTTGATGTACGTCTCGCGTTCGGCGGCCTCGCCGTTCTCCGGATCCGCGGAGTGGACTGTGAGTCCCGGATAGGCGTCCTCGAGGTACTCCCGGGTCCCGCGCTCGAGCTCCTCATCGTTGCCGTTACCGTTGTTGTCGTCGTCACCGTTACCGTCGTCATCGTCGTCGCCGTTGCCGTCCGCGTCGGCCTCGCCGTCGTCGCTGCTACAGCCCGCGAGGGCGACGCCCGCGGCGACCCCTGCCGTCGCCATGAAGCGCCGTCGCTTCAGGAACCGCTTCGTCTCCGTCGACGTCTTTCGCTCTCGGTTCGATTCCTCGATCGTCTCGTTCGGTGTTTCTTCTACTGACATGTTATTCCTCAACGATCACCGTGCCGATCATGCTGCCGTCGTGTGGCGTACAGACGTACGTGTACTCGCCCGGCGTCTCGAACGTGTGTTCGTACTCTTCTCCCTCGTCGATCAGTTCGGAGTGGTTGTCTCCCTCGTAGGAGGCGAACGGTTCCGCATCGTCAGGGTTCTCGTTCTGATCCGACGCCTCAGGATACGAGGAGACGTTGTGACCCGGTGCATCGAAGTACCAGGTCACCGTCTCCCCGACCGAAACCGTGATTTCCTCGGGATCGAACCGCCAGTCGTCGTCCGGAGCGACGATCACGAGGTTCTCTTCCTCGTCGCCGTTACCGTTCTCGCCGTCGGTTTCCTCGTCAGAGTCGTTCCCACCGTTCTCGTCCCCGTTCGATTCGTTACCATCGTTACCGTTCTCCGCTCCTGCATCGTCCTCGCTACACCCCGCGAGAGCGGCTACCCCACCCGTCGCGGCGGCGTGCACCATAAATCGTCGGCGGCTGTGCATGTGTTTCACGCTACCGTGGTAAAGATCACCTAATAAGGATTGAAGACCAGCATAGCGGAAACATATTCCTGTAGCTAGCCGGTACTGTGCACACAAGTCGGGAAAGGGAACGTAATTTGGTTACAAATATGATGGTGTCTAGATATCATTCGGTAGTATTTGCACCGTTCTATGACGACGTCCCGAGAACGGTCCGAACGGAGGACGACAACTTGCTAATACTTCTGTTCGAGTTCGTCACAAAACGCCGCGGTCGCGCCTCGTCGCGCGACTGTCGCCGACGACGGACCGTCACGGGCGATTCGACGCGACGAATAACGGTAAATACGCTTCCGAAAGACGACTTGGCGATGGAGGATTCAGACGACCCATCGATGGACGAACACGAACTCGTCGACCGCGCACGCGAACTTATCCCCGGCGGCGCACAGACGGGACTGCGGGCGCAAGCGTACGAGACCGGCGACGTCGCCTTCGACTCGGCGTCGGAGGCCACGCTGACGACCGTCTCGGACGAGCGGTACACCGACTACCACCTCGGATTCGGACCGATCGTTCTCGGGCACGCACACGACGACGTCGACGAGGCGGCTCGAGCGGCCATCGATGACGGCGTGCTGTACGGCGCGGGCACGACGCCCCTCGAGATCGAGGTCGCCGAGCGCCTCGTCGATCTCGTTCCGAGCGTCGAGATGGTGAACTTCTGCAACAGCGGCAGCGAGGCGACCTACCACGCGATTCGGCTCGCACGCGCCGCCACCGGGAACGAGAAGGTGCTGAAGTTCGAGGGCTGTTATCACGGCTGGCACGACTACGTCGACGTCAGCGTCTACCCGCCCGCCGACCGCGTCGGCGAGCGCTACCCCGAATCCGACGGGATGCTTTCGGCGGCCGTCGAGAACACGCTGGTCGCGCCGTTCAACGACCCCGACGCGCTCGAGGACGTCTTCCGGGAACACGGCGACGAACTCGCGGCCGTCATCCTCGAGCCGATCCCCCACTCCGTCGGCTGTCTGCTCCCGGAACCGGACTTTCTGGAGCGACTGCGCGAGGTGACCGAGAGCCACGACGTCCCGCTCGTTTTCGACGAGGTCATCAGCGGCTTCCGCCACTCGCCCCGCGGCGTACAGGACGAGTTCGGCGTAATCCCGGACCTCACCTGCGTCGCGAAGGCGCTCGGCAACGGCTACCCCGTGGCGGCCGTCGGCGGCCGGGCGGACCTGCTCGCGCAGGCGGGCGGCGACAACGAGTCCGGCGTCGTCATCAGCGGGACGTACTCGGGCAGCCTGCCGGGGCTCGCCGCCGCCCGCGAGACGATCGATACGATCGTCGACGAGGACGTCCAGGGGTATCTCACGGATCTCGGCGATCGCTACCGCGACGGCCTGACTGATCTGCTCGAGGACCACGCCATCGACGGACGGGTCGTCGGCCACCGGAGCATCTTCAGCGTGCAGTTCGGCGTGGACGGCGAACCGCGAACCTACGAGGACGTCCTCGGGCTCGACGAGGAGCGCTTCCGCGCGTTCGCGGCGGGGATGCGCGAGCGCGGGCAGTTCTTCACTCCGAACCCGTACAAACGGCACCACCTCTCGTTCTCCCACGACGAGAGCCACCTCGAGTCGTACCTCGACGCCGCGGACGCGGTCCTCGCCGAACGCTGAGACGACCGCGTTGTCGGTAGGTCCGAACTCCGCGTGTCAGTGAGACCGTACTCCGCGTCGTTCCCTCGACCTCGACCTCTCGAGACCGCTCGCTTAGCCCGCCTCCGCAGCGACCGTCGGATTCGCCGTCGTCGGCTCCGACTCCTCGGTCTCCTCGATGACGTAGCGCTGGCCCAGCATCGGGTCGAGCAGGCTGTCGACGGGCGCCCGGTCGTCGCGAAGGACGGGAACGTCGTCGGTCTCGGGGTCGGCCATGTAGTGGTCGACCTCGCCGCTCAGGTCGACGCCCAGGTCGCGCTCGTCGTTTCGCGCCTCGAGGTCGTCCTGCGAGAGTTCCTCGTCGTCGTTGGTCGCGACGAGCTGGATGTTCTGGACCGAATCCTCGTCGGAGGTCCGGAAGCTGTACACCTCCGGGAACGCCTCCTCCATCGTCGCGTGCTCCGCGCGGTAGAACTCCGAGGCCGAGCCGCTGGGTGCCGAAACGACGTTCGCCAGCAGGACGCCGTCGTCGCTCAGCCGGTCGGCCGCGAGCTCCATGAACTCCTCGGTCGTCATGTGAAACGGCACCTGGTCCTGTTTGTAGGCGTCGAGCACGATCACGTCGTACTCCTCGTCGTTGCTCTGGAGGAACTGCCGGCCGTCCTCGGCGTAGCTGGTCATCGTCTCGCCGTGCTCGAGGCCGAAGTAGTCCTCGGCGGCCTCGGTCACCTCGGGGTCGATCTCGACGACGTCGACGTCGACGTCGTACCGGGCCTCGAAGTCCTGGGGACCGGTGTACCCGCCCCCGCCGATGAAGAGGACGTCGTCGACGGCCTCGTGGTCGTCGATCATGAGCATCGGCAGGTGGAAGTACCTCGTGTAGGCGAAGACGTGACGATCGGGCTCCTCGAGGTCCATCGCGCTGTGATGGGCGCCGTCCAAGTACATCGTCCGGACGTCGTCGTTATCGTCGACGACCTCGAGGTGCTGGTGGGGCGTCTGGCTCTCGTGGACGACGTCGCCGCGGTGGTCGAAGTCGACGGGGCCGCCGCCCGCGGCGGTAACGAGCAACAGGACGACGACGACGCTCGCGACCGTCGGATTTCGCGGGGGCGACGGCAGCGTAAGCGCGAGGGCGGTCGCGACCAGCGTCAGGCCGAACAGCAGGCCGATCTGGGCGATACTGAGGTACGGGATGAGGACGAACGTCGTCGCGCCGGCGCCGAGGATGCTCCCGATCGTGCCGAGCGCGTAGACGTGGCCGGAGGCCTCCCCGATCCCGCGTTTTCGTGAGAGTTCGGCGGCGTAGGGGCTGATGAACCCGAGCAGGTACGTCGGCGGGCCGAAGAGGATGATGACGGCCGGCAGCGAGGCGTATCTGGGGGGGATCGCCAGCGTCGCCGTGTACGTGAGCAGCAGGTCGTTGGCGTAGATCACCACCGCGACGTACACCGCCGTCGCGAGCATGAGCCAGGACATCTCCCGGGTGGTCGCCGTCGCCGCCCGCTTGCCGCCCTGCCAGTACCCCAGACTCAGCGCGGCGAGCAACACCGTCAGGATCCCGCCGACGGTGTAGATGTGGCTGCCGAACTGCGGCGCGACGATCCGCACCGCGAGGATCTCGAGGCCCATGCTGGTGATCCCCGAGACGAAGACGGCGAGCTCGGGCTTCGTGGGCCGGTAGTCGGGGAGGGCGTTCCGCATTCGTTGTTCCTACAGTGTCGCCGGGTTCGTGAGTACCTGTCGGCTCGAGTCGGGACGTCGAACTACCCGAGGGCGGCGACCTCGTCAGACTCGAGCGACCGGTAGGCTACAGCGTTCGCCTCGAGGACGGATTCGAGCTCATCGAGTCCGCGGTCGATATCGATCCCGACCCGATCGACGTGTGCGTCCGGGGACTCGCTCGGATCGGTCTCGAAGTGCGCCGTTAACTCGAGCCCCTCCGGGTGGTGATACCCCCGGACGTGGACCTGCCACCACTCGTAGCCGCTCGAGTGGTCGGCGACGTACTCCACACGACGGAGGTTACACACCTCGCCGAAGTACGCGAAGGACATGTCCCAGTTCGGCGCGAAGTGGCACTCGCCGAGCAGCCGTTCGACGTCGGACGACGACAGCGAGACGAGCAGCGCCGGCTCGAGCGGTTTCGGTCGCGTGAAAAAGCGCCCTCGCGCCGAGAGGAGCAGTCGTCTGCAGTCGCGGAGGACGGCGTCGGTCAGGTTCGCTCGGGAGTACCGTCGTGACATGACGTGCGTACCACTTTGAGAGTCCTAAAGGGAGGGCCACGTTGCAGTCACCGAGTCCGGGACGATCGGTTATGCTCGTCCACGGTGTCTCCGGGAGTATGCCGACCGTTCGCCTCCTCGAGGGCGAGGACACCGACCGAATCGACGGACTGAGCGACGGGCTGTTCGCGATCGTGCTGACGCTGCTGGTGCTTCAGTTTCAGATCCCCGACGTCCCCGCCGACAGCGCGGCCACGGAGCTTCCCGCGGCGCTCGCCGACCAGGAGACGCTGCTGTTCAGCTACCTGCTGTCGTTCGGGGTCGTCGGACTGTACTGGATCGTCCACCACAACCTCTTCGAGCGGATCGAGCGCCACGACCGCGGGCTGCTGTACGGCAACCTCCTCTTCCTGCTGTTCGTCTCGTTTATCCCGTTTCCGACCGAACTGCTCGGAATCTACGGGACACGGTTCGCGTGGACGCTGTACGCGTGCAACCTCGCGCTCGTCGGCCTCTCGCTAACGGCGCTCTGGTGGTACGCCTACCGCCGCGGGTTCACGACCGACGGAATCACGCCGCGGGTCGGTCGTGCCGTCGCAATCAGGGGGTTGATCGGACCGGCCGTCTTTCTCGCCTCGATCGGCGTCTCGCTCGTCAGCCTCACGGCGGCGTTTCTGACGCCGATCCTTATCGTTCCGCTGCAGGCGCTGTGGGTGCGTCGGTTTCGCGGGTCCTGACGACGGACAGCGGGTCGCTCAGGGCCGCGTCATCACGAGCGTGAGCACGAACAGCCCGGCGGCGACCGCGACGACGGTCGTGAGGCTGACCTCGACCAGCCCGACGACCGCCGCGCCCGCGACGATCATCCAGCCGAACAGCAGCGACAGCACCGCGTTGAGAACCAGCAGCACGCGCGGATCGCCCTTGGAGGACTCGAGCCCCTCGCGGAACCCGTCCCGGTCGGCGTCGGGGTCGGCCATACCGAAGTACGCGAACGTGGCTCACTTAGCCGTTTCCGTCGGCCGTCGAGGCCGACACTTATGCCGGCTCCGACGAACGACAGGGTATGCGGGAAGTCACGGTCTCTCGGCGGGTCGACGCGACGGCGGTCGAACTCTCTTCGCGGTTCGATCCGCCGGCGATCGTCGAAGCCGAGGGGAGTTTCACCGTCGACCACGTTCACGACGAAGGCGACGCGACCATCGTCGTCGCCAGCGGGCCCGGTATGCGGCTTCCGCTCCGGTTCGAGTACCGCGAGGACGCGCTCTACTACACCCAGGAGGGCGAACAGGGCCCGTTCGACCACATGGAGACGTGGCTCGAGTTCGACGAGCGCGAGGACGGCACCGAGATCCGGTTTCGATCGTCGGTCTCGCTTTCGGCCCCGCTGCCGTTTGGCGACCGGATCGCCGCCTGGAAGCGCAAGGGCGAACTCGAGCGAGCGCTCGAGGCGATGGCCGACGCGTTCTAGAACCCGCGAGGCGATGGCTGACGCGTTTTAGAGGGCGCGAGGCGATGGCTGACGTGTTCTACGGTTCACGAACGACGACCGGTTCGTCGTCCTCCTCCGGGAAGGGGTTCTCGAGCGCTTCCGCCCGCTCCCACTCTTCGTCGGTGACCAGACACTCCCGGAGCTGCGAGCGCAGCGGTTCGTCCTCGAGGTCGGTCCCGATGAACACGAGTTCGGTTCGGCGGTCGCCGTGCTCGTCGTGCCACTCGAGGTCGGGACGGTTCGACCGGTAGAGGTCGCGTTGCACCTCCGGGAGCGCGGCGATCCAGGGGCCGTCGCTCGTCGCCCGAACCGACGGACCGGCCTGGGAGAGATCGACCCTCGCGTCGCGGCCGGCGATCCACACGACGCCCTTCGATCGGACGACGTCGTCGGGCAGCTCCCGGAGGAACGCGGCGAAGCGCTCGGGGTGGACTGGACGCCGCTCCCGGAAGGTCAGCGAGTCGACGCCGTAGACCTCGTCGGGGTGGCGGTGGTCGTGGTGGTCCTCGTCGTGATCGTGCCCGCGCTCGCCGGTTTCGGATCTCCCGCTCTTATCCTTCCCCTCGCCCTCGTCGTCCTCGAGCGCGCGCTGCCACCCCGCGCCCTCGCCCAGCTGGCCCGGATCGAACAGGTCGACGCCGAGCAGATCGTCGGGATCGATCGCGCTGAACTCCGTTCTTCGGAGCTCGGCGTCGGGCCGGAGCGCCCGGACCAGCGCTTCGGCCTCCTCGAGCTCGGCGGGTTCGCAGAGATCGGCCTTGTTGAGCAGGACGAGGTTCGCGACCTCGAGCTGTTCGATCAACAGGTCCGAGAGTGGACGGTCGTCCTCGTCGGGGTCGGTGCGCCGCTCGGGGACGTCCTCGCCCGCGAAGGCGTCGAGGAAGAGCCGTGTGTCGAGGACCGTTACGAGCGCGTCGACCTCGTAGCGGGCGGCGACCCGCGAACTCGTCGTAAAGAGCCGTGCGACGGGCTCGGGCTCTGAGATCCCCGAGGACTCGACGATCAGGTGGTCGAACGAGCGCTCGCGAGCCAGACGCACGACCGCCGTCTCGAGGTCGTCCTGGAGCTCACAGCAGATACAGCCGTTCGAGAGCTCGGCGACGCCGCCGGCGTCGAGATCCGATCCCTCGGCGACGAGTTCGGCGTCGACGTTGACCTCGCCCATGTCGTTGACCAGGACCGCGAGCTCGCGGTCGCCGGCGTTGCGAAGCAGGTGGTTGAGCAGCGTCGTCTTGCCGGCGCCGAGGCTGCCCGAGAGGACGGTGACGGGAATCGCTGACATACGGGTCCACTCGTGGCTCGAACTACTGAACTACTGTGGTCCGAGCCGGATCGCCTTCTCGTTTCAGCGTTGCCTGAAAGCCGACGATTGGCCCTCGAGCGAAGTCGATCTCGAAGCGATCGACACGCCGAAAACGTCGGTTGCGACCGCGATCGAAGTCCAGTACGTGATGGAGGACTGTTGGGATCGAAACGAACTCTCGGAGGCTCATCGAACGATCGCTGCCGAGGGAATCAAATTCGTTCCACTCTCCGTCGAGATGATGGATGCTGCCGGTCGGCTACGCCGACAGTACGATTCGCTCAACGTCTTCGATGCGGTTCACCTGGGAACGGAGCGAACGCTCGATGAACCGATCGTTTCGACGGATACGCTCTATCCGAACGCCGTCGAAGTAGACCACGTCGATCCGCGCGACCTCGAGTAGTCCCTTTCCGTTCGGGTTCAGCCGGCTCTGTTGAAATTCTCTGTAAGCGATAGATTTTGACTCGGGTACGGTCAATACAGGTGAAAGGTGGAACACTGTAGGCCAAAATTCATCCAAATCCTGTCAAGACGATATACGGGCCGCAGGAGGCTTTATTTGCTGAGGCTTGTACTCGTGTCGCCAAGGAAAAACGAGCGCAACCGGTAGCTGAGTTCGTCGATAACTAACACTGTCAGAAACACGATTGCAAGCAGCACAACCACCCTATCGTATTGCAGGAAGTCGAGGTATCCCATGATGTAGTAGCCGATGCCGCCCGCGCCAACGATTCCGATTGCGGCGGCATGCCGCACATTATACTCGAACATGAACATTGTTTGACTGATCAGGGAGTTAATTGCCTGGGGGAGGACTACAAAGCGGAGTACCTGAAGCCGAGTTGCGCCTAAGGAAGAGACAGCTTCTATAGGCTCGTTATCGAGCCCTTCAAATGCCTCATACTCAAGCTTTCCTATAAATCCAATCGTATAGAGCGTAATCGCAAACACGCCTGCTGCTGGTCCCGTCCCGATGAGGATGACGAAAATCACTGCCCAGAGGATGCTCGGAAGGACGCGAAGCACCGCCAGAAACCACCGTGCAGGGAGGGTGAGATACCACGGAAAGAGGTTCCGACTCGCCACCAGACTCACTGGCAGGCTCAGAAGAACCCCAACCAGCGTCCCCACGTATGCGATATACAGTGTCTCAAGAAGCCCTCGGAGCCCGACCTCCAGCACGCTCATTTCCGGAGGGATCGCAGCCCCATACAGGAAACTCAGGCCATCAGCGCCGCCCGAGAAGTCGGTCTGATGGAGTTCCAATATCCAGATGCTCCAGACTGCTAGGACGAAGACAAGGATGAAGAGCAGGGGTCTACCGAAGGTTTTGAGGTAAGTTCGCAACGACGCGGCGGAGATCGTCTGATCTACATTACTCATGGCTCTGTCGTGTTACCGGCTCGCGTGTACTTTCGGATTCTATTCGATCTTCGATTCCTCCGCACCCAAACCTGAGTACTGTATCCGAGATGTCGTTCGCCATGTCGAGATTGTGTTCGACGATGACCACGGACATTCCCGTCTCCTGCTGGAGTGTGACGAGACAGTCCACAATTGACTGCGCGGTCTCTCCATCGAGTTCAGAGAGCATCTCGTCGGCCAGCAATACGCGAGGTTCTTGCACGAAGGCACGAGCGATGGCTACGCGTCGCCGTTGCCCACCTGACAGCTCTTTTACCCGGCTCTGTTCGTACCCACCGAGGCCGACCCGTTCGATCGCTTCACGCGCTTCGGTTTTGTCATCTCCCGGGAAGCGTCCGAATAGGCTTCGTATCCTCCCGAGATCTGAGAGCCTGCCGTGAAGGACGTTCGTGAGGACCGTCTCGTGCATCACAAGTCCCAGACTTTGTGGGATGTATCCTAATTCACCAGGCGGTGGGGACTGCGGCAGACTAGTGCTGAGGACGGTGGCTTCACCGTCGAGCGGGTCGAGAATCCCGGCGAGAGTCTTGAGCAGCGTCGTCTTGCCACATCCGCTCCGGCCAACGAGCGCTACTGTAGAGCCTTTTTCGACCGTGAACGAGAGCTCTTCGAGTACAGGTTCCGTGTCGTATCCGACGGCGAGTCCTCGACAGCGGATCGGTGGTGATGATTGAGTCACAGTAAGTTCACGTCAGTACTTTCGTTTTGGGATTTTGGGCCGATACCGATGGCAGCGCTCTACTCGATTAGGTGGTCTTCGATACCGGGCAGGTTCGAGATCAGTTCGCCGTACGGGCCGAGATGCTCCTCCGATGTCGCTTCTTGGAGTTCGTGGACGTCGAAGACGTCTTCGAGGATCTCCTGGCCGTCCGGGTCGTCGTTGAGCGCGAGGAGCGCATCTTCGAGCAGTTCTTTCTCCGCGTCGCTCGCCTCCAAGCTGGCAAGCACTGGATGGGTCGGTACGTTCGTGAATTCCTCGACGATCTCATATTCGTCCAGGTCTAGGCACCAGTCCTCTGGATCGTCGCCGCCACAGTAATCTTTTGACGTGGTGGCGCGCCCGAACGCGATATCTGCTTGCCCCTCGGACAGATTCCGGAGTGCGCCAACATACCCGCCGCCGACCACGGGGTTCCCAAAGTACTCCTCGACGGCCTCACGAATCGCTGTCACATCATCGTCGTCCTCGAATTCTACCAGCCCCTCTTCGGCAAGATACGCAGTTGGAACCAGCATGCCTGCCCCCGTCAAATCTCCCGTGTGGGCGCTATCAACACCTTCGGCATCACGCATCGTTTCGATCCCGGTCTCAGAGCGGGTGTAAGCCGCCGCCACGTAGTACGAATTCCCCTCTTCATCGGTCTCGACGGCGAGCGTTTCGAAACCGTGTTCGTTCCACCCTACCCACGAGGGGCCTCCACTTAGATACGACGCGTGAGCTTGTCCTGTCGCAAGCGCTCCGATGGCTGCGCTGGCGTCAGGGACTGTATCGATGCTGGTCGGGACACCAGTTTCAGACTCGACCCACTCGGCCAAGGGCTCCCAATCACGTTCGATGTCTGCCGGATCATCTTCGGCCTCGATAGCGAAGACAAACTCATCGGAGACAGCAGGGTTGTCGTGGTTGTCACCGTCCCCTTGTCCTTCTGATCCGTCATCATTGCCGAGACAGCCGGCCAGCCCAGCCGTGGTGACGCCAGCAGTCGTCGTGAGCACGGCTCGACGCGAGACACCTTTCGTATCTGAATCGAGATCGGGTTCCATTGAGTAGTATTTGACGCCTCTAAACTAAATCTTTGCCGGTCCACCTTCTAGAGGCAATCTAATAAAGTAAAATCATTAGACATTATCTAAAATTTGATCGACGCGAGTTCTATCGGAGCGACGCACACCGACTGAGCAACATGCTCAGGTAATGAAACTGACTCACCACCCTCGACAAATTCGAGCGTATACAGCCCGAATGGTGCAATCTTCTGGATCACGAGTTCAGTTCCACAGTTCGAGCGTCGAATTAGGGATCGGAGCACCGTGGGGGTCCGTCTCCGGATCGTCGAGTGTCGCAGCTACCCGGGCAGCGAGGTTATCACTGATGTGGTGTTCGAGTCGATCTGCTTCATCGTGGACGTCAGCCCACGAATAATCAAGGTGTTCAGTCAGATATGCTTTAAGTAGCCGATGATGTCGGACAACTTCGAGAGCGACCCGTTCGCCATCTGTATCAATGAGACGCCCTTATACTTCTCCCGGTTGAGCAGCTCCTGATCTTCGAGTCTATCGAACATGTTCGATATGGTGGGTGCTGTCACGTCAAGGTGGTCGGCGATCTCCGAGGTGCTTACCTCGTCGTCAGTTTCTTGCTGACGATGGTAAATCGCCTTGAGGTAATCTTCCATGACGGCGCTGACCATCAGTGTCTGAGTTAGATAGAACTAATCCATAACTATTCGTCGTCAAACTAAGAAGACACCATGGAGATCATCTGCAACTGTTAGAGATTTTGCTGTTAAATCCATATCCTGTATTCAGCACGGCATTTTGAATATCTCGCAGTCTTGGTAGGATGTCCGCGTTCAATAAGCATCTGCATGTAACACTTCGACCGTCTCAGAGCCACGACGCAAACTGGACGACAAAACCGCGGTACGATCTGTTGCCAATCATCTGTCGATCACGGAAACGGGGAATGGCCACACCCTCCCCAGCCGATTCCCCCTGTCAGAGTACGCTCTGACAAGCCTTCGTTCGCGCTGCTCACGAAGACCTCGCGCAGTACTGTCAGCCAGGATCTCGCTGTCGCCCGATTCTGCTGACAGCGCGCGCCACCGCAGCGTGACAGCGTGATTTGGTCCGTTCGAACGGGTCCCGTCCCAGACGAGCCGCTGGATGTCCTGTCGTCGACGCGGGTCCGAGCATTATCGAGTTCCGCGAACGCGCTCGAGCACCCCCAGCGTCCCGTCGGCGTGAGCCTCCTCGAGTACCTCGTCGGCCGCCTCGGTCGCGGCCGCGTCGGCGTTTGCCACCGCGAAGCTCCGGCCGACGGCCTCGAACGTCGAGACGTCGTTAATCGAGTCGCCGACGGCGACGGTCTCGGCGAGGTCGAAGCCGACGCGGTCGGCGATGGTCTCGACGCCGTCGCCCTTGTTCGGATTCGTGTCCTTGACGTGGTAGGCGTAGCCGGTGTCGACGACCTCGAGGCCGTACTCGGCGGCGATCTCTCGCAGCGGCTCGATCGGTTGCTCTAAGTTGATCGCGACCTCGGTCTCGCGCCAGCGGTTGACGGTGTCCTCCTCGCCCCAGCCCAGCTCGTAGCCCGCGCCGCGGTAGCGTTCGGCGACGGCCTGGGCAGCCTCCCGGTCGGCGGTGAAGAAGACGTCGTCGCCGGTGTAGACGACGCCGCCGTTCTCGGCGACGACGAGTTCGGGGACGCCGACGAAGTGACAGAGCGCGACGGGGTAGGGGAAGGCCTTCCCGGTGGCGATCACGACCGGGGCCTCCCAGTCGCGGATCGGGTCGAAGACGCGCGGGTCGATCCCCCACCGGTCGGGGCGGGTCAGGGTACCGTCGATGTCGAGGACGAGCGGCGGGTCGGCGGTCATGACGGGACGTCGGGCCGCGGTCGCCTAAAGCGAACGGATCCGGGCGAACGCGAGCGCGATCGCTCGGGAGCGTCGAACGCGGCGATAAAATCGAAGGAAGGGTTAGCGAGCGATCAGAACCACGGGATCCAGACCGTCGTCGGGAAGACTCCCAGGACGTACAGGAGTGCGACGAGGAAGGTCCCGAAGACGATCGCCGCGGCGGGCGGGTCGACGTGGGTGTCGCCGTGAGCGAAGAACACCCGCTGGAAGAGCTCGCCGAACAGCGCAGCGATTACGCCGATGACAAGCCCGACGATCAAGGCGACCTCGGCACCGGTTCCTGCGAGCAACGCGCCGCTGTCGTAGGCGACCGGTGCACCCTCCGCGATCCCGCCGTCGGCGGGGACGTACACCGCCAGCGCGGCGGTCGCCGCCGGCAGCGTGATGTGGTGGGTCACCGGGATCTTCTCGACGCCGCAGTTGAGGAAGACCAGCGACGCCGCGCTGATCCCGAACCCGAGGAACGCGCTGCCGGTCACGATCCCGACGTAGGCGCCGAGGATCCCGGCCGCGAGCCCGAGCATCGCGACGTGATCCCACTTGTACTGGTGGGGGAGCCACGGCTCTACCTTCAGGCGCTCCTTCTGTGGCGCCGCGGCGGCCGTCGGCTTCCCCTCCGCGCGGTCGGTCGCCTCGCCGCCGTCGGTCGCGGAGTCGCCGATGACGCGCATCTCCTCGCGTTCGAAGGGGCTCATGTCGAGGATGTTCGCCCCGCGGACCTTCCCGATGATGCTGTAGCCCAGAATCAGCCGGTGGGCGAAGGCTGAGAGGACGACCCCCATCGCAATGGGGTCGTAGGGCATGCCGAGTTCGGCCGAGAGCGTAACGAGCCAGTAGCCGAGGATACCGAACGCGCCGCCGACCGCCAACACGTCGGGTTTCGTCCCGAGCGCGTAGGCGATGTTCTTGGCCTCGTGGTAGTCGAAACCGGTGTCCATATACCCTCGCCTGGCGGCGTACGCCGTTGCCGCCACCCCACCGGCGAAGCTAATCGCCGGCGAGAACGGTGGGCCGAACGCGACTTGATCGGTGATCGCGGCCGCCTCGGGGTCGACGAGCGTCGCGGCCTCACCCGCGATCACCATGAAGCCCGTGAAAATGAACGCCGGCAGCGGGCCGAGCGCGGCGCCGAACGCGCCGCCGCCGAACGCGGCAATGATCTCGGCGAGATCGAGAAGCGCGTCAAGCATGCTCAGTCACCGTCCCGGGCCCAGTCCCGCGCTCTATCGAGCGCGTCGCCCCAGCGGTCGTACTTCCGGTTGGCCTCGCCGCGGTCCATCTCAGGGTCGAACTCGCGGTCGATCTGCCAGTTGTCGCGCAGCCCCTCGATGTCCTCCCAGTAGCCGACGGCCAGTCCGGCGGCGTAGGCCGACCCCAGCGCCGTCGTCTCGTCGACCTGCGGGCGGACTATCTTCGAGCCGATGATGTCGGACTGGAGCTGACAGAGGTAGTTGTTCTTGACCGCGCCGCCGTCGACCCGGAGGCTCGTCATCTCGATGCCCGAGTCGGCCTCCATCGCCTCGGCGACGTCGCGGGTCTGGTAGGCGATCGATTCGAGCGTCGCCCGGACGACGTGCTCCTTGCGGGTACCCCGCGTCATCCCGACGATAGTGCCGCGGGCGCGCTGGTCCCAGTGCGGTGCACCGAGGCCCGTGAAGGCGGGGACGACGTAGACGCCGTCGGTCGAGTCGACGCTGCGGGCCAGTTCGGCGGTCTGTGCCGGGTTGTCGATCAGCGTGAGGTCCTCGAGCCACTCGATGGCCGCCCCGGTGACGAAGATCGATCCCTCGAGGGCGTACTGGACCGATTCGCCGGAGCGCTGGAAACCGATCGTCGTCAGCAGTCCGTGGTCGCTCTCGACGGCCTCGTCGCCGGTGTTCATCAGGAAGAACGAGCCCGTTCCGTAGGTGTTCTTGGCCTCGCCGGCGTCGAAACAGGTCTGGCCGAACAGCGCGGCCTGCTGGTCGCCCAACGCCCCGGCGACGGGGATCTCGGCCTCGAGGAACCCCTCGGGGTCGGTCGAGCCGTAGGTCGCGTCGTCGCTCGAGGGTCGAACCTCCGGAAGCATCGCCTCCGGAATGTCGAACTCCTCGAGGAGTTCGTCGTCCCACTCGAGGTCGTGGATGTTGTACAGCATCGTCCGCGAGGCGTTCGTGACCTCGGTAATGTGCTCGCCGGTGAGGTTGTAGATCAGCCAGCTGTCGATCGTTCCGAACAGGACGTCGCCCTCGGCCGCCCGGTCCTGGATGTCCGCGGGACGGGCCCGCTCCATCTTGATCGGGTCGGCGTTCTCGAGCAGCCACTCGGCTTTCGTCGCCGAGAAGTAGGCGTCGGCCTCGAGTCCGGTCTTCTCGCGAACCGTGTCGACGAGGCCGTCTTCCTCGAGCTGCTCGACCCGATCGGTCGTTCGTCGGTCCTGCCAGACGATCGCGTTGTGGACCGGCCGTCCCGATTCGGCGTCCCACAGCAGCGTCGTCTCGCGCTGGTTCGTGACGCCGATAGCGTCGAGCTGGTCGGGGCTGATCCCCGCCTTGCCGAGCGCCGTCGTCATCACGCTCTTCGTGTTCTCCCAGATCTCCATCGGATCGTGTTCGACCCATCCCGGCTCCGGATAGATCTGTTCGTGTTTCTCGTAGGCGTTGGCGACGACCTGCCCGCCGTGGTCGAACACCATAAACCGCGTTCCGGTCGTCCCCTGATCAACCGCGCCGACGTACGTCTGTGCTGTCATTCGTGGTCACCCCGGATCGTCCCGAGCGATGTCTTTACTGACGATCGCATCCTACTGGTAAACATTTCCTACGATCATTATAAACGTTACCGAAATAGTAGGATGACTGTTACTATGGAGGATGCGAGTCGTGTTCGAACCGGTCGAGATGTTTCGGTTTAGGTGCCCGAGCGTCGATCGTCCGGGCAATATTATTCGAAAAGCGAGAGTGTTCCGTTCCGAACTCATCAGCCGGCTAGCCGAACGTTACTGACGGTTCTTTCCCGTCGATAAAATAAAGACGGACGAAAGCGATGTACGGACGAAGGGATGGCACACGACACCGAGGTTCTCGTACTCGGGGGCGGCTCGACCGGCTGTGGCATCGCCAGAGACCTGGCGATGCGCGGCCTCGAGGTCACGCTCGTCGAGCGAGGCAATCTGACCGACGGGACGACGGGCCGGATGCACGGCCTGCTACACAGCGGAGGACGATACGCGGTCTCGGATCAGGCCAGCGCGGTCGAGTGTATCGAAGAGAACGAGATCCTTCGGGAAATCGCCGGCCACTGCGTCGAGCTGACCGGCGGGCTGTTCGTCCAGCGACCCGAGGACCCCGACGACTACTTTCGGGAGAAACTCGAGGGCTGTCGCGACTGCGACATCCCCGCGAGAGTTCTCTCGGGCCGAGAGGCCCGCGAGGTCGAACCATATCTCGCGAAAGACGTCAAGCGGGCCATTCAGGTACCCGATGGAGCGATCGATCCGTTCCGCCTGTGCGTCGCGAACGCGATCGACGCCGAGAACTACGGTGCCCGCGTCGAGACCCACGCCGAAGTGATCGACCTGCTTCGGGACGGCGACGACATCTACGGCGTGACGGTGCGCCACGACTCCGGACCGGGCAAACGAACGCACAAGACGCCCGGGACGACCGAGGACATCACCGCCGACTACGTCGTCAACGCCACCGGCGCCTGGGCCGGCCAGATCGGCGCGATGGCCGACTTAGACGTCGAGGTCCGCCCCTCGAAAGGCGTGATGACGATCATGAACGTCCGACAGGTCGACACGGTCATCAACCGCTGCCGGCCGAAGGGCGACGCCGACATCGTTGTCCCCCACGAAACGACGGCGATTCTGGGCACCACGGACGAGGAGGTCGAAGACCCCGACGACTACCCCGAGGAGAGGTGGGAGGTCGACATGATGATCGACACGCTCTCGGAGCTCGTGCCGATCCTCGAGGAGGCCCGAACCATCCGCTCGTTCTGGGGTGTGCGACCGCTGTACGAACCCCCGGGCCGGGGGACGAAGGACCCCACCGACATCACGCGCGACTTCTTCCTGCTCGATCACGCCGAGCGCGACGGCGTCTCTGGGATGTCCAGCATCGTCGGCGGGAAGTTCACCACCTACCGGGCGATGGCCGAGGAGATCTCGAACCACGTTTGCGACCAGCTCGGCGTTCGCGCCTCGTGTGCAACCGCCGAGGAGGCCCTGCCGGGCAGCGAGAACCTCGCCGTCCTCGAGGAGGGGATGGACGACTTCGGGCTTCGCTCGCCGATCGCCCGCCGGAGCAAGCAACGTCTCGGGAGTCGGTCACAGGAGGTCCTCGAGACCGACGATCCGAACCCCGTCGTCTGCCAGTGCGAGGGCGTCACGCGAGCCGAAGTGCAGGACGCGATCTCGCAGTCCGGCTCGGACCTCAACGCGGTCCGCATCCGGACCCGCGCCTCGATGGGCAACTGCCAGGGCGGCTTCTGCTGTGCGAACATGGCAAACGAGCTCCACCCGGAGTACGACGAGGAGACGACCCGGGAAGCGCTCGACGAACTGTTCCAGGAGCGCTGGAAGGGCGAGCGCCACGCCCTCTGGGGCGAGCAGCTCTCCCAGGCGATGCTCAACTACGCCCTGCACGCGACGACGATGAACCGGGACAACGATCCCGCGAGTCGCACGGACGACGTCGACTACGGCGCGTTCGATTCGGGCGACTCGAGCGCGCGGACCCCGCGGCGGCAGCGATCCGGAGGTGACTGAGATGGCGATCATCGACGACGTCCTCGTGATCGGCGGCGGGATCGCGGGCGCGACCGCGGCGCTCGCAGCGGCCGAGGAGGGCGTCGACGTCCGGCTCGTCACCCACAAGCAGAGCACCCTCAGGAACGCCAGCGGGCTGATCGACGTGCTGGGCTACACCCACGAGGGCGAGGGCCCGATCGTCGACCCGTTCGAGCGACTCGAGGAGCTCCCGAAGGGCCACCCCTACGAGCGAGTCGGCACCGGGGCGGTTCGCGACGCGCTTTCGTTTTTCGACGCGGTCGCCGGCGACGCCTACGCCGGCGGCCACACCGACTCGAACGCGCTGGTGCCGACCCACGGTGGCACCGTCAAACCCACGGCGCGATATCCGGTCTCGACGGCCGACGGACTCGCGAGCGACCCGCGGGACACGCTGCTGGTCGGCTTCGAGACGCTGACCGACTTCGACGCGCCGCTGGCGGCCTCCCACCTCGAGGCCGCGGGCCCGCCGTTTTCGGCTCGCGGCGTCACCCTGCAGTTTCCCGGCATCGCCCGGGACGACGCGAAGCTCACGCGGTACGCCCACCTGCTCGATCACGAGGAGCCCGTATCGACGGGGTCGGGCGACCGCTCCGCCCGCGAGGCGCTCGCCGCGACCGTGAGACCACACCTCGAGGGCGAGTCCCGCGTCGGTTTCCCCGCACTGTTGGGCGACGAACACGCCGCGGAGGTCCGAGCCGAGCTCGCCGAGTCGCTGGGTGCCGACGTCTTCGAGGTCCCGATGGGACCGCCGAGCTTGCCGGGGATGCGCCTTGAGGATCTGCTGTACGAGGCGCTCGAGGACGCCGGCGTTCGCGTAACCTCGGGCGTGCCGGTGGTCGACTACGGGATCGACGAAGCCGGCGCGATCGATCACGTACTCGTCGACCGCCACGGTCAGGAGATCCCCCACGAGGCGAGCCAGTACGTGCTCGCGACTGGCGGGCTCGTCGGCAAGGGCGTCCGCAGCGAGCGCGAGCGCGTGTTCGAGCCGGTCTTCGACTGTTACGTGCCACACGCCGACGACCGCTACGACTGGTTCGTCGACGACGTCTTCGGCGAGCAGCCCTACGCCCGGTTTGGCGTCGTTCCCGACCGGGAGTTACGGCCCCTCGACGCCGATGAGGAACCCGAATTTTCCAATCTCCGGGCGGCTGGAGCGGTGCTCGGCGGGTACGACTACGCGGCCGAGAAATCCGGTGCCGGCGTCTCGCTGGCGACGGGGTACGTCGCTGGCGGGCGAGCCGGCGCGGAGGCGAGCAGATGACTGTAAGGACGGTACCGACGAGAGCGACTGACGCGGACTCGAGCGAACCGAACGAGCGAGCGCGATCTATTCAGGTGATTCGATGAGTGACGCAGAACAGCCGATGGACGATCACGTACCGGGCGAGGAACAGGGGTTCGAGCCGATCGAGGTGTTCCCCGAGGCCGAGGAGATGGACCTCCGGCCGGGCGCCGACAACTGTTACAAGTGCTCGACCTGCGATACGAGCTGTCCCGTCGCCGAGGTCGACGACGAGTTCCCCGGGCCGAAGTTCCAGGGGCCCGAGCAGTGGCGGCTCAAGCGCCAGGAGGACCATGACATCGACGACTCGGTGATGAAGTGTTCGAACTGCATGCGCTGTGACAGCGCCTGTCCCTCCGAGGTGCCCCTCTCCCAGATGCACAACACCGCTCGGGCGGAGTACGTCGAGGAGAACATGAGCAAGCTCTCCCGGGAGTACTGGCGCAACCGGATGCTCTCGAACTACCGGAAGCTGGCGCCGATCGCCGCGACCTTCCCCCGGACCGCCAACTTCGTGATGGGGCTGTCGGTCACGCAATGGATGGGCGAGAAGGTGATGGGAATCACCGGTGAGCGGGAGTTCCCCGAGTTCGCGACCCAGACCTTCAGAGCGTGGTGGACCGAACGCGGCGGCAACGACACCTCGAGGGAGCGAGCGCGGGCGGCGCGAGCGAGACGCGGCGAGGAGCTCGAGAACCCCCACAAACGCATCGCGTACTTCCACGGCTGTTACTCGAACTACAACACGCCGGAGGTCGCGAAGGCGCTCGTCCGCGTCTACGAACACCTCGGCTACGAGGTGATGGTCCCCGAGCAGGCCTGTTCGGGGACACCGATGTTCGCCAACGGGATGCTCGAGGACGCCCGCCGGGCCGCCGAGACCAACGTCCGGGAACTGGCCGACGCGATCGAGGACGGCGCCGACGTTATCGCCTCCTGTAGCTCGTGTTCGATGTCGATCCGACAGGAGTACCCCGAGCTGTTCGACTTCGAGGGCACCGAGGACGTCGCCGCGAACACCTGGGACGCCGTCGAGTATCTCCGGGTCCACGAGGACCTGAAAGGCGAGCTCGAGGGGACCGCGGTCGACGCGGAGTTCGCCTACCACGCGCCCTGTCACGCCCGCAACCAGGGACTGGACGGCCAGACCGTCGAGGTGCTGAGCGCGATCGACGGGATCGACGTCGAGGACGTCGGCGACTCCTGTTCGGGCATCTCCGGCACCTACGGCTGGAAGGAGGAGAACTACGAAACCTCCATGAAGATCGGCGAGGAGATGTTCGAGCACATGGAGGACGCGGAAGCGACGACCGGACTCACGGAGTGTCCGACCTGCTCGATGCAGATGGGCCACGGCACCGGCTACGAGATCACCCACACCCTCGAGGTCCTCGAGGCCGCGCTCGTCGACTGATGAACCTCGAGGAGCGCATCGCCAGACGACGATCCGCGCACCGAACGAGCGGGATCGTCGTCAACCGTAACCACCTCAGTCCGGTCGTCCACCGCGCGGAACCGGTGGGACGAGGCCCCGTCCTCGAGCAGTTGCTCGACGCGCTCGAGCCGGTGTTCGACGACGAGTTACCCGAGTCGGCCGCGCTCGTCGGGCCGGCGGGAGCCGGCACGTCCGCGATCGTGACGGCGCTGTTCGACGCGCTGAACGAACGGTTCGGCGAGCCGACCCGAACGATCGGCACGACGACCCGGGCCGGCAGCTCCGGAACGGTGACGTGGTTCGTCTACGTCGATGCCCGCCGCGTCGGAAGCCCCTTCGCGTTCTACCGGACCGTGCTCTCGATGATCTCCCCGAACTCGGTCCCCGAGAGCGGCGTCGGGACCGACGACCTGCGGGACCGACTCCGTAGCCAACTCTCGCGACCGGACCGGGGAGCCGTCGTTGCCGTCGATCACCACGACGAGCCCGAGACGCTCTCGTACGATCGTGTTCGCGAACTCGTCGAACCGGTAAGCGAGAACGTCGCGACGCTCGCCGTCGGCCAGCACGAACCCGACGGCTGGCGCGGGACGACGGTGACGGCGTCGGCCTACCGTCACCACGAACTCGTCGACGTCCTCACCGATCGAACGTCGACGGGGCTGACGGCGGGCGCGCTCGATCACGAGACCGTCCGCGAGATCGCAGTCTGGGCCGACGGTAACGCCCACGACGCGCTTGCGGCGCTGTTCGGCGCCGCAGTGCTGGCCGGCGAGGACGACGCGGATCGGATCGAGCACTCTCACCTCGAGCGGGCGATGGACGACGTTCCCGACGCCGGCGTCCACGTCGACCGGGCGCTCTCGCTGTCGGAGACGCGCCAGCGGGTGCTGTGTGACCTGATCGCCGTCGACGCGGCCGACCGGTCCATTCGCGAGGTTGCAACCGAAATCGCGGACCGATCGGGGCTGACCGCCGGGACTGTCAAGCGATTCCTGTACGAGCTCGCCGACCGGGGCGTCATCGAACGACTGCCGTTGCCGACGACCGGGAGCGGGCGCCGTCCGAGCACGGTGGTTCCCCGGTTTCCGACGCTCGCGTTCCGAGCGCTGGCCGCGACCGACGGCGAGTCGTCGTGAGCTACTCCGTCGGATAGCGGGGTCGCGACGAGACACCGTCTGACGATCGCGTCGATGGCGAGCACGTAACGAAGGAGCTTCTCACTCGAGCCAACGGAAAAAGGGCGAAGTCAGTCCGCGAGTCCGGCTGCAGTCGGGACGAGCGAGCCGGCGGTATCGTCGTCGGCGTCCTCGTCGTTATCGTCGGCGTCAGCGGTGCCGGCGTCATCGTTCTCGTCCTCGTCAGCGGTGTCGGCGTCCTCACCGTCGTCGGCGGTGTCGACGTCATCGTCCTCGCCAGCGCCCGCATCGTCGGCGCCGTTCTCGGTATCGTCGGTCTCGTCATCCGCTGCAGCATCGTCGGCGTCCTCGAGTTCCGTCTCCTCGAGGTCGACCTCGACGGTCTCGCCGTCGACGACCGCGCTCTCGGGAACCTCGAGGTCGCCCTGCTGGGGCGTCTCGCCCTCGACGGTCACGGTGTAGTCGTCGACGGACTCGACTGCGCTCTCGGTGTAGCCGTCCTCGACGTCGAGCTCGTCGTCGGTCGCGTACGGCACCGTCAGCTCGAACTCGCCGTCCTCGTCGACCTCGGCGTCCTGCTCGTAGGTGAACGTGCCGCGGTCGACGCCGGAGTCGAGCTCGAGGTCGGCGGTCACCGTCGTCCCCTCGTCGGCGTCGGCGGTGCCGACGATCGTCGCACCCTCGACGCGTTCGTAGGTCTTGACGCCGGCACCCTCGCGCTCGTCGACGTACTCGACCTCGACGTCGGGGCTCTGCTCGAACTGCGAGAGCTGGACCTCCGTCTGCTGGTCGAGGGGCTGGTTGATCGCGACCTGGTGCTGGCCGGTCTCGTCGGTGAGCACCTGGTCGGTCTCGGGGTCGATCAGCGCGTAGCTGACGAAGCCGGCCGTGCGCTGGTCGTTCTCGTGGACGAGCCGGTAGTTGTCCATCCCCGCGGCGTCGTCGAAGTAGAGACCCGCGACCATCGTGTCCTCGTAGGGAACCTCGAGGCGCTCGTCGACGTCCTCGCGGTCGATCTCCTCGCCGGGCTCGACGTCGGGCGTGACGTAGTGGTCGTAGTCGGGACCCGACCAGGCGGTCATCGCGCTGAACTTCCCGCCCGCCATCTGATCGTCGATCATCACGTATCGCATCTGCTCGTCGGCGTCGTCGTCGACCGCCGCCTCGAGCTCCTCGAGCGGGCGGACGTCGTCGTCACCGTCAAGCGGGTCCTCGCCGGCCGCGATCGCCTCGAGGATCAGTTCGGCTTCGCGTTCGGATTCGGCGGTCAGGAACGCCGAGGCGGTCTCGGCGTTCTGCTGGAACGGGTTCGAGTGGGGGATCCGCTCGCCCTGGGTCGTGATCAGGTGGCCGTAGTCCCACCAGGACAGCACGCCGTAGGCGCCGTCGGGGTAGTCGAAGTCGCCGCCGTCGGGGTAGTCGTAGCTGCCGTAGTACTCGAGTTCGTCGGCGTTTCCGGCGCCGCCGTAGTTACCCGGCTCGGGCGTGTTCGACTCGAGCCAGTGGGTCGACTCCTCCCAGACCATCGCGTCGGGGTGTGGCCCCGTCGCCTCGCCGCGGTCGATCGCGGTGTCGCCGTCGGCGGCGACGACCGGAAGCAGCGGCGCGAACAACAACAGGACGACCACGAGCAGGATGATGATCTGGTAGGTCTCGACTCCCTCGAGCGACCGCGCGCCGCGCTGGAGGTCGAGGTCGAACAGTCGCAGAATATCGGCGACGAAGACGGCGTTGACCACGGCGACCGCGAGCACGAGGTAGTACGAGAAGCGGATCTGGGTCGCGGACATGCTGATCAGGAACAGCGACCAGACGAGGATCAGGGTGTACTCCGCGCGGTACTCGCGGCCGAACAGCGGTCGGACGACCAGCAGCGCGAGTCCGGCGAGCATCGTGTAGAAGGCGGTGCCGAACTCACCGAAGACGTGGGCCGTGAAGTCGTCGGGGGGCTGGGCCTCCTGGATCGTCAGCGTTCCCGCGTCGGGGTCGAGCGGGATGAGTCGTCCCGTGAGGTTCCCGACGAGCGTGTCGTAGAAGTCCGGCAGGACGAGCCACATAACCGCGAACGCGCCGACGATCAGCGCGGCGATCGCGCCCGGGTAGACGCGGCGATCGATCCCGCGGGCGTTCCACTGACGGGCGAACCAGGCCATGAACAGACAGCCGACGGCGACCAGCGCCGCGGTGCCCGGCTGGAGGTAGCCGAAGCTCGTGACGCTCGTGCCGGGCTCCTCGATCAAGAGGGCGGTCGCGACCGCGGTCACGCCCAGCGAGACGGCGCCGACGAACGCGACGTGGTCGGGGGAGATCCCCCGGACGTAGTCGAGACAGAGCTGGACCGCGAAGAAGACGCCGAAAATCCCGATCAGGACGACGCCGGGGGGCCAGACCCAGATGTACAGCGCGAGCGCGACGCCTGCCAGCGCGGCGTAGATCGTCGGTTGTCGGAGCGCGTCCCAGTTCTTGTCGGCGGCGAGTTCGTAGATCGGCTGCTCGCGCTCGGCGACCCGCAGCGCGGCCATCATCGCGAGGACGGCGATCGCCATGAACAGCACCTCTGCGACGTGGTGTTGGAGCTGGCCCGCCGTAGTGCGAGTGAGGAACTGACCGGGCGCGAGCGCCAGCAACACGACGGCGACGAGCCCGCCGACGGTTCCGCCCAGTCGCCGACCGACGTAGAAGACCGGGATCGCGACCAGCGCCGCCATCGCCGGCACCGCGAGCAGCGAGACGGTGTAGAGCGTGCTCGAGGAGGGATCCCCGAGACCGACGATCATTGCAGCGGTGACGATCAGCTGGTCGAAGAGGGTCCCGAACTGGCCAACGTAGTTCCCCGTCGGGAACCCGGTCCAGACCTCGTACGGCATCGTTCGGGGGTAGTTCTCGGCGGTCCACTGGATCGTCCGCCAGTGATACCAGGAGTCGACGCCCGCGAGCGCGGGGGTGCCGTCATCGGTGACGAAAGCCTCGTACGACTGCGTCCTGACCCAGAACATAAACAGCATCACGGCCCCGACGACCGGGACGTGGTACCACTCCGCCCACGAGCCGAGAACGGACGACTCCGTCCGCTCCCCGGCTCGCTCGGTCTCCGTACTCATTAGGTTTCACGAGAGGGAAGCCACGAATAAGCTTTCTCATACCAACCAGATCATTTTACTTTCATCTACAGTGAATGGTTTTGCTCGGTCGGGACTCGAGACCGACGACAAAGTTTATCCTTCCCTCATCGAAACGGGCCTTCCGATGAAGGTCTCCGCCGTCGTCTGTACGTACGCGATGAAGCGCTACGACGTCTTCTCGGAGTGCGTCGACAGCGTGCTCGCACAGACGTACGACGACCTCGAGGTCGTCGTCGTCGTCGACGGCAACGAGGCCGTCTTCGAGCGCGTCCGCGAGACGTACGGGGACCGCGAGGAGGTCGTCCTCCGCTGTAACGACGAGAACCGGGGGATCTCCTACAGCCGGACGCGAGGGGCCGAGCTCGCGAGCGGCGAGGTCGTCGCCTTTATCGACGACGACGCCGTCGCCGAGCCCGACTGGATCGAAGAGCTGGCCCGCGTCTACGAGGAGACCGATGCGATCGCGGTCGGGGGGCACGCGAAACCCGACTGGGTGGCCGAGAAGCCCGACTTCTTCCCTGCGGAGTTCTACTGGCTCGTCGGCTGCGACGAGCGCGGGATGGGCGAGCATATGGCGGAACTGCGCAATACCTACGGCTCGAACATCTCCTTTCGCCGCGACGTCTTCCTCTCGGTCGGCGGCTACGACGAGAACACCGGTCGGAAGGGCGACCGCCACATCCAGGCCCACGAGGCTCCGGTCTGTATCCGGATGGCCAACAAGTACGGCAAGGGCGTGATCTACAACACCGACGCCGTCGTCCACCACAAGCTGTTCGACTACCGCGGCGACTTCCGGTGGCTCGTCTTCCGCTCGTTCTGGCAGGGGTACTCAAAGCGGATCATGGACCTCCTGTTGCCCGAGGCCGCGGGCGACAAGAACGAGTATCTCCGACGGCTCATGCTCGAGTTCGTTCCGTCCCGAATTCGGGATCTCGTTCGTCGGCCCTCAAGTGCGAGGGTCAAACAGCTGGTCGCGATCTTCGTCTTCACCGCGGCGGTCGGTTTCGGCTACCTGTATGGGCTCGTCCAGTCCGACGACGCGCTCGTTCGCGAGGAGCTCGAGGAGGCGTCGGCCGCCTGAGGGCAGTTCGGAACGGATCGACGTGCCTCAGTATCAGCCGGACTCGACATCCGTTACGTAGAGCGTGCGAATGGAACGACCAGTGCTACGGAGGTGTTCGCGAGCACCGCGAGCGATTCACCGCCGGAGTGGGGTGAAACCCCGCGACGGCGGCCTTTTTTCATCGAAGTTTTTTGGCGGGGTTCGACCGAGTGAGCGCAGCGAACGAGGGAGGACCCCGATAAAAAAGTTCGCTGTACGTAACACGAGTTTCAGACGAGATTCTGAATGAAGAAATCGCGCTACTATCTACTGCTAACGCTGGGATTTCTATCAGCTATCATCGATTTCTGCGATGCCGTGCCGAATACACAGCGCGTACCGGTTACGCAACGCTCTCGAGGTCGGTGTTTTCGGGGTGTACAAATAGCCTCAGCTGAGGCGTATGATCTGCTGAAGAATCGAGAGTATCGGTTGTCGCTGTGAGCGACGGGTGTCTCTCGGTGTTACTGCCGAACGACGTTCGCCGCGCGAGGTCCTTTCGGCGAGGACTCGATGTCGAACTCGACCTCGGTACCTTCCGTCAGGTCCTCTCCGCCGACATCCTCCATGTGGAAGAACACGTCTTCGTCGTCGTCGAGGTCGCCGTCGTCAGTCGAAATGAAACCGTAGCCGCCAGTGTCGTTGAAGAAGTCAACCGTTCCGTTTGCCATTACAACCAAACGTTAGCCCCAGTGACGGATAACGCTTCCGAGCGTCACGGTACCACGGCTCTCGACACACGCGTAGAACGGGTGGTCACGTGTACCGTTCGTTCGGAGTTCCGTCTCGGAGGCGTACGGTCACGAGACACGATCAGCGTCTGTGCGGACCGCACGGCCCTCGTCGCGGATACGTGCGCGACGTGTAGGCGGTGGGCGTTCCCCGGAACGAACCCGTTACCCTGGCTACGGTCCGGCGTATCGGTCCGATCTTACAGATCGCAGTTCCACGGTCCGCGCTGGATACCGAAACTGGGCCACTAGCTACTGGGACGGGTCCCCGGGCGCGTCAGAAGAGCTGCGTCGTACCGATTACGTGACGACGACGTCGGGCTGCTCGTCCTCGGGGAACTCCTCGGCCTCGTCGTCCTCGGTGTACTTCTTCGCCGCGACGCCGAGCGCGACGAGGACGACCAGCGCGATCAGGGCGCCGATCGCCCCCTTTCCGCCGCCCTCCTCGTCGGCTTCCGACTCGTCCTCGAGCTCCTCCTTGCCCTCGAGGTCGGCCGCCTCCTGCTTCTCGCCGAACGGGAGCGCGTCGTCGATCGCTCGCGGCCCGAACTGGTGGTCGCCCTGGAGGTTCAGCTCGATGAGGGTAAACTTCTTCTCTCCCATGTCGGGGGAGTCGGCGAGCGATCACTTAGCCGTTTGGCTTGTTCGAGCGCGTCGACGGCCGTCGACTCGAGGATTGGGGAGTCTCGATCGGTACGATTAAGTGCGCGTCACTGGCGGTGTGTTGTATGAGTGGACGACCGCTTGACGTCCTCGAGGCGTCGCTCGGCGAACGCGTCACCGTACGGCTCAAGAGCGGCGACGAGTACGTCGGCGATCTTACGGGCTACGATCAGCACATGAACCTCGTGCTCGAGGACGTCTCGAGGGCCGGCGACCGAGAAGTGGACGACGAGGCGCCGGTCGAAGACACAACGATTATACGCGGCGATAACGTCGTTTCGATCACTCCATGACTGGCGCAGGAACCCCGAGCCAAGGAAAGAAGAACAAGACGACCCACACGAAGTGCCGTCGCTGCGGAGAGAAGTCCTACCACACGAGGAAGAAAGTCTGCTCGTCGTGCGGCTTCGGCAAGTCCGCCAAGCGCCGCGACTACGAGTGGCAGTCCAAGACGGGCGACAACTGAACTTCTATCTCTTCGGACTCGCGCTTCTCGAGCGACGCGACTCTTCACTCGTAGTCGCTCGAATCCCGTCCTCGATGAGTCGACAGGCGGTGGCTCCCGAGGGGTCCGATAGCCGGTAGCCTCACCGCGGGACTCGAGTCGACCTCCGGCGCTCGAGCCGAGCGTCGACGATCGCTTGATGTGACCTCCTCCTCGCCGTAAACGGAGAGGGAGCGAAGCTCCCTCAAGCAGTCGGGCGCAGCCCGACGACGGCGAGGCTTCCCACGGCACAGCACCGCTGAGTTGGGATATTTGCTGGTTTACGACCTGTCGGCATGACAGGCCGATGGCAGGGCCACACTGCCGTTACTCCTATCCCGGAGGGGACTCGGAGTTATCTTGTGACCGAGACACCACAGCGGTTCGAGAGTGTGTCTCGAACGTTCTGGATCTCGGAGTCCCGATACTGTGCATTTGGATGGGCGGTGCGACCGCCTCGGTGTACGTCATGCTACGACACACTCTCACTTAAATATTCGTAGTACTGCTGAACGTGGTTTGTGTCGGCGTTGTCGGATTCACGCCCGTCCCCAGAACGCGCAGCGTTCTGGTGTGCGAACGAGACGCTTCGCGTCTCGTCAACGCCGTGAACGGCGGGATTCTCTCCTCGAAGAAAGATAGCCCGGGGGCGCGTATAGCTCTCGATCGACCGCGAGCGACTGCAGTCGGTCGAGGACACCATGCTATCGGAATCACTCACCTACCTGAAAGACAGCGACGACGCGCTGAAGACGAGCATCATCGGCGGGCTCTGCCTGCTGTTTGGCTTCCTGCTGATCCCGCTCTTTCTCGTCTGGGGGTACGTCGTCCGCGTGCTGGCTCGGACCAGCCGCGACGACGACGAGGCCCCCGGCTTCGAGGACTGGGGCGACCTGACGATCGACGGCGCGAAGGCCTTTGCGATCCTGCTCGCGTACTCGCTCGTCCCGGTGGTCGCCGGCGCCGTCCTGTTCGGCGGCGTCTGGCTCGCCGCCGGCGGCACACCGGGGACGATCGGCGCGATCGGGTTCCTCCTCGCCGGGACGGTTACGCTCGCGGCGTTCGTCGCGGCCGCGTACGTCTCGCCCGCGGCGATCGCGAATTTCGCGAGCGAGCGACGCCTCGGCGCGGGGTTCGACGTCGACGAACTCCGCTCGGTCCTCGCGACGGGAACGTACGCGACGGGGTGGCTACTGGCGTTCGGGATCGTCGTCGTCGGCTCGTTCGTCTCGGGAGTACTCAACGCCGTCCCGCTCGTCGGAACCGTGCTGGGCGCGATCGTCGCGTTCTACGCGCTCGTCGCGGCCTACTACGTCATCGGCCACACCTGGGGCGACCTCCACCCCGTCTCGATCGAGACGTCCGACGACGGACCCTCGAGCGAACGCCCCGCCCTCTGATCGCGGTACCGAAACCCCGCTCTCGAGTCCGATGAACAGCCATTAGTCTCGCGCCGCGAACACACCTACTATGGAGACGACAGCCGCCTTCGAGGGCCTCGAGTGCGTCGACTGCGAGTTGACGGTCGACGCCGACGCGGAGAGCCACCGGTGTCCGGACTGCGGTGGAATCCTCGATCCGAGCTACGACTACGACGCGGTCGACCTGGATCGGGAGACGCTCGCCGAGCGCCCGTTCGACTCGCTGTGGCGCTACGAGGAACTGCTCCCGTTCCCCCGCGAGGACGCCGTGACGATGGACGAGGGCGCGACGCCGCTGGTCGAGTGTCCCACTTTGGCGGACGAGCTGGGCGTCGGCCGGTTGCTGATCAAAGACGAGGGCCGGAACCCGACGGGGACGTTCAAGGATCGGGGACAGACCGTCGCCGTGACGGCCGCCGACGGACACAGCGCGAGCGAGGTGGCGCTGGCGTCGGCGGGCAACGCCGGCCAGGCGGCCGCAGCGTACGCGGGGCGAGCGGGGATGGAGTCCCACGTCTACGTCCCCTCCCGATCGGGCTTTACGAACAAGGCGATGATCAACGTCCACGGCGGCGACATGAACGTCGTCGGCGGACGGATCGGCGAGGCCGTCGCGGCCTTCGAGGAAGGCCTTGCGGAGCACGACGACTGGTACTCTCTCCAGACGTTCGCCACACCCTACCGCCACGAGGGGAAGAAGACAATGTTCTACGAGATCGCCGAACAGCTCGAGTGGGAGACCCCCGACGTGATCTCGTACCCGACCGGCGGCGGGGTCGGTCTCGTCGGGATGTACAAGGCCGCCCGGGAGCTCGAGACGCTGGGCCTGACCGATAACGTCCCGTCCTTCTACGCCGCGCAGGCGTCGGGCTGTGCCCCGATCGTCGAGGCGTTCGAGGACGGACGGGACGCCCACGAACCGATCGAACACCCCGACACGATCTGCGGCGGCATCGAGATCCCCGACCCCGGCGCGAGCCCGTGGATCCTCGAGGCGATCCGCGAGAGCGACGGGGGCGCCGTCGCGACCGACGACCCGGAGATCCTCGACGCCGCGATCGCGGTCGCAAAGCGAGAAGGGCTCGAGATGGCGCCGACCTGCGCCGCGGCGGTCAGCGGTCTCCTCGAGCTGGCCGATCGGGGCGCCTTCGACGGCGACGAGACGGTCGTCGCGGTCAACACCGGGACCGGGAACAAGGAGGCCGACGTCCTGCGTAGCCACCTGATGAGCAAGGGGATCTGACTGTAGCAGTAGTTGGCAGTACAGTTTCTTTGTTTGGCATGGACCGCGAATCTAAGCCGTCCGATTCGTTACGTAGAGCGTGCGAACCTAACGCAGCCACATATATCATCTAATATAGATGTTGAGAGAGACGTGCTGAATACACAGCGCGAATGTAGTATAGGCTGGGAGCCGATCTGCGAAGGGAAGTGATCGGTGAGTACTGATGAAGGATGTGGCACGATGGGTTGTGATCCATTCACTATCTGTCAGAAAACCGTGTTCCTTTATCAGTTTCCACCTCTCTGGCCTGCCCTATCTCGCCCCTGCGAGCCTCTGTCGCCGGCTCTCTCATCCGCTACACCTCGGCCTTCATCACCTGGAGCTGGCGGGATGTCAGTGATAGTGATCGTGTACCACTGATCGTAGCAGTACTGTCTTGCGCTCGTGTCTACGGTGTAGTAGGTGGTATCGACTGTGGGTTGCGGGTCGTTAACTGGCACAAGATAGGCAGCTTGCTGCGTTTCTGGAACTGTAGCTGTGGCAAAACGATACATGTGAGAGCTTGAAACTGAACCGTCAGCACAGCCACCGTATAGGCCATCGTACCGCCAAATCCTCACTTCGTCACCTTCATTCAGATCGGAAGGATCACCGACTCCTGCGTATCCTGTGATCGTATGTTCATTAGCTGCTGCGGTACCACTGGCACCAATCCCACCAAGCGTTAGTGCTCCAGTTGTCAATGCAGATTTTCTCAGTACATTGCGACGCGAAAACACCTTCTCTTGCTCACCCATGTTTTTCAACTCCTAAGTAATGAATATACAGCGCCAGCAGGGGGTCGTGTTTAGTTAAGGCTGAAGGATGAGGCGAGGTGATTTTCAGCTGGTCTATGGCGAAAATCGCTCGCCTCAGTGGTCGTAGCGACTGGATCGAATTAGACTTTGTGGAGCGAGAGCGGACACCGCGCCAGCTGATGAAGCTCGGTATTCGGCTACATCTTGCGGGATTATCGCTTTCGAATACCGTCCGGGAATTAGATAAGTTCGGTGTCGAACGGTCGCGGAAAGCTGTTCACGACTGGGTACAGAAAGCAGATCTACAGCCGGCCAGTAACGCGAGTCCGGATCACGTTGCGCTCGACGAGACGGTGATCCGAATCAACGGCCAACAGTTCTGGCTGTATGCTGCGGTCGATCCCGACACAAACGGTTTCCTGCACGTACGGCTGTTTACAACGACTACGACGGCATTGACACAGCGGTTCCTGCAAGAACTTCGTGAGAAACACGACGTCGATGACGCCGTGTTTCTCGTCGATCATGCCCATCATCTAGCGACAGCACTCCAGCGAATCGGGCTCCGATTTCGACCCGAACGACACGGAAATCGGAACGCTATCGAACGTGTCTTTCGAGAGGTAAAACAACGTACCTTCTCGTTCAGTAATAGCTTCAGCCACGTCGATCCATCAACCGCCGAAACGTGGTTACAAGCCTTCGCCGTCTGGTGGAATTCGCGTAACTAAACACGATGCAGCAGGGATAAACAGAACGTATGGTGTATCATGCTTCTTTGGAAGTAGTCTCGTGGAATTTGACATACAGTATATATCGCCACTGAAGAGTTGTTCACCGCAGGTATTCTAAACCGAACAATACTTTCATAATGACTCTACCCTCTATATTCAGCAGGCGGTTTTTGACAGCTATCGTCGAGATTGATCGCCTCTTTGTTACCCGCTTGACCTGTACGTAACGCGAGTTTCACACGAGATTCTGAATAAGGAAGTTGTTTCACTGTCTTCCCTATTGACAGCTGAAAATATCGATACTTGTTGTCTAGCCATCGTCCGGTCGGGTGTGCACCGATTTTCAGTGACTACCGTACGCCTCGTCGGCCGCCGGGAGCGTAAAGGAGAACGTCGACCCCTCGCCGGGCTCGGAGTCGGCCCACATCTCGCCGCCGTGGCGCTCGACGATCCGCCGACAGAGCGCGAGTCCGATTCCCGAGCCGGCGTACTCGTCGTGGGTGTGTAACCGGTTGAACACCTCGAAGATACGTTCGATATCGTCGGGAGCGATGCCGATCCCCTCGTCGCGGACCGAGATCCGCCACATCGTCCCCTGCCGGTCGGTCGAGACGGCTATCCGCGGACTGCCGTTCCGCGAGTACGTGAGCGCGTTCGAGAGAACGTTCCGGAAGAGCTGTCGGAGCTGCTTGGGATCGCCCTCGACCCGGGGCAACGGCTCGGCACTGATCTCGGCGTTCGACTCCTCGATCCGACCGCCCAGCTCCGCGAGCACGTCGTCGAACACCGCCTCGAGTTCGACGGGCTCGAGCGGCTCGCCGGCGGTCTCGATCCGGGAGTAGGCGAGCAGCCCGTCGATCATCTCGCGCATCCGGTCGGCGCCGTCGACCGCGAACGCGAGGAACTCCTCGGCGTCGTCCTCGAGTCGGTCGCCGTAGCGCTTGTCGAGCAGGCGCAGGTAGCTCGAGACCATCCGTAGCGGCTCCTGGAGGTCGTGGGAGGCCGCGTAGGCGAAGCGCTCGAGGCGTTCGTTCGAGGTCTCCAGCTTTTCGATCGTCTCCTCGAGCCGGCGCTGGTACTCCCGGCGTTCGGTGACGTCGATCTGGGTGATCACGCCGCGACGAACCTCGTCCCGTTCGTTCCTGACTGGCATCCCGTGTGTCATGACGATCCGCCGCTCGCCGTCGACGGTCTCGATCTCGTGGACGTCGGGGTCCGTGACCTCCTCGCCCTCGAGGACGCGCGTCATCGTCCACTCTTCGGGTTCGATCGGCTCGCCGGTGTCGGCCCACCAGCCGTCGTAGCGGTCGTAGTCGGCGATCGATTCGGCGTCGAAGACGTCGCCGCCCCACAGTTCCCGGGCTGTTTCGTTGGCCTCGATGAGCCGTCCGTCGCCGTCGGCGACGATCACCGCGACGGGCAACACCTCGAACAGCGTCTCGAGCTGGCGCTTGTGGGTCTGGAGCTTCCGCTCGGCGCGCTTTCGCTCGGTGATGTCGGCGACCGCGCCGGGGAACGTACGCGGGGTTCCGTCCTCGTCGCACTCGACGTGACCGCGGGCGACGATCCAGCGGCGGTCGCCGTCGGCGTCGCGAACGCGGTACTCCTCCTCGTACTCGCCGCAACGCTCGAGGGCGTCCTCGATGCTTCGCTCGACGCGGTCGCGGTCGGCCGGGTGGATCGACGAGACGAAGCTCTCGAGGGGGACCCCCTCCCGGGCCTCGTCGGGATCGACGCCGAACGTCTTGGCGAAGGCCGTCCCGGCGATAAACCGGTCTTCCTGGACGCGCCACTCCCAGGTGCCGACGGCGCCGGCTTCCGTGGCGGCCTCGAGCTGTGCTTTCGCGTCCTGCAGGAATCGCTCGCGTTCCTTCTGGTCGGTGACGTCCTGGGCCATCGTCAGCCCGGCGACGACGTTCCCCCCGTCGTCGGTGACGGGTACCACGTGGACGAGCCACGCCCGATCGGCCTGCTCGAGTTCGATCCGCTGTTCCTCGCCCTCGAGGGCGCGCTGGTAGGCCGGACCGACAGTCGCCGCGACCGGCTCGTCCCAGACCTCCCGGAAGTGTTTCCCCTCGAGGTCGGCCGGGTCGGCGTCGAGCCGATCGAAGCCGCGACCCGCTGCCAGCGTGTACTCCCCGTCGAGATCGAAGAGGGCGACGATCCCGTTCGGAAAGTTCTCCGCGAGGGTCCGGTACCGACGCTCCGACACCGTCAGCCGACGTTCGCGTTCGACCTGTTCGGTCACGTCCCGGAAGTACACCGAGATCCCGACCTCGGTCGGGTAAACGTCCATCTGAACCCAGCTATCGAGGGGGTCGACGCGACGCTCGAACGAGAGGGGTTTTTTGGTCGCCATCACGGTCCTGAGTCGCTCCTCGAGGTGGGTGCCGACGAGCGACGGCAGCGCCTCCCAGACGTTCGCCCCGTGCAGGTCCTCGGCCGGCCGGCCGAGCAGCTCCGCGGCCCGGTCGTTGACGTAGGTGACCCGCCAGCCGTCGTCGAGGGCACAGAAGGCGTCGGAGATGCGGTCGAACACCGCGTCGAGCTCGGACGAGAGCTGCTCGACGCTGCGCTCGAGCCGTCGGGTTCGCCCGTCCGGTTCGTCGCTTTCCCTCCCCGCTCGCGGTGGCGCTCTAGGGTACTTGACGATGCAGACGGTACCGTGTTCCTCCTCCTCGGCGAGGCGCTCGAGCCGGACCGTACAGTCGACGGTTCGGCCGTCCGCGGTCTCGATCGCCGCCTCCAGGTCCCGTCTGTGACCCGGATCGTCCTCACTCTCGCCCTCATCCTCGCGCTCGAGGACGTCGTCGTCGAACAGCGCCGAGACGTGTGCGTCCACCAGTTGCTCCCGAGCGTAGCCTGCGATCTCGAGCAGGTCGTCGGTGACCGTAACGATCCGTCCGTCGGCGTCGAGTTGAAGCACGCCGCCGTCGAGGGCGTCGGCAATCGCCCGAAACCGCTGTCGTTCGACGGCCGGGCTGCCGGTCGACCACCGCAGTTCCTCGGTCGATTCCGCCCGATCGCTCATACGGGGACTACTGTCCGCCGGGAAAAATAAACTCGGTGTTTACCCGGTTGCTCGTCGACGGTACGGTACGGGGCAGCGAATCGACTGCTGGTGCCGGATTACCGTCTGGCGGCCGTTTCGTAGCGCTTTTCCCGGTTGTCGGGAAACGGAGCGGTATGACTGCCCCCTGGACCGACTGGAACCATATCCTCAAACTCGACCCCGATAAGGAGCTTCCTGACGGCGTCACCTTCGGCGATCTCTGTGCGACCGGGACCGACGCGATCGAGATCGGGGGGACGATGGGGATGACCGAGGAGAACATGACCGCGGTGATCGAGGCCTGCGCCGAACACGATGTCCCGCTCTACCAGGAGCCCGCCAACCCCAGCGTTGTCGTCCGGAACGACGCGCTCGAGGGCTACTTCATCCCGACGGTGTTCAACGCCGGCTCGCCGTTCTGGATCACTGAGGCCCACAAGGAGTGGGTCCGGATCGACACCGTCGACTGGGAGCGGACGACCACGGAGGCCTACATCGTGATGAATCCCGAGGCCGACGTGGCGACCCTGACGGAGGCCGACTGCGACCTCGGGCCCGACGACGTCGAGGCCTACGCGAAGGTCGCCGAACGGATGTTCGGCCAGGAGATCGTCTACCTCGAGTACTCGGGGATGCTCGGCGACGAGGAGATCGTCCGGGCCGCCAGCGAGGGCGTCGAGGAGTCGACGCTGTTCTACGGCGGCGGGATTCGGGACTACGACTCCGCCTATCGCATGGCACAGTACGCCGACGTCGTCGTCGTCGGCGACCTCGCCCACGACGAGGGGGTCGACGCCCTGCGCGAGACCGTCGAGGCCGCGAACGACGCCTGACTGCGCTCGCTCGAGTCACCGTCGGGCTCGGAGAATCCAGTCGAATCCATCCGCGACGGCCCGTTTTCCGCCCGTCTCGACGATCTCGCCGTGACCCGGGATCAGCCGGTCGAACTCCCAGGCGAGGACGTCCCTGATCGACCGCCGAAACGTTTCCTCGTTGGCGATCGTCAGTCGGAACTCGATCGGTGGCCCGACCCGGCGGTAGACCCGCAACAGCCGAGCAACGAGTCGCGTCGTCAACGGGCTCTCCTCGCCGACGTGAAAGCCGACGTCGCCGAGGATCACGGTCCCGCTCTGCCGGTGGTAGTACGCGACCTCGGTGAGCCAGCGGTGGCCGTCGACCGCGACCTGATCGATATCGGCGCTCCAGCGCGGGTCGGGGGTGTCGCCCAGCAGCCCGTCGAACCGCAGGTCTGGCCGCCGGGCCGCGAGCCCGGGCGCTGCCAGCAGTTCGGCGTCCGGAAACGCCTCCCGGTACTGTTCCATATACAGGTGACCGTGAAGCTTGCTCGCAGGTGCGACGAATCGCACGTCGCCGAGCTTCTCGAGCGCCGCCCGCAGGTCGGGGGTTAGCTCGGCCGGAGACTGGACGAACAGCCCCCCGCTCGAGAGTTCGACGACGGTCATGATCCGACCGAGTTCGACGCCGAAAAACGTCAGCGGTTCCTCGTAGGTCCACAGCCGATCGGCCCGTTCGGTGAGCATTCCGTGGTCCTACGCCGGCGTACGTTATCAACACAGTCGACGGTTCGTCGGGTCGGCCGAGCGGCTCTCGCTCACTCGAGGCGTTGGCCCTCGCCGTCCCGGTCACTCGAGCCGGTAGCGCAATAGCGCCGCGATCCCGCCGAGGTTCGAGAGCTGCTCGCCGGGCGGGAACTCGCTCGAGAACACCGTCACCTCGCCGCCTTTCTGCTCGGCCGTGCGGACGACGTCGTCGACGTCGAGGCTCCACTCGCCGTCGGGGCCTCGCTCCTGGCGGAGTCGGTCGTCGACGATCAGCAGGCGTTCGATCGCGCCGTACTCGGCGGCCTGCTTGACCTCGTCGGGACCGTAGGCGGCCTTCGCGCCCTGGGCGATGCGTTCGGTGAGCTCGTCGATGTATTCGGCCTCGCTCTCGATGCGGGTCTCCTGTTGCACGTCCGCGACGGCGCCCCGTTTGAGCACCTCGTGGACGCCCCGGTCGCCGACGGCCGCCGCGTCGACCATCGTGATCTTCTCGGCGACGTCGGGCGCGTTCTGCTCGATGTACTTGTAGGCGTCCTGCTTCGTGAAGCCGGGCCCCGCGAGGATGACGGCGTCGGCGTCCTGGCGCTCGAGGACCGTCGCCAGCTCCGCGAACAGCTCCGAGCGCTCGCGGGCGAAGTCGCCCTTGCCCGTCGGTCCCGTGATCGCCGCCCGCTCTTCGGTGCCGTACTGGGCGACGGTGTGGACGTGGGCCTGGCCCTCCTCGACGGTGGCGATGGCGACGTCGGGGTTTTCGGTCGCTTCTTCGGCCTCCTCGAGGCGGGCCTCCTGGTCGGGTTTGAACCGCTTCTCGATCGACAGCTCCTCGCGCTCCTCGACGTTCAGCGTGTGGTGGAAGCCGAGCTGGTCCTCCCGCGAGCAGGCGACGATCTCGCCGCCGACCCGCAGTCGGTTGGCGAACTTGTGGAACTCGATGTCGTCGACGGCGATGGCGACCCACATGTGCTCGCGCTCGCCGCCCGTGTCCCGCATCTGGTCGTCGTTGCGCTGGATCCGCCGGGTCGTGTCGCCCGCGACGCGGTCGCCGGGCTCGAGGACGTACTGCAAATGCCAGAGGTCGTCCACGCTCTCGGGAACGACGGTGAGCCGCTCGCGACCCCCGTCGAGTCGCTCCCGGTCTTTGATCTGCATGCCCGTCAGTCCGAGCGGCCCGCTAAAAGGTGCTGTTGTTCGCGGCTCGGGAGTCGAGACGCCGAGGCCCCTCGGGACACGGGGTTCACCCCTCGAGCGACCGGACACGGGTCGGTTCGGGGCCGTCGTGAATCGCGGTCGCACCCCCGGTCGTGACGACCGTTCCGGTCGGTGACAGTCGCCCGTACCGGAAAGAATAGCAGCTACCTCGGACCCGTCCTTCGGCGAAAATCCGGCCCCTGCCCGCAGTTTTCGCTCGAATCCCGCACGTTCACCGGTAAGCATTGCCCGGGCCAACGAACGGAGGACGATCGCCGACGAAGCGATCGTATGACGATCGCAGTGCGAACGCTCGACGACGGGGCGTGGATCAGCGTCAACGACAGCCGACAGGTGAGCGTGAGCGACGTGTGGACCCTCTCGCACGGCGCGTTTTGCGAGTGTGAACCGGCGTACGTCCTCCTGGAGGGGTTTTTCGGCGTCGACGTCGACGGATCGATCGTCGTCGCCGACACCGTCGGGCGGTGTCTCGAATGCGGCATCCAGGACTCGATCGACCGATTACCCGTCGGCCGGATCGTCGACGGCGAGTTCAAGCCGTACGGACCCGAGGCCGTCCAGTCCATCGTCGAGCCGACGTCCCGAACCGAGTGAGGGCGAAGCGGCAATTCTATCCGACACTAACTAGATGCGGGGAGAACTGACGAGAGGCAGGGGTGCTTATAACGGGAGTTCATAGCGGTGGTATCAATGCCGAGTGACGTCGAGCAGTGGAAAGACGAACTCTACGGTACCGACATCCGCGCCGAGATCGAGCGCTTCGCGGAGGAGGGGTGGGAGGCGATCCCCGACGACGAGCACGACGCGTGGTTCGAGCGCTTCAAGTGGTACGGCCTGTACCACCAGCGCGCCGGCCAGGAGTCGTACTTCATGATGCGGATCGGTCCACCGGGCGGCGTCCTCGAGCCCGGCCAGTTCCGGGAGATCGTCGAGATCGCCGACGACTTCTCCCGCGGCCCCGCCGAGAATCCGGTGTTCGGCAACGGCTGGATCGACGTGACGACCCGACAGGCGATCCAGCTCCACTGGATCCGCCTCGAGGACGTCCCCGAGATCTTCGATCGGCTCGAGTCGGTCGGCCTCTCGACGGTCCAGGCCTGCGGGGACTCCTGGCGCAACATCGTCGGCTGCCCGGTCGCCGGCAAGGACAAACACGAGCACGTCGACGCCGACGCGCTCGCGACCGAGCTTCACGACACGTTCAAGCGAAACGAGGCCCACTCGAACCTGCCCCGGAAGTGGAAGGTGTCGGTCACGGGCTGTGACGAGGGCTGCGGCCAGGGCGACATCAACGACCTCGCGTTCGAGCCCGCCGAGAAGGAGATAGACGGCGAGACGGTGACGGGCTACAACGTCCGCGTCGGCGGCGGCCTCTCGCGCAACGAGCCCCGCTTCGCCCGGGATATCGACGTCTTCGCGACGCCCGAGCAGGCCGTCGACGTCGCCGGCGGCATCTCGGCGCTGTTCCGGGACAACGGCGACCGCGAGAACCGCTACAACGCTCGAATCAAGTTCCTCATGGACGAGTGGGGTCCCGAGAAGTTCCGCGAGACGCTCCAGGAGGAGTTCGTCGACTTCGAGCTCCACACGGCGGGCGAGGACCTTCGGGAATCGTACTCCTACAACGCGGGCGAGGCCGACGGCAAACACGATCACGTCGGCGTCCACGAGCAGCCTGACGGCAACTACTACGTCGGGCTCAACGTCCTTGTCGGGCGCATCGGCGTCGACGAGGCGTACGACCTCGCGGACGCGGCCGACGAGTACGGTTCGGGCGAGGTTCGCCTCACCCAGCGCCAGAACATCGTCTTCACGGACGTCCCCGAGGAGAACGTCGACGACCTACGCGCCGAGGACGTCCTCGAACACTACAGCCCCGATCCGCACCCGTTCCAGCGCGGTTCGATCGCCTGTACCGGAACCGAGTTCTGTTCGCTCTCGATCGTCGAGACGAAGAACCGTCAGGTTCGCTACGCCCGCTGGCTCGTCGACAACGTCGAGCTGCCAGACGGCGTCGAGAACTTCCACGTCCACCTCTCGGGCTGTACCGCCTCCTGCGCCCAGCCCCAGATCGCCGACGTCTCCCTGCGCGGGATGAAGACGCGCAAGGACGGCGAACCCGTCGAGGCACTGGACATCGGCCTCGGCGGCGGGCTCGGCGAGGAGCCCCAGTTCGCCTCCTGGATCGCCGAGCGCGTCCCCGCCGACGAGGTGCCGGGTGCGATCGAGAACCTGCTCGAGAACTTCGAGGAAGCGCGCGACAGCGAGGCCCAGAGCTTCCGGGAGTTCGTCGCAGAGCGCGACGACGAGGAGCTCGCCGAGCTGATCGAGCCCGAGGAGACCGACTACGACGATCCGTTCATGCACAACACGAAGCGGACGTGGTACCCCTACGCGGAGGACGACGACCTGAACGAGAGCCCCGCCCCCGCGAAGGCAGACGGAACGCCGATCCCGTCCGACGACTGAGACGGTCTGCTATACCGAGTCGACGGCACAACCGCGAACCGTCTTGGGGTTGTGCCGTCGATGACTTCCGGCAGTCCGTCCGACCGACGTCCACCGCTCGTCGCCGTTCTCTCGTTTTGCCGTCTCGTGACCGTCCCCGCAGCCGCAGTACTCGGTTCGAGGTGACCGCGTTTCGCGTCGCTCCGGGCCGCCTAAGTGTCTCCGTCCGCTCTCGAGAACCATGGCAGACCGCCTGATGAAAGTCA
Organism: Natronococcus roseus; assembly: GCF_043677095.1. Classification (NCBI taxonomy): domain Archaea; kingdom Methanobacteriati; phylum Methanobacteriota; class Halobacteria; order Halobacteriales; family Natrialbaceae; genus Natronococcus; species Natronococcus roseus. The sequence goes on from NZ_JBHLJR010000001.1 coordinate 557,098, forward strand.
ACGCGTACACGACGCTCGACCTCGTCGACGCCGTCGCGAAGGGCCACAAGTTCGAGACGGAATCGCTCGCCGTGGTGAACGCGACGGCCGACAGGGAGGAACCCGACTGCGTCCGGCTACAGCTCGAGCTCGACAACATGACCGAGGAACACCTTCCCGCACACATGGAGGAGGTGCAGCTGACGCCCGACCAGGCCCGAACGATCGCGAGCGACCTCGAGAAGCACGCGGATCGGGTCGAGGAAGCGACCGACGAGTAGTTATCTCAGGTCCTCGAGCGTGTCCTTGGCCTTGTCGACGGCAGTGTCGAACGTGCTCTCGAGCTCCTCGACGGAGCGTTCGACGTGGTAGACCCGCTCGCTCGGGACGCGTCGGACCATGTCGTTGCCGTCGTCGTCGGTGCCGTACGCGAACAGCCAGTGGTCCTGGAAGTAGGCGATGTGGTCGTTGTCGACGGTGACCTCCTCGATCTCGTCGCTCGAGTTCTTGTAGACGATCGTCGCAGTACCCAGTTCAGCCATGCGTCCACTACCGGTCTCGGACGGGAAGCCGCTGGCCCGGCAGCTGCAACGTGACGGAATGAAGGATCATCATAGTTAGGGGCGTGAGGTATCCCCCTCGGAAGCCTTCCTTGCTATATGAGAACCAATCTCGGGAAGCTTGCCGACTTCGGTACCCGCTCGCTCGTCACTCACGCGCTCATGGCGGCCTCGCTCGCCGGCGCGATCACCGCGGGGCTGTTCGTCGGCGGCGAACTGGGACTGGTCTCGTTCGTCGCGTTGCTCAACTTTACCGCGGGGCTGTGGATCGCTCAGTCGATCCACTCGCTGGGCCAAGAGCTGAACGGCGGCGAGTACACCGGGATCATCGACGAACTGACCGAACGCACCGGCACCGGTTCGGACGACGGTCAGGGCCTCGATACCGGCCGACTGGCGCGGTTGGGAACGCTGATCGCGTTCGTGACGGCGGTCTCGCTGCTGACCTCCGCGCAGGTCCTCGCGGGGGCGCTGTTTTCGATCGCGGTCGTCGCCATCGGCAGCATCGCGCTCGTCACCGCTATCACCGGGTTCCTGATCTCGCTGGGAACGGCCTACGACGAGTCGGCCGAGAAGTGGGCGGCGGAGAGCGACAGACACCGCCGCGAGGCAGCCGGCAGCCGGGAGTGAGCGATCCCGGGTCGTCGAACCTAAGTACGTCTCGCCGCAACTCGGCGTATGCAGACGTCGCTGCGCCACGACGGCTGGACCCGAACGGAGGGAATCGCGGTTCGGGGCCGCGCCTTCGAAGGCGACCGAGTCCTCGACGGAGCGTCCCTCGTCGCCCGCTTTGCCGACGCCAGAACTGCCGACGTGAGTCTCGACGCCGTCGCCTCGATCGCCGCCGACCTCGAGGGCTTTTTCGCCGCCGTCGTCGCCGATGCCGACACGACCTATCTCGTCGCCGACGGCGCCCGATCGATCCCGCTGTACTACGGTCCCGACGGGCCGGTCTCCGATCGCGGCCGCGTCGTCCGCGAGGCGCTCGAGGCGCCGACGGATCCGATCGCGGAGAGCGAGTTCCTCCTGACGCGGTACGTCACCGGTCCGGAGACGATCTGGTCGGGAGTGTACGCGACCCAGCCCGGCGAAGTGGTTCGAATAGACGACGGGGGAGTCACTCGACGCACCTACCGCGAGTACTGGCCCTCGGGTCCCGTCGACGAACCGGGGACCAAAGCCCCGCGGGCCCGCCTCGAGTCGGCCCTCGAAACCGCGCTCGACCGCCTCGAGCGCGTCGCGGGCGACCGTCCCGTCGTTGTCCCGCTCTCGGGCGGCTACGACTCTCGGCTGCTCGCGTCGGCGCTCGTCGAGCGCGGCCGGGAGGTGATCAGTTTTACTTTCGGCAGGTCGGGCCACCCCGACGTCGAACTGAGCAGGGAGATCGCGGATCGCCTCGGGATTCGCTGGGAGTTCTGTGACTACGACGAGTCGACGTGGCGAGAGTGGTACCGCGGCCCGGACGGACGGCGGTACGATCGCGAGGCGTTCGGGGGCGACGCGCTCCCCTTCCTCGCGGAGTGGCCCGCCGTCCGCGAGCTGGTCGCCGACGGACGGCTCCCGACCGACGCGCTGTACTGTCCGGGCCACACCGTCGCGACGCCCAGCGAGCGGCTGCCGCGGTTCGTCGACGAGCGCGAACGGAAGACGGACGCGAGCGTCGGCTGCGGACCGGCCGTCGACGCCGATGACGACGCGCTCGACCGGGAGCTGATCGCCCCCTCGCTCGGAGATCTCGCCGACTACGTCCTCGAGCGCCACTACTCGCTGTGGGAGTGGGACGACGAGGCGTTCGAACGAGCCGCGCGCGAGCGGATCCGGTGCGGGCTCTGCGGCGACCGCGACCCGGACGCCGTCGCGGATCCCGAGCGCGCGGCCGCGGCCTACGAGCGCTGGGAGTGGCGCGGTCGGATGGCGACGTTCACCAACGGGGACCTTCGGGTCTACGAGGACGCGGGTCTCGACTGGTGGCTGCCGCTGTGGGACCCCGCCTATGTTCGTGCCTGGGAACGGGTTCCGCTCGAGGCGAGACGGGGCAAGGGACTCCACACCGACCTCGCGCGAGAGCGGTATCGACGCGCGGCCGACGTCCCCGACGAACGGGCGGGGCTGACGGATCGGACGCTCTCGGCCGCTGATCGTCACCTCGCGCTGATTCGGCACTCGCCGGTTCGCCAGTTCACCGAGCGCGGCGGCGACTGGGAGCCGCCGTTTCTCGCGCCGCGGTCGGCCTGGAGCGAGCCCGGGTCCCACCCGCTTTCGTGGTACGGCATCGTCGACGACGCGGTCCTCGAGGCGCTCCCGGCGTTCCGGAACCTCTACGCGCTGCGAACGCTCGCCGCGACGGGGCGACTCGATCTCGAGGACGCGTCGGATCCGATCCTCGACGGGCCGACGCTTCGATTGCCGACGGCGGGCGACGGCTGAGTCGGATCGAAAGCGCGACCCTTACGTACCACCGGTTGTGATCACTCGGTAATGAGACGACGGACGTTTCTCGCGAGCGGGGGGACAGTCGCCGGACTCGGTCTGGCCGGCTGCATCTCACAGGACGGAGACAACGGCGGAACGACCGGGAACGGCGACGACGAGGACGTGCTCCGGGTCGCGGCGAACACCTCGTTCGTCGACGCGCCCAGCGACAGCCCCGGCGAGTGGATCGCTGACGAGTTCGCCGACCGGTACGACGTCGAGTTCGAGTGGCACACGCCCGAACAGGAGCTGAACTACTACATCGAACGCCACAACGAGGACGTCGAGATCGAGCCCGAGCTCTACTTGGGACTAAACCCCCACGAGGTCGTCCGGGCCGACCAGAATACCGACGACGAGCTGTTCGTCGAGACCGACGAGGACGCCCTCGAGCACGTCGCGAACGTCGACGAGGAACACTACTTCGACCCGCACGGACGGGTGATCCCGACCTATCGGAGCTTCTGTGCGATGGTCTACGACGGCCGGAACGTCGATACTCCCGAGACGTTCGACGACCTGCTCGATCCGAAGTACGAGGGCCAGATCGCGGTCTCGAACCCCCAGCGCGGGACGACGGGGCTGCTCTTCTTGCTGTGGACGATCGACCACTTCGGCGAGGACGAGTACCTCGAGTACTGGGAGGAGCTGCTCGACAACGACACCCGCGTCCTCGACTCCTGGAGCGAGGTCTACGCGCAGTTCGAGGAGGGCGAGGTTCCGGTCGTCGCCTCCTACGCGAACGACCGCGTCTACGCCCAGCGCGCCGACAACGATCTCGAGAAACACCAGGTCTCGCTGCTGCACGATCAGGCCTACGCCAACGTTGCCGGCATGGCCCGCTTCGCCGACGGGACGAACGACGAACTCGCCCACGAATTCATGGACTTCATCCTCGATCCCGAAGTCCAGGCGGTGATCGCCGAACGCAACGTGACGGGTCCGGTCAACGACGAAACCGAGCTGCCGGAGGTGTACGAGGAGTACGCCGAAGTGCCCGACGACACGCCGTTCTTCGACTACGACGACCTCGAGGCGAACCTCGACGACTGGCTCGGCGAGTGGGAGCAGGTCGCCGCAGGCGACCACTGAACGAGCCGTGGTCTCGAGCGCTCCGGACGATCCGACCGCGGGCGTCGCGAAGCGGCGAACGGCGCGAGCGACGCCTCAGTCGCCGTCGCTCCGGGCGTCGCGTCCGAGCTCCGACTCGACGGCGTCGACCTTGTCGCTCGCCGTCATCGACTTCTCGCGTCTGTCGTCGACCTGCACCAGCGTCTGGACCTCGCTGCCGTCGACCGCCTGGTGGGCAGCCCCACAGGCCGCGAACAGCTCCTCGACGTCCTCAGCCTCGAGGGTGGTCGCCATCGGTGTCGTCTCGTACTCGACGTCGTACTCCTCGAGAGCGTCGATCGCGGCCGCCACGTTCTCGGTCGCGTCGTCGTCGGTGATCGGCGTTACGCGAAGCAGTGCGAAAACTGTCATCGCCGACCGTTGCCGCGGTCGTCACGTAGTGGTTTCGGTCCCCGGTACCACCGAGTGGTTGAACCGACTCGCGAACCGTAGCCCAACGACGGAACCCGCGGAGGTGGCCGCGTGAACGATCGCTCGGATCCGAAAGCCGATGGCGGAGCGACCACGCCCGTCGACGTTCCCGCTTCTGGTTCCGACTCCGAGAACCCCCGTGCGGAAGACGAGCCGACGGGGCGACGGAACGCGAGGGGAATCCGCAACCGCCTCGAGCGTCGGGCCATCGCGCTGTTCGGCCTCGGAACGATCCTCCTGCTGGTCGTGCTGTTTTACTACCCCGTCGCGACGGTGTTCGTCGAGGCCGTCGTCGTCGAGGGTGCCGTGACGCTCGCGGTCTTCCTCGAGCTCCTTCGGGACCCGTTCTACTTCGGGGACGTCGCCCGCCTGTTCGCCGGCGAGTCACCGCTCGCGGTCGCGAGCGACCTGCTCTCTGCCGATCGCCGGATCGGGATCGTCGGCTTCACCGCGTACCAGGCGTTTCTCTCGACGCTGCTCAGCGTCGCGCTGGGCGTCCCCGCCGCGTACGTCCTCGCGCGCTACGAGTTTCGCGGACGGCAGACGCTGCGCTCGCTGACGGTGCTTCCGTTCGTCCTCCCGTCGATCATGGTCGCCGTGGGCTTCGTCGCGACGTTCGGTCAGAACGGCACGCTCAACCGACTGCTCGGACTCGTCGGGCTCGGCCCGATCGAACTGATGTTCACGCTCGAGGCGATCCTCATCGCCCACGCCTTCTACAACGCCCCGCTGGTGGCGCGGGTGACGACCGCGGCCTGGGAGTCCGTCGACGCGAGCGCGATCGAGACCGCCCGCAGCCTCGGGGCGAGCCCCTTCCGGGCCTTTCGGGACGTCGTCGCGCCGCAGCTGTACCCGGCCGTACTGATGGGTGCCGCACTCACCTTCGTCTTTACCTTCGGCACGTTCCCGATCGTGCTGGCGCTGGGCGGGTTCGAGTTGGCGACCGTCGAGGTGTTCGTCTACCGGCTGATCCAGGACCTGAACTACGCCGAGGCGGCCGCGCTGGCGATCGTCGAACTCGTCATCACGCTCGGGATCCTCTACGGCTACCTGCGCTACGAGGCGAACCACGTCGTCCGCTCGCGCGGCGTGCGTCCGCTCCCGCGTCGCCCGCTCTCGCCGCCGTCGCTGTCGGTCCGCGAGTTGGCCCCGCGGGCCGGGATCGCCGTCTACGCCGCGATCGCGCTGGTCGTCTTCGTCTCGCCGATCGTCAGCATGCTCTACGCGAGCGTCGCGGGCCCGAACGGACTCACGCTGGATCACTACCGGTTCCTGATAGACCGCCAGCAGACCGCCGCGGCGTTCCAGGTCCGGCCCTGGCCCGCGATCCGAAACTCCCTGCTCTTTGCCGCCGGCGCGCTCGCGCTCGCCCTTCCGATGGGCGTCGTCGTCTCGGTGCTGACGACCAGACGCTACCGAGGTCGAAAGCTCGTCGACGCCGTGGCGATGGCCCCGCTCGCCGTCTCGGGGATCATCGTCGGGATCGGCCTCCTGCGAGGGCCCGTCTTCGGCATCGAGCTCGCGGGCTGGCAGATCACGATGGGCGGCGCCGCGGCGATCGTCGCCGCCCACGCGGTCTCGTGTTACCCGTTTGTCGTGCGGACCGTCGCGCCGGGGCTCGAGTCCGTCGACCGCTCGCTCGTCGAGTCCGCCCGCGCGCTGGGGGCCTCCCGGGCGCGAGTGCTGTACGACGTCGAGCTCCCGCTGGTCTGGCCGGGCGTCGTCGCGGGCGCCGCCTTCGTCGTCGCCATCTCGATGGGCGAGTTCTCCTCGACGGTGATCCTCGCGACCGGAACGGATCAGTACACGATGCCGGTCGCGATCGAACGGTTCATCGGGCGTCGGCTCGGACCCGCAACCGCAATGGGCGTCGTCCTGCTGGTCGTCACGAGCATCAGTTTCGTGATCATCGACCGCCTCGGAGGTGAGAGCTTTGGCATCTGAGAAACCGAATCGCTCCCTCGAGCGACTCGAGGACGGGGATCGGGACTCGAGCGCCGAGTCGCCGACCGGGGACCGCCCAATCGCCGTCGAACTCGAGGACGTCACGAAACGCTACGCCGGGACGACGGCCGTCGACGGCGTCTCGCTGTCGGTTCGGGAGGGGGAGTTCTTTACGCTCGTCGGTCCCTCCGGCTGTGGAAAGACGACGACGCTGCGGCTGATCGCCGGCTTCGAGTCGGCAACCGACGGCGCGGTTCGGTTCCACGGCGAGGACGTCACCGGCGTCCCGCCCGAGGCCCGGGACGTCGGCGTCGTCTTTCAGAACTACGCGCTGTTTCCTCACATGAGCGTCGGCGAGAACGTCGCCTACGGACTCAACTTCGCCGACCCGCCCGGCGGCGTCTCGGACGACGAACGGGTCCGGGAGTTACTCGAGCTGGTCGACCTCGAGGGGATGCAGGACAGGGAACCCGATCGACTCTCGGGCGGCCAGCAACAGCGGGTCGCGATCGCCCGCGCGCTGGCGCCCGGCCCCGACGTCCTCCTGCTCGACGAGCCGATGAGCGCGCTCGACGCCCAGCTGCGCGAGCGACTCCGGATTCAGGTGAGGGCGATCCAGAAGGAGCTGGGAATCACGACCGTCTACGTCACCCACGACCAGGAGGAGGCCCTGGCTATCTCGGATCGCGTCGCGGTGATGCGGGCCGGGACGCCGGAGCAGGTGGCGACCCCGCAGGATATCTACCGCCGGCCGGAGACGCGGTTCGTCGCGGAGTTCGTCGGCGACAACAACGTGTTCGACGGAACGGTTCGGTCGCTCGACGGGGACGGGCTCGCATCGATCGACGTCGGTCCGGAGACGTTCACCGTCGCCCCCGGGAAACGCGACGTCGCCGTCGGCCGGGCCCTCGCGCTCTGCGTCAGACCGGAGAACCTGATCGTCGCGGCCGATCCGAGCGACGGCCTCGAGACGGAAAACGCGACGACGGCGACCGTCCGGAGCGCGGAGTTTCTCGGCGAGACGACGCGGGTCCACCTCGAGTGGCACGGGCAGGAGCTACTCGTCCGAACGCGGAATCCGCTGTCCGGCGACGTCCTCGTCGGGTTCGATCCCGAAGACGCACACGTCGTCGCGGTCGATCGAACTGTCTGATCGGCTCGACCGGCCCAGTACAGGGAGTCGACCGGATCGACGGGACGACCCGATTTACCCATCTCCTACTTGCAAAGAAGAGATTCAGCATAGTAGGTGGGTAGATAATCTTAATAGGGTAGTCCCGATCCTGTTACCACATGACGTGGTCCAACCAAAACTGGTGGCCGAATCTATTGCGATTGGATATTCTCGACGATAACACCGTGGACGCCGGTCCGTACGCCGAGGACTTCGACTACGCGGAAGAATTCCAGAAACTCGATTACGAGGCAGTGAAGGCGGACATCGAGGAGGTGATGACGACCTCCCAGGAGTGGTGGCCGGCCGACTACGGCCACTACGGACCACTGTTTATCCGGATGGCGTGGCACAGCGCGGGGACGTATCGCACGCTCGACGGACGCGCTGGTGCGTCCGGCGGTCTCCAGCGGCTCCCGCCGGAGAGCAGCTGGCCGGACAACGCGAACCTCGATAAGGCCCGCCGCCTGCTCCAGCCGGTCAAGCTGAAGTACGGCCGCCGGCTCTCGTGGGCCGACCTGATGGTCCTCGCCGGAAACGTCGCCCTCGAGTCGATGGGCTTCGAAACGTTCGGCTTCGCAGGGGGCCGCGAGGACGCGTACAAGTCCAACGAGGCCGTCGAGTGGGGTCCCGAAATGGAGTGGGAGGAGACCTCGCCCGAGCGCTTCCACGAGGGAGAGGTGGGCGATCTCAAGGATCCGCTGGCGAACACCGTAATGGGGCTCATCTACGTGAACCCCGAAGGGCCGTACGGCGAACCGGACCTCGAAGGCTCCGCGAAGAACATCCGCAACGAGTTCCAGCGGATGGCGATGACCGACGAGGAGACGGTCGCGCTCATCGCCGGCGGCCACACCTTCGGGAAGGTCCACGGCGCTGACAACCCCGACGAGATGGTCGGCCCTGAGCCCGAGGCGGCCCCCATCGACCTGCAGGGCCTCGGCTGGCAACACAAGGAAAGCGAAGACAAGATCGGCGGGCTCGACGTCATCACCAGCGGTATCGAAGGGCCGTGGAACGCGACGCCGATCCAGTGGGACATGGGCTACGTCGACAACCTGCTCGGCCACGAGTGGGAACCCCACAAGGGCCCCGGCGGCGCGTGGCAGTGGCGGGCGAAAGACGAGGACGCGCTCGAGGAAGCGCCGGACGCCCAGGACGAGTCGGAGACCCAGCTGCCGATGATGCTGACGACGGACGTCGCGCTGAAACACGACCCCGACTACCGGGAGGTCTTGGAGCGCTTCCAGGAGAACCCCACCGAGTTCCGGAAGTCCTTCGCGAAGGCGTGGTTCAAGCTCCTCCACCGCGACATGGGTCCGAAAGAGCGGTACGTCGGTCCGGAGGTCCCCGAGGAGACGATGATCTGGCAGGACCCGATCCCGGACGCCGACTACGACCCTATCGGCGAGGAGGAAATCGCCGAACTCGAGACGGAGATCCTCGAGTCAGATCTCTCCGTTCCGCAACTGGTCAAGACCGCGTGGGCGTCGGCGTCGACGTACCGCGACAGCGACAAGCGCGGCGGCGCCAACGGCGCACGGATCCGCCTCGAACCACAGCGCAACTGGGAGGTCAACGAGCCCGACAAGCTGGAGACGGCACTGGACACCTACGAGGAGATCCAGACGGAGTTCAACGACTCGCGCGACGACGTCCACGTCTCGCTCGCCGACCTGATCGTTCTGGGCGGCAACGCAGCCGTCGAACGGGCGGCGGACGAGGCCGGCTACGACGTGGACGTGCCGTTCGAACCGGGCCGCACGGACGCCACACAGGAGCAAACCGACGTCGAATCCTTCGAAGCCCTCGAGCCGAAGGCCGACGGCTTCCGGAACTACCTCGGCGGCGAGTACGACGACCTGTACGACTCGCCCGAGGAACGGCTGGTGGACCACGCGCACCTGCTGACCCTGTCGGTACCCGAGATGACGGTGCTGGTCGGCGGCCTACGCGCGCTGGGTGCGACCTACGGGGACGCTGACCGAGCCACCTTCACCGACGATCCCGGCACCCTGACGAACGAGTTCTTCGTGAACGTGCTCGATATCGGCTACGAGTGGGATCCGGTCTCGGAGGACCGAGAACGCTTCGAGATACGCGACCGCGATACCGACGACGTCGAGTGGGAAGCCACCCGCTTCGACCTCATCTTCGGCTCGAACGCCCGACTTCGCACCCTCGTGGACGCCTACGGCGCCGCTGACGGCGAGGAGGAGTTCGTCCGTGACTTCGTGGACGCATGGAGCAAGGTGATGACGCTCGATCGATTCGACCTCGAGTGACCACGGCCGGCAAGCCGTGAGAGGAGGTCACTCCCCCTTGACTCGGCTCCCACCCGGCGGCATGAAGTGCTGGATGCGGTCCGGGCTGGCGATCTTCCGGACGAACGACTCGTCGGCGAACTCCTCGCGGAACTGCCGGTAGAGCCGCTTCGCCGCGTCGGCCTGGGCGTACCGACCGGGCTCGAGTTCGATCGTCGTCTCGGCCTGGCCCTCGATGGCCGACGGCGGGCCGCCGATGACGCGGGTGTAGGGCTCACACTGGATGCCGACCGCCACGCCGACGGGCGTATCCCGGTAGTAGGTGCGGTCCCCGCGGATCGCGAACCCGCCCTTCTCGAGGTACTCGCCGCTCTCGGGGGTCTTAGTGACCTGATCCGAGTCGACGGCGTAGACGTCGCCCGCGTAGCGGCCGTCCTTCCAGACCGACGAGTAGGTAACGGCGAACTGGGCGGCCTCCTCGATGCTCGAGTCGGGTAGCTCGATGTCCGACGAGGACGCCTCGCTCGGGTCGGTCGCCTTCAGCACCGTGACGGGGCCGCCGTGGGCCTGGGTGTGAAGCACCGTATCGCCCGGCTCGAGGTACTTCTTGACGAGCTCCTCGTTCTGGTCGGCGTTTCGTCCGCCGATCACGAGGTAGCCGTCGCTGGTGTGGAACCAGCGGAACCGGTCGTACCAGGGTTCGTTCTCCCGGATCGGGACCGAGGCCAGCTCGAGCCAGTTCGTCTCCTCCTGCGCTTCGTCCTCGTCGTCGTCGGCCGTCTCGTCGGTTGCCTCCCACTCGTCGCGGCGTCGCTTGGCGTCCTCTAAGTCCTCGCGGGTGTCCTCGATGGCCGCCAGCGCGCCCTCCTTTTTCTCCGCGATGCGTTTGGCCTCGGTGTAGAGCCGATCGGCGTTCTGCTCGACGCCCTGCCGGGCGAGGAGGTCGATCTCCTCGCCGTCGAGCTCGATGGTGACGATCCCCTCCGTTCCGTCGACGCCGACGACCGCCTCGGCGGCCTCGATGCCGCGTTCCTTCCCCTCCTCGAAGCGCTCCTCGATCTCGTCCCAGGGGCGATCCTGCGCGCGGGCCTCCTGGACCGTCGAGAGGATGTCGTCGACGACTCCGTACTCGGCGTACAGCAACTCGGCGTTCTCCCGCTGGGACTGGGCCTGCTGTTCGAACCCCTCGATCGCGCCCTGCTGTTGCTCGATGATCCGCTCGTGTTTGGCGATCTCCTCCTCGAAGTCGGGGCGCTGTTCGGTCGGATCGGGCTCCTCCTCGTCTTCCAGCTCGAGCTCGAAGAAGTAGTCGTCGAGCGCGCCGAGGAAGCTGTCGGCGCGTTCGGCGGCTAGGCCGGCCTCCTCGTGTTCCTCGAGGGGGAACGGCGTGGCGTCGACGACCGGACCGTCGTCGGGCGACTCCGACTCCTCGGTCTCGCCGTCCTCCTCGACCGGCTCCCGGTACAGCCGCGGGTCGAAGTTCGCGTTTCGGACGTCGAGCGCGAGCCGCTCGATGGCCTCGTAGACGCGGCGGTAGTCGTCCTCGGTGGCGTCCTCGATGTCCATCGCCTTCTCGACGCCCGCGCGGGTGCAGACTTCCTCGGCGTACAGCCCGCCCATGTTGAGCTGGGTGGCGAGCGTCCGGACGACGTCGGTGTCGGAATCGTCCATCTCCCGGTCGAAGGCCTCCCGCGAGACCGACAGCGGGTTCGTCCGCGAGTCGGGGAACTCGTAGCGCGAGCCGGGGACGACCGTTCGGGATTTCAGCCGGACGGTCTCGAGGCAGTCGATCACCTCGTACTCGCCGTCGGTGACCGCAACGTTCCCCTGGCCGAACAGTTCGACGATGATGCGGGTGGTGCCGTCGTCGCGGTCGAAGACGAACTCGAGGATGCGGTCGAACTCGAACTGCTCGACGCCGACGAAGTCGGCCCCCGACAGTCGGTTGCGAAGCATCATCGCGAACTGGGGCGGCCGTCCAGGGGCGTCGGGCACCCGTTCGGGGGCGACCGTGTGGGCGCGTTTGATCTCGCCGACCTCGATCAACAACTCGACGCGACCGCGGTCGAAATCCCGCATCTTGAGCCGCAGAAGGTCGTCGCCGTAGAGGTAGGCCTTGTCGACCTTCGCGCCCTCGTAGGTGCCGAACTCCCCGACGAGGGCCGCGAGATCGACGCTCGTAAGCTCCCGCTTTGGATCCATACCTCTATCTGCCCGGCCCGGTCAAAAAGGCGTGTCGCTCCGGCTCGAGCGAGGGTCTCGCGACTGCGCGCTCGCTCCGAGTCAGAAAGGCTCATCGGCGACGAGCCCGTCTCACACGAGCATGAACACGGCTGGCTCGCTCGCGAGCGGAACCGACGGGACGAGTACGGACGAACGCCAAGCGCCCGGCGACGGAGGCGACCGATGAGCGCGCCCCAGGCGCCGGTCTGGGCGGAGGTTTCGAGACTCCCGTCCTTTCTCGAGCGCCTCGAGCAGACGGGCGGGCTCTCGGTTCGCGCGCTGATCGACGAGCTCGAGGTCGAGATTCCGATCGAGGGCGTCGCCTACCACGACCGCGGGATCCGGATTCCGGGGTACGACGCGACGTTCGTCCACGAGCCGAGCGGTTCTCGCGGCCGACCGGCCTTCAGCGTTCAGATCGACACGATCGGCCCGCGAAACGGCTGGGCGATCTTCGACAAGACGCTGTCCTGGGACGTCTACCTCCTCCGAGCTGAGGGAGCTGCCGCGATCGCCTGGCTCAGCGACGAGGAGTACCGAATCGAGGAGGCCGATGAGTTCGACTCAAAACGTGACGCGGTCGCCGCCGGTCGCTTCTCGTTCGGCGTCTTCCTCTACGCCGGCGACGCCTGGGCGGAACAACAGAAACGGATCCGCAGTACGAACGCCCCGGCCTATCTCCTGCGGGAGGACGGCCAGCCGATGATTCCGAGTACGCAATCGGAGTTCTACGAGTTCGTCGACTCGACGGTCACGGAGTTTCGAACCAGCGGCGCGGCCCCGGACTACCTCGGGCTGCTCGAGCTCGAGGCGACGATCGACGGCTAACCCGGCGTTATCCGGTGTATAAACGTTTCACGCGCCGACTGAAGCCGACTCTACGAGCGCGTTCGACCGCGGAAAAGCGCGATCAACGGAGGCGCGTCGCCGCGGTCCGCTCGAACGGGGGGAAGCTCGAGCGGTGGGGGGTGGGGGGAGTGGCGACGACACGCCCCCATGAGAGACAGCGGGTGTGGCGCTGGTTTCTGAGGGGAGTGTGATCGATGCCGACGTTCGTCGGCACCTGATGCTTCAGGCTCCATTGGTATAAAAATTTCGCACCTATTGCGATGTTTTTAACCGCCGAGACCCGTCGTTGTCAGGCGATGTGCACGTGATGAACGGACCTCGTACGAGGGACTCAATCCTCGTCGGCCGCGTCTGCCTCCCATCCCTCGGTGAAGACCCGATCGCCGTCAACGCCGGCGTCCTCGAGCAGGTCCTGGGTCTCGAGGACCATCTCCGGAACGCCACAGACGTAGCAGTCGACGTTCGCGAGGTCCTCGAGGCCCTCGAGTGATTCCTGGAGGTGGCCCTGAACGTGGCCGGTTCGTCCGTTCCAGGCCGCGTCGTCGTCGGCGTCCGAGAGGACGTACTCGACCGAGACGGCGTCGGTCCCCGCCCGAAGCTGATCGAGACTCTCCCGGAAGATTAGGTGCTCCTGGTCGCGCTCGCCGAAGACGAGCGTGGCCGTCCCCTGACCCTCGTTGGCGTACTGTCTGATCATCGGATACAGCGGCGTGATCCCCGTTCCGGTGGCGACGAAGAGGGCGTCGCGCTCGGGATCGCGGAGGTGGAGGTTCCCGTCGACGGGATCGATCTCGATCTCGTCGCCCGGCGTCCGGTCGTGCATGTAGACCGAACCGGTGCCGTCGTCGTAGCGCTTGATCGTCAGCACGAGCTGGTTCGTTCCGGGGGCGTTGATCGCCGTGTAGGGCCGTTCTTGCTCCTCGCCGTCGGCCTCGAAGTGGACCGACGTGTGCTGGCCGGGATCGAACTCGAAGCGGTGATCGTCGGCGACGAGCCGGAACTGCTTGGCGTCCGGCGTCATTCGGTGTACGTCGGCGACCGTAACGGACAGTGTCATACCCAACCTGCGGTCAGAAGCAACTAAACCGTACTGTCGGCACGTGCACCCTGATTCCGATCGAAAAAGTGAATGACCCAATCGACGACCGTTTCCGGTCCGTTACGTCTCCGTCTCGACGGCGGCCTCGATGGCCGCGTACAGCTCGTCGGTCTCCTCTGTGGGCGAGTAGACCGTGTCGTCGACGCTGACCCGGGGAACGTCGTCGACGTCCATCGTCTCGACCTCGTCGATCGTCTCGTCGAGTTCGTCCTGGTACGCGTCGCCGCTGGCGGCGTCGTACACCGTCTCGGGGTCGGCGACGTCAGACTTCTCGGCGACGTGCTCGAGTCGCTTCGGCGTCGCCCATTCTTCCTCGAGGTCGATGTTGATCGCGATGCACTCGACGAACGTCCAGAACTGGCCGGGGTCGTGGTCCCAGACGGCCAGTCCGGCTCGAGCCAGTCGCTCCCCGTCGTCGCCGTGGAGCGCCGCCCCGCCGAGGGAGGCGACGGCGTGGACCTCGAGGTCGACCTCGCCCTTTTTGACGTGTTTCTCGAGCAGCTCGGTGAACTCCTCGAGCATGAACTCGGAGGTCTCGGTCGACTTCCAGGTGCCGAACAGCTTGATCGTCACGGGTGCGTCGCCCGTGCCGGCGATCGGGAACGCGGATTTCGGGTCGTCCGGCGTCGGGACCGGATCGAGCACGCCCTTCGGCTCCTCGATCTCGTCCTTGTCGTCGTCGCCGTTCGGGTCGTCGCCGTTGCCACCGTTGCCGCCGTTTCCACCGTCGGACTCGTTCGACGGATCGCCGTTCTCGTCGTCCTCGTCGTCCTCATCGTCGGAGAGGAAGTCGGTACATCCCGCGAGCCCGGCAATGGCCGCGCCACTGCCGACCTGAAGTACGCGCCGTCTGGTTCGGTTGTCTTGCGTCACGGATCAAACTAATCGGTTACCCGGAATTACTACTATTCAGATAACTCACTGGTTACTAGAAATATAATTCAGCTTCGACGGTTGTGGATTTCGAATACGTGCCTAATATGGCATCTAAGAGGTCGAAATGTAGTGATTAAAACACTCTCTAGTAGTTATATATTATCTGGTAGAGGACGAGAATCGGCGCTCTCGACCGACAGCCGCCCGTTCGGAGGGGCCGTCCGTGCCGAGACCGACGCTACGGCTCGAGGACGACCTCCCGAACGTCGTCGACGCCGGCTCGCCGCACCGTGGCCCGGACTGGGTCCCGGGCTCCAGCGAGATTGTCCGAATCCCCGTCGAGGACGAGCAGCCGTCCGGGCGCTCCCGGCTCGAGGGCGCCACCCTCGAGCCCGGCGAGATCGGCGCCGTTGACCGTTGCCATCCGCAGAATCGTCTCGGCCCGAAGTTCGGAACACTTCGCGAGGAACTCCATCTCCCGGAACATCGACGGCGAGTTGAGCATCACGTTGTCGGTCCCGAGCGCGAGCGTCGTCCGCTCGGCCAGTTCGGCCGCGGGCGGGAAGCCGACGCCGGTGACGAGGTTCGACCGCGGACAGAGCACGACGGGAACCTCGGCGTCGGCGATTCGCTCGAGGTGGTCCGGTTCGGGGTGGACGACGTGGACGAGAAAGTCGGGCTCGAGGGCGAGCGCGCCGTCGAGGTCGCTCGGGTCGCCCTCGCCCGCGTGGATGCCGAACGGTTTGCCCGCCTCGCGGGTCGCGGCGCGTTCGTCCTCGAAGTCGGCGTCGTTGGCCCCGCTGGCCCCGAACCCGTCGCCCGCCTCCATCGCTGCGACCGAGCCGCGGGCGAACGACAGCGCCTCGAGTTCGAGGCCCTCGGCCGCGTCCTCGAGCATCCGGACGCCCTCGACGTCGCCCTCCCTGAAGTCGAGACAGGCGGCGGTCCCGCCGCGTTGCATGTACCGAAGCGATCGCTCCATCGCACCGACGAGCTCCTCGCGGGAGGCCTGCCGCAGGAGCCGATGTTTCAACCCGTCGGGCGGGGCGACCAGCTCCTCGAGCGAGAGCCCGCCGCCGGCTTCCTTGGCGATCGAGTCACCGATATGGGTGTGAGCGTTGATGAACGGCGGGAGGATGATATCCGAGCTGTCAACCGACTCCTCCTCGATGGCTTCGATGCGTCCCTCGCCGTCGATAACGATGCGTCCCTCGACGGGCTCGAGGTCTCTACCGCGGAGGATCGTCCCGGTTCGTTCCATGCTCGCTTCTTCGTGGCCCGTCCCTTCAACCGTTTGCGTTCGCCTCCGAGCGTCACTCGACGAACTCGTCGAGGGTCGTCTCGAGCCCGTCCCGAACCTCGGTAACGAGCGTGCCCTCGATGTCGAGCCCGAGCACCTCGACGGCAGCCCGCCCGACCCGCTCGCGAAGCTCGGTCGGCGAGTAGACGCCGAGTCGCCACTGGGAGTACTGGGCGGCTCGCAGCGCCTCGACCAGCGGCGATTGCTGACCGAGCTGTCGGACGTCGCCGTTGACCAGCACGCGACTCGTCGACTCGGTCATCGACGGGCGTCCCGGCACGTCGAGGATGACGTGTGCCGGATCGACGTCTACCCTGCCGGCGATCTCGCGCTCGAACTCCCGGATCGCCTCGTGGTCGCTCTCGATGATCCCGCCCGGCACGTCGTCGATTTCGGCCCAGACGGCGCGTTTGAACAGGTCCCGGTGATCCAGTCGCCGCGAGAACGCGCTCGTCGCCTCGCAGTTACGCAGCGCAACCGTCAGATCGTAGTCGTCCATCCGCTGGAGCGTTTCGGCGTCGACGCCGGCCTCCGGCGCCTCGAGCAGGCGTTCGGCGGCCCGTCTAAGCATCGCCTTGCTGATCCGGGCGACGCTGTGGCTGTACACCGTCGGGTTCATCAGCGCCCGCGCGACCAGCAGGCTCTCGGCGGTCTGGACGTTCCCCTCGTCGAGGACGAGTTCACCGTCAGTGAAGGTTAACTCCCGAACCAGTCGGCCGTGATCGATCGTCCCGTAGGGGACGCCCGTGTGGTGGGCGTCCCGGACGAGGTAGTCCATTCGATCGACGTCGAGCTCGCCCGAGACGAGCTGGCCGAACCGCCCCTCGCCGGCGACCAGCCCGGCGACCGCCTCGGGCTCGAGGTCGTGCTCCCGAAGGACGTCGCCGACCTGGCCATCGGCGAGCAACTCGCCGACGTCGTCGTGGTAACGCCCCGTCCGACGGTGGGTGAGCGACTCGAGGTTGTGGCTGAACGGACCGTGACCGACGTCGTGGAGCATCGCCGCGGCGTGGACGCGCTCGGCCTGCTTCCCCTCGATACCGAGCCCCTCGAGGGCCTCACAGGCGAGGTGGTAGACCCCGAGGCTGTGCTCGAATCGGGTGTGGTTCGCGGAGGGATACACGAGCGAGACGGTCCCTAGCTGGGCGATCCGACGGAGGCGCTGGACCTCCGGGGTATCGAGCAGCGCTCGAGCCACGCCGTCGACTCGGATGTGGTCGTGGACGCTGTCCTTTATGGTCTTCATTACCGGATTTTTCGGCGCGTTCGTACAAAAGTCGTCGGACCACAATGCCCCGGGTCCGTCGCCCGGCTGAATACGACGACAGCAACACTTTACGCGTAGCCGCCGTTCGATTCGAGTACATGACGGAACTAACGATCCCGCCGGACGCGGACGGAGAGCGTGCACAGGAGCTGGTACAGGAACACGTCGCGGTCGGCGACGTCGTCGAGGTCCAGAGCAAGGAGTGGGCCGACGACAGCCAGAAGTTCGAGCTCGAAGGAACGGTAACGGGCTTCGAGCCCGGCTACCTCGAGCTCGACGATCAGCCCGCCGACGAGGGCAGCGTCCGCTACGACGAGATCCACACCGTCGTTCGGGTCGACTCGGACTAACCGTTCGGACGAGCGATCGCTCCCGAATCCGCTCGACTACCGTCCCTTAGAGAACGTCCTCGTTGGCCGGGTTCTCGGGCCGGTCATCGCTCAACACGCGCAGAACGTCTCGAGTCACGGTTTCTCGAAGCTCGACGATCGACTCCTCGGAGTACCACGCGACGTGAGGCGTACAGACGACATCGTCGCGGCCGACCAGCGGCGAGTCCTCGGGAGGTTCCTCCGGAAGCACGTCCAGTCCCGCAGCGGCGAGCTCGCCGTCCTCGAGGGCCGTCGCCAGCGCCTCGTCGTCGACGACCGCGCCGCGGGCCGTGTTGAGCAGGACGGCGTCGTCGTCCATCGCGGCGAACGCCCCGACGTCGAACAGCCCCCGCGTCTCCTCGGTCAGCGGCGCGTGCACCGAGACGATATCGGAGCGCTCGAGCAGCCCGTCGAACGACACCTTCTCGACGCCGTACTCGGCGAGCTCGTCGGCGGACTGGTGGGGATCGTACGCGACGAACTCGAGGTCGAACCCCGAGAGCCGCTCTGCGATCCCCCGCGGGAGCGTCCCGAACGCCGCGAAGCCGAGGGTCTTGCCCGCTAGCCGGTGGATCGGTGCGCCGACCGTCCAGTCCCACGTTCCCTCGGCGATCTCGCGGTCGTACAGCGAGGTCTTGCGAACGCAGGCGAACAGGAGCGCGATCGTGTGCGTCGGCACCTCGTCCTCGCAGTAGTCGGGGACGTTGACCACGACGACGCCCTCGTCGGCGGCGGCCTCGAGGTCGACCGCGTCCACGCCGATCCCGTACCGTCCCACGGCCGCAATGTCGAGGGCCTCGAGGACCGATCGGTCGATCAGCGCGTACTGGACGAGCAACGCGTCGGCGTCGACCTCCCGGGCCGCCTCGATCACCTCGTCGGCGGTTTCGGCGTCGGCCGAGACGAGTTCGACGTCTCGGTCGGTCAGGACGTCGCGTTCGATCTCGAGGTCGGGAAAGTCGAAGTCCGTGATGAGAATCGTTTCGGTCATCGGTCGGTCGACCCGTTTTCGCGTCTCGCCGATAGGCGTGTCGGCTGTGGTGACTCTCGTATTCGTCTTCCGCCGGTGCGATACCGTCCTCGTTTCTCGTGAGAAGGGCAGGTCGAACTCGTATGAAGTCGGTAGAGCACGTGTCTCTTGTTAAAAATGCCATCGAACCCGTCGGAGTGGGAAATCAAAGCCGACATCATTAGCGTCCAAAAATACTTGTATTCTGACATCCCACTCGGTTACATGTCGATACCATTGGTATCCAAACTCAACAAATACGGAAAAGCAGCCCTGCTGTGTACCGCTCTGGGCCTCGGAGGAATTCTGCTCGGAGTAGCACTGTACCTATCAGTCGGACTGATAGTCCTTGCTTTCCTCATACTCATCCGTGCGATGCACGTGAACGACGAGCCTGACCGGTATCCACAGGACCGGGAAAGCAACCTTTCGGAACGTGAGAGGCGACGACAGAAGGAAATGGAAGCTGAAAAGGGAGGTGTCAACTGAATACCGATTAGATGAGCCGAATGGCGAGGGAAACGGACGCTGCTTTCGGCACGCTAGTTTTCTGGTGTCCGTTCCGTACTGCTCTCTCCGATAGTTGACGGCGAACCGCGATTACTCGAGATCGACCCACTCGCCGCGCTCGTCGCTATCCTCGATCGCCGCGAGGATCCGCTGGGCGGCCAGCCCGTCCTCGAAGCTGGGTTCGAACGTCCCGCCGTCTGCTACCGCGCTGAGCAGCTCGTAGTTCTCGTGGACGAACGTGTGCTCCCAGCCGATGACGTGGCCCGGCGGCCACCA
This sequence comes from Natronococcus roseus, assembly GCF_043677095.1. NCBI lineage: Archaea > Methanobacteriati > Methanobacteriota > Halobacteria > Halobacteriales > Natrialbaceae > Natronococcus > Natronococcus roseus. The sequence goes on from NZ_JBHLJR010000001.1 coordinate 576,813, forward strand.
GTGGTCGACGTAGGGGTCGTCTTCGTCCGTGACGAGGATCGTCTCGTAGCCGCGGTTCTCGCCCCGGCGGAGCACCTCGAGCTCGTTCAGGCGCTCGAGGGAGAACCGGAGGCTGCCCTCGCTGCCCTGGATCTCGATCGTGTGGTCGTTCTTGTGACCCGTGGCGTAGCGGGTGGCCTCGAGGGTGCCCATCGCGCCGTTCGCGAACTCGAGTTGGGCCGAGTAGGCGTCGTCGACGGTGACCGGCCGCGTCTCGCTGTCTTCCCCTTCGACGGGACGCTCGTCGACGAACGTCTGCAGGTGACCGCTGAGTCGCTCGATGTCGCCCGCGTGCTCGTCGTCGCCGACCAAAAAGCGCACGAGGTCGACCGTGTGGGCGCCTAGATCGCCGAGCACGCCCGACCCCGCCATCTCCTCGTCGAGGCGCCAGGCCCACGGTGCCTCGGGATCGACCAGCCAGTCCTGGAGGTAGCGTCCGCGGACGTGGCGGATTTCGCCGATCTCGCCGTCGTCGATCAGCCGTTTCGCGTATCGGATCGCGGGGACGAACCGGTAGTTGAACGCACAGCCGTTGGGAACGCCGGCCTCGCGGGCCGCCTCGGCCATCTCTTCGGCCTCCTCGAGTGTCGGGGCCAGGGGCTTCTCGCAGAAGACCGGCGTCCCGGCCTCGAGGGCGGCGATCGACGGCTCGGCGTGGACGTGGTTCGGCCCGAGGTTGTAGAAGACGTCGACGTCGTCGACGACCTCGCGCCAGTCGGTCGCCGTCGCCGCGAACCCGAGCTGCTCCGCGGCCTCCGAGAGCGCCTCCTCGTCGCGGCCGACGAGGACCTTTCGCTCGACGTCCGGGGCGTCCGGGAAGAACATCGGCAGCCGCGCCAGTGCGTTCGCGTGGGCTTTCCCCATAAACCGGTAGCCGAGTACGCCGACTTCGAGGGTCATGCGCGATCGTTCACCACAGATGTAGTTAGAAGTTTCCGTCTCGCGGCGGTTTTCCGGCGATCGGCTCGCTCGCGCGCCCGTTGCGAGGACAAGCCGCGCTTTTACTGAACCGGTCGATGAGGGTTGAGCCGTCATGAAAGCGCTCCGCTGGCACGGCGAACAGGACGTCCGCGTCGACGACGTCCCCAAGCCCGAGATCGAGGAACCGACGGACGCGATCGTCGAGATCACCGCGACGGCGATCTGTGGCTCCGATCTGCACCTCTACAACGACTTCATGCCGGGGATGCAGGAGGGAGACATTTTAGGCCACGAGCCGATGGGCGAAGTCGTCGAGGTCGGCGAGGAGGTCGACAACCTCCGCGAGGGCGACCGCGTCGTCATCCCCTTTACGATCAGCTGTGGTTCCTGCTGGTTCTGCGGGAACGACATGTACTCGCTGTGCGACGAGACCAACCCCAACGCGGAGATGGCCGCGGAGTCGATGGGCCACTCGCCGGCCGGCCTGTTCGGCTTCTCGCACACGCTGGGCGGCTACGACGGCGGGCAGGCCGAGTACCTGCGGGTTCCCCACGCCGACGTCGGCCCGATCAAGATCGACTCGAACCTCTCGGACGAGGAGGTCCTGTTCCTCTCCGACATCTACCCGACGGGGTACATGGCCGCAGAGAACGCCGAGATCGAGGAGAACGACACGGTCGCGGTCTGGGGCTGTGGCCCCGTCGGCCAGTTCGCCATCCAGAGCGCCTGGATGATGGGCGCCGACCAGGTGATCGCCATCGATCGGATTCCGGAACGCCTCGAGATGGCACGGGGCCACGCCGACACCCAGGTCATCGACTACTCCGAGGAGGACGTCTACGACCGGCTGATGGATGCCACCGACGACTACGGGCCGGATCGGTGTATCGACGCCGTCGGCTCGGAGGCCCACTCGACCTGCGTCGACACCGTCCCCGACGAGCCCGATCGTCCCTACGTGATCCAGCAGGCCGCCAAATCCTGTCGCAAGGGCGGCACGCTCTCGATTCCGGGCGTCTACATCGACGGGATGGACGACGCGCCGATGGGCCCGATCATGAACAAGGCGCTGACGATCAACACCGGCCAGACCCACGTCCAGGCCTACCTCGACGAACTGCTCGAGACGATCGAGAACGGCGAGATCGATCCCTCCGAAATCATCACGCACACGGGCGATCTCGATGACGGCCCCGAGATGTACCAGCGGTTCAACGACAAGGAGGACGACTGCGTCAAGGTCGTCCTCGAGCCGTAGCGCAGCGTTTGTTCGATTCGAGCCGATACTACGCGTCGGCCGGGCGATCACTGCCGTTTCTTTCTGGCCCCGGCTCCCCTCGAACCGCCCCTAACCGAGCGAGAGCCGCACCCGCAAAGACGTAACCGGTGATCGGGAGCGCGACCCGCACCGTCAGAGAGGCAACCTCGAGGACGCGCACGAAGACGCCGGGATCGCCGAACGAACGGGCTCCCCACAGCAGCTGTTCTGCCGCTCCGACGAGGACGACGCCCGCAGCACTCCCGATCGCAACCGCGACGACGAATCGACGGTACTCTCGAGTCAGGTCGATCCGCCGACCGAGGGCGTAGCCGACCCCGATCGCGATTCCGGCGAGGAGCAGCTGGTCGAGGATACCGACCGCCGCCCCGTACGCGGCGACGGTCTCCTCGCGGGTGCCAAGCGTCGGCAGTACGTCCGGACCGTCGCCGCGCTGGACGAGGCCGCCGAGAAGTTCCGTCGCCCGAGAGAGGAGGACGAACAGCACGGTTACGAGGGCGGCGACGACGCCCGTCTCGTGAACTTTCATACAGAAGGTCAATATTAGAAACAAATAGTACTGTCGGCCCGCTACGGTCGGCTACGAGTCGGCGACGCGTCCCCGCCTACTCGAGCCCGCTCTTGACGACCGAGACATCCTCGAGTTCCGACAGCGACTCGAGAACGCCCCGCAAGTGCTCCGGCCCGCTGCCCTCGAGTCCGACCGTCACGGGGACCCGGTTCGGATGGTCGTCGGGGCCGCGGCGGGCGCGCTCGAGGACGTCCAGCGCCGCGCCCTCGGCCTCGACGGTCTCGACGAGTTCGCCGACGGTCGTCGGCCAGCCCGCGACGGCCAGCCGGGCCTCGACGTAGCGCTCGAGTTCGAAGAGGCCGGTGCGGGTCAGCTCGGCGTGCTCGGAGAGGTTGACGTTCCCCCCGGAGACGACGACGGCGACGCGGTCGTTCTCGAGGTCGGTTTCCTCGGAGAGGGCTGCGGCCAGCGGGGCCGCGCCCGCGGTCTCGGCGACCGTCTTCGCCCGCTCGGCGAGCAGGGTGACGGCGGTCGCGAGCTCGCGGTCCGTGACGCCGACGACGTCGTCGACGACCTCGCGGGCGTTCGCGAAGGTGGTCTCGAGCATCCGCGTGTCGGCGATCCCCTCCGCGACGGTGTCGACGTCCGCGAGTTCGTGGATGCGGTCGTTCTCGAGGGCGGGTTTGGCGTGGAGCGCCCCCTCGGGCTGGACGCCGATCACCCGAACGTCGGGGTCGGCGGCCTTCACGACGGTGCCGATCCCCGAGATCAGCCCCCCGCCGCCGATGGCGACGAGGACGGTGTCGAGCTCGGGATACTGCTCGAGCAGCTCCAGTCCGACCGTTCCCTGGCCCGCGATGATCGCCTCGTCGTCGAAGGGGTGGACGAACGTCTCGCCCGTCTCCTCGGCCCGCTCGAGGGCGTACTCGTAGGAGCGCTCGTAGATCTCGCCCTCGACGATCACCTCGGCGCCGTAGCCGCGGGTGGCCTCGATCTTCGCCGCGGGAGTGACTTCGGGGACGACGATGGTCGTCTCGATCCCCAGGAGGTCGCCCGCCAGCGCGACGCCCTGGGCGTGGTTGCCCGCGCTCGAGGCGATAACCCCCGCCCCCCGTTCGCGCTCCGAGAGCTGGGCCATCCGGTTGTACGCCCCCCGGATCTTGAACGAGCCCGCCCGCTGGACGTTCTCGAGTTTGAGCCCGACCGATGCCGCGCCGCTCAGTTCGGCGAACGTCCGCGAGGTGTCCAGCGGGGTGCGGTGGACGACGTCGCCGATCCGATCGCGAGCGGCCTCGACGTCTTCGCGGGAGATTCGGCGGTCGCTCACCGCGTCCCCTCCGTCGCCGGTGACGACCGCGATCCCCTTCGAGGCCCTCGATCCTCGAGCGCGCGGATCGTCTCCACGAGGACGGCGGCGCCGTGCTCGAGGCTGCGCTCGTCGACGTCGAAGTGGGGCGTGTGGTGGCTGTCGGGGTGGTCGGTGCCGACGATCAGGTAGGTTGCCAGCCCGCCGTCCTCCTGGACCCGCTCCATCAGGAAGGTCGCGTCCTCGCTCGCGCCGAAGTCGGCCTGCTCGATGACGCGGTCGATCCCCTCGACGTCGCGGGCGACGTCGGCGACCACGGCGGCGAGTTCGGGGTCGCTGTCGGCCCGTGGCGACCTGCTGACGACGTCGACCTCGGCCTCGCAGTCGTGCAGTTTCGCCGCCGAGCGGACGACCCGTTCGAACCGCGATTCGACGTACTCCATCAGCTCGGTCGTCTCGCCGCGGGCCTCCGCTTCCATTCGCGCTTTTTCGGCGATGACGTTGCTCGCGCTGCCGGCCTCGGCGTACCCGACGTTGACGCGGGTCATCCCGTCCGCGTGGCGCGGGATCGCGTAGATGTTCTCGATCGCCGTCCCCATCGCGTGCATGGCGTTCGCCCCCTCTTGGGGCGCCTTGCCCGCGTGGGCCGACTCGCCCTCGATGTGGACGTCGAGGTGACACATCGCCAGCGGTTTCTCGATCCCCGCGATGACCTCACCCGTCGGATGGTCGAGGCCGACGTGAGCCGCGAGCAGGTAGTCCAGATCGTCGGCGAAGCGGCTCTTCGCCATCGGACACCCCCCACCGCTGACCTCCTCGGCGGGCTGGAAGAAGACGACGAGTCTGCCCGAAAAGTCGCTGTCCTTGATCGCCTCCAGCGCCGCGAGCCCCCAGGTCATGTGGACGTCGTGGCCGCAGGCGTGCATCGCCCCGTCGATCTTCGAACGGAACCCCTCGGCGGCCGGGCGGTGTGCGTCGTCGCCCGCCTCCTCGATGAACAGCCCGTCGATGTCGACGCGCAGGCCGATCGCCGGCCCCTCGCCGCGGTCGAGCACCGCGACGGCGCCGGTGTTTCCGTCGGCCATGCACTCGAGGACGTCCTCGTCGGCCCCCCACTCGCGGGCGCGGGCGAGCCAGTCCTCGAGTCGGTCCTCGCCGGGGACGGCCATCCGATCGGCCGGATCGTAGGCGTCGGCGCCGACGGCCAGCTCGTCGACGCCGATGCGCTCGAGCTCCTCGACGAGGCGGTACGTGGTGTAGAACTCCCGCCACGCGGGCTCCGGGTGACAGTGGAAATCCCGGCGAACGGCGGAGAGTCGGTTCCGGATCGGTTCGCTCATGGGAGTCGATGACTCCCCCCACGAACTTAATTGTACACAATTGTCGTTAACGTCGACTACACAAAAAGGATAAGGTAGATGGTGACAACGTGAACTATCATGAGCAAGCCAGATATCGTCGTCCTCCGCGAGGGGACGGAAGGACTCTCGATGGAATCGTACGCCGAAACGCTGCGCGAGCGCCTCCCCGAGGCGACCGTCGAACTCGCCCGGACGCCGAAGGAAGAACGGGAACTCGTTCCGCAGGCCCGCATCGTCACGGGCGTCACGATCGAGGAGGAGCTGCTCGAGGACGCCGATCGACTGGAGCTGTTCGCGTGTACGTTCGCCGGCACCGACCACGTGCCGATGGACGCGCTGGCCGAGCACGGCGTCGTCGTCACGAACGCAGGCGGGATCCACGCGCCCGGTATCGCCGAGCAGTCGATCGCGAACATGCTCGTCTTCGCGCGGAACCTCCACGAGGGGTGGCGGCGCAAGTCGAACGGCGAGTGGCGCCACTTCCAGTCCCACGAGTTCACCGACAGCACCGTCACCGTCGTCGGCCTCGGCTCGATCGGCCAGGAGATCGTCCAGCGACTCGAGGGGTTCGGCGTCGAGACGATCGGCATTCGCTACACGCCCTCGAAGGGCGGCCCGACCGACGAGGTACTGGGCTTCGAGGAGGACGATATTCACGACGCCTTCTCGCGCAGCGAGTACGTCGTGCTCGCCTGCCCGCTGAACGACCTCACGCGCAACCTCGTCGACGAGGACGCGCTGGCGACGCTGTCCCCCGAAGCCGTAATCGTCAACGCGGCCCGCGGAGGCATTATCGACACCGACGCGCTGGTCTCGGCGCTGCAGTTCAACGGGATTCGGGGCGCCGCCCTCGACGTCACCGACCCCGAACCCCTGCCCAACGACCACGAGCTCTGGGACCTTGAGAACTGCCTGATCACTCCCCACACGGGCGGTCACACGCCGAAACACTGGGATCGGCTCGCCGACATCGTCGCGACGAACGTCGACGCGCTCGAGGACGGGCGCGGATTCGAAAACGTCGTGTTCCGCCCGGACTCGAGTTGACCCCATGGCCAGCGACGACACCCGGTCGACGACCGATCACGGCGATCGAACGACGACCGACCACAGCGATCAGACCGCGGCGCCCGAGGACGTGCAGCTAGGGCCGCCCGACGATCCTCGAGCCGAGGATCCCGCCGCCGACTCGCGGGCGGACTACGACTACGTCGGCGGTCGGATCGACCGCCCGAGACTCGTCTCCGACCTCCGGCGGCGGATCGACGGCGAGGTCCGCTTCGACGAGTACAGCCGCCAGCTGTACGCGACCGACGCCAGCGCCTACGAGATGACGCCCATCGGCGTCGTCCTGCCACGATCGACCGCGGACGTCGCGAGCGTCGTCGCCTACTGCGCTGACCGGGAGATCCCGGTGTTGCCGCGGGGCGGGGGAACGAGCCTCGCGGGCCAGGCGGTCAACGAGGCCGTCGTTCTCGATTTCACGACTCACATGGGCGACCTCCTCGAGATCGATCCCGACGAGCGCCGGGCGACCGCGCAGGCGGGGGCCGTCCTCGCCGAACTCAACGACGAGCTCGAGCCCCACGGGCTGAAGTTCGCGCCCGACCCCGCCGCGGGAAACCGCAGCGCGATCGGCGGCGCCGTCGGCAACAACTCGACGGGCGCCCACTCGCTGCAGTACGGCAAGACCGACGCCTACGTCGAGGCCTGCGAGGTCGTCCTCGCGGACGGCTCCGTCGAGCGCTTCGGCGAGGTCACGGTTGGGACGCTGCGCGAGCGGGCCGATCCCGACGGGGATTTGCTCGGACGGATCTACGAGGCCCTCAGACGGGTGATCGACGAGGAGAGCGAGGCGATCGCCGCGGCGTACCCGCAACTGAAACGCAACGTCTCGGGGTACAACCTCGATCGGCTCGTCGCGGAGGCCTACGGCCGTCCCGACGCCTTCGACGAGAACAGCGGCGACTCCGTCGAGATCGACGGCAAACCCGACCCCGACGCGACGGTCAACCTCGCACGGGTCTTCGCGGGCAGCGAGGGGACGCTGGGCGTGCTCACGGAGGTCGAGGTCTCCCTCGAGCCGATCCCCGAGACCACGTCGGTCGCCCTGCTGACCTACGAGGACCTGCTCGAGGCGATGGCCGACGTCGACACCATCGTCCGGAGCCACGATCCGGCGGCGATCGAGGCGATCGACGACGTGCTGATCGACCTCGCCGGGCGGACCGAGGAGTTCGCCGACGTCGTCGCACAGCTTCCCGCGGGCACCGAAACCGCACTGCTCGTGGAGTTCTACGCCGAGGACGACGACCACGGTCGCGAGCAGGTCGCCGACCTGCTGGCCGATCGGCTGTCCGACGAGATCGTCCCGGATCCGACCGCGGACGAGGACGACGCGGACGACGCGGGGAACGCGACCGCCTCCGGCGACCCCGTCCGCGCCTTCGACGCGCTCGAGGCCCACGCGCCCGACGAGCGCGCCGAGCTCTGGAAGCTTCGCAAGAGCGCGGCGCCGATCCTGCTCTCCCGTACGTCGGACGCCAAACACATCTCGTTCATCGAGGACACCGCGGTCCCGACCGAGAACCTCGCCGACTACGTCGCCGACTTCAAGGAGGTGCTCGCCGACCACGACACCTTTGCGAGCTTCTACGCCCACGCGGGGCCGGGCTGTATGCACATGCGCCCGCTGGTCGACACGAAAAGCGAGGCCGGGCTCGAGGAGTTCGAGTCCCTCGCCGACGCGGTGACGGATCTGGTCGTCGAGTACGGCGGCTCCGTTTCTGGCGAGCACGGCGACGGCCACGCCCGAACCCAGTGGAACCGCAAGCTGTACGGCGAAGACGTCTGGGCGCTCTTCCGCAATCTGAAGTCGGCGTTCGATCCCGACTGGCTGCTCAATCCGGGGACGGTCTGTGGCGACCACCGGATGACCGAGCACCTGCGGTTCGACCCCGACTACGAGTTCGAGGCCGGTTTCGAGCCCGCCCTGCGCTGGGAGAACGAAAACGGGTTCCAGGGGATGGCCGAGCTCTGTCACGGCTGCGGGGGCTGTCGCAGCGACCAGGAGACTACCGGCGGCGTGATGTGTCCGACCTACCGCGCGGCCGAGGAGGAAAGTCTCAGTACGCGGGGCCGGGCGAACATGCTCCGCCAGGCGATGAGCGGCGACCTCGAGGCCGAGGCCACCGACACGGAGTTCCTCGCCGAGATCATGGACCTCTGTATCGGCTGCAAGGGCTGTGCCCGGGACTGCCCGAGCGAAGTCGACATGGCCAAGCTCAAAGCCGAGGTCGAACACGCCGCCCACCAGGAACACGGTGCGGGACTTCGCGAGCGCCTGTTCGCGAACGTCGATCGGCTCAACGCCGTCGGCTCCGCGCTGGCGCCCGTCTCGAACTGGGCCGCATCGCTGCCCGGATCGGGAGTCGTCGCGGAGAAGACCCTCGGAATCGCCCGCGAGCGCGACCTCCCCTCGTTCGCCGACCAGTCGCTCGAGGACTGGTTCGACGCTCGAGGATCGCGGGTCGACCCTGTAGAGGCCGACCGCAAGGTGCTGCTCGTCCCCGACGCCTACACCAACTACAACCACCCGCGGGCCGGGAAGGCGACGGTGCAGGTCTTCGAGACCGCGGGCGTCCACGTCCGAATCCCCGAGGACGTGACGGCGACCGGTCGTCCGGCCCACTCGAAGGGCTTTCTCGACGTCTCCCGCGAGCGCGCGCGGACGAACGTCGAGGCGCTCGCCCCGTACGTCGAGGACGGCTGGGAGGTCGTCGTCGTCGAGCCCTCCGACGCCGTCATGCTCCAGTCCGATTATCTGGATCTGCTCGCGGGTCCCGACGTCGAAGCCGTCGCCGAAAGCACCTACGGCGTCATGGAGTATCTCGAGCGGTTCGACCTGGTCGATCGGCTGCCGACCGCAGCGTCTGGTGAGTCCCTGACCTACCACGGCCACTGCCACCAGAAGGCGACGAAGAAGGACGGCCACGCGGCCGGCGTCCTCGAAACGGTCGGCTACGAGGTCGACGCCCTCGATTCGGGCTGCTGTGGGATGGCCGGCTCCTTCGGCTACGAGGCCGAACACTACTCGCTGAGCCGGAAGATCGGCGACGTTCTCCTCGAGCAGATCGCGGGCAGCGACGGCGAGACCGTCGTCGCCCCCGGCGCGTCCTGTCGGAGTCAGATTGCGGGCTACGACGGTCACGAGGAACCGCCCCACCCGATCGAGAAGGTTTCCGAGGCACTCTCGCGGTAATCTCTGAAACCCCTTCGATTTCATCGCCGTTCTCCGGGAGGACCGGTATCCGCGAAGCGCGACCAACGTAGGGAGGACTATCCGTCGCACCCGCGAAGGACCGAGTATGTACCAGTCAGTCGGAGGCGAACGACCGTGAACCTCACCGGGATCGATCACTTCGTGCTCACCGTCTCGGACCTCGAGCGAACCTGCACCTTCTACGAGGCGCTCGGTGCCGAGGTCGTCACCTTCGACGACGGCCGAACGGGCGAGCGCAAGGCGCTGCGCTTCGGTGATCAGAAGATCAACCTCCACCCCGTCGACACCGACGTCGAGCACGTCGCCGCGGCACCGAACCCCGGCGCGGGCGACTTCTGCCTGCTAACCGAGACGCCGATCGAGGACGTCGAACGCCGCCTCCGCGATCGGGACGTCGAAATCGTCGAGGGGCCGGTCGAGCGAACCGGCACCGTCGGTCGCCTCGAGTCGGTGTACGTCCGGGATCCGGACGGAAACCTCGTCGAGATCGGCCGGTACAGGGACGACTGAGCCGACACCAGCGCGGGCCAGTGCCGTCGATGTCGTCGGTGCCGCCGGTTCTTTCGGTGGCCGATACGGAGAAAGTATTTACCAAGCTCCGCCGGACACCCTCTATGAAACGCCGTGTGCTCCTCGGAATGATCGGCGTGGGCGCCGTCTCCTCCGGCGTGCTAGGCGATCCCCACGGACGCGGTGCCGAGGACTCGCTGGCGGAGCGCTTCGATTGCGAGGAGGCGTCGCGGCCGGCGTGTGACCTCGAGAACGTCGAAATCGAACGAGCCGACGACAGCACCGAGACGGCCGACGGTGCCGAGACGGAACCGTACCCCGATCCGCCGATCACCTTCGATGGGGACGGCGTCGTCGCGTTCGTCCGCGACCACGAGCGTGCGTACGCCGGGAACGACGCTCGCTGTTCTCGCGATCGACCCGAACGGGTCGTCGACTACTCGATCGAGTTCGACGACGTCAGACGGTTCGACTGGTACGACGAGATTCACGTCGTCCGCGTGCGGTACGCGGAGACGCCAGGTGGCGTGGACGAGGACGGTGAGCCGTGGGCGACGGCCGACGGCTACGGCGGGGCCGTCTACGCCGTCGACGAGACGGCCGCCGTCAGAACGGGCCTCTCGCTGGGACCGTCGGGCTCCGTCCCGAGCGAGACGGAGACGCCGGATCCCGTCTCGACGGGGACGCTCGTCGACTGCTTCCGATAGTCAGGGCCAGAGTCCGCGCGTCGCCTTCGCCTCCGCGATCCGCGAGAGGGCGACGACGTAGGCGGCGTCACGCCAGGACAGCTCCTTCTCCTCGACCTCCGTCTGGACCTCCTCCCAGGCATCGAGCATCTTCGACTCGAGTTCCTTGTTGACCTCCTCGAGGCTCCACTTGCGGCGGTTGATGTCCTGGAGCCACTCGAAGTAGCTCACCGTCACCCCGCCCGCGTTTGCGAGGATGTCCGGAATCACGTGGACGCCGCGTTCCTCGAGGATCGTGTCGGCGGCGAAGGTCGTCGGCCCGTTCGCGCCCTCGACGACGATGTCGGCCGCGATGTCGTCGGCGTTGTCGGCGGTGATGACGTTCCCGATCGCCGCCGGAATGAGGACGTCGACGTCGAGTTCGAGAATCTCCTCGTTCGAGAGCGTCTCGGGGGCGTCCTGCTCGAGGACGGCCTCGGGCTCCTCTTCGTGAGTCGGGATCGCGCCGATATCGAGCCCGTCGGGGTCGTAGATCGCGCCGTTGACGTCGCTGACGGCGACGACGTCGGCGCCCCACGACTCGAGCAGGCGAGCCGCGTTGGCGCCGACGCTGCCGAATCCCTGGACAGCGACCGAGGTGTTCTCGAGGTCCATGTCGTAGTAGTCGACGGCCTCGCGGGCGGCGATCGCCGTCGAGCGGCCGGGCGCCTCCTCGCGGCCGTAACTTCCCCCGACGACCGGCGGCTTTCCGGTGACGACGCCGGGGATCGTTTCGCCCTGTTGCATCGAGTAGGCGTCCATGAACCAGGCCATCGTCTGGGCGTCGGTACCCATGTCGGGCGCCGGAACGTCCCGCGTCGGGCCGATGACGTACCGCAACTCCTCCGCGAACCGGCGGGTGAGCCGTTCCTTCTCGTCGTTGCTCAGCGACTTGGGGTTGACCGAGATGCCGCCCTTCCCGCCCCCGAAGGGGAGGTCCATCACGGCGCACTTCCAGGTCATCCACATCGAGAGGCCGGTACACTCGTCGGCGTTGACCTCCGGGTGATAGCGCAGCCCGCCCTTGTACGGGCCGCGAACGTCGTCGTGCTGGGCGCGGTACCCCGTGAAGACGTCGACGGAGCCGTCGTCGCGCTCGAGCGGAACCGAGACCTGCTCGACTCGCGTGGGGTGTTTGAGTCGTTCGACGACGCCGTCCTCGACGTCGACGTGGGCCGCGGCGCGCTCTAACTGGCGGCGAGCCGTCACGAGCGCCGAATCGAGGTCGCTTTCTCCTGAATCGTTGTCCTGCTCGGGTGGTGTCGTTGTCATGAGTCTTACGTTGTGAACAGTTTTCGCGGGAACCCTGCAAGGGTTTCGACTCCGTCGTCGGTAACGACGAAGGTCTCGCTGATCTCCATTCCGACTTCGGCGGTCCAGATGCCGGGAATCATGTGGAACGTCATGTTCTCCTCGAGCACCGTCTCGTCGCCGGGCCGGATGCTCGCGGTGTGTTCGCCCCAGTCCGGGGGGTAGCCCAGTCCCATCGAGTAGCCGATGCGATCCTCCTTCTCGATGCCGTACTGGGCGATGGTCTCACGCCAGGCCTCCTCGACGGCCTCGCAGGTGACGCCGGGTTCGGCGACCTCGAGGGCGGCCTCGATCCCTTCGACGACGATGTCGGCGGCCTCCTCGAGTTCGGCGGGCGGATCCCCGACGAACGTCGTCCGGGCCAGCGGGGAGTGATACCGGTGGCGACAGCCCGAGAGTTCGATGATCACGGGGTCGCCGTCCTCGAACTCGCGGTCGGTCCAGGTGAGGTGGGGCGTGTCGGTGTGATCGCCGGAGGGCATCAGCGGGACGATCGCGGGGTAGTCCCCGCCGAACTCGTCCGTACCTCGAATCAGGGCGTCGTAGATCTCGGCGGCGACCTCGTACTCCGGGACCCCCTCGCCGATCGCGTCGATCCCCGCCTGCATCGCGTTCTCGGAGATCTGAGCGGCCTGGCGCATGTACTCGAGTTCCCGATCGGACTTCTTGATGCGGACCCAGCCCACGAGCAGGGTGGTGTCCTCGAACTCGGCCTCGGGGAGATTCTCCTGCAGACGCGTGTAGGACTTCGCGGTGAAGTAGGCGGCGTCCATCTCGAGGCCGATCCGGCCGTCGGCGACCTCGAGTTCCTCGAGGACCCCCGCGAGGTAGTCCATCGGGTGGAGGTCGTGGGGCGAGTGGACGTGGTCGTCGCTGTAGGAGCGGATGCTCTCCTCGGAGAGCCACGTCGTCGCTCGTGCGCCGCCGGCGTCCATCTCGCGGCCGACCCAGACCGGTTCCTCGCGCTCGGCCGTCACGACGACGGCCTGGTGGACGTAAAACGACCAGCCGTCGTACCCCGCGAGATAGTTCATGTTCGCCGGATCGGAGACGACGATCGCGTCGAGGTTCTCCTCGCGGAGCCGTTCCCTGGTCCGCGACAGCCGGCGTTCGTACTCCCGTTCGTCGAAGATCTCCTGGGACATGTGGGCTCTACTGAGGAGGTCGTGCAGCCGAGATAAAAAATTTGTGTATGATGATTACAGTAACTGTGTACGGTTCGAGTCGTCGTCGACGGGTGTGTCGATCAGGTACATGGGGCGGGAGCCCGTACGGTCGCGTATGGCAGAAACCCAACTCGCGGATCGGGAGTGTACCGCCTGCACCGGCGACGAGGACCCCCTGGAGGGCGAGGAACTGATCCCCCTCTTCGAGGACCTCGATCGGGACGTCTGGGAGATCGTCGACGAACACCACCTGAAGGCTACCTACGAGTTCGAGGATTTCCGGGACGCCCTCGAGTTCACGAAGGAGGTCGGCGAACTCGCCGAGGCGGAGTTCCACCACCCCGACATCCACCTCTCGTGGGGCGAGGTCGTGATCGAGCTGTGGACCCACAAGATCGACGGGCTCCGGGAGACGGACTTCGTCATGGCCGCGCGAATGGATCGGTTCTACGAGGGGTACGAGTAGCGCGGTTCGGAACGAGCGCGATTCGGAACGAACGAAGTGAGTGAGAATCGCGGAGCGAGCGGGGAACGAACGTGACCCGCGAGCCCGAAGTGAGTGAGAACCGCGAAACGCGAACGAGGAGGGACCGATCCTATCCTTCTGCTCGAGCCGAGGACGCCCGGAAACGGTTAGGGAGCGCGCGTTGTGGGTCGAGTATGGGCATCGACGACACGCTCTCGGCGCTCCCCGACCCCGGAGGCCACAGCTTTCCGGACTACTCGCTTCCCAAGGGAGACCCGGTCATGCCGATCGCGGTCACCCGCGAGGAGCTACGGACCTTGCTCGAGCTGTACGACACCTTCGCCGCGGTCGACCCGACCGGGCTCGACTCGAATCCGTTTCTGAAGTCGACCACCCGATTCCTCGAGCAGACGTTCGGCACGCCGGTGTACCGCCCCGACGAACAGCTCGTCGACGAGGTCGCGGCGATGCTCAACGACTTCTCGGACGACCTGTCGGGCGAGTCGGTCGGCGTCGTCGACGCGACCCCGAAACACCACAAGACGCTGTACTTCTTCCTGACGACCTGTCGGGCCTACCGCTCGGTGGTGCACATCCAGTTCTCGCCGGACGAGGCGGCGATCGACACCCTCTATGAGATCTACGAGCGCGTCGTCGACCAGGAGATGTACCTCAAGCGACCCCAGACGGTGCTCGAGTAGTACCAGTCATCGTACTGCGGATTGCTGTTCGTAGTCGAGACCGCGTCACAGTTTCCGAGCGATTTCCTCGACAGCAACTACTAGCCGATAAAACAGATACAGAAGATAGACCGAGAGTCCGATGATAACTACGCCGAACAGCCCCAGGAAAATCTGTCCGGTTAGCAACGCATATGCAAGAATCGCAAACAGCACGACAGCAACTCCCGCACCTATTTCGGAAGGGAGTTCTCTCGGTGCGGTTCTGGAAGACATATATCATCAGTTATAGCATAGATATAAATAATTTCCGTCAGGACAGTACAGTTACTTACTACCGAGATAGACAGTCGACCGACACTGAACACGAGTTCCACGGCCAGGATCCGCCGTTACAGCCACCCCTCCTCGACCGCACCGACGAGCTCCGAGTCGGCTTTTCGCCACTCGTCGCCGGCTCGAGCGAACACGTCGGTTGCGCGCTCGTTCGCTTCCTCGAGGATCGCCTCCTCGTCGGCGGTCCGAAGCTCCCCATCCTCGAGGACGACGTCGCCCTCGATCAGCACGGTGTCGACGACGCCCCCGTTCGCCCCGTAGACGAGGTTCGGCACTGCGGTGTGCAGCGGCTCGGTCACCGTCGGCGCCGTCGAGGGGTGCTCGAGATCCAGCAGGACGATATCGGCTCGCTTCCCCTCCTCGAGCGACCCGACCTGCTCGCCGATCCCCAGCGCACGGGCGCCCTCGATCGTCGCGACCCGGAGGGCCTCCCAGGCCGGAAACGCCGTCGGATCGGCTCGCTTCGTTTTCGCGAGCAGCGCCGTCGTCCGTAGCTCCCGGAGGAAGTCGTGGCCACCGGGTCCCGGCGCCTGGTCGGTGCCGACACCCGCGACGCCCCCCGAGTTCCGGTACTCGACTAACGGCGGCGTGATCCCGTCAATCGCGGCGATCGAACTCGGATTCGCGGCCATCCGGACCCCCGAATCGGCCAGGCGGGCTCGTTCCTCGGCGGTTGCGCCGTGGAGGTGGGCTGCGAGGACACGATCGGAAACCAGCCCAAAATCCTCGAGGACGCTCACCGTCGTCTCGCCCGTTCCGTACCGAGCTTCGATCTGGCGCTGCTCGCGCTCGCCCTGAGCGACGTGCATGTGTATCCCCCGACCGTGGCGCTCGGCGCGCTCGCGGATTTCCTCGAGTAGCCCTTGTGGTACCATGTCCAGCGCCTGCGGACCGTACAGCGCCGAGACGCGCTCACGGTCGGCACAGGCGTCAAACAGCGCTTCGTTTCGCTCGAGCCCACTCCACCCCTGTTCCTCGCTGAGGGGATACGGCTCGTCGGGTCCCAGATCGTCGGTCGGGCCGTCGACGGCGTTGATCGTCTCCGCCGCGACGGTGCGGACGCCCATCGGCTCGTGGGCCTCGCTGACGAGCCGTTCGACGTCTCTGGCGTACTCGCCGACGGTCGTTACGCCCGATCGAAGCGCCTCGAGGACGCCCAGACGGGCGCCCGCGACGCGGCCCTCGAAGTCCATCGCCGCCGACAGCGGCCCGAGCGCGCGGTTCATCCACTCGAGCTCGGGGACGTCCTGGGCGCCGCCGCGCAACAGCGTCAGGTCGGTGTGAGCGTGGACGTTCACCAGCCCGGGCATCGCGACGCGGCCGTCGCCGTCGATCGTTCGCTCCGCTTCGTCGTCGAACGAGTCGCTCGAGCCGACGTACGCGAGCCGACCGCCGTCGATTCCGATCGTCGCGTCCTCGAGGATGCCCAGTCGGTCATCGCGCATCGTCAGTGCGAGGACGTTCGTGATCGCGAGGTCCATACCCCGACCGACGACACCCGCTGACAAAACCGTCGGCGAACCGGAACTCGGTGCGGGTGAGTCGAACCGTCGGGCGCTCGGGACCAGACCGCTTATTTCGGTGGAACGCGCCCCTTTTCGCAATGACCAATCAGGAGCTCATCGACGCCCTGCGCGCGGCCGACGCCGTCCGGTTCGGGGAGTTCGAACTCTCCCACGGCGGCACGAGCGAGTACTACGTCGACAAGTACCTCTTCGAGACCGACCCCGACTGTCTCGAGGCGATCGCCGAAGCGTTCGCCGAGCGACTCGAGCCCGACGACAAGCTCGCGGGCGTCGCCCTCGGCGCGGTTCCCCTGGCCGCGGCAACGAGCGTCGCGGCGGGGGCCCCCTACGTCATCGTCCGCAAGCAGCGCAAGGAGTACGGCACGTCCAACCTGGTCGAGGGCCGCCTCGAGGAGGAGGAGGAGGTCGTCGTCCTCGAGGACATCGTCACGACGGGAACGAGCCTAGTCGACGCCGTCGAGGCGCTGCGAGAGGCGGGCGCGACCGTCGAGCGCGCGCTGGTCGTCGTCGATCGACAGGAAGGAGGCCGCGAGAACGTCGAAGAGGCGGGACTCGAGATGGAGGCGCTCGTGACGGCCGAGGAACTACTGGCGGAGCGGGACTGATCTTGTCTCTATTCGAAATCGATCTCGAATGACTGTCGACGTCCCGCCCTCTGTTCCGCGAGAGCAACAGACGATCCGACTCTCACCTGCGAACGTGGACTCGTTTCGGGAGTGGACCGTCGAGGGACCCGGACTGACGGCTGCCGCCCGCGTTACCGACGCCGAGGGCCGAATCGCCCTCGTCCGGAACCGCTGGTCAGACGGCTGGATCGTCCCCGGCGGCGCGGTCGAACCGGGCGAAGCGCTCGCCGACGCCGCGCGACGCGAGGTGTGCGAGGAGACAGGGCTCGAGGCGACCATCGACGACCCGCTGCTCGTCGTCGAGCAGACGTACGTCTCCGAAGCTGCATCTGATACCACCGTTCGACTTTCGGCGCAGTTCGTCGTCTTCGATGCTCAAGCGGACGGGGCGATTCCCGATACCGAGCAGCTGGGCGCCGAACCCGGCGAGATCGAGGCAGCTCGATGGTTCGAAACGCTCCCGGCCGACCTCCACGAGGACGACCTGTTCCGACCGTATCTTCGGGGATAGCGACGGACTGGCGCTGTTCCCGGTTCGCTCTTATTGGCCGTAGGATTCGAACTTCTCGAGCACCGTCTCTAACTGCTCGTCGGAGAGCCGTCGGGGCTCAAGACCAGCCGAACGCGTCTCGAGGTACAATCGAGCCAAACTCTCGACGTGGTGGGTGTTCTCGAGGGCGGTCTCGAGGTCGGGCGCCGTCACCACGAGCCCGTGGTTCTCGATGAACGACGCCGTCGAGCCCGCCTCATCCATCGCTTCGACGATATTCGCGGCCAGCTGATCGGAGCCGTAGGGGGCGTACTCGGCGACGGGAACCTCCTTGCCGACCGCGACGATCATGTAGTGGATCGGCGGCAGCGGCTGGTGAGCGACCGCCAGCGCCGTCGACCACGGCGAGTGGGTGTGGACGATGGCGCCGACGTCCTCGCGGCGGTAGATCGCGCTGTGCATCGGCACCTCGCTGCTGGGCGCCATCTCGCCCTCGCGCTGCTCGCCGTCGACGCCGACGACGGGCGTCTCGGCGACGTCGAAGCTGTCGTAGGGAACGCCGGTCGGCGTGATCGCGAACGCGTCGCCGTCCGTCCCCTCTCGGACGCTCAGGTTCCCCGTCCGCGCGGGGGTCAGTTCGGCCAGCTCGGCGGCGTGTGCGACGACCTGTCGGCGCTCGGACTCGAGGATCACAGTACCAGCTCCGTTAGCTCCCCGAAGGCATCTATCCTGTGGTCGGGTTGCCGCCGTCCCTCGAGCGGGTCGTCGGGATCGGCGTTCCAGAGCACCGTCTCGAGACCCACGGCATTTGCTCCCACGATGTCGGCCCCGACGTTGTCTCCGACCATCACCGCCTCCGAGACGCGCCGATCCAGCCGCGCCAGCGGCAGGGTGAACATGACCGAGCCGGGCTTCTCCCGGCCCGTCTCCTCCGAGGTGACCAGAACGTCGATGTGATCCTCGAGCCCCAGCCGTTCGACTTTCGCGAGCTGAACGCGGGTCGTCAGGTTGGTCGTGATCGCGACATCGATACCGTTCTCCCGCAGGGTATCGAGGGTCTCCTCGACGCCCGGGAAGAGCTCCATCTCCTCGAGGTAGGCCTCCCAGAACGCCTCGCCCAGCGCCAGGGCGTCGCCGGCTCGCGGTTCGCCGGTGTGTTCCTCCACCGCGCGCTTGAAGTAGATGAACCGCTCGTGGGTGGCTGCGGTACCGGAGAGTTCGCGTTTGACCTCCCGGCGACCGGTCTGGTAGAACTCGTCGAACTCCTCGGAATCGAAGTCGTAGCCCAGCTCGCGGGCGGTTTCGCGTGCGGCTTCGAGCGCCGCGTCCCGACACGGCGCGTACGGGTAGAGGGTGTCGTCCAGATCGAAGAGGACGGCGGTAGCTGTCATACGCTACTCGTTACGATCGACCGGGAAACGAGTACCGGTCCGGATGATCTCGAGGGAACTACCTCCGGTCGTCGCCCTCGGCCGACTCGTAACACTCCTCGAAGAAGGCAACCTCGAGGTCGACCGTTCGACGGAACAGCTCCTCGACTCGTCGCTGGCGTCGCGGCGAACACTCGGCCCCGATCGCATCGAGCTGGTCGCGGAGTTCGTCGACGAACGCGACGAACGACCCCACCGCGTGGAGGTCGATCCACTCGGCGTAGTAGAACGGTAGGTCGGCCCCGTCGCTCGGCGGTTCGGTATCGGGGTCGCCGTACTCCGTCGCGACCGCGGTGGCCCACTCCCGGTAGATCCACTCCGCCGGAACGAGGACGGCCAGCGTCTCGGCGTACCCGCCCTCCCGAGCCGCGCGCCCCAGCAGGTCGACCAGCGCGGCCGCGGTCGGCGAACGGTCGGGGTCGCTCCACCGGCCGTCGGGGACGTCCAGCGCGTCGAACGACCGCCGGAAGTAGTCGTTCTCCTCGCCGGTGATCGTCTCGAGGAACTCGATCAATGGCCGCTTCGCCTCGATCTCCGGCGCCTGCCCGACCGCGAAACCGAAGGTCCCCACCAGCGCCTCGAGGAAGGCATAATCCTGCACGAGATAGGTCGCGTAGACGTCCTCGTCGAGCGTCCCCGCGCCCAGCTCCCGCGTGAAGCGGTGCGTGATCGCGTCGGTCCAGGCCGGCTCCGAGCGCTCGCGAAGCCAGTCGGTAAAGCGGGGGTCGGCGGTGGTC
Organism: Natronococcus roseus; assembly: GCF_043677095.1. Taxonomy (NCBI): domain Archaea; kingdom Methanobacteriati; phylum Methanobacteriota; class Halobacteria; order Halobacteriales; family Natrialbaceae; genus Natronococcus; species Natronococcus roseus. The sequence goes on from NZ_JBHLJR010000001.1 coordinate 596,515, forward strand.
TCGGCGTACGCGTCGTAGGACGCCGGCGTGGAATCGGCGGTCACAGCTCCCATCCCTCCCGCGTGTACGCCATCTCCCAGAACCGGTACTCGAGTTTGGCGCTCGTGAGGAACGCCTCGCGCATCGCCTCGTGCTCGCCGGGGTAGCGCTCGCCGCAGCGATCGACGAACTCCCGACACCAGTCGGTCGCCTCGCGGAACTCGTCGCTCGTGTACATCTCGATGAACGGGGTGTAGCGGTGCTCGCCGTCGGCGAGGTCGGCCATGTGCTCGGCGACGTCGAGGTAGCCCTGCATGCAGGGGTACAGCGCCCCGGCGATCTCGGCGATCGATCCCTCATGGGCCGTTCGCACGAGAAAGCTCGTGTAGGCGACGCAGGTCGGGGCCTTCTCGACGTCCTCGAGTTCTTCGACCGAGATTCCGTAGTCGGCGGCGAACTCCCGGTGGAGCTCCATCTCGTGGTCCAGCACCTGGTGGGCGACGCCCAGCAGGTGGGTCATCGTCTCCTCGTCGCGCGCCTTGCCGCCAGCGATCGCGAACAGCCGCGCGTAGTCCAGCAGGTACCGGTAGTCCTGTTTCACCCAGTGTTCGAACGCAGCCTCGTCGAGGGTTCCCTCGGCAAGTTCGACCACGAAGGGGTGGTCGAGCTGTGCCTCCCAAACGTGACCGCCATGCTCGAGGAGGTCGTCGCTAAATGCCATCGGCGAGAGTTGGACTCTCTCGAGGATATAACTAACGAATAAAACCTGTTAATACACGCGACTGTCCGCGGATTCGCCGACGTTGGCGGGTACCGACGCCGATCGCTCGAGGCCCGGTGGGATCCGAGCGCACACCATCACAACGCTTTTATCCCGCTCGAGACAACTCGTATCCACGATGGTAGGTGTCCGCTTTACAGGGGCTCTCGCCCGCTTCTAACCACCACCCACCGTTCGCTGTGTCGGACGCGATCCGCCAGCGAGCGGCGTGCGCGGACGCCCGTCCGAACTTCTCACCGAAGTTCCCCAACCGACTACAGCCATGTCAGAATCAGATTCACAGCAACGGATAGCGGTCGTACTGCCAGACGGATCGGAGCTCGAGGTCGACGCCGGCGCGACGGTCGAGGACTGCGCCTACGAGATCGGGCCCGGGCTCGGAAGCGACACCGCCGCCGGCAAACTCGACGGCGAGCTCGTCGCCAAGGAGGCGCCCGTCTACGACGGCGCCGAACTCGAGATCGTCACCGACGGCTCCGAGGAGTACCTGCGCGTGATGCGCCACTCGGCCTCGCACTGCCTCGCGCAGGCGGTCGAGCGGCTGTACGACGACGAGGAGGTCAAGCTCGCGATCGGTCCGCCGACGGACGAGGGTTTCTACTACGACTTCGACAACCTCGAGATCGACGAGGAGGACCTCGCGGAGCTCGAGCGCGAGATCGAGGCGATCGTCGCCGAGGACTACGAGATCGAGCGCGAGGACGTCTCGATCGAGGAGGCCGAAGAACGGTTAGCCGACGAACCGTACAAGCTCGAGCTGCTCGAGGAGCTCGCCGACGAGGGAGACACCGTGAGCTTCTACAAACAGGGCGAGTGGGAGGACCTCTGTGCCGGCCCGCACGTCGACTCGACGGGCGAGATCGGCGTCGTCAAACTGCTCGAGATCGCGGGCGCCTACTGGCGCGGCGACGAGGAAAACGAGATGCAGACGCGGATCTACGGAACGGCCTTCGCCGAGGAGAGCGACCTCGAGGCGTTCCTCGAGCGCAAGGAGGAAGCCGAAAAACGGGATCACCGCCGGATCGGCTCGGAGATGAACCTGTTCTCGATTCAGGACGTCACCGGCCCCGGACTGCCGCTGTATCACCCCGCCGGGAAGACGGTGCTGAAGGAACTCGAGGACTTCGTCGAGGAGCTCAACCAAGACGCGGGCTACGACTACGTCGAGACGCCCCACGTCTTCAAGACGGATCTCTGGCACCGTTCGGGCCACTACGAGAACTACGCCGACGACATGTTCATCTTCGACGTCGGCGACGACGAGTTCGGGCTGAAGCCGATGAACTGTCCGGGCCACGCCGCCATCTTCCAGGACCAGTCCTGGTCGTACCGCGATCTGCCGATCCGCTACGCCGAGAACGGCAAAGTGTATCGGAAGGAACAGCGCGGCGAGCTCTCCGGCCTCTCGCGGGTCTGGGCGTTTACGATCGACGACGGCCACCTGTTCATCCGTCCCGACCAGATCCGCAGCGAGGTCGAGGAGATCATGGACATGATCACGGAGGTCCTCGAGACGTTCGACCTCGAGTACGAGATGGCGCTGGCAACGAGACCCGAGAAGTCCGTCGGCAGCGACGAGATCTGGGACCGCGCCGAGGACCAGCTCGAGGAGGTCCTCGAGGCCCGCGCCCACGAGTACGAGATCGAGGAGGGCGACGGCGCCTTCTACGGGCCGAAGATCGACTTCGCGTTCGAGGACGCGATCGGGCGCTCCTGGGACGGCCCGACGGTCCAGCTCGACTTCAACATGCCCGAGCGCTTCGACCTCGACTACGTCGGCGAGGACAACGACCACCACCAGCCCGTGATGATCCACCGGGCGCTGTACGGCAGCTACGAGCGCTTCTTCATGATGCTCATCGAGCACTTCGAGGGGCGGTTCCCGCTGTGGCTCGCGCCCGAGCAGGTTCGCGTGCTGCCGATCTCCGACGACAACCTCGGCTACGCCCACCGCGTCGCAAACGAGTTCGAGGAGTTCCGCGTCGAGGTCGATCAGCGCGACAGCACCTTAGAACGGAAGATCCGCGCGGCCCACGACGACCGGGTCCCCTACCAGATCATCGTCGGCGACAACGAGGAGGACGACGGCAACATCTCGGTCCGGGACCGCTTCGAGGACCAGGAGTACGACGTCGAGATCGACGCGTTCAGAGCGCACCTCGAGGCCGAGCGCGCGGAGAAACGGTCCGAACCCGACTTCCTGCAGGGCTGATCGGACGCCCGACGGCACCTCGAGACCGAACCGGTACGCCGTTCCAACGCAGTGGTAACGGATTCGGGCCGAAACCGGCTGGTTCGTTCGCACCCACACACCCACGTTTGTGGTCTTATCACACACTAAAACAGACCGAAATACCCATACTTGCAGCATCGTGCATACTAGTATGAACCGCGCCGAGAAGGCCGCCCTCCAGCTTCGGGCGGTCGACGTTCTGGGAATGTTGAAGGAGACGCGCACCTACGACGAGCTCGCCGCCGAGACGGGTCTTCCCGCGGGCGACCTCAACCGGTACGTCAACGGCCACGTCCTGCCCGGCACCGAGCGCGCCCGCGAGGTCGTCGACGACCTCGGCCGCGAGGCGCTGGCCGACGAGCTGGACGCCCGAATCAGCGTCGACGACGAGGGGTACGTCGACAACACGGCGACGGTGTTCGACCAGCCGTTTCTCGACCTCGCCGCACCGGTCGTCGCCAACGCCTTCGATTTCGACCGTCCGGATGTCGTCCTGACCGCCGCGACCGACGGGATCACGCTCGCGAGCGCGCTGGCGAGCTACTACGGTACCCGCTGTGCCTACGCCAAGAAGACCAAAGAAACCGCAGTCGAGGAGTTCATCGAGGCCCGCGAGCGGCTCCAGTCGGGGATCGAGCTGACCTACTACCTACCGGCCGCGGCGATCGACGAGGGCGAGTCCGTCCTCGTCGTCGACGACCTCATCCGGTCGGGCGAGACCCAGGAGCTCCTGCTCGACATCGTCGAGACTGCCGACGCCGACGTCGCCGGCGTCTTCGCGCTCATCGCGGCCGGCGACGACGGGATCGAGCGCGCCCGCGATCGGACTGACGCACCGATCGGTTCGCTGGTTTCCGTCTAACTACTCGTCGTCCCTCTCTAGCTACTCGTTTCGCTCGGCCTCGAGCTCGTCGAACAGCGCTCGGACGCGACCCCGCACGTCCTCACGGATCTCGTGAACCCGCTCGAGCTCTTTCCCGTGTGGATCCTCGAGGTCCCAGTCCCGGACGTCGGTGTCGGCATCGAGCTCGAGGGTCGAACAGCCCATCGTCGCGACGTAGTCGCAGGCCTCGAGCTCCGCATCGGAGACCTCCCGTGGCGTTCGGTCGGAGAGGTCGAACCCTTCCTCAGCCATCGCCTCGCGGACGACGTCGTGGACCGACTCGGCGGGGTGGGTTCCCCCGGAGACGATCTCGACCTCGTCTGCGAGGCCGCGCTCCTCGCGCTCGCGCTCGGCGTAGGCGGTCGCCATCTGGCTCCGTCCGGCGTTTTGCACGCACACCATTGCGATACGAGTCGGGTCGGTTTCCATACGCCCTCCTGCTCGAGGGGCCACCTAACGGTTCGTATGTTCGGCCCTGTGAGAACAGTAGTCACGGGTTCGGTTACGTACCGAGGACGATGCTAATCGGGTCGCCAGCAGCCGACTTCAGCGAACGATCGTCACCGGGACCGGCGAGCGTCTGGCGATGGTCTCGGCGACGCTTCCCAGGAGGATGCGACTGGCGCCGGTTCGACCGTGGCTGCCGACGACGATCTGATCGAACTCGTTGTCTTCGGCGTAGTCGACGATCGAACGGGAGATCCCGCCGACGATCTTGTCCGTTTCGATGGTCGCGCCGAGCTGACTCGCGTGTTCGGCCGCGTCCTCGAGGATATTCTCGGCTCGCGTCTCGTGATGATCCTGAATCTCGTCGTAGTTCGCCATCGCCCCGCCCTCGATCCCCGTCGCCGCGTAGAAGTCACCCGGATCGAGGACGTGCAGTGCCGTCACCGACGCTTTGGGATGTTCCTCGAGCGCGAACTCGAGGGCCTGTGTCGAGCGGTCCGAGTCGTCGATCGGAACGAGGATTCGTTTCGCCATGGGTCGGTGTACAGTTTCATCCCAAATAAGTACACCCCACGAACGGGTACGCAGTGGGGCGATTCTCGCCCTGCGAGCGGGGATCGTGGGACGATTTCGTCCCGCTCGCGGAGCCGCGGCTGTCGGCGTTCAAAGAATCGAAAATCGGGTTCGAGCCGGCGTTACTTCGCGCGGCCCTGGCCGCCCGTGTTGGACGGGCGGACCTTCTCGGCGCCCTTGCCGCGGTTGTTCAGCCCGCGGTTTGCCTTGCCGGCGTTCGTGAGGCCGCGGAACGCGCGGTTGGTGTGGGCGTCGTCGCAGATCCAGTTGAGATCGTCATCGTTCTGGATCGCGGGGTGTTCGGGATCCACGAGGATCACTTCGAACCACTTCTGCGAGCCGTCCTCGCCGACCCAGTAGCTGTTGAGCACCCGCAGGTTGGGGTACTTCCGGGAAACGCGCTCCTCGCCGATGCGCTGGATGTTTTTGCGCCGGCCGATCCGGTTGACACCCTGGCGCTTGGTTCGGCGACCAGCCTTGTGTCGCTGTTTTCGGGCCGTCCCCTTGCGGACGGAGACGCGAGTGACGATAATGCCCTGCTTGGCCTTGTAGCCGAGTTCGCGGGCCTTGTCGAGTCGGGTCGGACGATCGATTCGCTCGATCGCGCCCTGGTCGCGCCACTCCTGTTTGCGCTGCCACTGCAGTTCACCGAGTTTGCCGTCGTCGGGGTCCTTCCACGCGTCCTTGATGTGAGAGTAGAAGCTCTTTGCCATCGTGATCACTGCGGGCGTTTCCTGGTTCAACCCAGCGGGCCGGCCCCGCGGATCACATCCCGACCTGTGGGCGTCGATACCGAACAGGTGCCCGCCGGCGCCCGCGACCCAGCGAGTCGTCCTGATCTATCGGACTGCCGAGTATAAACGCTTCGAACCGCGACGAGGTCGCCCGCGTCTGCTGTTCCCTACGACCGATGTCTCCCCGCTCTCGAGCCGCTCACGCCGGTTCGAGCAGTTCGTACTCCTGGGAGAGGTCGTCCCAGAGCCGATCGACCGACTGCATCGATTCGAGCGACTCGACCCGGTGTCGTAGCTGCTCGGCCTCGGCCTCCGACGTCATCCCCTCGCTGACCGCCTCGTCGACGACGGTCTCGAGCACGTCCCGTTGATACTCGAGTGGTGTCTCGCTCATGCTATCTGTACCCACACTGGTCACCCTGTTAGTTATGAGATCCACTATCACCGTTGTTCTGTGTGAATAGTTGACTCGGAGCGATCTCCCCACGCGATCGGACTGCCCGTTCGGGAGGGAACAGCGACGGGGATCCTCGACTGGATCGGCCCCTCGAGACCGTCCGGGAGCGTACTGCTGACGCCCGTTCTCTCGATGTTTCTCGTGTGCAACGTTCCGGACCAGGCACCGGCGCTCGAGCCGAACGCTCCCCCCGTCGAACCGAACGAGCGAACCCACCGTTCCGCGAAATAAACGGTTATGAATCAACCATCGGTTGTCCTCGACGGATCCGACGAGTTAGACGACGCCGGCGCTCGAGTAGGTGGGACCGTTTCGATCCCTGAAACTACGTTTCGGTCGGAAAACGTATTGAATTCAGAAAACCGAGCCGGGATCTTTTTGTGACGGTTGTTTACAAGGAACCTGTCGACGGAGTCGGCACGAATCGTACCCGGGAGGTGTCGGAACGTACTCCCTGCTGAGTACCGAGCAGTGGGGATTCGTTACGGCGAATCCGTCGACGCCGTCCGTCTCCTCGCGGGGACCGTATAAGATCGAACCGACGACGACCGATCAAGAGATGACTCGAAATCACGCTATAGATTCGCACGAATCGTCACGAAATCGCGACGCATCGACCCGTCGACGGTTCCTCGCCGGAGCCGGCACCGCCGGGCTCGTCGGCGGGATCGGACTCACCGGCAGTGCGAACGCACTGCTCGGGGACGCGATAGCGGGCCTCACCAGCGTCGGCGACACGCTCGTCGACGACGCGCTCGACCTCGAGAGCGAGGAGAGCCAGGAGACGATCGTCGTCTTCGAGACCAACGAGGACGCCGACCGGTTGCTCGATCTCGACGTCCTCGTCGGCCCGTTCGCCGTCCTCCCGATGGCCTACGCCGAACTCACCGGCCCGCTGATCGAGCGGGTCGCGGGCTGGGAGGAAGTCCGGTACGTCTCCTCGAACTACGAACTCGAGTACCACAACGACGACGCCCGCACTGATACGGGAGCGGACCGAGTGGCAGCGGGCGAGGGGCTCGAGTCCGCCTACACCGGCGAGAGCGCCCACACTGTCGTCGTCGACTCGGGCGTCGACGGCGCCCACCCGGACCTCAAGGCGAACCTGCAGGCCAACTACCAGTACGTCGGCGTCCCCGAGGTCACCGACCCGCTGTGGTGGCAGGACGTCGGCCTCGTCGACAGCGACAACAGCGGCCACGGCACCCACTGTGCGGGCAGCGTCGGCGGCGACGGCTCGAAGAGCGACGGCGAGTACGCCGGGATGGCCCCCGACGCCGACCTGACGGTCTACGCCTGCGGCGCCGGTGGGCTGTTGGTCGTCTACACCGTCGCGGCTTACGACGACCTGCTCCGGCGCCAGCGCGAGGGCGACCACGACGTTCAGGTCGTCTCGAACTCCTACGGTCCCGTCGACGACGACCGACCGTTCGTCCCCGAGGACCCGATGAACGTCGCCACCTGGGAAGCCCACGAGGACGGACTCCTGCCGGTGTTCTCGGCGGGCAACAGCGGTCCCGAGAAGGGGACGCTGAGCCAGTACACGAAAGCGCCCCACGTCCTCGGCGTCGCGGCGACGGATGCCGACCGGACGGTGACGGACTTCTCTTCGCGCGGGCGTCCGCAGGACGGCTCCTGGGACCACGACAACTACGACCGCGAGTCGGCCTACGAGAACCTCACCGCGTTGTACGAGGGAGCCGACGAGGACGAGATCACCGGCCCCCTCGGAATCTATCGCAACGGCGTCGCCGCCAAGGGTGGCGACGTGGTGAGCACGCTCAATCCCGCCGATCCGCTCAACGTCGCCGAGCCGGACGAGGAGCTGTACTACGGACCCATGTCGGGGACGAGCATGTCCTGTCCCGTCACCGCGGGCTGTGCGACGCTGGTCGTCGACGCCTACCGCGAGTCCCACGGCGAGTACCCCGACCCGATGGACGTGCTGACGACGCTCGAGGCGACGGCCGTCGAGGACATCTACGACGACTACACCGCAGAATCGGTCGGCGCCGGCTACGTCGACGCGCTGGCCGCCGTCGAACGGGCCGAAGCGGGCGATCTGGCCGGCTTCGACGAGATCGAAATCGCTCCCGGAAGCGACGGGTAAACGAGCGCCCGCACGGCACCTCGTTCTCCGATCCCGCTACAGTTCGTCCAGAACCGCCGCGCCGTGCTCGAGCGACGCGGCGGGATCGGCGGGATCATCGTGCTCGTAGACGAGCCACTCGGCGCCGGCGTCCGCGGCGGCCTCGACGCAGGCCCGCACGTCGACGTCGCCCTCGCCGAGTTCGGCGAACGTCGGCTCCGCCCCGCTGACGTCCATGTCCTTCAGGTGGACGGTCCGGACCCGGCCCTCGAGTTCCCGGAGGCGCCCGGCCGGGTCGTCGCCGGCGGCGAGCGCCCAGCCGACGTCGAGTTCGATCCCGACGTCACTCGTCTCGAGGAAGCGCTCGAACGCCGACTTCTCGCCGAGCTCTACGTACTCGTGGTCGTGGTTGTGGTAGGACAGCGTCCAGCCATCGGCGGCGAGTTCGTCGGCCAGTGCGTCGAGGCGTTCGGCAGTGTCGTCGACCGCTTCCTCGGATTCGAACTGCTCGGGGTCGAGCCACGGAACGACGACGCCCTCGATCCCGAGCGGCCCGTAGGCCTCGTGGACGGCGTCCCAGTCGCCCTCGAGACGTTCGATCCCGACGTGGGGCGGCGCGACCTCGAGTTCGTACGCCTCGAGAGTTTCGACGATCTCGTCTGGATCGTCGTGTAGCGGCGAGTACTCCCCGGCGAACTGGACGCCGTCGTAGCCCGCGCCGGCGACGCGCTCGAGGACGTCGGTCGTCGAGTCCTCGAGGTCGCGAACGCTGTAGAGGTTGATCGCGGTCTGTGGCATGTGTCGGCCCACACGCTGGCGAAGTAATGAACTACCGATGTAGAAACCGGACGTCGTTACCGGTGGCCAAACTGGCCGTCGACTACCACTCGGCGACGCTGCCGTCGTCGTGGCGCCAGACGGGATTGTGCCAGTCGACGTCGCCGGCCCGCTCGCGGACGACGTCCTCGTCGATCTCGACTCCCAAGCCCGGGCCGTCGGGAAGGGAAACGTAGCCGTCCCGGTACTCGAAGACCGAGGGGTCCTCGAGGTAGTCGAGGACGTCACCACCCTCGTTGTAGTGTATGTCCAGGCTCTGCTCCTGGATGAGTGCGTTCGGCGAACAGGCGTCGACCTGAATGCAGGAGGCGAGTGCGATCGGTCCGAGCGGGCAGTGGGGCGCCACCGAGACGTCGTAGGCTTCGGCCATCGCCGCGATCTTTTTGACCTCCGTGATTCCGCCCGCGTGAGAGAGATCGGGCTGGATCACGTCGACCGCGTTCGACTCGAAGATCTCCTTGAAATCCCACCGGGAGTACATGCGCTCACCGGTCGCGATCGGAATCGTCGTCGCTGCCCGGATGTCGGCGAGCGCGTCGTTGTGTTCGGGGAGAATTGGCTCTTCGATGAACATCGGGTCGTACGGTTCGAGCGCTCGAGCCAGCCGACGGACCATCGGTTTCGAAACGCGCCCGTGGAAGTCGACGCCGATGTCGACCTCGCTGCCGACCGCCTCTCGAACGGCCGCGATGCGGTCGACGGCATCCTCGACGGCTCGCGGATTGTCGATCGGACGGATCTCCGGGGTGGCGTTCATCTTCAGCGCGCTGAACCCCGCCTCGACCTTCTCGCGGGCCGCGCCAGCGACGTTCTGCGGGCGATCCCCGCCGATCCACTGGTAGACGCGCACGCGGTCGCGGGCCTTCCCGCCGAGTAACTCGTATACCGGCGCGTCGAAGCGCTTACCCTTGATATCCCACAGCGCCTGGTCGACGCCGGCGATGGCCGACATGAGGACCGGTCCGCCCCGGTAGAAGCCGCCGCGGTACATCGCCTGCCAGTGGTCCTCGATCGCGCTCGGATCCTCGCCGAGCAGGTAGTTCTCGAGCAGTTCCTTGACCGCCGTCTTGACCGTCTTCGCCCGGCCCTCGACGATCGGTTCCCCCCAGCCGACGGTGCCGTCGCTCGTCGTCACCTTCAAAAACAGCCAGCGGGGCGGGACCTCGAACAGTTCGTAGTCGGTGATTCGCATAGTATCGTGAGTCCGCCGCGACGTTAGCTGCGTCGATGTCCGTTTCCACCACCGTGGCGGAGCCCACGGCCAAGAAACGGATGCTCCTCTCGAGCCAGCCGTCCGGTACGCGACGTTCTCGAGGTCGAACTCGAGCGATAATAAGAGAACGGGACGACAACGAGTGAGCACCGAGACGGGGACCGGGGCGATCGGCGGTCTGTGACGCCGGGGACTACCGATCGGAAACCGGGACCCGGCCGCGGATCGCCTCGGGAGCGATCCCGTTGACGGCCGCGAACACCGCCCCGAGGACCAGTCCGTAGACGAGGTGGCCGACCGCGAACAGGAGCGCTGCGAACAGCTCCGCCGCCATCCCGGGGACCGGAAGGAACGGCAGGGGGAAGGCCCCGATCCCAGCCCGCGTCATCGCGAGCGGGAAGATGAGCCCGCCGGCGACGATACCGAGGACCGTTCCGAAGACGATTCCGGCGATGAGATACTCCCGAAAGCTGCCGACGACGTCCTGGATCGACGGTCTCGTGACGATCGCCGCGAACGTCAGCCCGAACAGTACACTGAGTATCAGGTGGATCGTCCAGCCCGCGCCGACGTCCGCGGCCGGGATCGGCGCGAGGCCGCCGAGCAGTTCGATCTGGTTCCCGCCGAGATGGAGGACCACTCCCATCGCGATACCGCCGGCCAGACCGCCGGTGAAGCCGCCGCCCCAGCGACCGACGCCGTCGATCAATTGAGTGTTATTCTCTACCATGGTGGAAGTAGGAGCTTCTTCCAGAATAACCCTCTCATTGCCCCCGTACCGTGACTATCTCTCGGTCGGAGGGAACCGACGGAAATCGGGACCGGTGGCGGTTTTGTATAACTACATGAAGTTTATACTTCTGCGAGACGGGCGCTGACCGCTCCTCAAGGTCGACCACACTCGGGACGAAAGAACCGCTACTCGCGGACCGACTCGAAGGATCCGTCGGCGATCGAGGCCGCCAGATCGTCGCTCTCGAGGCCGTCGGGAACGTACTGGGGGTACTTCCGACGGAAGTAACCGAGCACGTTCTCGAGGTCGCGCTCTAAGAACTCGTCGGCGTTGGCGTGGTCGGTGGGCACCGCTTGCGGCCAGTCGAACACCTTTACGCCCTCTTCGTTGACGAAGACGTTGTACTCGCTCATGTCGGCGTGAACGTACCCCGCCTCGTACGCGCCCGCGATCTCGGTGACGAGCAGGTCGAACACGCCGAGCACCTGATCGGGCTCGAGTCTCGTCCGGGAGAGCTCGACACCGTCCATCTTCTCCATGACGATGGCGTGGCGGTTCTGATCAATCGGTCGGGGAACGGCGACGTCCGGATAGAGCTCCTCGAGGATGTCGTGTTCGCGCTCGGCCGCCTTGCGCGCGGTGTACATCCAGGAGACGTGATCCTTGTCGGAGGTGTAGTCGCGTTCCTTGTGGACCTCCCGGAAATTCGTGTACCCCTCGCGGTGGTATTTGAGCGCCAGGGGTTTGTAGGAGCGAACCTCGTAGACGTCGCTCTCCTTGCCGACGCCCAGCGGCGAGCCGAACTCGCTTATCGTCTCTCGCTCGACGAGCGCCCGCAGCGCGAGCGCATCGTACCCCTCGAACTGGAGGGTGTACCCCTCGTACTGGATCGTCTTCTTCTCGACGAGCCCGCGTTTGAGACAGCGCTCGAGGCGGTAGTCGACCTCTTCCTCGGTCAGATTGGCGAACTTCGGGATCTTCTCCCGCTGGACCCACTCCGAGAAGCGCATTCCCTGCTCCACGCCCGAGAGGAGATAGAAGTCTTCTTCCTCGAGCTCCGGCAGTAACTCGGCGACGTTCCGCACCATATAGTCGCCGTACCCGCCGTGTACGTAAAAACGTCGTGACGCGTTCCGACGTCACTACCCGCTCTCGTATACGACATAGTGCGATACAAAACCCGTATGGCGGATCTGCATTGCAGAACTCCTCGCCCCGGTTCGACGAGGATCGGACCTCGTTCCGGCCGAGCTATTATCCGTGTGCATCGATGTACCCTTCCCAGCCATGGCTGCATACCCCCGACGGGATGCGGAGTCCATTGATGTTGAATCGGAACGCGTTTCATCGGTTCCATCGAACGAGGGAGTGACCTCGAGACGCCGTTTCCTGACGGCTGCAGTCGCCGGTTCGGCCACCGCACTCGCCGGCTGTGCGGAGCTGGCCGACGGAACCGACTCCCTGCGCGTAAGCGTCTGGAGCGGTCACTACGCCGATCGGTTCGAGGAGTCCGTCGTCCCTCGCTACGAGGACGAACACGACACCGACCTCGAGATTCAGCGTGGCTGGGACGACATCCTCACGGACATCCGGAACGCCCCGGAGGACGAACCGCCGTTCGACGTTACGGTTGCCGAGGGAAACTTCTACTACTACGGCCGGCAAGACGATCTCTTCGAGCCGATCCGCGAAGAGAACGTCCCGAACCTCGACGGCGTGATGGAGTTCTACCGGGAGATGCGCGATACGGAGTACGGAGTGCCGGTCGACGGCTCGCCGTGCGCCGTTCTCCACCGCGAGGACGCCGACGTCGAACCCGAGAGCTGGAGCGAGTTCTCCTCGGCCGCCCGGGACAGCGACGGCGTCGGCGTCGACACCGGGTTCTGGTGGTACCGCCTCTACGCCGCCGCGATCGGGATGGACGACGCCGAGGGCGCCGAGGAGATGCACGACGAGGAATTCCACGACGACGTGCTCGCGGAGGTCGAATCCTGGAACGTCGAGGGATGGGCCAGTTCGGGCGAGGACGTCTGGCAGGACTTCGAGAACGACGTCATCGACGTCGCCCAGTGGTACTACGCCTCGGTCGCGTACGATATCGACGACTACGACGGGATAACCTACACGATGCCCGAGGAGACCACCGGCTGGTTCAACAACTGGTGTGTCGTCGAGGGCACGAATCAACGAGACGAGGCCGAGGAGTTCCTCAACTTCCTGCTCGACGCCGAGGTCCAGTCGGAGTGGTCCGAACACGCGCCGCTGGCGTTCAGCAGCGAGGACATCGAGTACGCCGAGGGTCTCGAGGACGACCTCCCGACGACGACCCAGGAGGCTGAAAGCATCGCCTTTCCCGACTGGGAGTACCTCGCCGAGCACGACGATGACCTCTCGGACGCGGTCACGGATATTCAGACGAGTTCCTAGGACGGCACGCGAGCGGCCGAGCTTCCCCGTCGTCCGTCGCAACCGCTTTCACCCGCGCGGTCGATCCACACGGTATGACGACGCTTGCCGACCGCGACTGGCGGCTCATCGCCGACGAGCCCCGCGAGGGAGCGACACAGATGGCTCTCGAGGAGATCGCCGGACGCACCGCGCTCGAGGACGACCTCCGGACCGTTCGGGTCTACTCCTGGGAGCCGAGCACGCTCTCGCTGGGCTACCGGCAGGAGCCCGACTCCGTCGACTGGGAGTACTGCGAGCGAGCGGGGATCGACGTCACCCGCAGACAGACCGGCGGCGGCGGGATCTACCACGACCGCTACGCCGACATCTCCTACACGATCGTCGCTCCCGCCGAGGAGGTCCCGGGCGATCTGATGGACTGTTATGCGCTGTTCTGCGAGCCGATCCTCGAGGCGTTCGACCGAATGGGAATCGACGCGGACTTCGCAGGTGCCGAACAGGCGTCGATCTACTACCCCTCCTGCTATCTGCGGGATATCAACCCGGCCCACGACGTGGTCGCACCGGCGAGCGCGGGCGCGGACGCGAAGAAACTCAGCGGCAACGCCCAGTACCGCCAGCGAGACGTCGTGATCCAGCACGGCTCGTTGTCCTACGATCTCGAGCCGAACCACCACGTCGACGTCTTCGACAGCGACGTGACTGCGGAGACGTTCGTCAACCGGGTCACGAGCATTCGCGAGCAGACGAGCCTCGACCACGAGACCGCCGTCGAGACCGTCGCCGACTCCCTTCGGGAGTGGTGTGGGGCGACCGACGGCGAGTGGCGCGAGGACGAACTCGAGGCGGCTCGCGACCTCGCCGATCGGAAGTACGGCGCCGACGCCTGGGTTCGGGATCGGGAGGTCCTCGAAGCCAGCGAGCAGTAGGACGGTTCCGTTCCTCGAGACCCGACTCGAGGCGCTTCGCTCGCCGAGTCGCGAGCGCCGAAGCGCGTAGCGTCGGTCCGTTACCCCTATCACGAACCGGTACTGACTGCCTGCCATGAAGGTCGGCGCACACGTTTCGATCTCCGGCTCGCGCGTCTCCTCCGACGACGAAACACCGCCCTACGGCGACATCCGCAACGCGGTCCACCGCCAGGTCGCCTTCGGCGGCAACTGCGGGCAGGTCTTTACCACGTCGCCGCAGGTCTGGGCCCAGCCCGAGATCGGCGACGAGGCCGCCGCGGGCTTTCGCGAGGAGAGCGACGAACTGCTCGAGGGGCCGTGGGTGATCCACTCCTCGTACCTGGTTAACCTCTGTACGCCGAAAGACGACCTCCGCGAGAAGTCCAAAGAGAGCATGCAGGCCGAACTCGACGCCGCCGAGAAGCTAGGCATTCCGTACGTAAACGTCCATCTGGGCGCGCATACGGGAGCGGGCGTCGAGGGCGGCCTCGACAACGCGGCGAGTCTCATCGACGAACTCGACGTTCCCGACGACGTCCAGATCCTCATCGAGTCCGACGCCGGTAGCGGCACCAAGCTGGGCGGCGAGTTCGCCCACCTCGCGGGCATCATCGACCGCACGGACGAGGAGATCGGCATCTGCATCGACACGGCTCACACCCTGGTCGCAGGTAACGATCTGACGACTCCCGAGGCGGTCGACGAGACCGTCTCCCGGTTCGACGACGAGGTCGGCCTCGAGCACCTCGAGTACATCCACCTCAACGACTCGAAACACGACGTCGGCACCCACAAGGACGAACACGCCCTCATCGGCGAGGGGTACATCGGCGAGGACGGCATCCGCGCCATCGTCAACCACCCCGACCTGCGGGAGCTGCCGTTCGCACTCGAGACGCCCACCGAGGACGGGAAAGGGTTCGCCTGGAACATCGAGAAGACGAAGGAACTCCGCGACGACGCGTAAACGCCCGGTTCGACGTCGCTCGGAACCGACCCGTTTTTACTTTCGCTGGCACTACGAGGGGCCGTGCGCGAGTTCTCCGAAGACTACCTCGAGCGGACCCGCGAGGGGATGTGGGACGACTCCCGGCAAGCGCTCGAGCCCCTCGAGCTCGACTCCCGCGAGCGGGTGCTCGACGTCGGCTGCGGCACCGGCGAGCTGAGCCGCGTGCTTGCGGCGGAGTCGGCCGGCGAGGTCGTCGGCTGTGACGCCGACACGGACCTGCTCGAGTTCGCCGGCGAGCACGTCCCGGTGGTCGCCGGCGACGCGCTCCGCCTGCCGTTCCCCGACGACGCCTTCGACCTCGTCGTCTGTCAGGCGCTGTTGATCAACCTGCCCGATCCCGAGGCGGCGATCCGGGAGTTCGCCCGCGTCTCGAGCGATCTCGTCGCGGCCGTCGAACCCGATAACGGCGCCGTCGCGGTCGATTCGAGCGTCGCGAGCGAGGAGCGACTCGAGGATCGGGCTCGACGGGCCTACCTCGAGGGGGTCGGAACGGACGTCACCCTGGGAGCCGACGCCCGCGAGGCGTTTTCCGAGGCGGGGCTCGAACTGCTCGAAACCCGCCGGTACGACCACGAGCGGACGATCGAGCCCCCCTACGGCGAGGCGGCGTTGACGATCGCCCAGCGGAAGGCGACGGGCGCGGGACTGGCCGACGACCGGAAGACGATGCTCGAGGGGGCGATGGACGACGGGGAGTACGACGCCCTCCGCAGCGAGTGGCGCGAGATGGGCCGGGACGTGATCGAGCAGATGGAGGAGCGAAACTACCGGCGGCGCGAGGAGATCCCGTTTTTCGTGACGGTTGGGCGAGCGAACGGACCGTAGTAGTCGACGGGTATCCGAGGAACTGGCCGACCGTTACGTAAACGGACTAACCTGGGGTCAGACCCGGATCGAACAGAGATACTTTCGGTGGAAGCTTGAGAGGATGACTCCACTCCCTTCTCCGCAGTAGACCCCGGGCACGCGTTTATCTGTTCAGAAGGGAAACTCTCAGTATGAGCATCGTGGCGGAGTTTTCCGTAAAATCCGATGACTTTGCGCTGTCTCGTTCCCTCACAGAAGCACCACAGATGGTCGTCGAAATCGAGCAGGTCGTAGCGACGTTAGAAGACAAGGTGATGCCGTACTTCTGGGTGAGCGGCGGCGATCACGGAGAATTCGAAGAAGCGTTCCAAAACGACGAGTCGGTAACGGATATCGTCCGCGTCGATCAAGCGGACGATGCCATCTTGTACCGTGCCGAATGGACGGAAAACGTCGAAACAATCGTTTACGCGTATCTCGAGCTCGGGGCGACGATCTTGCAAGCGGTTGGAAGAGATAAAAACTGGGAGCTACGAATGCGGTTCGACGACCGGGCGAGTCTCTCAAAGTTCGAAGAATATTGCGAGGTGCACGGAATTGCGTTCGAACTCAACCGACTCCAAGAGCAAGAACAGCCGATGGCGAGCGCTCAGTACGATCTCACGACGAAACAACGCGAAACCTTGGTAACTGCGCTCAACGAAGGCTACTATGAGGTTCCACAGGCGATCTCGATGAGCGAACTAGCAGACGAAATGGGCGTCTCCCAGCAGGCCCTCTCGAAGCGATTTCATGCCGCGCACAGAAACCTCATCACGAGTACGTTAACGTTCACTCATCCGGACGACCAGTAGAGTTTCCTCAGTCATGTAATTTATCGAGAGAGTGGTGGTCAATACAACCACTTCAGCCTTTAGTTAGGCGGATTTTTGAACTCATATGTCTACCCACCCAAAAGCGGAGGAGAACAACACTGAGTCCGCCGATGAGCGGACAAAAGTAGCCGCAAGATGTTGCGAGTGCGATAACGTCTACTCCGCGTGGGTATTTTCCGATAACACGGTTCAACCCATCGGACTGCCGGGGGGCTGTGCGTGTGGTGCCTCCGACTTCGAGGTCATTTCCGAATAGAATCCACCAATACAGGGAGGTGGACGATTCGATGGAACCCCCGCGTTCGGGAGATCGTCCTTGAGGGCATCGAGCGGATCAGTTCCTTCGGCACTGGGCTCAACACGCGCCACCGCGAGTCGGGCGACCACTTGTGACAAGGAACGGCGCTCGAAATCGCGCTGACGACTGGTTCACAGCGCCAGTTGCGACCGCTTTGGTTCCCGGACTCTCGTCAGCCTGACTCCTCTCTACGACCGAGTATCGAGACGTAGATCCCGATCAGTCCAACGCAGACGACGACGATGCCCGTCCAGAGATCGAGGACGTTCAACAAGGCGAGCACCGACCCCGTCAGCACGAGCGCGACGTTCGCAAACACCGCGAGACGGGCAGTGTCGAGCCCGGAGGCAAGCGACGACGTGTTCATACATGAGTATCCGACGGCGTCGGCAAAACGCTTCGGACCCTCAGACGACGTCGCCCCGCACCGTCACGCCCTCCTGTTGCTCGCGCCAGGCGTGGACCTCCCGGGCGGCCTCGCCGGCTTCTTCCTCCTCCATGCCGAGCATCTCGAGGGCGGCCGACAGCGTCGGCAGTGCGAGGTCGCTCTCCCGGAGTTTGCGAAACGCCTCCTCGCTTCTCGTGCCGTCGACCCAGAGACAGACTCCGCGGGGGTCGAGCAGCTGGGTGTAGTCCTCCCGAAGTTTCGCGCCGCGGAGTCGCTGGGTGACGTTATCCTCGAAGCCGGCGTTACAGACCTCGAGGTGGATCGGTTCGTCGTCGCCGAGCAGCTGGGCGGCCAGACACTTCTCGGGGGCGGCGTGGCCGTTCGCGTTCGCGCGCAGGTACTCGGGGTGCTCGGCGGCCCAGTCGGCCCGAACCGACTGTCCGACTCCCTCGACGTCGTACTCCTCGCCGACGTCCGCCGTCGCGCTGTCGTCGCGCATCAACACGTCCTTCGTGAGGTAGACGTCGAGCCGTTCGACGGGATCGAGCCCGAGCGCGATGTCACCGAACGCCCAGATCTCTCGGACCGGGACGGGCGTGCGCTCGCGTTCGACGGTTTCGACCAGCGCCTCGAGTCGATCGACCGCCTCCTCGCGGGGGAACTCGCTCATTGCGTCGACGTCGGGTCCGAAGTCGCAAAACGGTTTCTCAGTCCCGGTTCGGATCGGCGGTCGCCGGACCCGTCCCCGAGTCAGGCCTCCTTCTCCCGATCGGTCGTCACGTACACCGTATTACGAACCGTGGCGTGGACCGTCCCCTCGCTGTCGACGAGGTCGACGGTGTAGTGTCGGTCGACCGACTCCGTCCCCTCGGTCGCCAGCTCGGCCTCGATCGCCGCGATCTCCTCGTCGGTGATCGTACACCTGGCGTACAGCGTTTCCCGTCCGGGCTTCTTGAACCGGATCTCGGCCTCCTTGTCCCAGACGACGTACTCGTCGCCGAGATTCTTGAGGAGCATCATCATGTAAAACGGGTCGACCGCGGCGTACATGCTGCCGCCGAAGGTCGTCCCGACGTAGTTCCTCGTGCGCCAGGAGAGCGGCAGTTTCACGCGGACCTCCTGCCAGTCGGGGGCGATGTACGTGACTCGGCCGCCCGTCCGACGGTAGGCCGGAAACAGGTTGAATCCGAGGCGATAGAGCCGCGAGCGAAGCGCGTCGAGCATACGACGACTCGAGGGCGGCCGGTGAAAATCGTTAGCAAACGCTCCCTCCCTGCCCACGAGTTGTCGCCGAGCCGGACGGCCGTCGCTTCTCGAGACGCCCGATCGCCGTCCCGACGGGCGGAGTCGGCAGGTCGTGTCAAGAGCGCAGATTTTTATCGGTGTCCGACGAACGGAGCCGTATGCGACACCGTGTCTTCAACGAGGACGGCGAGGAGGAGCTCGTCTTCGTCATGGGCTGGGGGAACCGCTGGACCCACGAGAACGTCAGCTGGCTCATCGGCAAGCTGACCGAGGCCGGCTACCGGGTCCACGCCTTCGAGCTCCCGACGAACATCGACGACTTCAAAGCCGACTGGCTCGAGCCGATCGCCGAGTACGTCCTCGACTTAGAGGAGTACCAGCTGCTGGGCCACAGCGCCGGCGCGCTCATCGGCCAGGCGTTAGACGGCGCGGACAACCACGTCTACCTGAGCCCGTTCTGGGGGTACGGCGAGCGCTACTCCGAGCCGCTGCTCGAGGGAGCTTCCAGGGTTCCGTCGACGTTCCCCTGTCTTCCGGCGGGCGAGATGGACCGGGACGCCCTCGGACAGGAGGCGACCGACCACCAGCTCGCGACGATCCCGCGGTGGGTCTCGCCCGCGTTCGTCCGCGAGACGCGCCACGCCCAGGAGGATCTGCTGACGATTGATCACGACGCCGTCGTCTTCTGCTCGCTCACCGATCCCGTCATCAGCCTCCGTCCGATCGGTCACCGGGTGCCCGCCGAGCACGTCGTCCTGTACAACGGCGGCCACGAGCTGTTCTCCTCGCCGGGTCGCGAGCGCTACGTCGAACTCCTGCTCGAGGCGCTCGAGGAGGGCGCCGACGCGGTCGAGGCCCGCGAGACGGTTCCCGCCTGAGCGAGGCGAAACGGACATACGCGCCCGTCGGTAACCTCACCTCGATGGATTGTAACCGGTGTGAGGGGGAGGCGATCATGCACGCCGCCTACTCGGGGGCACACCTCTGCGAACACCACTTCAGGGAGTCGGTCGAGAAGCGGGTGCGCCGACGGGTGCGCCGGGACGACCTCGTTCCACACGACGTGACACCCGACGATCCGCTGACGTGGGTCGTCGGCCTCTCGGGCGGGAAGGACAGCGTCGTGCTCACGCGGATCCTCCACGACACGTTCGCCGAGGATCCACGCATCGAACTCGTCGGGCTGACGATCCACGAGGGGATCGAGGGCTACCGCGACAAGAGCCTCGAGGCCTGCGTCGACCTCGCCGAGGAGCTCGACATCCGCCACGAGGTCGTCAGCTACGAGGAGGAGTTCGGGATCCGCATGGACGATGTCGTCGAGGACGACCCCGAGAACATGGCCGCCTGTGCCTACTGCGGGGTCTTCCGGCGGGATCTGCTCTCGACGTACGCCGAGGAACTCGGGGCTGACCTGCTGTTGACGGGCCACAATCTCGACGACGAGGCCCAGACCGCGCTGATGAACTTCCTCGAGGGCGACGTCGCCCAGATGGCCAAACACTTCGACGCGAGCCTGGGCCCGCTCTCGGAACGCGGCGAGCAGGAGGAGTTCGTCCCGCGGGCGAAACCGCTTCGGGACGTTCCAGAAAAGGAGGTCGCGCTGTACGCCCACGTCGAGGACCTCCCCGCTCACATTACGGAGTGTCCCCACGCCAGCGAGGCCTACCGCGGCGAGATCCAGCAGCTGCTGTACGACTTGGAGGAAAACCACCCCGGAACCCGCCACTCGATCCTCTCGGGGTACGAGGAGCTGGCCGGCATCGTCGCGGACGACCGGGAGGGTGACGACGAAGACGGCCCGGACCTCCGGGAGTGTGTCGAGTGCGGCTCGACCACGACGCGGGAGGTCTGTCGGAAGTGCGGGCTGCTCGAGTCGCTGGCCTGATCGGGCCGTAAGACGGCGTATCGATCGCGAAGCCGATTCCAGCCCGTCGAACGCTTTCTCGAGTTTCGATCCGCCGGTTCCGACGTCGTTGTCACTCGAGACGAGTTGTGCTCCGAGAATCGATACCCGACGACCGGCTGGTGTGGTGTGTCAGTTGCCGGCGCGGGGTCGCGTCGTGTCAATCGTCGCGGCGGCCGATCGATGGTGTGTCAGACGGCCGCCGCGTGGTGTGTCGATCGCAAACGCGACCGAACCGCGGTGTGTCGATGTCGGTCCGGTCGCGTGTCGTCAGCGGGATCCGTCGGTGGTGTGTCAGCGGTGTGTCGGACTACCGGATGACGTCGACGCCGTTCTGGCGCTCGAGTTCGTTCCGGCCGCCGTCGCTTTTCGCACCGTGTTTGACGTTGTTGCTCGCGTCGAAGTCGCCGTCGCCGGCGCCTTCGATGCTGGCGCGGGATCTGTCGGCCTGTTTCTGGGTCGACGGACCGAGCACCTGGGCGCTCTGGACGCCGGTCATGATCGCCATGACCCGCACCTTGCCCTTGTAGTTCTCCTGGATCCGGGCGCCCCAGATGACGTTCGCCGAGGCCTCGAGGCGCTCGGTGATGTTGTCGGCGATCCCCTCGGCCTCTTTCAGCGTGAGGTCGGGGCCACCAGTGATGTGGACGAGTCCGCCGCTCGCGCCGCGGTAGTCGACGTCCAAAAGCGGGTGGTTCATCGCGTCCTTGACGACCTCGTCGGTCTTGTTCTTGTCCTGGGTCTCGCCGACGAGCATCACCGCGACGCCGCCCTGGTTCATGATCGTGGACATGTCGGCGTAGTCCAGATTGATCAGCGACGGCTGGGTGATCGTCTCCGAGATCCCCTTGACGGTCTCGGCGATGATCTGGTCCATCACCGAGAACGCCTTGCCGATCGGGAGGTTCGGGACGTAGTCGAGCAGTCGGTTGTTGTCGAGCACGATGATCGAGTCGGCCTCGTTGCGCAGCTTCTCGAGACCTTCCTCGGCTTTCACCGTGCGGGCGCGCTCGACGTTGAACGGCGTCGAGACCATGCCGACGACGATCGCACCCTGCTCCTTGGCGATCTTCGAGACGACGGGGGCAGCACCGGTACCGGTGCCACCACCCATGCCCGCCGTGACGAACACGAGGTCGGCGTCGCCGAGCACTTCCTTGATCGTGCCCTGGGCCATCTCGGTCGCGCGTTCGCCCATCGACGGATCGCCGCCGGCACCGAGTCCGTTGGTGAGGGACTTGCCCACCAGGATCTTGGTGTCGGCCTCGATCATCTTCAGGTGCTGTTTGTCCGTGTTGATCGCGACGGTTTCGGCGCCGTCGACGCCGATGTTGTACAGTCGGTTGATGGTGTTGTTACCGGCGCCGCCACAGCCGACGATGACGATTCGGGGCTCCCCGAACTCGTCGCCGTCCATGTCGGGTTCCATCTCCCGGGCCTCCTCCTCGGCGTTGTCGAGTGCGTCTTGAACGATATCCTGCATCGTTACACCTTGGCCCAGTTGCGTTTGCCGGTCTGTTCGGTCCGACCGTCGGACTGTTCGTTGACCATCTCACGGACGGCCGAGCGGATCGCCTCGCTCCGATTCGGGAACTCGCCCGAGTCGACTAACTGTTCGACCTCCTCGATCTGCTGTTTCGGGATTCGCAGTGTCACACGCTCCATTGTTGTATTCCCCGTTGGGGGTAAGACGGTGTGCGCCCCTGTCAGACGCACGGTGTCTTACACCAGATCCGCCCGACATCGGGCAGTTTCCGGCGTTCGCCGGCCGGTGTAAGACAACCGTCTTACGCGACTAAATGCGAGACTGTCGAAGATATTAAAACTTTCGTCCGACACGAGGTTCTGTGTATTACACGAGTCCTTATGTGGAGTCGAGAACGTCGGCGGCCGGTGTCCGGCGGCCACAGCCCGGACAGAACGCCCAGTCCGAGCGAAGTTCGTCCCCGCAGTCACAGAACAGCCGTCGGGCGGTTTTCTCGCCGCAGTTGGGACAGTAGACGTGGTCGGGATCGACGGTCTCGCCACACTGTGCGCAGTTGGGCTCGGAGCTACGGTCGCTGTCGGAATCAGTGTCCGACACCGCCGACACGCGGGCGTCGGTGGCGCTACGCGCTCCGTCCTCGAGCGAGATCGTCACGTTGATGTCCTGTCCACGCTCCGCCGGGCCCTGGGCCCGGAGCTCGGCGAGTCGCTCCGTGAGGAGATCGTCGACGCGCTCGCGGACGAGATCGTCGATGGCCGTCTCGCCCGTTCGGTCGGGCGAGTCCGACGACGACTCCTCGAGGTACGCTCGCAGGGCCTCGCGCATGACCTCGCTCTTGGAGGCCTCGAGTTCCTCGAGGCGAGCGACGAGGTCGTCGTCCGCGCGGAACGTGATCTTGCTCATCCTCTCTCGAGCGATCCTTGTTATCCCACCTATATCAATTATCTGGTCAGCGAGAACCGAACCCACCTCGAATGATAACCCTTATGTCTCCCTCGGGAACTACGTTGAGATGCGCCCGCCCTTAGCTCAGACTGGTAGAGCAGTCGACTGTAGATCGACTTGCCCCCCGTTCAAATCGGGGAGGGCGGACTTCCTAACCTTGCTATCCAGATTGACCGGATAGCGCCGGGATTCACCCGTCATTCGGTCCGAAACCTCCCTCGGGGCAGACTTGGTCATCAAGTTCCCATCCATGCCTTCTGGTGATTCACTATGGCCAAAGATGAGGGCGCGCTTAGATCTTAGCGTACGAAATTGGACTCACTGGGACTCGTTCCTCGAATATCTCTCTCGACTCATCCCTATAGGATCAGGATCAATTTCTTGCTCGTCTTCGCCATCCTCAGACGATTCCGAATCATGCGAGCGGAAGACATCCTCTCAATATTGAATCGGATTCTCGCTGCGCTTAGTGGATGTCATACAAATTACTCGAGCATCCCTATGGGATCTGGATCGGTTCCTTAGGGGATGGTGTCAGTTGTACGATCGATCGTACAACTGAGTCGATTTCAGGCGCGCGCGAGACCTCGACCCCGGATGCGGGAGGTAGTTTCTCTGGGAGCGAACCGAACCAAATCGAGTCGTGTAGAACCATCGGTCTGTCTTCACCCGTGTATCACAGAACCCGAGACGAATAGCGAGAAAATCGATAATCCGCCGGCGTCTCAAACTCGGGGCGATCAATGGCTCGAGAGTGTCAAATGCTATGGAGGCATACGAGCAAGGTGATTCATCCTACGCCAACGAAATCGGATCTCTGCTGCGCTAAGGAGCTTAGAGAGCAAAGCGTCGTTCTGCACTGATTGACCTGTATCACTAAATCCGAGTGATTCCCGAGCTATTCTCGAGTGATCAAATTCCTGTCGTCCTATTGCTATCTCTTTCATTCTAAGGCGGCTCATCGCTTCATAGAGAAGAGTGAAGGGCGTGAGCAGAGGGATTGGCCTCTCCGTTTACGAAATTCCCTCAGAGAAGCGATTAGAAGCTATCTGAATCTCCCTCGACAAACTCGCGCCATTGACTCAGTGCATCCGCTTCCTGACTCTCTGGATCTTCGAGGATACCGAGCGTCTCGAGATCGTCGATGATCGAGTGGTCATACTTCCTGATCTCGTCGAGAAGCGCAGCCTCCCGATCCTGACTCCCATCCCCAGCCACTTCGATAAGACCGGACTCGTTCTCGACATAATTGCTGGCCCTGCCGACGATATGAAGCTTCACTGCGACTCGATGAGCGAGCTTCCGGTCGAGATCATCAATTTTGCCAGATCCAGCCTGAAGCCGATTCAGAATCGCTTCGGAGACGTTATCGACGAATGCCCGATCAGCCCTCTCGAGCGATTCGTAGTAGTGATCCGGATCTGCATTGAGGGCATGAGTCTGAGCATTCTGATTATGCTCCGGGGCTCCCGTCGAACAGCCTCCATGATACATGCAACGACCTTCTCCGAGATGATCTGTCCCTGATCCAGCCTTCGACCTGCAGTATCCTCCGAAAAGAGAATTCCCATCCTCATCGGTAATAGCCGATCCATCCTCCTTTAGCCGCTTCTTGCTATTGCAGTATTCCCCCGGATCGACTCGAGGGACATCATCCATCCTCTCACCGATCAAATCCTCTTCCTGCTCGAGCGTCATGCTATGTCCTCCGTGGTAAGAGCTTGATCCCCGAAACGAGAACTGTAGCAGTCCGTCGAAGGTTGAGAGAGGATACTCGGACTAATTTGGGGGCTGATTTGCGGACTGGTTTGGGGACTACTCTGGGTAATAGGATTCGTTCTGGTACTCCTATTGATATCCTTTGAGATCATATCATCTCTACTACTATTCTTTTTGGTATTCATCCTCCTATAGATCCTCTTGATATTCACATACTCTAACTCCATCTCATTGACTTATTCGATAGACTTGGAGAAAAGGACTCTGCGAGCTACGATGACGCCTTCCTCATACGAGCTTCATGACTTTGAGGGCAGAGTTGAACAGGAATATGAAGTAGATTTATCACCAGCAAATCTTATCTTGATTGGTAATGGGTGCAGCAAACTCTATCTTGGCTGGCATGAGTGCGATTGCAAATCAATCTATAGGAGTAGCATTGACTCTAATATTCGCATACTTAGGATGGCGCGCTTCTGCAATACCCGGCGAAACCGATCGGATTAGAAATGTACGAGAGAGGTTTGGAGAGACCGGTAATATCACTTCCTTCTACGCTTTCCGCCTTTTGAGAGTGCAAGTAATCGAACGAGAAGGGTTCTTGATGAAAGCTGCAAAATACATACCTCCTTTTCCCTATCAGGGTAGAGCAAGCGTATATCTGAGGTTCGACTCGTATGAAGACGCTGGCTTCCCAAGGATTGCATCGGTGGATCAAATCACAGACCATCCCGATTACAATGGAGAATACCACATAGCCCGAATGACAAAAAATGACTACGGAAAACCCTCTGTTGATATAACTCTCGCAATCGAAACGGGTGAACCAAAACGGATACACGGGTCCATCCGACATTTGTCAGCTGTTCTTCAAGATATCGGTGAGCAAAGCTCTCCACCAGATGATTACTATAATCCTGATTATTCTTGGAGTGTGGGTGAGGACAAAACCACTGAGGTAGAGGAAAGTGTTCAGTACCGCTGTCAGGATTAACGGCGACCGATCTTGGATATACGCTGCAATAGACCTCGACACAAAACTCATCCTCGATGTCGCGCTCTTTGGACGGCGAGGCACCGATCCAGCTGCTGCGTTTCTGCATGGACTCGCCGAGAAACACGATCTCTCTGACGCTGAGTTTCTCGTCGATGGTGCTGGCTATCTGACTGCCCTCCATCGATTAGGATTGAGCGGCCACCTCGACTATGTCGATCGAAACCACATCGAAAAGTGGTTTCACACCCTCAAAATGCGGGTCGACCGCTTCCATAACTCGTGGGTGGGCAGTCGGGCGAGCGTCAGAGGGTGGCTTGAGCAGTTCGTACACTACTACAACACACAGCGACCGCACCAATCACTCAACGGACAGACGCCAGTGGAGGTGCTAAACTAGACGGTGACCTCGGACGGGCCAGCCATCATCGTGAGCATTTCTGGCTTTTTGAACTATCGGATCATCTCGCTGAGCAGGGTTCTCAGACCGGAGGACAGGGCATAGGTCGGTCGCTACTGGAAACTTCTCAACCTCGATTCCATCCTCCTTACCCCACCTCTCGAACTGCTCATAGTTATCCCGAAAATTCGTGAATATAGAGACGGGAACAGTCCCGAAGATCTTCGAGATGCTACGGGATTTCCCGATACCGGGAAGAACATCGAATAGTGCCGTCTCTTCATCAAGGATAGATTCCATGATCCCATGCCTCAAGACTTCTCTCGGAGGAATTCTCCCGGAAGGTCTATCATTCAGTATCTCGAATTGACTCATGTCGAGGGCCTCCATCCTTCGGCTTCATCCTCAGTCGCTCGGGGGTTTCGAGTTAGGGCCTCGCCCCCGTTCGCTATCATTTGCATTGTTCCTACCTACTTGTCAGGGTCTAGCTCTTCAGCGGCCTTCTGGACGAATTCATCCCAGGTCAGGCCAAGTTTCGCCTTCACCACTCGAGCTTCTTCATGAGTTTCGTCCGTTGCGTAGATCTGTGGTTTTGCTGTTTCAGCCATGTCAAAATTTTATATATCCATGACCATAATGTTTCTGAGACGGAAAATCCGGCATATAGATTTCTCAAAACGATGACTGTCGGACTTTCCCTTTGAGGCTCTCAGATTGATTCTGGGTGGCGTTTGTCTCGAGCCGATGATTTCTTTACCTATAAGGGGAAAAGCGATCTCAAAACCTTCTCAGTCGTTGATGAGAATAGCTCGAGGCAAACCGGGTTGATTCAGGACAAAAAAGAGAGTTACTTTTGCGAGGTTAATATGTAGGGCTCGTTACCCTACTCGTCGGAGTCCTCCTCCTCGACCTTCCCGATCACGACGGAGTATCCCTCCTTTGTGAAGCGGTACTTGCTTGGGTCGGCATAAGGGTGGAGTACAGTTCGACCGACGACTGCGTTCACCTTATTT
Organism: Natronococcus roseus; assembly: GCF_043677095.1. Classification (NCBI taxonomy): domain Archaea; kingdom Methanobacteriati; phylum Methanobacteriota; class Halobacteria; order Halobacteriales; family Natrialbaceae; genus Natronococcus; species Natronococcus roseus. The sequence goes on from NZ_JBHLJR010000001.1 coordinate 623,918, forward strand.
TTGACCTCGTTGAAGTCATACGGATTGCTGACTTCGTCGAGGAGGTTTCGAGTGATTCCCTCGCGGTCACAGACCTGGGATACCAGCGTATGAAGAGCGCTGGCGTCGCCCCATGGAGCTGCACTCCGCGTATCGCGTGCGGAATCATATTCGACATCCAGAATGACAGGATTTGTTCCTCCTTGGAACTCCTTGACGAGATAACCGTCTTCGGTGAGGTCGTTCAGGAGTCGGGTGTACTTCAGTGAAGTGAGGACCCGGTCCTCGTCGTCGATGACTTCTTCGACGCCCTTCGTCTTCTCCACATCCTCGCGGAGATCGGGACGGTTGAAGGTCTGCGGTCCGTGAACATAGGCGATTGCCAGTGCTACTCGCTGTCGCGCCGAGGTGAGATCGTCCCACGGCGTACGTTCGAACTCGTCTGCGGGGGTTTCCGAAATGGAACTCATTGTTGAGACTCTGCGCCTGTATGGAGGGTAAGGTATAAGACTAGGGCAGCCGAAAATACGACTACGCCCCGACACCTGCCCAACATGAGGGCCCCATGCCCTTCGACGCTAGAGTGATAGGGTGGCTGACGGGCGAACTGACTCGTCCCCCACTCCAGCCTGGCAGCATCGGTGGGGAACTGGGTCCTTCTCTCGTTGATTTACTTTGTAGTAGGCTGGGGATTCCAGCGTTTAGTCACGACAATGTGCTGATCCGACTTAAGTATTGTCCTCCCAGTAGTCCGGAGATGGATATCAAATGGGTTCTCCAAGTATACCTTTGCACTTCCGAAATAGAATTCGATCGTCTAAAAGATTCAGAACCGTGAATCAAAACACCAATATATGGCGTTAAATCGGCTTCAGGGCGCATCCCAGCCTCTTATTGCTTCACTTATTCGATGACAGAAGGGCTTGAGGGAGATCAATTCTGGACCTCTCCACAGATAGACGTCAGCTCTGCAAAGGACTTATACCCGTACAGTTTGAGAATGTGAGCAAGATATGGAGACTACCGTCAAATTAGAATATGGGCCGATGGAAGTAGAGATTCACGCCTTTGACGATGAAGACTACCAAAAAGAGGTCCTCGACCTCATACAATTCATCGAAGATAATCAGGAGTCGTTGGAAGAGTTGGAGGAAGGTGATGAGAATGCAGAACTTGGCCACTCCAAAATTGAGGGTACGTCTTTGGAGGAGTTTGCTGAGAGTAATGACGAAAATGACGAGGAAGTAAAACAGGAATCTGGTCCCCTCAGCGAAATCACTTCCAAGCTAGGAGTACCTGAATCTGAATTAAAGAGATGTTTCTATGTAGATCCAGATCAAGAGGAGCCTCCGGTGATTTATCTTGATGAAGTGGGAAATATCGGAGAACAGAAAACAGATCGACAGCGGGTTGCTTCACTTGCGCTTTTGTATATCTCGCACGAATGCTATGACCTTGAGCGCGTGAAATCAACAGCTCTGAAAGAGGCTCTTGAGCTTTCAGACATTTCATCTAGTGGAATGGGGAATATGTATCAGGGGGAGGGAGATCGCTACTTCGATCGTAGAGGACGAGGTCCATCTGCAACTGTTGGACTAACCCCACCAGGAAGGAGGCAAGCAAGAAAGGTCCTAAAGAGACTTATCCAAGACGAAGAATAAGATCACCGAATAGACCGAGTTCTATAGGAGCTAATTCTCGCTGATCTGAGCCGCATTGATCGCTTTTCGATCATTCCCGTTGCTCCGTGGGCGAATATTCATCTCCGCTGCGCTCAGTTCGCCTGAAAGCAAATCAGGGAGTCTGCTTCCTCGAGCCTCGGATATCAGCCTCGTAGGTTCACGTCGCAGTGACGGATTAAGCGTATATCTACAGAATGACAGGACGCCGATGACGAAGAACAAGACCGATTCGCCCGGTGGGGCGGACGAGGATACGGCTGAAGAACTGATCAAGCAACCATACCCGGAGCTAATGAACGTCGCTCGAAGTGCTCGAGAGAATCATGAAGCCGATATCAGTACCGACGCACCGAAGAAGCCGGAATTAGTTGAGCAGATGACTGAAGCGGGCATTCGTCTCGATGAGGGGGCCTGGATGATCGAAACCGAGGATGGGGCCGAGGAGATTGATCGTCTCGAGTCGAACCCTTCCCCGGACCGAGATGGTCCGAGCGAGCCCCAGCCAGAAGTCGTTCTCTATGCTCAGACTCGAGCAGGGGCGACTGAAGATCGGATCGAGGAGATCGAGGATGCCCTTGGGGAGATCGGATACGAACTTCGGGAGAATGATCGAAGTGATAGTCTGAGTATCATCGTCCCGCCGGAATTGGACGAGGACCAGATCGATCCTGAAGAGGTCACGCGCGATGAGGTCTATGGGATGGCTAAGGATCTGGATATCGACGGCCGATCGGATATGAGCAAGGAGGAACTTGTCGAAGCAGTCGAATCGGCTCGCTAAACCCCTCCCTTTCCTTTCGAGCCATCCAATTTTTCGAGTCGATGGTGGAATATAGCGACGATACTCAGATCCGTAGCTCTCTAATGAACTCTTCCGATTCTTCGATCAATCTCCGAACTGCGGCTTCGTTCGGCTCTTCGGGATGAGCGCAGGTCTCTCGAATACTGGCCGGAGCTTTCAGATCGTGCCAAGTGGTCTTATCAATCTCATCTGCTTCATATAGCGTCTGTGACAGCCGACTGATCCCGTGATTCGTATTGAACTCAGTCACCTCATTCGAATTCTCGCACATAGTTAGTAGATGGCGTTCGAGGGCGACTGCGGCGACTACGCCACTTGCTCTAATGAAGCCATTATCAAGTAGTTCGCGGGACCTCTGGATTTCATCTCTACCAATACGCTTGGAGAGTCGTCGTCTTACGCTTAGTTTCTCCGCCTCGACTCTTGCGGGAACAGCGTTTAGGATATTTCTCTGGACATCAAACCTATCTATGAAGTATCGAAAGGCGGCCTCGATCCCATCGTCTGGGTCACGTAATAAATTGATTGTTCGATTGATCAAGTCCTGTTGTGATGTGAAATCGCTATACCGACTCGAGAGATACTCAGTGATCAGTGGAATCGACTTGTTATACCACTGCTCATACTCTCGGCGAAGCTCTCTCTGAAGAGATTTTGTTGAGTCGTCTAAAGTACTCCATTCATACTCCGTACCGCCTCCTGCCCTTGGACTACTGGACCGTATTACATGCCTTTCAACGTTAGAAAAATACTCTTCAGCAAGCGCTTCTATTTCCTCTGCTTCAGATTCTAGTTCTTCGATATAACGGCTGATCGATTCGATATCGTCGCTCATTTCCTGCAAATGTAGTTTCAATTAGCAAAAAATGACCGATCTTCTCTGAGAGCTAGTCTTCGCAATTCTAAGCTGCGTTCGTCTCGAGTCGATATTTCCCATTGCCTCACAGACAGGAATCACTCGGAACCGCCTTCTCGCTCCTCTAATCGAATTCTGGCGATGAAGAAAGAGCAGTATTCGAGAACCAGAGAAAGGGATCGAGAATCCCTAATTTGATTGAAGCAGGGTAGCAAAAGAGAACTATGGTTTCTGAGAACCCTGCAGTAATAGGATTGCTAGGAGTAGTTCTCGGAGCACTAATCAACGAAGGAGGAGCTATTGTGAGAACATGGCGGCAAGGGAAACAAGCTAATATCCGAACCAAAGCCGAATTTTATCTTGACCGTAAGGTCGATGCTTTGTCCAATCTATATTCACAACTTGAATCAACTCATAGAGTTTTAAACGACAACATGGGCTTAGGTCCCGATAATGAAGAAAAATATTGGGAGGAAGTTCAACCGAAGGTGGCCGGCTTTCGGAATACGATAAGGCAAGATGGAATATATCTCTCCGAGGAGCAGGATGAGCTTCTACACGAAGCACTAGGGCAGTTTAGGCAGGCGAGTATCCATATTCAAGCCCAAGTAGAAGGGAGAGATCGTGATCCTAGTAATTTCAATGTGAGAGAATTCGAGGATGCATACGAGGAGGCGCGTTCGGCACTAAAAGAGGAATTGAATAGACCGATCCAGGAATTAGAGGATTAGATCCCGTTTATGTAGTCCCGTCTCTGTTCGACCTTCACCTCCTCACCCCGTTTGTCGTAATGCTTATCCAGAACGTCCTGTCCTACGCCCATTCGATCGGAGACGACCTTCTCAGGGACATTTTCGGTCAGGAAGTGGGTGATTGAGCCTCTCCGGATCGAATGAGGACTAACGCTCGAGGGGCATTTGCTTCGATATCCGTATCTGGTAGCCTCGCAGTCGTCTACGCTCCGATCGTGAGGGCAGTCCTTCCCGTAATAGCAGGGACGAGTGACCGAATAGACTCGTTCTCTCATAGTGGAGATCGTGAGCCGTCCTTCCTCCGAGGTAAAGAGAAGCTCCCGGCCATGGTCATCGAGAACGTCCGGCCGATTATGTTCGAGCCAGTCATCCAGAACCTCACAGACATGCCGACTGAGAGCGATCATCCGCTCCCCCTCCGATTTGTTCTTGAGTGCAGTTTCCGTATCCGGTCGATGAGTCAATTCGAGGCGCTCTTCCTCAGGATCATAGTCCTCGATATCCAGTGAATAGACCGCTCCGATTCGAAGTCCAGTATGCCAGAGGAGTTCGAGCAGAGTATGGGAGCGAGAGGCATACTCGAATCGCCGGAGATATTCAAGAACCTCCTCGGCCTGTCCCGTCCGAAGAGTCTCCTCTCGGCGCTCTTCTTCCTTTGATGGTGTCGGAAGCAGAATCTTCTCATGGAGTCCCTCTTCGACAGCGTCGATGGACTCGCACCACTTGATGAAGACCCGGAGCGATTTCAATTGCGTTCGGAGACTGACCTTGTTTAGATCTCCGTCTTCTTTCCGCCAGAGACGGAATTTATGGAGAGTCCGGCCTGAGAGGTCATTCAGATTATCGATGCCATTCTCTTCTGTCCAGCGGATGAAGTGCCGGAGTCGATAGTCATCTGCCTGTACCGTTCGTTCCGCGACTTGGCCATGCCGATCAGCCAAGAACATATCCTTGGCTTCTGTCGGCGTAAGGGGTTCGAGATTCTTCGTCATGGGGTTGCTCGAACCACCTGAGGGCAGAGGGATAGGGAGATTTTTCTCCGACTTGCCCCCCGTTCAAATCGGGGAGGGCGGATGAACGAAGTGAATCCGACCGAGCCGATTTTGGCTCGGAAGTCACAGCCCGCGCAGCGAAGCGAGCATCCCGGACTGTCTCGGCGAGTTCAAATCGGGGAGAGCGAATTCCTAACCACGCTATCCAGATTGACTGAATAGAGCCGGAATTTTCATCATTCACCCGGAATCCCCTCGAGGCAGACTTGCCATTGAGACCACATTCGTCCCTTCTATAGTAGGGGTTAGAAATAGTTGCTCACTTTTGGCGTAGAGAGTTGATCGAGAGCTGTATCAATCGCTGTCGTCAGCTCGTCAAGCGAATCAAAGAAGCGGTTGCTAAGAGACGCTTGAAGCTGTCTCCAGCATTCCTCGACAGGATTCAAATCCGGCGAATATGACGGTAACGTCACGAAGGCGAGGTCGTCACGGTCCGCAAGGTCCGTGACGGCCGACGCCTGAAAATACGGCGCCCCATCGAGGACGATAATCAAGTCTTCCTCAAATTCTTTGCATAATGCTAAAATGAAATGTTTTGCGTGCTCGGCCGTGACGTACTCGGTGAATCGAGAGAAAAAGCGATCACCGTCTTCGGTGATCGCGCCGAGCAAACACGTCCAATCGCGTTGCCCGGAGAGTTCGACGGAGGGTCGCGTGCCGCACGGGAACCACGCGGCACGCGGCTCAACTTGGACGGATTTCTTGGTTTGGTCGATGCAGACTATTGTGGCGTCCATCTCCGCTCGCTTTTTTTGATCTCGTTGCGGAACGCTTCTTGATCGTCTTCGTCAGCTTCGGCGGCTGTACGGCGCGGTTTTTGATAGCTGAGTCCAGCTTCTTTCAACAACCGCCGACAACTCGGATAAGAGTACTCGACGCCGTAGGTTTCTTCGAGAAACTCTTGGACGAGCGCCGGCGTCCACGCCGGCGCGTCGATCCCGGCTTCCTCGGGCGGTTGGTGAACGGTTTGTTCAAATTCTTCTTGCTGTGATTCTGAGAGCTTTCGTTTTCTTCCAGATCGATGAGCATCAGAGACGGCTTGCTCAAGTGGTTCGTCCGTATCAAGTCGCATCAGCCAGCTATAGATCGTTCTTCGCCCGGTATCGTGCCACTCGGCAAGTTCGGTCTGCGTTACGCCGTTCTTGTACGCAATCGCAGCTAACAACCGTTGTGTCGGCTTGTTTCCCTCAACATTGTCGAGGGCGTCTTGAAGTTCTTCGACGGAGATCTCGTCGAGATGGTCCATTACATACGGCAACATCCTCCGAGTAGAAAGTTCTAACGACTACTATAGTGATTCGCTATGGTGAAAGAGGAGAATGCGCTTAGAACGTAGTCTACGAGATCGTCCTTACAAGGATTCGTTCATCGAAGGTGCGACGGCCCGATTACCGACCCGAATGGTTTGTGGAAAACCATTATATATCGAGACGTCGAACTGTGGTCGGGGTAGGTGGTGGTGACGGTTTCCCGGCGGAGTGGAAACCGAGGCGGAGTCGAGCTGGACGGCCCCGCCCTCGCCGGCCGGCCGTTTTTGTCCGGGCTCGTCGTACGACCGCGCATGAGCGACGACGGACCGAGTCGCGACCGCGCGCAGGACCGGGCCGAACAACGCAAGTCCGAACGGGCCGACGAGGCCGAGTCGATCCTCGAGGCGGTCGAGCGCGACCTTGGCTCGCTCGAGTACCCCGTCTCGAGCGAGGAGCTCGCGACCGAGTACGGCAGCGAGCCGATCGACATGCCAAACGAGACGGAGTCGCTCGGCAGCGTCTTCGATCGACTGGCCGGCGAGCAGTACGACTCGCCTGAGGAGGTCCGCGAGGCCGTCTACGGCGAACTCACCGGCGAGGCCGGCGACGCCAGCGAGGCCAACCCCGAACGGGACCTCGAGGGGCTCGACGAGGAGGGGCAGGGATCGGTCAGCGAGAGCGGCGGCGACGCCCTCTGAGCGCCGAATTCGGACGCCGGCTCCGAGAGCAGAACGGATTTACGTCAGCGACGTTTGGACTCGAGTATGGATTACGAATCGAGTCTCGACCGAGCGATGGACGAGGTTCCGGACATCGGCGGCGACGAGAGCCGACTGGAGATTCCGGACCCCCACGCCCAGAAGGACGGTGCGTTTACGCGGTTTACGAACCTCGGCGACATCGCCGACGTCCTCTCGCGCGAGGACGAACACCTTCACCGGTTCGTCCAGCGCGAACTGGGAACCAGCGGCAAGTTCGAAAGCGGCCGCGGCCGGTACAACGGGACCTTCTCCGAGCAGGACTTCAGCGCGGCTGTCGACGCCTACGTCGACGAGTACGTGCTCTGTTCGGAGTGTGGCCTGCCCGACACCCGCCTCGTCCGGGAGAACCGCACCCCGATGCTTCGCTGTGACGCCTGCGGGGCGTTCCGTCCCGTGACCAAGCGCTCGACGAGCAGTCAGCAGCAACAGCAGGCCGACGCCGTCGAGGAGGGCCAGACTTACACCGTCGAGATCACCGGCACGGGCCGGAAGGGCGACGGCGTCGCGGAGAAGGGTAACTACACGATCTTCGTCCCCGGCGCCGAGGAGGGCGACGTCGTCGACATCTACATCAAGAACATCTCCGGCAACCTGGCGTTCGCTCGAATCGACTGAGGGTCCGCTGTACCCCTGCCCCGGTACACCTGGACGGCGGATCAGGGGTGTGCCGGCTCCGACACACGGGAGTCCGTCCGACCGGTTTCGGCTGAACGTTTTTGTCGTCGCTCCCACCTTGCTGTAGTATGCACGTTCCTCCGGCGGAGTTCGAGCGACGGCTGTCCGACGTCCGATCGCGGCTCGAGGGGATCGAGGCCGACGCGGGCGTCTGGTTCGGTGCGACGAGCATCGAGTATCTGACCGGGTTCGACCACATCCAGACCGAGCGCCCGGTCGCGCTCGCGGTGACCGACGAACGGAGCGCGATCAGCGTCCCGCGACTCGAGGTCGAACGCGTCGAAGAGAACCCGCGGATCGATCGGGTGGCTCACTATCGGGACTACCCCGGCGGCCACCCGATCGAGACCGTCGTCGGGATGCTCGAGGAGCTCGGAGTCGACCGGGTCGCCGCCGACGCCGACGGCGCGCCGGGGACGATGGGGTATCAGGGGCCCGCGCTGAGCGAGTTTCTCGAGGTCGACACTCAGAGCTGGGTCGCTCGCCTGCGCTGGGAGAAATCGGACGCGGAGATCGACCTCATCCGGGAGTCCGCGAAGTGGGCGAACCTCGGCCACCGCTACCTCGCCGACTACACCGAGCCCGGCGCCCACCCCGCGACGGTGAGCCAGCGCGCCTCCACCGACGCCTCGCGGGCGATGCTCGATACGCTGGGCGACCGCTACGTCCCCCGAACCCGCGGCTCCGGCCCCGTCGGTGCGGGCTACATCACGGGCGAGCAGAGCCGGCTCCCTCACGGCCACACGGCGAACCGACGATTGGAGAAGGGGGACGTCCTCGTGACCGGTGCGACGGCCAACGTCGATGGCTACCACTCGGAACTCGAGCGGACGATGTTCGTCGGCGAGCCCGGCGACGAGCAGGTCCACTACTTCGAGCTCATGAAGGAGGCCCAGGAGATCGCGATCGACGCGCTCGGGCCCGGCGTCCCGATCACCGACGTCGACCGCGCCGTCGAGGCGTACTTCGAGGAGCAGGGCGTCGCCGACCTCGCCCAGCACCACGTGGGCCACAACATCGGCCTCGCGGGCCACGAACCACCGTATATCGACGAGGGATGGGACGACCACTGCGAACGCGAGCACACGAGCTACGACGACGAGGATACGGTGATGCGACCGGGCCACGTCTGGACGATCGAACCCGGGCTCTACACCGACACGTACGGCTACCGCCACTCGGATACGATCGCGGTCACCGAGGAGGGAATCGAGTGGCTCACCTACTATCCACGGGATCTCGAGTCGAATATCGTCGGGCTCGATTGACGTCCTCCACACGACTTCAGTCGTGGGATTCCTCCGTGAGCAATCCGGCCAGACAGTGATTACCCCGGCTGTGAACTTGCGGGTTCGCCGACGCTGGTTTGGTCGATCGGGCTCGACTGTTTCCCAAATACGGCGGGTGTCCAGTCGTGTCCATTCCACTCCCAGTACGCCCCATCGGTGGGTGCGTCCCTGTCGCGTCCAGCAGACAGGGCGGCGGGCCGCGCCATCGGCCCAACCTCGTTTTGCAGCAAATTCCACGCCCCTGCAACGTCACTATGCGCGTCCAACTCGCACTCGTGACACTGGAACCAATCACCCTCACGCGATATGTCCTCGCTCCCGCACTCGGGACACTCACTGCTCGAACCCGATTCGCTTACTTGCTCGACGGTGATGCCAACATCGCCGAGCGTGAGTTCGACCCTGTCAACGAGTTGTCGGTGCGACCAGAACGCGTGGGTCTTTTCGTTCACGGTCGCAGACCAGTGTGTGTCCAATACGTCGGTCAGGTCGCCGACGTACACAGTGTCCACGTTGCGTTCTAAGAGCCAGTCTGCCGCGTGTTTCATCGCCGCATCCCGACTGTGGTTCCGTTTCTCTCCACGTTCGTCGTACACGCGTTGAATCCGTTTGCTTGTGTACTGGTTCTCGGGGAGTTGTGATTGCAACTCGGCAATCAACGTGGACAGGGCTTGGAAGCGCTCGAACTCGGGGCGAGCGTGGTACACGGCGGTTTCGCCAGCGGTAGTGACGATGGCGAGCGTGTTGTTCGCGCCCACATCGATCGCAGCTGCCTGCGTCGTGTTCTCGGTGTCGAGTGTACAAGTGAAGGCATCCAGCCGCTGTTCTTGCAAACGGTCTGGCCGTATACGAACCGGATGATTGACACGAAGCGTGTCAGCCGCTTCATCGTAGACGAGCTCTAACCGTGAATCATCACCCTCCCACTGCGGGTTACCGTGGACTTCGAGCGTGACGCGCTCTTGGTACTCGAAGTCGTATCTCTCTTCGAGGGCGTCACCGACGCCGAATTCGAGGGTACTTTTGTCTGCGTTCCAGTCGAACGTGTAGAGGTCGTTGCGGACGAGTCCGTGGAGGTCGTATCCCTCGTTACGGGTACCCCAGTAGCCGGGTGGAGATGGTTTCTCCGTGACTGTGGGGTCTTCATCGTCGTGGTATTTGTCGAGGAGGTCGAAGTGACTCCGCCATGTTTCACTGTTCTTCCGAGCGACTTGCTGGCAGGCTGCCTTGCCAAGTACTGGTGCGTACTTGTCGTATAGGTCGGTGTATTCTGCGTCCCAGACGTCGCCGTTCTCGGCGACGTATTCTTCTTGGCGTCGGTAGTTGATTTGATTCCACAAAGGGGCGTGGGCAGCCAACCACTCGAACAAGCACTGCCTGTACCGCTCGCTGACTGGAGCGGCAGCGTACTCGTTCGTGCGTCGTGGTCGGTCGCTCACGCGGAATATGTCGTCAGAATGTCTTGTAAACGTTGGGATTGCGGGCGAGCGTGGGAATTGAGGGCTGATCCAGCAGTGACGGATTCATCCCACAACTAAAGTCGTGGGCTTTCTCCTGTTGCTCTGTAACGACGGCTCCCGAGAGCGACGCCGCTCGCCGACCGCGAGAGTAAAGTCAGCTTGTGCTAGTTACGCGAACGTGGCAGTCTCGTTCGACCTCTTCGGCACGCTCGTCGACGTCGATCAGCCCGCGACGCCAGCGGAGGCCGTCGCCGACCAACTCGAGTCCCGCGGCGTCGACGTTCCCGAGGACTGGGCCGACGCCTACGCGAGCCCGCACGTCGATCCCCCCGAGCACGCGGAGGTACCGCTTCCGGCCCACGTCAGCCGCGCGCTCGCGAGCCGCGGGGTCGAGTTCGAGAACAACGTCGTCAGACGCGCGGTCGTCGCGGCGTTCGATCCCGTAGTCGAGACTCGAGCGGGAGCGCTCGAGGCCGTCGCGGCCGCCCGCGACCGCGGTCCCGTGGCGATCTGCTCGAACTGCAGCGTGCCCGAACTCGTCGCCCGGACGCTCATCCGTGCCGACCTCGATCGGGACGGGTTCGACGCCATCGTTACGAGCGTCGCCTGCGGCTGGCGCAAACCCGCTCCCGAAATCTTCGAACTGACGGCCGACGAGCTCGGCGTCGTGCCGTCGGAACTGATCCACGTCGGCGACGACCCCGGAACCGACGGCGGGATCGAGGCCGTCGGCGGCGCCGCGATCCTGCTCGAGGACGTCCCCCTCACCGACGTTCCCGAAACGCTGGCGCGCCTCGAGGAGGGTGCGGAGCCGTGACCGCGAGCACGAAGGCGAAGACGACCGCGAACGACGCACGACCAACCCAACCCGTATGACGGTGACGACGGCCGCGCTGGTCGGGTTCGCCCTCGGGCTGGACCGCGTAGTCGGGGAGCCGCCGAACGCGGCCCACCCCGTTGCGTGGCTCGGCCGTCTCGTCGACGCGCTCGATCGCCCCTGGAGCGACGACGACCGCGTCCAGCGGCTGCTGGGCGTGCCGATCGCGCTCGTCGTCCCGCTGGTTCCCGCCGTCGCCGCGGGCGGGTTCGTCCTCGCCGCGGCGGCCGTCCACCCTGTCGCGGGCGCGGCCGTCGCCAGCCTCGTCCTCTATCTCTCGACCAGCCTGCGGATGCTGCTCGAGCTCACGAGCGAGGTCGTCGCGGCGACCGCGGACGACCTCGAGACGGCCCGCGACCGGATTCGCGGGCTCGTCGGCCGCGACACCGACGAGCTCTCGCCCGCGGAGCTCCGCAGCGCGGCCGTCGAGAGCGCGGCCGAGAACCTCGCGGACGGGCTGGTCGCGACGCTGTTGCCCTTCGCCGTTCTCGCCCCGTTCTCGCTGCCCGCCGCGGCGGCCGCGGCCGCCTGGGTCAAGGGCGTCAACACGCTGGACTCGATGCTCGGCTACCCCTCGAAACCCCTCGGGACGGCGAGCGCACGCCTGGACGATCTCGTGATGTGGCTCCCCGCCAGGCTGAGCGCCGTCGCGATCGCCGTCGCCGCGGCCGATCCCGGGGCGCTCGGTCGCGCCCGGGAGTGGGCTAGAGCGCCCCCGTCGCCGAACTCGGGGTGGCCGATGGCGACGCTGGCCTGCGCGCTCCCGGTTCGGCTCCGCAAGCCCGGCGGCTACGACCTGAACACCGACGACACCCTTCCGACGCTCGAGGACGGCGAGCGAGCGACGGGACTCGTCTTTCGCGCGGCGCTGGTCGCGGCCGTCCTTGCGGTCGCGCTCGGGGCCGCGCTCGAGGCGCTCGCACGGACCGCGGGGGTGGTCGCGTGAGGACGTGGATCGCCGCCTGTCGGGGCGCGCTCGCCTTCCTCACGCGACTCCCCGTCGGCCACCGCGAGGGCGACTGGGACGCGTTCCGCTCGCGGCCGGCGACGCTCCCGTTCGTCGGGCTCGTCGCGGGCTCGCTGGCCGCGATCCCGCTGGTCGCCGTCGACGTCCTCGAGGCGCCGACGGTCGCACTGGGGTACCTGCTCGCGGTCTACGCCGTCGTGGGGATCCACAACCTCGACGGCGTCGCGGACCTGGGTGACGCGCTGGTCGTCCACGGCGACCGCGAGCGCCGCCGGGAGGTGCTGAAGGACACGACCACCGGGGTGGGTGCGCTCCTGGCTGTCTCGCTCACGGTTGGAGGACTCGCGCTCGGCGCCCTCGGTGTCGCCGAGCTCCCGCCAGCGACGGCCGTCGGCGTCGCCATCGCCGCCGAAATCGGCGCCAGGCTCGGGCTGGCTGCGATGGCCTGCTTCGGAACCGCGAGCCACGAGGGGATGGGCAGCCAGCTGATCGAGGCGACGACCCCCGGACAATTCGCCGCGCCCGCCGGTATCGTTCTCGGAGCCGCAGTGCTCCTCTGGCCCCACCCCGCGGCGGTCGCCGTCTCGGGAGCCCTCGTCGGGGTGGCGCTCCCCTGGCTCTGGGCGCAGCGTAACCTCGGCGGCGTCAGCGGCGACGTCTTCGGCGCGGCAACCGAGATCGGTCGCGTCGTCGGACTGCACGCGGGGGTGATCGCGTGGACGCTCTCCTGATGTGTGGCGGGAAGGGGACCCGCCTCGAGAGCCCCCAAGAAAAACCGCTGCATCCGATCGCCGGGACGCCGATGGTCGACCGCGTGCTAGCGGGCATCGAGGCGAGCCGGATCGAGACGGCCTTCGCGGTCGTCTCGCCGAACGCCCCCGAGACGGCCGAGCATCTCGATCGAACCGACGCCGTCCGGACGATCGAAACCGAGGGTGAGGGGTACGTGACCGACCTGCTCTCGGCCCTCGAGGACCCCGCAGTCGAGCCGCCCGTGCTGTCGGTCGCGGCCGACCTCCCGCTGCTCGAGGCTTCGGTCGTCGACCGCGTCCTCGGGGTCCACGGGGAAAGCGCGGCCTCGCGGACCGTCTGCGTCCCCGCGGCGCTGAAGCGTCGCCTGGGAGTCGGTCTCGATACCCGACTCGAGGACGTCCCCCACCTCGCGCCGACCGGGGTCAACGTCGTCGGCACGACGGAGGAATCCATGACACAGGTGAGCTACGACCCGCGACTGGCGGTGAACGTGAACCGACTCGAAGACGCCCGCATCGCGGAGGACCGATGCGAGTAGTTCTGGCCGCCGGCGCGACCGAGACGGCGTTGATCGACGGCATCAGCGCCGCGGGCGCCGCGCCGGAGCTGATGGCCCACACGCCTGCGGCCGACGCCGAGATCCTCGCTCACGGCGAGCCGATCGAAGCGCCCGTCGTGCCGGTGAGTCCGACGGGCTGTCCGACGCCCGCGGCGGTGACCCGTGCGGTCCGGGAGGTCGTCGGCTTCGACCTGACGGTCGTCGACGCGGGTCTCGCGGAGCCGACCGCCGCGCCGACGGTCGATCTCGAGGCCGAGCCCGGAGCCGACGTCCGCGAACCCGTCGCCGTCCACGAGGCAGAGCGGCTCTTCGAGCGCGCGTGGGAGTACGGCCGCGAGCTTTCGGACGAGGAGCTCCTGCTCGGCGAGACGATCCCGGGCGGGACGACGACCGCCCTCGGCGCGCTGACCGCCCTCGGCGAGCCCGACGAGGTGTCCTCGTCGCTGCCCGAGAATCCCCTCGAGCGAAAGCGCCGCGTCGTCGAGCGCGGCCTCGAGGAGAGCGGGCTCGAGCCGGGCGACTGCGAGGACGACCCCTTGCGAGCGATCCGGGCCGTCGGCGACCCCGTTCAGGCTGTCGTCGCCGGGATCGCCGCGGGCGCGCTCGAGGACGGGACTCGAGTGATCCTCGCCGGCGGGACTCAGATGGTCGCGGTCGCGGCCCTCCTCCGGCACGCGGGAGTCGATTCGCCGCTCGAGGTCGCGACGACCTCCTTCGTCGCCGACGAGCAGGGCGAGGCGCTCCCCGAAACGTGCGCTTGCCTCGACTGCGAGCTGACCGTCACCGACCCCGGATTCGACGGGCGCGACCACGTCGCGATGGCCCGCTACTGTGCGGGCGAGGCCAAGGAAGGCGTCGCGATGGGCGGCGCGCTCTCGCTGGTTCCCGACGGCGAGATGGGGGCGGTCAGGGACCGCTTCGAGGACGTCTGCCGGCGACTCGGGATCGACGACGAGCGCGACGGAGCGATCGACGAACGGGCCGAGCGCCCGGAGGGAACGCATGGATCCTGACGCGATCCGTACCGCCGAGCGGGTGCCCCACGGCGGCGAGCCCGACCGCGAGATCCTGGACTTCTCGGCGAACACGAACCCCGAAACGCCCGACGGGACGGAAAAGGTTTACCGGGAGGCCCTCGAGGCGAGTCGCCGCTACCCCGACGACACCTATCCGGACTACCGGGCGGCCGCAGCGGAGTTCGTCGGCTGCGATTCCGAGCGCGTGATCCCGACCCCCGGCGGGCTAGCTGCGATCCGGCTGACGATGGAGTGCGTCCTCGAGCCCGGCGACAGCGCCGTAGTCCCCTACCCCAGTTTCGGGGAGTACGCCCGCGAGGTCCGACTGCAGGGCACGACGCCCGCCTTCGTCCGGGTCGACGACGTACTCGAGATCGGTACCGACGCGCTCGCGGACTGCGCGCTCGCGGTCGTCTGCACGCCGAACAACCCCACGGGCGAGGCGGCCGATCCCGACGCGCTTGCGGCGTTCGCCGCCCGCTGTGGCGAGGCCGGGACGACCCTGCTCGTCGACGAGGCGTTCCTCGGGTTTACCGACGTCCCCTCGGCCGCAGGGCTCGACCGCGAGGACGTCGTCGTCGCGCACTCGCTCACGAAACTGTTCGGCCTTCCGGGGCTGCGGGCGGGCTTTGCGGTCGCGAGCGGCGAGCTACGAGCGGACCTCGAGACGGCCCGGCGAACCTGGTCGCTGGGGACGCCCGCGGCGCGGGTCGGGAGCTACTGTTTGCGCCAGGAGGAGTTCGTCCGCGAGACTCGCACCCGAGTCGCCCGCGAGCGCGAGCGGATGCAGGAAGCGCTGTCGACCCGCTTCGAGGTCGCCCCCTCGGATGCACCCTACCTCCTGTGTGACGTCGGCGATCGGCGCGTATCGGCGGTCCTCGAGCGCGCTCGCGAGAACGGGGTCGCGATCCGGGACGCGACGACGTTCCGGGGACTGGACTCCCACGTCCGGGTGGCGGTCAAGGATCGCGAGGCGAACGACCGACTGCTCGAGGCGCTGGGGTGTCCGCCGTGAACGACGGGCCCCACCTCGAGAGCCGCAGACGGGACGGCGTCTTACGGCTCGCGCGTTCGAGTGCGGAATGGCTCTCGACGGGGTGGAACGGCGGGCGTCAGCGAGCCGACTGCGCCTATAACGTCTCGGTCCCCGAAGGATGGGGGCGAACCGATCTCGGGGCCTACGCCGACGAGCGCCTCGAGCGGGCCGGCTTCGAGGATCCCGGTCCCGTGCTGTTTACGGGCGTCGACGTCGCCGACGCCCGGGGCGCACACTGCGGCCCGGTGACGGCGTACGCGACCGCGGGGATCTCGAACCCCGCGGCGCTGCCGATGGAGCCGTCGGGCGGCTCGCTCGGAACCTCGAGCGACGACGGCTCGGACTCCGGATCGCCCGCCGGAACCGTCAACGTCGTCGCGTACGCCGACCGCCGGCTCGCCGACGGCGCGCTGGCGAACCTCCTCGCGGTCGCCGCGGAGGCGAAGGCGGCGACGTTGCTGGCCGAGACGGGGTTTCCCGGGACGACGACCGACGCGGTCGTCGTCGGTCACGACCCCGCCGGCGAGCCCGCGGCGTTCTCAGGGAGCGCGACGACCGTCGGCGCGGCGACTCGAGCCTGCGTTCGCGACGCCGTTCGCGCGTCCCTGCGGGCCCACTACGGTCCCGGCAGCGACGTCGAGCGTCCCGACTCGCTCGAGGACGCGGCCTACGGCGTCTCGACCGACGTTCGGGCGCGGGTGCTCGATCCCGGGCTCGGGGCGGCCGACCGCGAGCGAGAGCGGTAGTCGACGCGTTCTCAGTGCCGCCCCTGTATCACGGGCCGCCCTCGAGTTGGCCGTCGTGCGGGTGACTCGATCGGATCGAGCGCGGCGACGAGGGTCGCCAGCTGGTAGCGCTGGTGCGGGCGGTGGCCGCTCCCGTCCCACGCGATCCGCTGGACCTCTTCGGCCGAGAAACGGCGACCGACCCCGTCAGCGTCCGCGACGGCCTCGGCGAGCAGCTGTCGGGAGTGGATCCCGGCCTCGCCCTGGCTCCGAACCACGGAGAGGACGCGCTCTTTCAGCCGGGGCCGAGCGCCGAGCCAGCCGTAGGCGAACTTCTTGGCCCTGTACTCGGCGGAGGTGATCGGAACGCCGAAGTCGACGTACTCGATCTCGGCGAGCTCCCGCGAGAGCAGGGAGAGAAACTCCCGGTACAGCTCCGTCCCCGCCTTCTGCTCGGGCGGACAGGCCATCGCCTCGGCGAAGAGTTCCGGTGCGTAGAACGGCGTCGTCGTCCAGAGGTGGTGTCGGGTCCGATCCTCGCCGTGGTTGAGCATGTTGATCCCGCGCTCGCGGATCAGGAAGTGAGCGTGGGCGCCCTCGAGGTTCACCTCGGGGTAAGCGGCGATCCGGTCGCCGACGGAGTCGACGAGTCGACCCGGCTCGAGGTCGATCAGCTCCTCGATCTCGTCGGGCGCGAACTGTCGGTTCGTCCGGACGAGCGTCTCGACGAGGTCGGTCCTCGAGTCGACCGCCGTCGGCGGGGTCAGATCGGGGAAGATCTTGTCGCCGCCGTCGCCGGTCACCAGGGTCGCTCCCGGACGATCGGCGGCGAGCTGCTCGGCGAAATCGAGCCCGAGGGCCATCCCGACGGTGTTCATCCCCTGAGTCATCTCGAGGAGCGACTCCCGGTGGTGCTCGGTTCGATCGACGAAGTACGACGACCACGGCACTCCCAGGGAGTGGGCGACCTCGCGGGCGACGTTCGCCTCGTCAGCGTTGGAGCCGTCCTCTCGCACCGACGTCGCGGCGAGCAGCGTCCCCTCGCCGACGTCGCTCACCACCGCATCGTAGCCGGCGATCGCCGCGCGCGAGTCGAGCCCGCCGCTCAGCGAGAGGATCGACGTCTCGGTCGCCCCGGCGCGTCGGCGACACGCCTCGACGAACCGATCCTTCAGCGCACGGGCGTTCTCGGTGACGCTGCGCCCGCCGTTCTCGTACCGGTCGAACCGGAACTCGTGGAGCGACGTGAGATCGCCGCTCCCGACCTCGAGCAGCGAGCCCGGCGGGAGCTGGCGGATCCCGTCGAACGGCGTCCGGGTGCCCAGCGGATAACCGAACAGCAGCATCTGTCCGAGGCCGAGTCGATCGACGCCGACGTCTCCCCCGTCGAGAGCGGCCGCGAGCCGACGGATGGCCTTGAGCTCGCGGGTGAGGATCGTCGTCTCCCCGACCGTGGCTCGATAGGTCGGGAGCCGCCCGAAAACGTCGTTTACGACCCAGGTGGTCCCGCTCGAGCGATCGACGACGGTGACGAGAAACTCCCCGTCCCGCGTCGCCAGCCACTCCGACAGGCGGTCGGTCCGCCCCTCGGCGATCAACGCCGCCACGTTCTCGAGGGTGGCCTCGGTGTCGCGGCGGTCGTAGAGTCGCCCCTCCAGAAGGATCGTCCGATCCTCGGTTTCGACGACTTCGGTCGGATACGCCTCGTACCCGGTGTGTGCGATCCGTTCTTCGGTGCTTCGGACTACCGTTTCGCGATCGTAGCGATCGGTAAAGCAAACGGAGTCGAGTGCGCGGTCGACGCTCCCCTGATCGACGGTCCCCCCGCAACACCTGACGATAGTCGTTCCAGGCATCCGTTGGTAATGCACACCACCCCGTGATCAAATCAGCGGTTTGTCACTTGCGCCGAGCGCTAGATTTTATCCAGGAAGGCATTATTTCCCGTCGGTTAACTCACTCACCGTGATACGTCTCCGGCTGCTAGCACGTGCGAACGGGAGGAAAGTGCGCGGAGCCGTCCGGCAGTGCTACTCGAGCCGGAAGAACCGCCGATCGTCCTCGTCCTCCTCGGTTGCGGGATACATGATCACGAAGTTACCATCCGTGAGCCGGGAGATGCGCTTGGGTAGCGTTTGTAACTCGGGGTGCCAGCCGGGGTCGTCCCGGCGGGAGCTCACGCAGACGACGAGGTCCTCGGCCCGCACGTCCTCACGCAGTCGCGAGCGGAGCACCGTCCAGTCGGCCACCGATTCGATCGCCCCGGAACTGTCCGGCTCGACGGCGGCGACCAGCTCCTCGAGCCGTTCGGGATCGTCCTCGAGCGCGAGGACGCGGATCGGCGCTCCGGTTCGCTCGGCGACGAGTTTCGCCGTGTGGACCGCCTCCGGGAAGCCGTCGTTGCGGTCGATTCCCGGCGGGAGGACCAGGACGATTCGACGGGTCGTGTTCAGCGGTTCGTGAACCCGTCCGACGAGCGTCAGCTGGGTGGTTCGACGCAGCACCTGATCGATCGTGTGGCCGAACACCCGCTGTTCCCGCGAGCGGGCGCCGTCCCAGCCGATGACCAGCGACGTGATTCGGTTCTCGAGCGCCGAGCGGACGATTCCCGAGGCCACGTTGTGATCGATCCGTGCTCGGCCCTCGAGGGACACCTCCGCACCCGCCGCGTACTCCTCGAGGGTCTCGAGCCGGTCCTCGGCTGCGTCGACCCGGGATCGGGTTCGCGCGATCGACTCCGGGCGAACGACCGAGACCGCGCGCACCGGTTCCCCGACGCGCGCGTCGCGGATCGCGAAAGCGAGATCCAGCAGGGATTCGGCGTGTCGCGACGCGGCTGAAACCGGAACGAGGATTCGCTGTGGCGTCTCGTCGGGGTCGTAGGGTCGCTGCTCGCGGTTCCGGGCGAGGACGCCACCGGAGCGTTCGACGACGGCGGGGCTGACGAGGGCGACGACGAGAATCATCAGCACGACCGCGTTGATCATCTCGAGTCCGAACCCGGGGACGCCGGCGTCGAAGCCGATCTGGACGATCGCGAGCGCGGCCGCGGCCTGGCCGACCGAGAGCCCGAACATGCTCGCGACCTCGTCGCCGTCGTAGCCGTAGAGCCGTCCGGTCGCCCACGCCGCGGCGTACTTCGTCGTAAAGACCATGACGATCAGCGAGCCGGCGATGACCAGCGTGTCGGCGCCCGCGAGAAGGACGCGGGCGTCGACGAGCATCCCGACCGACAGCAGGAAGAAGGGAATAAACAGGGCGTTGCCGACGAACTCGATACGGTTCATTAACGGACCCGTCTCCGGAACCAGGCGGTTGAGCGCGAGCCCGGCGAGGAAGGCGCCGACGATGTGTTCGACGCCGACGAGTTCGGCCAGAAACGCACAGAGAAAGAGGACGGCCATCACGAACAGGAACTCGAAATAACTCTCCTCGGCGTGGCCGCGAAAGAACCACCGCCCGAGCCGGGGGACGAGCAACCAGACCCCGACGAAGAAGGCGGTCAGCCCGACGCCGAGCTGGAGCCAGAACGCGGCGTCGAGCGCCCCGTCGGTTGAGGCAACCACGACCGCGAGCACGAGCAGGGCGAGGGTGTCGGTCAGGATCGTTCCGCCGATCGTCGCGGTTACCGCTTCGTTGGACGCGATTCCGAGACGGTTGACCACGGGATACGCGAGCAGCGTGTGCGAGGCGAAGATGGCGGCGAACAGCGACGCCGCCGCGAGGGTCAGATCGAGAAGGTAGACGCCCACGACCGTTCCGACGGCCTGCGGAATGAGAAAGGACAGCAGCCCGAAGACGATGCTGCGGTCCTTGTACTCGACAAACTGGTTGAGATTGATCTCGAGGCCCGCGACGAACATCAGATAGACGAGCCCGACCTCGCCGAGCAGCTGGATCGTCGCGTCGCGCTCGAGCAGGTGCGCGCCGTTGGGTCCGACCGCCGCACCGACCAGGATGATCCCGACGATCCCGGGTAGTCGGTACCGCTTGAGCACCAGCGGCGCGACCAGAAAGATCACCATCGCGAGTCCGAAGATGAGAATCGGATCGTCGAACGGGATCGAGAGCGGCGACTCTCCGGCGACGGCGACGACACTCGACGCGCCTGCGTCCCACTGCCCCTCCATCGTCCGGACCGTTATCCGCCCGATACATCAAGGGCTAGCTATTCTATTGCCGGGTCGGTCCGAGCAGATCGATCGACGGCACCGATGCGAGAGCGACCCGCCGCCGTTAACACCGCTGAACCCGTACCGGGAGTCGATGACAGCCGATGCGGATCCGTCGGCGATTCGCTCGATCGCCGTCTCGAGAGACGACGCCGTCGACGCCTTCGTCTACGGACGCGAGAATCCCGGAGCGGCGGTCCTCCGCGTGACGCCGCCGTTCCACGGTCGGATGCGGGCCCGGATTCACGTCTACCGCGCCGACGACACCCGCGTGACCGGCGCCGTCCACGTCCAGCCCGAGACGCTCCTCGAGACCGAAGCGGTGGCGAACTATCCGACCCTCGAGGACGAACGCGAGGACGCGCCGTCGGGCGAAACCGAGGAGGTCCGAAAGCGCCACGCCGAGTCGGTCGACGCGTGGCGGGAGCGAGCGCAGGAGGCGATCGTCGAGACGGTCGCACTCGAGACCGCCGACGGCTCGACGACCGTTTCGGTCAAACCCCTCGAGTAGCCCGCCGAGTCGATCGAACTCGACGCCCGATCCGCCGTCCCGTACTTTCACTTTCACTCCGGACGGCTCGGATTGACGTGCCGTCCGCCCGATCGATAGGTATGTCCCAGACCGTACTGCGGATCGACGCCCGGAGCCAGCGAACCGAGCCGACCGACGCCGCCGCGACGGTCGAGGCACCCAGACGCCGAGTCGACGTCTCCTCACTGCACCTCGACGAGATCCAGACCTACGTCGACGCGAACCTCGAGACCGACCGGGTCTCCCTCGAGCGCCGCGGCACCCGGACGTTCCTCCTGGTCGAGCGCTGACGCTGGTCGGCGGCCACCGGTGACTACAGCTTCGAGACGCCCGCCGCTTCTTCCGCAGCCTCGCGGACCGCCTCGACGGTCGCGTTCGGCGCGGTCGCCGCGACGGCCGCGTTGAGCGCTCCCTCGAGGACCGGTGCGTCAGCGACGACCGCCTGGTCGACGGCGGCCTCCTCGAGGGCGAGTTCGGCGTTCATCACGGCGCTGCCGAGGTCGACGAGAACGACGACGCCCTCGTCGTTCCCGTCAGCCGCCTCGACCGCCTCCCGGATCGGCCCCGGGGTCGTTCCGATTCGGCCGTCCTCGGTTCCGCCGACGGCCTCGATCCGGGCGTCACCGCCCATCTCCCGGGCGATCTCCCGGATCCCCTCTGCAGCCCGTCGGCTGTGCGAGACGACGACGATCCCGACCATCAGGGGTCTCCGTCCCCGTCTCCGTCTCCGTCCCCGTTCCCGTCGGCGGCGGCTTCCTCGAGTTCCTCGGGGGCGACGTCGGCTTCGGCGTCGATCTCGACGTCGCCGTCCAGGTACTCCTCGGCGACCGCAAACAGCTCCTCGAGCAGATACAGGGTGCTGGTCGCGCCGGGGTCCTGGTGGCCGACGGATCGCCAGCCGAGGTACGACGCTCGTCCCTTCTTGGCGCGTATCGGCGTTGTAAACGCCACGCCGCGCTCGGCCGCGTCGACGGCCTTCCCCAGCGCCTCGAGGGGGTCGTGATCGTCGACCTCGATCGCCTTCTTGTAGGTGTGGACCGCCGGCGTGATCGCGTCGACCATCGTCTTGTCCCCGATGGAAGCCTTCCCCCGTTCCTCGACCGTCTCGAGGTACCGTTCGGCGAACGCGACCGTCGACTCGGCGGTAACTCCCTCCTCGAGTTCCCCGCTCGCTTTCATCAGCGAGCCGCCGTACAGCGGGCCGGCGGCGCCGCCGACCTCCGAGACGAGCGCGACTCCGACGGTCTTGACGAGTGTGGCGGGGTCGTCGTCGGCATCCTCGAGTCGCTCCAGGGCGGCCTGGAACCCGCGGTTCATGTTCGCGCCGTGGTCGGCGTCGCCGATCGCGGAGTCGAGGTCGGTCAGGTGCGTCTTCTCTTCGGCGATCCGGTCCGCGGCCGCCACGGCCGCCTCGCGGATCGCTTCGGACTGGGTGTCCCGGTCCATCCCGCTCTCACTCCTCCGTCACGGTCAACCCCGGCGTCTCGGCCGGGTGGGCGAGCAGCTCCTTCAGCTCGTCGTCGAGTTCGAACACCGTGATCGAACACCCCATCATGTCCAGCGAAGTCATGTAGTCGCCGACGCGAGCGTTCCAGATCTCGAGCCCGCGATCCTCGAGCAGTTCCTGAAGCCGGCGGTTGACGACGTACAGCTCCATCAGCGGCGTTCCGCCCATCCCGTTGACGATCGTTGCGACCTCGGCGCCCGACTCGAGGTCGAGATCCTCGAGGACGGCCTCTGTGAGGTGGTCGGTGATCTCGTCGGCCGACATGATCTCGGTGCGTTCGGTCCCCGGCTCGCCGTGGATGCCGATTCCGAGTTCGATCTCGTCCTCGCCGAGGTCGAACGTCGGCTCGCCCTTCTCGGGCGTGACACAGGAGGTCAGCGCCGTCCCCATCGTTCCGACGCGGTCGGTTACTTTCTCGGCGACGCGTTCGATCTCCGTCAGGTCGGCGCCCCGGTGGGCCATCGCGCCGGCGACCTTGTGGACGAAGATCGTCCCGGCGACTCCGCGACGGCCCGAGGTGTACAACGAGTCCTCGACGGCGACGTCGTCGTCGACCACGACGTACTCGACGTCCGTATCGGCCTCCATCTCGGCCATCTCGATCGCCGTCTCGAAGTTCATCACGTCGCCCTCGTAGTTCTTGACGACGCAGAACACCCCCTCGCCGCCGTCGCAGGCCTGGATCATCTCGCTCAGCTGGTCCGCCGTCGGCGAGGTGAACACCTCACCCGCGGCCGCGCCGTCGAGCATCCCGTCGCCGATGTACCCGGCGTGGGTTGGTTCGTGACCGCTGCCGCCACCCGAGACGATCCCGACCTTTCCCTCGAGCGGGGCGTCGGCGCGGACGACGACCTCGGTTCCCTCGAGCCGCCGCAGTTCGGGGTGCGCCGCGACCATCCCCTCGAGCATCTCGTCGACGACCGCGTCCGGTTCGTTGATGAGTTTCTTCATACTCTCTACGGATATCGTGGACACATAGCATGATAACGCTTGCTCGCAACCACGTCGTTCGAGAAGCGATCGGCCTGGAGGGGGCGGTGAGAATCCCGTTCATCGGCGAAGCATCATCGACGAGGTAGCGGCTGCGGAACCGGTCGGAACGCCGACCGGTCCCCCTCGGGATTTTCACGGCGTCGGTGGGAGGGCGCGTATGGACGAACCCGGGGCCGGAGCGGACGACGGATCGAGAGCCGACGATCGACGGACGACGCGACGCCGAACGCTCGAGGGCGCCGCGGGGATCGCCGCGGCCGGAGTGATCGGCGGCGCTGGTTCCGTCGGCGCGGACCAGGGGCAAATACAGCAGGACGGCGACCTCGAGGACGAGTCACTCGTCGACGCCCACTGTCACCTGATTCCTGAGGAGGTCCTGGGTCGAGAACCGCTCTTCGCCGACGACCTCGTGGCGTGGATGGACGACAACGGTATCGACCGCGCGGTCGTGCTGGCGCTCGACTCCCCCGAGAGCTACCCCGTGCTCGCCTCGAGCCCGTGGATCCTCGAGCAGGTCGAACCCTACCCGGAGCGCCTGCTCCCGTTCTGTACGATCGATCCCCGAACGCTCGTCTACGGCGAGGACGCCGCCGAGGAGCTGCTCGAGCGCTACGTCGAGCGCGGTGCCCGCGGGTTCGGCGAGCTGAAAGCCGGCGTGCCGATCGACGACGCCCGACTCGAGCGGATCTACGAGCTGTGTGCCGACTACGAGCTGCCGATCCTGTTTCACACCGACGAGAAGGCCCTGATGGACGAGGTCGGGCTGCCGGGGCTCGAGGACGTGGTCGCGTCCTTTCCGGAGGTCGACTTCCTCGCGCACGCCCACGGCTGGTGGGCCCACGTCGCGGCCGACGTCGAGGAGGCAGACCTCGGGGAGTACCCTGACGGCGAGATCGACGAGCCCGGGCGGGTCCCGGAGCTACTCGAGAGATACGACAACCTCTACGGCGACCTCTCGGGGATATCGGGGTGGAACGCGCTCACCCGCGACCCCGCGTTCGGACAGGCGTTCCTCGAGACGCACTCGGAGCAATTGATCTTCGGTACCGACTACATCTACCCCGGCCAGGAGGTCCCGCAGCTCGAACTGTTCGAGCGCTTCGACCTCGGGCGCTCGGCGCGGGAAGCGATTCAGTATCGGAACCTCGAGGACGTGCTCCGCTAGGGTCACAATACTGGGCCTGCCACTTCGTCGCCAACGTATATCAGTTCGGACGGTGGGTACACGTACATGGCAGAGAAGACGGACCACGAGGAGGACGTTTCGCGCGACGAAGCAGCCGACCTGCTGCAGGACCTCGCTCGGGAGATCCGCGGACAGGGAGCGGGCCCGATCGACGTGCACGTCGGCAACAAGACGCTGGCGCTGACCCCATCCTCGACGCTCGAGTACGGAATCGAGGTCGAGGAACGCTCGCCGATGCTCGGGGGCGAACGCGAGGAGATCACCGTCACGCTCGAGTGGGAGGTCGACGACGAGCCCACCGAGTGAGTCGGGAGTAGCCGACTCGTCGTGCTCGGTGCTCGAGCGAGGAGTGCTCAAGTCGCCGGTAGCTGTTTCGCAGTTTTCATCGCTCCGCTCGAGGATCGGTCATCGATACTCCGAGATCGACCGATACGGAACGTAGTAGTCGATGTCATCGATCCACGTCGACAGCCACTCGTCAGCAGTCACTTCATCGATCTTTCCGGCATCGATTGCAGCCAACAGAACGCCAACCGATCCGACGACAGTCAGACCCTGATCTTTCGCAAACGACCGGGCATCTCCGTCATCAGTCAGTAGCCGCCCGTCGTGTGCGTCCGCGAGTGCAAACGCCTGCGCTTCACCGGGATCGAGATAGTCAGCGACAACGGCCTCTCTGTTTGCGACTGTATTCGAAATCGTCGCGACTGGAATCTCGTTGTCGAGTGTATCGAGTGCTGACTGAAGGTACGGATGATCATCAGCGCCATTTTCGAGTTCCTCGCGAACGACTGGAACCGCACAGATTCCGGAGAGACCTGCAACTACCCACAGCTGGTCGATGTACGCAAAGTTCGAGAGAACAGTCGTGTTCAGGACGCTCGGGCTCGTTGGAATATCGTCACCCGTCATTTCGTCCGTGACGCTTCGTCGCTCGAGTCCTCATCATCGAATTCGAGTTCGCTCGCTGCCTCTCTCTCGTAGACTGCGTCGTCTTCGTCGACGAGTCCGAGACGGAGCTCAACGCCGTGCTCACGAAGGATATCACGCATCGTCCAGCGGTCGACAGCAGCAAGTCTCGCAGCATCACCGAGCGTGATTCGCTCGCGTTCGTAGAGGGCGACCGCAGCCGCAATGCGCTCGTTTTCGTGGTCCTCGAAGTATTCACGCACGAACTCTCGCAACGCATCGCTCTTGCCAGTAAATACACCAGCCTCGACAGCACCCTCGATGAGGAGGTCGAGGTCGTCCGGATACGACCCGGTGATTCGTGCCATTGTTCTGTTCCAAACTACGCCTTCATACTATTTATGAAACGCGCCGGAAATCCGTATATCGAGAGGCCTGGTTCCAACTTCTCTCTTGCTCGGCTTTGGGAGAACTCCCTCACTTCGTCTTCGCGCGGTTTCACCGCGCGAACGGTCTGCGAGACCGGAGGTATCGCCCTCTCCGGTCGTTCTCCCCCTTCTCGCGGGTCGCTGTCGCTCCCCGCTCGCTCTTCGGGAGAATTTCGCTCCGCTCAGTTCTCCCCTTTCTCTATCGGCGCCCGAATCAAATTCCCCCACTCCGTCCAGGAGCCGTCGTAGTTGTGGACGTCCCCGTAGCCGAGCAGCTCGTGCAGGGCGAACCACGCGATGGCGGAGCGCTCGCCGACCCGACAGTAGGTGACGACCGTCTCGTCGCCGTCGATCCCCTGATCGGCGTACAGCTCCTCGAGCTCGTCGAGCCCCTTGAACCGGCCGTCGTCGCGCAGGTTCGTCTTCACCGGGACGTTCGAGGCGCCGGGGATGTGGCCGCCGCGCTGGGCGGTCTCGCGGAGTCCCTCGGGGGCGATGATCTCGCCGGTGAACTCCTCGGGCGAGCGAACGTCGACCATCGGGATGCCCGCCTCGCGGGCCTTGTCGACGTCGTCCTGGTAGGCGCGGATGCTCTCGAAGGGTCCCTTCGCGGTGTACTCGACGGCGTCGAACTCTGGTTCCTCGTCGGTCAGCGGGTAGTCCTCGTTGACCCAGTAGTCCTTCCCGCCGTCTAAGACGCGGGCGTCCTCGTGGCCGTAGTACTTGAACTCCCAGTAGGCAAACAGCGCGAACCAGTTGGGAATCCAGCCGTTCCCGTAGAAGACGACCGTCGACTCCTCGCTGATGCCGCGGTCGCCGACGATTCGCTCGAAGTCCTCCTTCTTGAGGATGTCCCGCTGGTCCCGATCGGAGAGATCCTCGTCCCACTGCATCCCGATCGCGCCCGGAACGTGACCCTCGTCGTACCGCGATGGGAAGTCCCCTTCATCGGGCGATTCGGGGCTGTTCACTTCCACGAGACGGTAGTCGGGATCGTCGGCCTGGAACTCCTCGAGGTGGTCTTCGACCCAATCCGCCGAAACTAACACGTCGGTGTCGTACTCGCTCATGCGAGGCGTTCTCCGACGAGCAGCGAGAAAAGGGTAACACGGTCCGAGCCGACACGTCCGAAACCGGATCGGTACACATACGCCGCTGGACTGACGACCACCGCCAATGCGACTCGCGAGAATCGAGACGGCCGACGGACCGGTAACCGGACAGTACGAGGACGGCGTCGTCTACACGGATGGCGACGAGTACGAGGTCGGCGTCGACGGCGACCTCCTCCCGCCCTGCGAGCCATCGGCGATGTACTGCGTCGGGCGCAACTACGCCGAGACGCTCGACCAGATGGAGTACGAGCGTCCCGAGGAGCCCGACTTCTTCATCAAGCCGCCGGCGTCGCTTTTGGCCCACGAAGCGCCCATCGAGTACCCCGAGTTCACCGAGGAGCTGACCTACGCCGGCGAGCTCGCGGCGGTGATCGACGAGCGCTGTCACGACGTTTCCGAGGACGAGGTACCCGACGTCGTCCGGGGCTACACGATCATGAACGACGTCGACGCGCTCGACCAGCAGGGCCGAACGGCGAGAAAGGCGTTCGACGGCTCCGGCCCGCTGGGGCCGTGGCTCGAGACCGACCTCGACCCGCGGGGGATCGACATGCACACCGACATCGGCGACGAGCGCCGCCAGGACGCGAACACGGAGCTCATGCTGTTCGACCCCTACGAGATCGTCGCCTACCTCTCGAAGCGCTTTACGTTCCGTCCCGGCGACGTCGTCGCCTTCGGCAGCCCCGCGAACCCGGGACTGGTCGAACCCGGTGACACCGTCGAGATCACCTACGAGGGGGTCGGCACGCTGCGAAACGAGATCGTCGCCTCGAGCGAGTAGTCGCTCGTCCTCGTTTCACAACCGCGTCGCGGAAACTCTTATTCGATGTCCTCGCCGTCCATCAGCGCGGCGGAGATCAGATTCCGCATCCCGCGTCGGAGCCGTCCGCTCATGGCCGTCGAGGAGAGCCCGATCTCGTCGGCGATATCGCTCAGGGCCATCTCTCGAGGCTCGCTGAAGTAGCCACAGTCGTAGGCCACCGTCAGCGCCTCGACCTGTTCCTCCGTGAGTCCGTAGGCGACGCCGGTCTCGTTGCGGGCTCGGCCGTACACCTCGACGATATCGAAGCTCACGTCGTACTCCTCGGAGTACTCCCAGATCGTGGTCAGCGCTTCCCGATCCGGGAGGTGGAGGGTGACGAACCAGCCTCGGCACTTCGTCTTGGCCGAGGACATGAATCCATTTACCTGCGTGACGACGGGGCTCAGGAGCTTCGTCTCCGCCGAGTGTTCGATGTAGTAGATGTGGGTGTCCTCGCCCTCGTCGACGAGGTGGTAGTCGTCGACGGTCGGATCCGCCTCGAGGAACCCCTCGAGTTCGCCGACGTCGTCGTACTCGAGGAGAAACGGGAAGACGTGCGATCCCGGATCGGTGTTGGCCTGGGTGAGAACCTTGATCTCGAGGTCGTCGGCCCGTCGCAACGTCGGCACTAACGCGAGGTGCTCGTGTTCCGCGTACGCTTTGACTGTGATCGACATCGCTTAGCGACCGGGCCGATCGTGCGGGGGTCGTTCGTGGACGACGCGGCGGCTGCTTGAAGAACCGTCGCTGATGAGTCGAGGGATCATGTCCCACACTGCTCACGGGAGTATTATAAGAGTACTTGTCGTCCGGTCGGATTCAGTCGGTTAAGGGGTTGTTCCGGCCGACATTCCCGGAAGTTACCGACCATCCGTCGCCCGAACGGTCCGAATCGCGGCGTCGTTCTCGGCGACGTCGTGGACCCGGACGACGTCGGCGCCGCGCTCGGCTGCCATCGTCGTGACCGCGACCGTCGGCGGGAGGCGATCCCCGGGCTCGCAGCTCACCCGATCGAACATCGACTTGCGGGAGTGGCCGACCATGACCGGACAGCCGAGCGCCCGAAACTCGTCCAGTCGAGAAAGCAACTCGAAGCACTCCTCGGCGTTCTTTCCGAACCCGAACCCGGGATCGACGACGATTCGATCGCGCTCGAGGCCGGCCCGTTCGGCCAGCAGGACCGTCTCCTGGAGATCGTAGACGACCTCCTCGACGACGTCGTCGTAGGCGACGTCCCGATCAGGATCGACGGGCGTGTCCAGGCTATGCGTGACGACGAGGGTGGCGTCGTGCTCGGCGGCGACGAACCGCATCTCGGGGTCCTCGAGCCCGGAGACGTCGTTGACGATCTCGGCGCCCGCCTCGAGGGCCGCGTCGGCGACGGCGGCCTTTCGCGTGTCGACCGAGACGGGAACCTCGAGGTCGGCGAGCGTCTCGGTCACGGGGACGACGCGGTCGATCTCCTCGGGGACCGGGACGGGGTCGGCGCCCGGCCGCGTCGACTCGCCGCCCACGTCGACGATGTCGGCGCCAGCCTCGGCCATCGCCTTCGCGCGAGCGACGGCGTCCTCAAGCGCGTCGTACTCGCCGCCGTCGTGGAAGCTGTCGGGGGTGATGTTCAGCACGCCCATGACGGCCGTCTCCCGATTCCACGGGAGTCGGCCATCGTCCTCGCGTCCGTCGCCATCGTCCTCGACGATTTCCCGGAGCTGACTCGAGACGTGAGCCAGCCCGAGTTCGTCGTCAGCGAGTTCGTCGATCAGCTCCCGAAACTGGGCGTTCGTCCCCGAGAGCACCGTCGTTACTCGACGAGTGGAGGTTTCGGTCGGCGAGAGCGTACAGCTCCCGCCGATCGCCTCAAACGTTCGGCTGATCCGCTCGGCCTGCGGATCACGGAGGTAGGTTTTGACCGTCCGGCCGACGGCCCGTTCGGCGGTCGTCGCTACGGTCGATTCCTCGAGCCCCATCCCCTCGAGTACCGATCGGGCCTCGGGTTCCGTCTTCGTTCGCTTGGGAACCTGGAGGCGAGACCACCGATCGCGGGCCTCGGCGACCGCGTACAGCGAGCCGGCGACGAGCACGAGGTCGTCCTCGTCGGCCCGCGAGAGCGCGCGCTCGGTCGCCTCGAGGACCGATCCCGAGCGGTCGATCCGACCCGCCCGTCCCTCGAAGACATCGGCGAGAACCGAGAGCGACTCGGCTCGCGGGACGTTCGGCTGACAGAGAAAGACCGAGTCGGAGTCGGGAAGCGCCGCGACCATCCCCTCGTGGTCCTTCTCGGTCATCGCGCCGAAGACCAGGTGGAGCTCGTCGTACGCGTAGCGCTCGAGGAGATCCGCGAGCGTCTCACAGGCACCCGGGTTGTGCGCGCCGTCCAGCACCGCGATCGGCGACCTCGAGACGACCTCGAAGCGACCGGGCCAGTGAGCCTTGCGCAGCCCGCGTGCGATCGTGTCGGGGTCGACCGACGCGATCTGGTCGGCCAGCACCGCGGCGACGCCGGCGTTGGTCGCCTGATGAGTGCCGGGAAGCGGGAGGTTCGTCTCGACCGACCACTCCGGCGCCGTTATCGAAATCGCGCTCTCGACGGGCGAGTCGAGCCCGTGTTCGGTCGCGACCACGTCCGCAGCGTCGCCGCCGACCGAGATCGCGTCCGTCTCCGTCCGAATCGCCTCGAGGGCCGCCCCGTCGGCGCCGGTGACGAGCGGGGCGTCGGCAGGGGCGACCTGGGCCTTGTCGCGGGCGATCTCCTCGATCGTCTCGCCGAGGAGATCGGTGTGCTCCAGGCTGACGCTGGTGACTGCGCTCGCGATCGGATCGACCGCGCTCGTCGCGTCGTAGCGCCCGCCGATCCCGACCTCGAGGACGGCGACGTCGACTGACTCGGCCGCGAAGTGCGAGAGCGCAAGCGCCGTGAGTACCTCGAAGTACGTCGGCGCGTCTCCCTCCTCCCGGAGCCGCTCGACCGCATCCTCGATCTCTGCGACGAACGAGCAGACGCGCTCCTTCGGGATCTTCCGGCCGTCGACGAGGATCCGCTCGCGTACGTCGTCGAGGTCCGGCGAGGTGTAGAGCCCGACGTCGAGCCCGTCCTCGCGGAGTACTCGCTCGAGCATCCGCGCCGTGCTTCCCTTCCCGTTCGATCCCGCGATCTGGACGCAGCCGATCTCCTCGTGCGGTCGACCGAGCGCTGAGAGCAGCGTCGCGGTCGTCTCCGTTCCGAGCTTCGGTCGCCGCCGTTGCAGCGACTCGAGGGAGTCGACCGCCTCGTGGTACTCCATACCAACCGTGGTGCCGGGCGCCCCTATGAAAGTACTGACACCGCCCCGCACGGTTATGGCGGCGTGCCCCGATACTCCCGGCATGACACCGGACGCAACGGGGAGCCGTGCTGCCGCGGAACCCTACGTAACCGAGTTCGAGACGAGGGTACGGGCCGTCGACGGAACCGACGTCAGACTCGAGGAGACGTACTTCTACCCGGAAGGCGGCGGTCAGCCAGCCGACAGAGGAACGATCGGGAACGCCGAAGTGGTCGATGTCCAGACGCAGGACGGCGCGGTCGTCCACACGCTGGCGTCGGCTCCCGAGTTCGAGGCGGGCGAGACCGTCGTCGGCTCGATCGACGGGGTGTTTCGCACGTACTGCATGCGGGCTCACACCGCCAGTCACCTGCTGTACGGCGCCGGCAGACGGCTGCTCGCGGACCACGGCTACGGCGGGTTCGACATCGGAACCGAGACGTGTCGGATCGATTTCGAGACGAGCGAGCCCGAGGCGATCGACGCCCTCTCGCTCGAACGACTGCTCGCCGAGGCCGTCTGGGATTCCCGGCAGGTCACCTGGCGAGAGATGGACGTCGAGCGAGCCAGGGCGGACGACGAGATCGTCTTCAACCTCACTCCCGAGGCCCAGCGGGCCGACACCGTCCGAATCGTCGAGATCGAGGACTGGGATATCGCGGCCTGCGGCGGCACCCACGTCCGGAACACGATCGAGATCGGTCCGATCGCGGTGCTCGATATCTCGAACCCCGGGGCCGACCTCGTTCGGGTCGAGTACGCGGTCGGCCCGGCCGCGATCCGGGCCGGGACCGACCGCACGCGAGCGACGAAGCGGGCCGCGCGAGCCCTCGAGACCGGCGTTTCGGAGCTGCCCGAGCGAGCGAGCGCCGTCGCCGAGCGCAACGCCGAGCTCGAGGCCGAACTCGACGAGCTTCGGGAACGAGTGCTCGAGAAACGACTCGAGACGCTCGGCGACGAAGCGGTAGCGCGGGACGGCCAGGAGTGGGTCGTCGGCGAACTCGACGTCGACGGCGTCGGCCCGAACGACGCGTCCGAACGGGCTCGGGAGAGCGCCGGGGAGATCGGCGACGTCGTCGTGCTGACGGGCGTCGACGGGAGCGCGTTCGTGGTGGCGGCGACGACGGGCGAGACGGACGCGAGCGGGATCGTCGAGGACGTCACCGCGGAGTTCGGCGGGGGCGGCGGCGGGGGCGAGACGCTCGCCCAGGGCGGCGGGCTCGAGGCCGCGCCAGCCGACGTCGTCGACTACCTCCGGCGAGAGCGCTGAGCGAACCGGCAGCGAGCGTTCCTCGGTCTATACTCACTCGGCCGATCTTCGATACCGCCTCGTCTCGAGCAGCCGGCTGGTCGACGAATCCAACCACATTCCCTCGGGGACCGAACAGGTCCTGTTTCGTGGTGTTTCGTCGCCTCGAGGAGCGGGGACCGCGTCGGAGGGCGTTCCGATCCGCGCGGACTCGCACCTGCGGCTCTCGAGGAGTCGAACGTCGACGAAAAGAACCGCGAGCGGGCGTTACTCGACCGTCGCGATCGCCTCGACCTCGAGGGCCGCCCCCTTCGGGACCTCGCCGACCTCGAGGGCGCTCCGCGCCGGGGGTTCCTCGTCGAAGAACTCGCTGTAGGCCTCGTTGAACTCGTCGAAGTCGTCGATGTCGTTCAGGAAGACCGTCATCTTGAGGACGTCCGCCATGGAGGCGTCCTCGGCCTCGAGGATGGCTTCGACGTTCTCGAGACACCGTCGGGTCTGGTCGCCGACGGACTCGTCGTCCAGGAGCTCCCCGTCGGCGGTCATCGGTAGCTGACCGGCCGTAAACAGGACGTCGCCGTTGGTCGTCGCCTGGCTGTACGCGCCGACCGCCTCCGGTGCGTCGTCGGTGTGGATCGTTCGTTTCACGCCCCGACATACTGGTCGGGGTGCCTTAAAATTCGGCGCCGGGTCCGCGAGCGCGGTGGGTCGCGGCGGGAGCGGCCGCCGCGACCAAAGTTACAAGCCGGGCCACTGGCTCCATCCGGTATGGAACACGAGACCGTCTCGCACGCGGTGAGCGAGCGCTCGCTCGCTCGGCTCCCGTCGGGAACGGACGTCTCAGTGACCGTCCACCGCTACGAGGGCGGGCCCGGACCGACGGTGTACCTGCAGGCCGCACAGCACGGGATCGAGCTGAACGGAACCGCGGCGCTGCGCCGGCTCCACGAGCGGCTGCTCGAGGTCGAGCTGGCGGGGACCGTGATCGTCGTTCCGGTGGTCAACAGCCTCGCGTTCGATCACGGCTCCTACGTAACCCCGCAGGCGGTCGACGCGGTCAACCCGAACTTCAACAGGGTGTGGCCCGGAAACGACGACGGCACGCTCCAGGAGCGAACGGTCGCCAGCCTCTGGGAATTGATCGAGGCCGCCGACGTCGTGATCGACCTCCACAGCGGCACCGCGGACATGCTCGAGCACGTCCGATTTCAAAACGGCGAGCACGACTCCCGACGGCTCGCGTCGGTGTTCGGCGCCGACTACCTCATGACCGACCCGAAGCCGGATCGCTCGCTCGAGGAGTACCGCGGAACGCTGCGAACGGCCGCGCGGCTGGCGGGGACGACGGTGATCGTCCCGGAGCTCTCGAACAGTCGGCAGGTCGACCTCGAGGCGGCCCGACGGGGTGCCGACGGTATCGAGAACGTCCTGGGCGAGCTCGGCATGCTCCGGACGGAGCCACTCGACCCTCCCTCGCAGACGGTGCTGTACGACGACGGGGGGCGGGTCGGTGCCGACCGATCGGGACTGTTCGAACCCACACCGGACGTGGCGGTCGGCGACCACGTCGCCGAGGGGGACGGACTCGGGACACTCTACTGTCCCGCCACGTTCGAACGGCGCCAGTCGGTCGTCGCCACCGCTTCCGGCGTGATCTACTCGCTGACCCGCGAGTCGGCGGTCACCGCCGGCGAGAAGCTGGCCGGAATCGCCGAACGATCCGAATCCGGTGCCGGCCGGTGAATCAGTTCTCGCCATCGTACGGTCAACGCCGCTCGAGCGCCGAGCCGAGAGGAAAGGCACTTCCGCGGACGCCCCCTCTCGGGAGGTGTGAGCACCGAGGCTTCCCCCCGCGTCGAGGTCTATCCGGGTCGCGAGGTCGTCGTCGAGTTCGACCCCGAGCTGACCTTCGAGTGCGTCGAGGACTGCACCTGGTGCTGCCAGCACGGCGTCTTGTTGTACGGCGACGACCTCCTCGAGCTCGCGAGGCGGGCGAACCTCGCCGAGACGACGACGGACTTCCGCGGCGAGAAGTTCGTCACCCGCGAGGAGAAAGGTCGCGACGACCACGTCGCCGACGACGGCTGTGCCTGTGCGTTCCTCCGGGAGGACGGCCTCTGTTCGCTGCACCTCGAGGAGGACTGGAAGCCGACCCGGTGTTCGGTGTTTCCGCTCGGCGTCTGGCGGGAGGACGGCGACCTCCACGTCGACATCCGCGAGTCGGCCCACGACCACTGCGAGGGGCTGAACGTCAGCGACCGGGTCGTGATCGACAACCTCGACGCCTTCCTGCCGGAGCTGCTGTGGGACCTCGAGAACCCCGATTCCGAGCGGGAGCTGTGAGATCGGGACCCACGGCACTGCGTCTCGCCAATCATTTAAACGTATGGCCGTCGTAGATAGCCTGTGTCAGAAAACTCCGGGCGACGGAACCTCCGTATGCCCAACGACGATGAAGTATTCGCCGTTGTGACCGAACACCTCGGGGGCAACCACGTCCAGCTCCAGTGTGCCGACGGCGAGGAACGGCTCGGCCGCATTCCGGGACGAATGAAGTACCGAACCTGGATCGAGCAAGACGATATCGTCGTCGCCGAACCCTGGGACTGGCAGGACGAGAAGGCGACCATCGAGTGGCGCTACACCAGCCAGGACGCCGACCAGCTTCGCCGCGAAGGTCACATCGACTGAAATTTTCATCGCGGAGTTCCCTCCCGCCTCCCAGTGGCGTCGCCGCACCCCTCGCCACCGGGGCTCGAGCGGTAGCTCCGCCTTGGCTTGCATGCGCAATACGAACGGTTGTGGGGTTTAATCACAGCAGACCGTGTATGTATATTAGGGACGGGAGCGCGAGGGCGACGTTCGACGAGTACAGCGAGGGCGACGTCGAGTACGTCGGCTCGACGACGGAGGGAACGCCGATGTTTTTCGACACGGCGAGTCGATCCGTCTTCAAGGGCGAGTACGACGACAAGGAGACGGTCGTCGGCCGTCCTGAAACCGAGCGGGAACTCGAGGACCGGGCGTCGATCGGCGAGGCGATCGAGACGCTGGGCGACGAGTTCGGCTGGGAGTCGTTGTCGACGTTCGGCCGGGAACACGCCCGAGACGTAGAGAACGACGAGTAGCTACCGCGTCGCCTGTTTCCACTCCCGAAGACCGAGAACGGACCCGTCGAGATCGTCGGCCGGTGCGTCGGTCGCACCCCAGACGAACATCCCCGCGACGTCGTCGGGATCCCGACCGCTTCCGCCCGAGAGCTGGGTCCCAACCTGCCCCGGGTCGAGACAGCCCACGACGGAGTCCGTGTCGGCCGCGAACCCGCGTGCGACGGCCTCCGCCGTCGCCTTCGAGATCGCGTACGAGCCGTACCCCCGTTTGCCTTTCCGCGCGACCGCCCCAGTGGGTACGAGCACCCGCGCTCCCTCGTTGAGGTGCGGGAGTGCCTCGCGAATCGTCGCGAACACGCCCCGACCGTTGCTCCGCCAGTGGTCGTCGAACGCCGCGTACGACTCCCGATCGGTCGGCGTCGCGCCGGCCTCGCCGTGGTAGACGCCGGCCGCGGCGACGACGACGTCGATCCCGCCGTTCGATCCGGCCCTCGAGGCCGTCTCCACGAGCCGTTCGACGTCGAACTCGTCGCGGACGTCAGTTCGGACGCCCGCCGCCGTCGCTCCGCTCTCCTCGAGGGCGCCGACGGTTTCCTCGACCGCGTCGCCGTCTCGAGCGCCGACGACCACGGTCGCACCCTCGGCTGCAAACGCGTCGGCGACGGCCCGTCCGATCCCGCGCGTGCCACCGGTCACGAGAACTGTCAGTTCGTCCATGGCTGGCGTAGGGAGCGCGGCTACAGGAACCCATCGACGCCGCCCTCGAGTCCGGAAATCCGAACAGGGATGACGTACGTTTATACTCGGGCCGACGTTCAGGGAACGTATGCAATCGCTTGACGGAGAGTCGGTCGTCGTGATCGGCGCCGGGGTCGGCGGGCTCTCGACGGCCTGCTATCTGGCCGATGCGGGCGCCGACGTGCGGGTCATCGAGAAGAACGAACAGCTCGGTGGCCGCGCGAGCCGGCTCGAGCGAGACGGGTTCCGGTTCGACATGGGTCCCTCGTGGTACCTGATGCCCGACGTCTTCGAACGCTTCTTCGATCACTTCGACCGAACGCCGACCGACTACTACGGGCTAACCCATCTCGACCCCCACTACCGGATCTTCTTCAAGGACGGGGACAAGGTTGACGTGACGCCCGACCTCGAGCGCACCAAGCGGATCTTCGACTCCTACGAGGACGGCGCCGGCGATGCCCTCGAGCGCTACCTCGAGAAGTCCCGAGAGAACTACGAGGTTGGGATGGAGCACTTCGTCTACGAGGACCGCTCGAAGCTCCGGGACTACCTGGATCTCGACGTCGCCAGACAGGCTCGGGGGCTCTCGCTTCTGGGGTCGATGCAGGGTCACGTCGAGGACTACTTCGACCACCCCAAACTGCAACAGATCATGCAGTACACGCTGGTCTTCCTCGGTGGATCGCCGAAGAACACGCCCGCGCTGTACAACCTGATGAGCCACGTCGATTTCAACCTCGGCGTCTGGTACCCCGAGGACGGGGTCGGCGGCGTTATCGACGGGATCGCCGAGATGGGCCGAGAGCTGGGCGTCGAGTACGAGACGAATCGCCCCGCGACCGGGATCAAAGGGCGAGAGGGGGCCTTCCTCGTCGAGACCCCGGAGGGACCGCTGCGGCCGGATCTGGTCGTCAGCAACGCCGACTACCACCACACCGACCAGGAGCTGCTCCCGGCCGAGCGCCAGGGGTACGATGCCGACTACTGGGAGTCGCGCACGTACGCCCCCTCCGCGTTCCTGTTGTACCTGGGCGTCGAGGGCGACGTCGACGAGCTGGCCCACCACACCCTCGTCCTTCCGACCGACTGGGAGGAACACTTCGAGCAGATCTTCGAGGACCCAGCCTGGCCGGACGATCCCGCCTACTACTGCTGTGTCCCTTCCGAGACCGACGACGGCGTCGC
This sequence comes from Natronococcus roseus, assembly GCF_043677095.1. Classification (NCBI taxonomy): domain Archaea; kingdom Methanobacteriati; phylum Methanobacteriota; class Halobacteria; order Halobacteriales; family Natrialbaceae; genus Natronococcus; species Natronococcus roseus. The sequence goes on from NZ_JBHLJR010000001.1 coordinate 661,643, forward strand.
TCCCGACGGCCACAGCGCCCTGTTCGTGCTCGTCCCGATCGCGCCCGGACTCGAGGACACTCCCGAACAGCGGGAGCAGTACCGGGAGCTGGTCCTCGACGACCTCGCCGACCACACCGGCACCGACCTCCGGGACCGGATCGTCCTCGAGGAACGGTTCTGTATCGAGGACTTCGCGAACCGGTACAACAGCTACAACGGGACGGCGCTGGGTCTCGCCCACACGCTCCGCCAGACCGCCCTCTTCAGGCCGCCCCATCGGGCCAAGCGAGTCGACGGCCTCTACATGGTCGGCGGGGATACGACCCCGGGAATCGGCGTCCCGATGTGTCTCATCAGCGGCGAACTGACCGCCGAGGCGGTCCTCGAGGACCACGGGTGAGCCGGATGCGAGACGTCGCAGGGAGGACGCCGCAGTGATGAACGACGATTCGAACCCCGCCGACGGGACCGGCGCGAACGGGGGCGCCGTCGACGAGCTGTCGTACTTGCTCGTCCTCTCGCGGCCTCGGTTCTGGCTCTACCTGGCCGGGCCCGTGCTGGTCGGGGTCGCCTACGGCGCCTCGTCGGTCGGGGAGCTGCTCGAGCCCGCCGCGATCGCCCTCTTCCTGTACTTCCTGGTGCCGGCGAACGTCTTCCTCTACGGCGTCAACGACATCTTCGACCGCGAGATCGACGCGGCGAACCCGAAGAAGGAGGACCGCGAGGCGCGCTATCGCGGTCAGCGGACGGTCCCGCCAGCGGTCGCGCTGACGGGCGGGCTCGGGCTCGCGCTGTTCCCGCTCGTCCCGCGGGCGGCCTGGCCCTGGATCGTGGGCTTTCTGGTCCTCGGCGCGGCCTACAGCGCCCCGCCGCTGCGGTTCAAGACGACCCCGCTGCTCGATTCGGTCTCGAACGGACTGTACATCATGCCCGGGGCCGCGGCGTACGCCGCCGTCGCGGGCTCGCAGCCGCCGGTTCTCGCCGTCATCGGCGGCTGGCTGTGGGCGATGGGGATGCACACCTTCTCGGCGATCCCCGACATCGAACCCGATCGGGAGACGGGGATTCGGACGACGGCAACGGCCCTCGGCAAGACCCGAACCTATGCCTACTGCGGCGCCTGCTGGCTCGCGAGCGCGGTCGCGTTCGCCGCGCTCGATCCCCGCCTCGGCGCGGCGATGGCCGTCTACCCGCTGCTGGTCGTCGCGATCGCGACCTCGAGCGTGGCCGTCGATCGGGCCTACTGGTGGTTCCCGGCGATCAACACGGTCGTCGGTGCGGCGCTGACGATGGGCGGACTCTGGGTGATTCTGTATGGATGAGCTGACGACGGGACGACCGACCGAGTGGAACCGAGCCGACCTTCAGCGGCGACTCGAGGACGTCATCCGCGAGAACCGGTTTACCATCGCGGTGGTGTTTCCGGCGATCGGCGCGCTCACGCTGGTCGCCAGCGCCGAGGGACTACTGCCGGAGCCGCTGGCGTACAACCCGCTGTTGATCCTCTTCGGAACGGCCGTGATGCGCTCGCCGCTGGTCGTCGGCCTCCTTCCCCGGATCGGCTGGTGGGCCGCAGGCTGTCTCGGCGTTCTGACAATCTACACCTACGCGATCGAGATCGTCGGCGTGCGGACCGACTGGCCCTACGGCGCCTTCGAGTACACGATCCAGCTCGGGCCGATGTTACTCGGCGAGGTGCCCCTAGCGCTGCCGCTGTTTTTCATTCCGCTGGTGCTCAACGCCTACCTGCTGACGCTGCTGGTACTCGGCGGACGGGCCGACAGCGCCCTCGTCCGGATCCCCGCGGCGATCGCCGCCGTCGTCGCGATCGACCTCGTGCTCGACCCCGCGGCCGTCGCGATCGGCTTCTGGGCGTTCGAGTCGGGCGGCTACTACGGCGTCCCCGTCTCGAACTACGTCGGCTGGGTGATCTCGGGCACCGTCGCCGTCGTCCTCGTCGACCTCGCCTTCGACCGGGCGGCGCTGCTCGAGCGCGTTCGCTCCTGCGTGTTCATCCTCGACGACCTGGTCAGCTTCGTCCTGCTGTGGGGCTCGATCAACCTGCTCTACGGCAACTGGATCGCCGCCGGGGTCGCCGGACTGTTCTGTCTGGGGCTGTTCCGGACCGACCGGTACGACCTCGAGATGGTGAAAACGGCGCTCCCGGGCGGGAGCTGATCGGATCGACGCGAGAACGGCGTTCGGTTTCGGACCGGTTCAGACGAAGATGGCGCTGATCGCCGGTCCGAACAGGAGCAGTACGATGATCGCGAGGATCGTCAGGGCGAGCCAGACGGCAAGTCCGGTCGCGGCGAAGCGGGCGTTCTCCTGGTCGAACTCGAGGGGATCGTGTTGCGTGCTCATGACTCATCGTTCGAACCGATAGACAACGAAAACACAGCCCCGATATCGGGGGCGTTTAAGATATCGACAGCTAGTGAGACGGACTCAGTCTTCAGAGGAGGGCATAAACTCGCGCTACGTACAGCAACCTCTTTTACCGGGGGCATCGGCTGGCGTCTGCGACGCCAGCCTCAACCCCCTCTGCTCACGGGCGCGAAGCTCCCGTTCGCACGGCTCGCGGGACCAACGGTCCCGCGCTGGGCAAAACCCGTTGATGTCGTCAGAACACGTTGCGTTCTGACTGCTAATCAGAACCGCAAAGCGGTTCTGATGATGCCAAAAGGCCGCCGTCGCGGGGTTTCACCCCGCTCCGGCGGTGAACCGCTCGCTTCGTCTTCGCGCGGCTGCGCCGCGCGAACGGTCCGCGGAACGTTCCGTTCCGCGCTACTCGCGGATGCTCGGCACTTTCCGCAGTGTTCCATTCGCACTGCAGACGTCTCGCCGGCTGTTCCATTCACAGATGAAGTTATCACCCCGCTGAGTTTCGGGAGTGGCTCAGAACACTGGAACCGGACTGCTATCGCGTCGGGACGCGGTCGCCGTGCTCCGGGCCGCGTCGATCCGGCTCGAGGGCCGGAATCGCGGAAACGCGGGCGAACACCGCCTCCGGATCGCGGTTCCAGTGCCAGTGCCAGCGGGTCTTTGCGAGGCACTTGAGCTTGCGTACCGTCGACAGCGACGGGTCCGCCGAGAGTACGTCGTACTCCCGATCGCGGATCACCGCGTGGTGTTCGGCGTACAGCACCGCCGCGAGCAACACCGGCAGCTGACAGTCCTCGGGCAGGTAGCGAATGCCGGCGACCCCCTCCCGGTAGAGATCCTCGGTTCGGCGCAGCTCCTCGGCCATCGCGTCCCGAAACGACTCGGAGTACTCGAGGGTCTCGACCTGACGCTCCGGGACGTCGTGGGCCCGCAGCGTCTCCCGGGGGAGATAGATCCGATCGCGCTCGAGGACGTCCTCGCGAACGTCCCGCAGGAAGTTCGTCATCTGGAACGCCTCCCCGAGTTTGACCGCGTGGGGCAGGGCGGTCTCGGGCTCGTCGGGCTCCATGATCGCGGTCATCATCACGCCGACGGAGGCCGCCGAGCCCCGCATGTACGTCTCGAGGTCGGCGTAGGTCTCGTACCGGTCGGTCTCGATGTCCGACTCCATCGCGTCGAGGAAGGTTTCGATCTCCTCATCCTCGATCCCGTACCGGTCACAGAGTTCGCGAAACGCCTCGAGGACCGGGTCGTCCGGCTCGGCGCGGCCGAGGGCCTGTGCGCGAAGCGACTCGAGTTCGGCGCGCTGTTCGGCCGCCGGGACATCTGCGGCGTCGTCGACGATCTCGTCGGCGATGCGAAAGAACGCGTACAGGACGTGGGTGGCGTTGCGAACCCGTTCGGGGAGGAACCGCGTCGCGAGATAAAAGGTCTTCCCGGTTCGCTTCTGAATCGCCTTGCCCGCGTCGATGTGTTCCTGTTGCATTTGCGACTCCAGCCGTCCGACGGTCGCCCGTCCGGAGGCGCCGTCGGACGGCGATCAGGAATAACATATACGACAGATCCGTATAAAACTACTACCCCTCACTGAGATGGCTTCTCCGCCGAATCCCGACGAGACGGGGGCCGAAAGCGGACAATGCTGCCGTCTCGAGCGGGGACTACTGCTCGTAGTTCGCCTCGAGGACCTCGTCCGCGAGCATCGGGATGAACGCCCCGATGTCGGTGACCATGCCGATCGCCTGGGCGCTGCCCCGGTCCAGTAGCTGGGTAACGGTTGCGGGGTTGATGTCGACGCAGACGGTCTTCGTGGTCGATGGGAGACAGTTGCCGACGGCCACGGAGTGCAACAGCGTCGAGAGCATGAGCACGAGATCGGCCTCCTGGGCCTGTTCGCGGATCGCGTCCTGGGCCTCGATCGAGTCGGTGATCGTGTCGGGCAGCGGGCCGTCGTCGCGGATCGAGCCCGCGAGCACGTAGGGGACGTCGTTTTCGACGCACTCGTACATCACGCCTTCGTCGATGACCCCTTCCGCGACGGCCTCCTCGATCCCGCCGAGGCGGGCGATCTCGCTGATCGTGTAGATGTGGTGTTTGTGTCCCTTTCGGGGGTGTTCTAAGCTCTCCGTATCGACGCCCAGCGAGGTGCCGTACAGATCCCGCTCGAGGTCGTGGACGGCGAACCCGTTGCCCGCGCTGATCGCGTCGACGTAGCCCGCCCGGACGAGGGCGGCCAGCGCGTTCCGCCCGCCCGAGTGGACGATCGCCGGGCCACAGACCGCGAGGACGGTGCCGCCGGTCTCGTTAACCTCCCGCATCTCGTCGGCGATTTCCTCGATGAGCGAGGCCGAGGGGCGCTCGCTCGAGACCCCGCCCTGCATGAATCCGAACGAGCCGCCACCGCCGTTGCGGGGCCGTTCGGGCGGGTCGACCCGGATTCCGGTTTCGCCGGTGACGACGAGGTCGCCCGCCTCGATCGCGTTCAGCACCTTCGTCCGGACCCGGACGCCGTCCTCGCGGTCGACGACAAGCGCACAGTCCATCTCGACGCCCTCGACGTCGTGCCACTCGCCGTCGATGCGGACGGCCGTCGGGTGGTTGGTCGTCGAGTAGAAGTCGACCGGAACGATCCCGTCTCCCGGCGCGGCCTCGAGGGTCGCGTCCCGCGGATCGGCTACCGTCGCCCCCTGCTGGTTGAGTTCGTGGAGGATCGCCCGCAGCTCCTCCTCAGTGTCGGCCATCACCCGCATCCGGCAGTAGGTTTCGGCGTGTTTGTGCCGGCCGACCTCGAACTCCTCGACCTCGAACTCCCCGCCCATACCCATCACGGCTCCGAAACAGGCCCCCATCGTCCCCGAGTCGATGATGTGTCCCTCGAGCTCTACGGTTCGCGCCACAGTCATCACCGTTCCGTTGGCGACGGGGCACCGTCAATCTGTGCGTCTCGGCTCGCAAACCGGATCGGGATCAAGCTATATGGGTCTCCTGGACGTACGGTACCGTATGGCATCCACACTCGGCAAGTCGCGGTGTCGAAGCTGCGGGTTCGAGGCGCCGGGCGGCGACGACGCCTGGGTCCGACTCGAGGTCCCGAAGCTCGGACGAATGACCCAGTGTCCGACCTGTGGCAGCACCGACGTCATGACCCATCGATAGGGGAGACAGACTCTTGGCCCTCACCGTCTTACGGGGCCACATGAGCAACGAACCCGACGTGCCGACCGACGACCGCGAGTGGCGCGAGGAACTCACCGACGAGCAGTACCGCATCCTCCGCGAGGCCGGCACCGAGGCGCCGTTCAGCGGCGAGTACGTCGACCACAAGGGAGACGGGAGCTACGCCTGCGTGGGCTGTGGCGCCACCCTGTTCGATTCGGAGACGAAGTTCGACTCCGGCTGCGGGTGGCCCAGCTTCTCGGACGTCGACGACGACCGCGTCGAGACCCGCCCCGACAACAGCCACGGGATGCAGCGAACGGAGGTCCTGTGTGCGAACTGCGGAGGCCACCTCGGCCACGTCTTCGACGACGGCCCCGAGCCGACGGGCAAGCGCTACTGTATCAACTCGGCGATCCTCGAGTTCGACGGCGAGTAACCCGTCACCACGGCCGCCTCGGTCCCCGACGGGGACCCGAAGCGAATGCAGGCACTACCCTTTTCGAACGCACGCTCCCACCACTATCCATGTCGAGCGAACGCCCGACCGCCGAGGAGCTGCGACAGGGACTGACCGTCGAGATCGTACAGGAGGATCAGGACGTCCACTCCGAGGACACCGAGCCGCTGATCGGCGAGGTCGGCACCGTCTACGAGGACACCCCCGACGGGCCCCGCGTCGAGCTAAAAAACGGCGTCGTCGGCCACGTCCAGTCGATCGCCCCCGACGAGTAACTCTCGACGCTATTTTACCCCAGGCCGCTCGAGTTCGGGCCGAGTAGTCGATGAGAGGATCACGCTGGCTCGAGGTGGGCCGTCACGTCGCCGCCGTCGCCCGGGAACGACAGATCAGCGTCAAGTCGGCCGGACTGGCCTACCACGCGTTCAACACGCTGGTACCGCTGGTTATTCTCGTGCTCGTCGGGGCGGCGCTCGTCGACGCGCTCGAGCCGATCCTCGAGGGCGTCGCCGAGACGTTCGGGCTCGAGGACGCGCTGGCCGACGCGGATCTCGAGGAAATCGCCGGCGACCGCGGCGACCGAATCCGCGCGGCGCTGCTCGCCCTCGCGATCCTGCTGTGGAGTGCGGCCCGTTCGTTCCAGGCGATAAACAGCGCGTTTACCGGCATCTACGGCTCTCGAGAGCACCAGTCGTACGTGGAGAGCGTGACGACCGTCACGCTCGTGACCGCAGTCAACACCCTGCTCGCGACGGTCACGATCGCTCTGGGGGTCGTGCTCGTCGGCGTCGTCGGGATCAGCCTCCCGATCCAGGCGGGCGGGCTGCTCGCAGCGGTTGCGAGTGCGATCGGGCTCCTCGTCGCCCTTCCGCTCGTGTTCTTCCCGATGTACTACCTGTTCCCCCAGACCGACGTCTCGGTGCGGGAGGTGTTGCCGGGGACGGCGTTCGCCGCCGTCACCTGGGCGGCGCTGGCGGTCGGCTTTCGGATCTACATCGCGACCTCCGAGAGCGTCGTGCTGTTCGGGATCGCCGGCGCCGTCCTGCTGATCCTGACGTGGGTCTACCTCGGCGCGCTCTGTCTGCTGATCGGCGCCGTCGTCAACGCGGTGCTCGCCGGCCGCGTCGAACCCGGCGACGAGTGGCTGCCGCCGGAGGAGCTCGAACTCCCCGATCGCTGACGTCCCGTTAGGTCACCGACAGCGTCCCGCGCTCACATACCGTCCCGACGGCGACCGACCACTCGAGGGCGCCCGAGTCGAGATCGGTGTAGCTCGCGTACGCGTCGGTATGCTCGCCGGGAGCCAGCGACGGCGTCTCGAGTTCGTCCTCGACGCAGCCGACCTCGAGGGCGATCAGCACCGAGCGCGTCTCCTCGCCGCAGTTGGCCACCGTAATCAGGAACTCGGCGCGTCCGTCCGAGGCGGCGACCGACTCCGGGGACGAGACGGACAGCTCGAGCGTGGGCGCGGCGGTATCGGGGTCGTCGACGGCATCGCGGGCCGACTCCTCGTCGGATCCCTCGAGGTCGGCTTTACCGTCGGCCTCGTTACCGGACTCGTCGGTCCAGTCCTCTTCGTCCGACCCTTCGGCGTCCGGTTCGCTATCGTTCGGGTTCGCGTCGGCCCCGTCGCCGACGCCCTCGTCACCAGTGCCGACGGCGGTGATCGCGCCGCCAGCGATCACCGCGAGTCCGCCCACGATCACGCTCCGTCGGCAGGGGTCTGTCATACGAAATACGTCACAGCTACCGTATGTCACTATCTGGTTAATACAAACGATTGAAAGTGATAGAACAATTTACAGGGATTCGTTACCGTACTGATACTCGGTTCCGCCCCGCCGAACCGGATAAAACGTCGTGAAACGAGCGAAACGTCCCGAATCGTCGCCGCGCTATCGGTCGATTCCGCGAACCGAAGCGTGTGTAGTGCTCGCTGCGTCCCGATCGCCTCGAGCGCCTCGAGCAGGTCGGCCGCCGAGGGGGAGGTGTCGTACAGCGTCCCCGTGAGTTCGGGCCGATCCCGTCGATACAGCCGTACACCCGCCCGGTCGTCGGCTCGCGACGGCTCGGGACGGTTCCGACCGGAAACGGGCGGCTCGAGGTTGGTGACGCGCGTTTCCGACCGACCGACGACGAGGTTGCCCGCGCCGAGGCGCTCGACCGCGGTCTCGGCGACGTCGTCGTGGGCGCGAACGCTCTCGATCACTTCCGGAGCTTCCGATCGTCGACGGTAACCGCGACGCGCACGCCCGGTCCTACGAGGATCGGACGGTGAACGGCTGTCGGTTCGTGGGATCGGTACGTTCTCACCGACGGAGGTCGAAGCGACGAACGAATGGCTTCCGTACGGACTCGCGACGATTCTCGACTACTCGTCGTCGAAACCGGCGCCGAGACGCCGCTCACGGATCGCGTCCGCGAACTCGAGTCGGGCAAGGTTCGCTCGGTCCTCGACGTTGGTACCGCACTCGAGACGCTGTCGGCGACCGAGATCGACTGCGTCGTCACCGCACAGCGACTCGACGGCACGACCGGACTCGAACTGCTCGAACGACTCCGCGAGCGCGATCCGGCGTTGCCGGTCGTTCTCGTTCCCGAGGAGGGCGACGAGGGGCTCGCGAGCGATGCGGTCGCCGCGGGAGTGACCGAGTACCTCCCTCACCGCGGGCTGAACGAACTCGAGGCGACGATCGACCGCGCGCTCTCGACGGGAACCGCCGAGCGCCGACGCCGGGAGCGAGCCCGACAGTTCGAGTCGATCTTCGCGGATCCCGACGCGTACTCGTGGACCCTCGACCCCGACGGCCGGATCCGCCGAGCCAACGAGGCCGCACTCGAGGCGCTTGACGCCGGTGCAGACGAGTCCAGAGACCGATCGTTCGCAACGCTGTCGTGGTGGGAATCCGAGGCGGTGATCGGCGAGGCGATCGATCGGGCCGCGGCGGGAACGATCGCCCGGCGGGAGCTCGAGGTGAGCGTCGACGGCGGGCGCGGAACGGAGCCCCGAACCCTCGACGTTACGGTGCGGCCGGTTCGGGACGAAACCGGAGCGGTCGTCTCGCTGTTCGCCCGCGCGGTCGACGTCACCGAACGCGTCCGCCTCGAGACCGAACTCCGCCAGTCCGAGGAGCTCCACCGGGTGACGCTCAACCACATGACCGACACCGTCCTCATCACCGACGACGAGGGCGCGTTCACCTACGTCTGTCCGAACGTCCACTTCATCTTCGGCTACACCGACGACCAGATCCACGAGATGGGAACGATCGACGAGCTTCTGGGACCGGAGCTGTTCGATCGCGAGGCCCTCGCCGCGGAGGGCGTGCTGACCAACATCGAGTGTACGGCAACCGACAGGGCCGGCCGGGAACACAGCCTGCTGGTCAACGTCCGCGAGGTGTCGATCCAGGACGGGACGATGCTGTACAGCTGTCGGGATATCACCACCCGAAAGCGCCGCGAGGAGGCGCTGACGGCGCTACACGGCACCGCTCGCGAGCTGCTGTACGCCGAGACCGAGCCCGAGATCGCCGACCGGATCGTCGCGGACGCGACCGATGTCCTCGACCTCGAGGCCAGCGCGGCGCTGCGGTTCGACACCGACGAGAACGTGTTGCGGCCGGTGGCGGCCTCGTCGGGGATGGATCGGCTGCACGGCCCGCTCCCGACCAGGCGGGCGAACGACGACAGCATCTCCGGGCAGGTCTTCCTCGCCGGCGAGGCACAGTTCTTCGGTGACGTTCGCGAGTCGCCGACGCTGTCGGATCCGACCACGGAGCTCCGGTCGGTGGGGTTCGTCCCGCTCGGCGACCACGGCGTCTTCGTCGTCGGCTCGCCCGAGGTCGACGCCTTCGACGAGGTCTCGCGGGAGCTGACCGAGCTGCTCGCGGCGACCGCGGAGGCCGCCCTCGATCGGGTCGAGCGCGAGCGACGCCTCCGCGACCGCGATCGGGAGCTCAAGCGACGGAACCGACAGCTCACCCGCCTTAACCGGATGAACGAGATCATCCGGGAGATCGACGCCGCGCTGGTCGGCGCCGAGACCCGTGAGGAGATCGAACGCGCGGTCTGCGAGCGGCTGACGGCGGCCGAACGGTTCGCGTTCGCCTGGATCGGGGCCGCAGACGCCGCCGGCGAGCGCCTCGAGTCGAGCGCCCACGACGGCAGCGGTCGGGGACGGGAGTACCTCGACAGCGTCTCCCTCTCGCTGGACGAACCGACCGAGCCAGCGGCGCGGACGGCGACCAGCCGGGAGGTAACGGTCGTCCCGAACGTCGTCGACGAGCTCCACGACGAGCCGTGGCGCCGGGCTGCCCTCTCGCGGGACTACCAGTCGGCCATCGCCGTGCCCCTGGCCTACGACGAGTTCACCTACGGCGTGTTGACGGTCTACGCCGATCGGCCCGACGCGTTCGACGACACCACCCGCTCGGTGCTCGCGGAACTCGGCGAGACGATCGCCGCCGCGATCGCCGCGGTCGAGCGAAAGCGGGCGCTGTTGTCGGACTCGCGGACCCGCCTCGAGTTCGACGTCGCCGACGAGGAGTTCGTCTTCGCGCGGCTGGCTCGTCGGCTGGACTGCGTGCTCTCCTTCGACGGCGGCGTTCGCCAGCACGAGGGGACGGTGGCGGTGTTCGTCACCGTCGACGGCGCTCCCGCGGAGGACGTCGCGGCGGCCGCGCTCGATCTCGTCGCCGTCGAGGACGCCCAGGCCGTCGGCGACGGCGACGGATCGACCGTGTTACTCGAGCTCTCGCGGCCGTTCCTGGCGCTTCGGCTCGCCGATCACGGAATCGTTCTCCACCGGCTCGAGGCGACGCCCGAGACGACCCGGCTGGTCGTCGACGTGCCGAGCAGCGTCGACCCCGCCGCCAGCGCCGACGTCGTCGCGAACGCCTTCACCGACGTCGAGCTTCGCTCGAAGCGGACCGTCGAGCGGACGGCTCCACGGGACCTGCGTGCGGACCTGCTCGATCGGCTGACCGACCGCCAGCTCGAGGTCGTTCAGATGGCCTACTACGGCGGCTACTTCGAATCGCCCCGCGAGCGTTCCGGGGCGGAGATCGCCGAGACGCTCGGTATCTCGTCGGCGGCGTTCTACCGCCACGTCCGTCGAGTGCAGCGAACGCTGTTCGCGGTCCTGCTCGAGGAGATCGGCCTCCCGGCGGCGCCGTCGACTGGAGTTGAATAGTGAACCCTGTTCGGACCGAGGGGCTAGCTATCTGACGGACACGCTCAACCTAATATCCCTTTTATTGTTAGTATACGAGCTCGATCGAACCGCTCGTTACACCGATCATGAAGGACGTCAAACTCGACCCGAGCGAGGAATCGACATACGAGTGTTTCGACTGCGGGACCGTCGTCGTCAGCGCGACGGCACCCGGGAGCTGCCCCAGCTGCGGCGCGGATATGCGAAATCGGGGGACACCTCTCGAGTGAGCGACGGGACCGCTACCGGTCCTCGAGGTAACCGACCGCCTCCTCGTCGGTGACCTGGCCGAAATCCCGGTAAAACTGGCCGACGGCCCGGAAGTTCCCCGGAGCGACGAGCGCGATCACCTCGTCGGCTTCCGACTCGAGAGCGGCGATGGTGTCGGGCGCGCCGACCGGAATCGCGAGGACGACCCGTTCGGCGCCGGCCTCCCGGACCTGCCGGAGACAGGCGATGGCGGTCGCCCCGGTCGCGACCCCGTCGTCGACGACGACGACCCGTTTTCCCGCGAGTTCGGGCAGGGGTTCTCCCCCTCGGTAGCGATCGGCTTTCTTCCGGGCGTTCGCCGCTTCTCGCTCGCGGACGTCCTCGAGGTACGACTCCGAGACGCCGAGCCGATCGACGAGGTCGTCGTTCAGCCAGACGCTGCCGTCGCTTGCGACCGCGCCGATCGCGAGCTCGGGGTTCGACGGTGCACCGAGCTTCCGGGCGACGACGACGCCGAGATCGGCCCCGAGGGCGTCCGCGACGGGTCGCGCAACCGGGAGCGCGCCGCGGGGGATGCCGAGGACGACGTCGGCCTCGATCCCACGATCCTCGAGTTCGGCCGCGAGTCGGTCGCCGGCGTCGGATCGATTCGCGAACATAGACGTCCTACGACGCCGACGTACTATGGCTTGTCGTCACATACCCTGACTGGTACGTCGGAGACCGGGAGACGCCTGCCGAACGGCTACCCCGCTGCCGACAAAGAGGATCGTATGGGACGACTTCAGCGGACGCTCTCGAACGTTACCGAGGAATCGGGAACGGACAACGGCCGCGTCGGTATCGTCGCCGGCGGTGTCGACTATCCGAACCAGCCAGCGATCGTCGGCCGGGCCGCGCTCCGAACCGGCTCCGATCACGTTCGGGCGGTGGTCACCGAGGAGATCTACGAGATCGTCGCGGGCCACGATCCGAACCTGCTCGCGAGCAAGTACGAGGGTGAACGGTTCGACGCCGTCGCCGTCGAGCGCGTCGTCGAGGTCAGCGAGTGGGCCGACGCGATGGTGATCGGCCCCGGCTTCGCCGACGCCGAACCCGACGCGATCCGCGAGGCGATCGACCGGATCGACGTCCCGGTCGTCGTCGACGCGATCGCGATCGAACCCGCCCTCGATGCCGACCTCTCGAACGCGATACTGACGCCCAACGAGTCGGAGGAGGACGCGATCGCCGAGGCCTACGAGTCCCTCGAGGCGTTCACCAGGGAAACCGACGCCGTCCTCACGTTCACCGGAAACACCGACGAGATCGTCGCCCACGGCGAGCGAATGACAAACGAGACCGGAACGTCGGCGCTGACCGTCGCCGGAACGGGCGACACGTTAGCGGGGATCACCGCCTCGCTGCTGGGCCAGGGCTCCGACCGCGAGGAGGCCGCCGAGCTCGGCGCGTGGATCCTCGGGAAAAGCGGCGAACTCGCGACCGCCGAAAAAGGTCCGGGGGTCCTCGCAACCGACGTCATCGAGAAGATTCCGGATACGATCCGCTGATCGGCGCCGTCCCGGAACTGTGACATCCTCCTCGCCGTAAACGGAGAGGGAGCGAAGCTCCCTCAAGCAGTCGGGCGCAGCCCGACGACGGCGAGGCTTCCCGTACCGCAGGTGGGATATTTGCCGGTCTACGATACGACCTGTTCTCTCGTACGGAACATCCCGCTTTCGCGGTCGAACAGGTGTACCGATGGCTGTGCCACACAGCCGTTACTCCTATCCTCACCGTGAGGACTCGGAGTTATCTTCTGACGCATATTCTCCGCTCCGTTGCAATCTGCGTTCCCGACCAGCTCACACGACGAACAAACGTATAAGCCACGATGCTTCCGGTTCGACTTCGTGTCGTCACCACACGCCGAACACGTCTTCGACGTATCCCACTCGTTCTCCTTCAGTACCTCGACACCACGTATCTCGCCTTTGTACGCGAGGTACTGGTAGATACAGTCGAACGCCCACGTGTGCAACTTCTTGTTACCGGTCTTGCCCCAGTCTGATTCTCGTACGTCTTCGGGCCAACTCACCGCGAGCGTCCCAATACCTCGTTTGACACACTCTGTGATGATGGCGTCCGTGAGAACGTGGTAAAAGTGTGTCTCACGGTCTGCAAGTTTCCGACGCGCCCACATCGCCTTCTCCGAGGGGCCGTTCTCACCTTCCGTGTCGTACTCGGCTCGCGTGAAGTAGTGTTTATCTTCTTTGAGCGAGTTGCCGGGGTAGAGAACGTATTCGTTTGGGAATGCGACAGTGGCGATGTTCTTAATGCCAAGGTCGATCCCTGCCACTTCGTCGTCTGTCGAGTCGTTGGTTTCGAGTTCGACCTTGCAGACGAAGTGTAGTTCCCACTCGTCGCCGTTCCAGACGGCGCGAACGTTTTGCACCTTGTTGACTTCCGAGAGGTCAACGTCGGGGCGGGTCTGGTACTCACAGAGCAGGAAGTCAGAACGGTGTTCCTTCAGGTTCTTCCCCTTTGAGAGTCGGACGCGGTTGTTTTCGGGGTCGTGTTTGAACCCATCTGTTTTGAACGTGACTGTACTCTTTGGCCGGGTGTCGCCGTATTTGCGGTAGCCGGGCGGATTCGCCTCGTCGAACTTGTGTCGCAAGTCGAACCACGACTGGAAAGCGTCAGAAAGTTCTTCGATGACTTTCTGACTAGATTGTGCATTCAAATCTTTCCAGCACGGTTGGTTCTTCATATACGCTTTGAGCGTTCCTTCGACCGGGATTTCCCCGGTCGCGTCCCATACGCGGTCGGCTGTCCAGCGTGCGACGTTCCAGATTTTCGAGGCGGAGTCTCCGAGCGAGTCGAGGCCCTCGCAGACCTGTCGCTGGTTCTGGATGGAACCAACGTAGGTGCGTGTGACCTCAATCGCCATACATAGCCTATGTAGACAAACCGACTTAATAGTGTAGATTCACGTTGAATATCCAGTTTGGCATCGAGCGGTGGATTTCATAGTCGAGTGACGCGATTCACGCCCGTCCCCAGAACGCTGCGCGTTCTGGTGTGCGAACGAGACGCTTCGCGTCTCGTCAACGCCGTAAACGGCGGGATTCTCTCACTGTTTAAAGATAGCGACAACTGAAACGGTTTGCACACCGATCGCACGACTGCTGTGCGATCGGGTGCGCACTGAGTTTCAGTGGCTACTATAGGCTTTTGTCCTCCCGCCCTCGAGTCGGGGACGTCATGTTCGATCCGCAGGAATCCGCGGAGATCGCCCACCCGTTCGTCGCGGCCGTCTACGACACCGTCGTCCCCGATCGGTTGCTGTTCAGGACCCACCGGGAGTATCTAACCGCCGACCTCTCGGGTCGCGTCCTCGATATCGGGGCGGGAACCGGGGCGAACTTCCCGTACGTCGCCGACGGGAGCCGCGAGATCGACTACGAGGCGATCGAGCCCGATCCCCACATGCGCCGACAGGCCGCGGAGAAGGCCCGCGAGGTCGGCTGCGAGGTCGCGCTGCGGGACGCCCGCGCCGAGTCGTTACCGTACGCCGACGACAGCGTCGACGTCGTCCTCTCGAGTCTCGTCTTCTGTACGATCGCCGACCCCGACCGCGCCCTCGAGGAGGTCGGTCGCGTGCTCAAACCCGGCGGCGAACTGCGCTTTCTCGAGCACGTCCGGGCGGACGGCTGGCGGGCGACGGGCCAGGAGCTGTTGAACCCGCTCTGGAGCCGCGCCGCGGGCGGCTGTCAGCTCACCCGGGACACCGTCGAGCGGTTCGTCTGTCACGATGCCTTCGCCGTCGAGGACCTCGAGCGCGTCGGGGTCGGGATCTTTCCCGCGACGCCGATCGTCCGCGGGCGGCTTCGGCGGCGTCGCGACGGACTCCGCAGCTGAGGGCGGGCCAGCTTTATTGGGACGGGACTCCCCGATCAAGCTATGTCCGACGACAGGCTGCGGATGACGCCGGGACCCACCGAGGTTCCCGAGCCCGTCCGACGGGCGATGGGGGAGCCGACGCCGAACCCTGACCTCGAGCCCGAGTTCTTCGAGTTCTACCGATCGCTGACCGACAAGCTCGAGACCGTCTACCGGGCGGGCGACGAAACGGGGGGCGACGACCGGGACGTCGTCGTCCTCGGGGGCGAGGGGATCCTCGGCCTCGAGGCGGCGGTCGCCTCGCTGGTCGGCCCCGGCGATCGGGTGCTCTGTCTCTCGAACGGGCTCTACGGCGACGGCTTCACCGACTTCGTCGAGAACTACGGCGGCGAGGCGGTCGTCAGCGAGGTCCCGTGGCGCGAGACCCTCGACGGCAACGTCGTCGCGGACGTCCTCGACGGGGCCGACGACTTCGACGTCGCGACGATGGTCCACTGCGAGACGCCGACCGGATCGCTGAACGACCTGGAGGGGATCCTCGACACCCTCGCGGACCGCGACGTGCTCTCGATCGTCGACGCGGTCTCCTCGGTAGGCGGGACGCCGGTACCGACCGGGAAGATCGACGTCTGCATCGGCGCGAGCCAGAAGTGTCTCAGCGCGCCCCCGGGGCTGACAACCTGCGCCGTCAGCGACCGGGCCTGGCGGCGCATGGAGTCGGTCAACAACCCCTCGCTGTACGCCGACCTCGGGCCCTGGCGAACGGCCGCAGACGAGGAGTGGTTCCCCTACACGCACCTCTCCTCGAACCTGTACGGTCTCGACGCCGCCGTCGACCTGCTGCTTGAGGAGGGGCTCGAGGACGTCTTCGCGCGCCACGAGGAGGCCGCGGCGACGTGTCGATCCCGCGCGGCCGACCTCGGCCTCGAGCCGTACCCGACCGGCGAGGCCGACTGCTCGCCGACCGTCACCGCCCTCGCGGTCGAGGGCCGGGCGACGGCGCTCCAGCGGGCGGTGCTCGAGGACCACGACATCCTACTGGCGACGGGGCTGGGCGACCTCGAGGACGACGTTCTCCGGATCGGTCACATGGGCCACAACGCGCGGGTCGACCGCGTCGAGCGGACGATGGACGCGCTCGCGGACGCTCTCGGCTGACGGATCTACGAGCGACGAATCGGCGGGTGTCTTCCCCGAACCCGGAGCCTGCAGGTGGAACCGTTTCCCCGGAACCGCCGCTATACCTACGCATGGACGAACCCGACGAGGAACCCACGGAGAAACCGACCAACGACAGGGAGGAAGCCGAACGGGAGGGGAAGTGGATGGCTCGCAACTGGATCGGCATCGCCGTCGTCTCGATCCTCGCCTTACTTCTGCTGGCCGTCGGGATGATGCAGGCGACCGGTCTCGTGGACGTCTTCGCGCCCGTCGCGGACTCCGAGACCGGCCAGTGGGCCGCCTTCGGCGTGCTCGCGCTCGCCGTGCTCGCGATTGCCGGGTGGAGCTGGCGCGCGATCGTGAGCTAGACGCCGCTTTTCTCCCGACCGCCGATCTGATATGACGTTCCATAACACGCTGGCACCGGACAGAAACCCGTTTAGGCGTCGCCGCACCAGTCCACGCAATGAGTTATCGGATCGGACTCGTCGGCAAACCCTCAGTCGGCAAGTCCTCCTTCTTCAACGCTGCGACGATGAACGACGTGCCCGAAGGGGCCTACCCGTTCACGACCATCGACCCGAGCGTTGGCGAGGCGTACGTCCGCGTCGAGTGTGCCGCCCCGGAGTTCGACGAGGAGTGTACGCCGTCGGTCGGCTACTGCGACGACGGCACCCGCTTCGTCCCGACGAAGCTCGTCGACGTCGCCGGGCTGATCCCCGGCGCCCACGAGGGCAACGGACTGGGCAACCAGTTTCTGACCGATCTCAACGAGACCGACGTCCTCGTCCACGTCGTCGACTTCTCCGGCGAGACCGACCTCGAGGGCGAACCTACCGAGGGCCACGACCCTCGCGACGATATCGACTTCCTCGAGGAAGAACTCGACCAGTGGTATCTGGGAATCCTCGAGAAGGGGATCGAGCGGTACGAGTCCGGATACACGACGGAGGACGACGCCATCGAGGAGGAACTCGCCGAGCAGATGAGTGCGTTCAAGACCAACGAGGACGAGATCAAACGGCTGATCCGTCGCGTCGGGATCGGCTTCGAGCCCGGCGAGTGGGACGCCGACGACAGGCTCGAGCTCGCCCGCGAGATCCGCACGGAGACCAAGCCGATGCTGATCGCGGCGAACAAGATGGACACGCCGGAAGCGCAGGAAAACTACGCGGAGATCACGAGCGATCCCGACTACGACCACCTGACGATCGTCCCCTGTAGCGCCCACGCCGAGAAAGCGCTCAAGTCCGCGGACAAGGCCGGCGTCGTCGACTACCGACCCGGCGACGACGACTTCGAGATTACGGGCGACGTCTCGAGCGAGCAGGAACGGGGCCTTGAGGAGATCCGCGACTTTCTCGAGCGCTACGGCGCTACGGGCGTCCAGGCCGCCCTCGAGACGGCACTGTTCGACGTCCTCGGCGTCGTTCCCGTCTTCCCGGGCGGCGCCAACGGCCTCGGCAACGAGCGCGGCGAGGTGCTGCCGGACTGTTACCTGATCCCGCCCGAGTCGACCGCCGAGGAGTTCGCCTACAGCCTGCACTCCGATATCGGCGACGGCTTCCTCCACGCCATCGACTGTCGGTCGAACCGCCAGCTCGGCAAGGACTACGCGGTCGAATCGAGGGATGTCCTCGAGGTCATCACGACGAACTGATCAGCGACCCCAGGCGAGCCGATCGCCGAGCGCGCCGATCCGTTCTGTGACCCCCGAGAGCCAGGCGCCCGGCGAGAGACGCCTGAGCTCGTCCTCGTCGACCTCGATGCGGGCCTCGCCGTACGGATCGCGCTCGGCACGCTCCTCCTCGTCCCGGTCGGCGTTGGTCGCCTCGAGCGCGCTCGAGATCCCGCAGCGACCGCAGGATTCGCGGTCTTTGGCCATACCCGAGACACGCTCTCGAGCGACTAAAGCGTGCCCGCCCGCCGATGCCGACGCGTTTTTGGCCTCGCCGTGGTATCTCCAACCATGGATACCGACGGGCCGCCGGAGTTCGACCTCGAGGAGCCGTCGGGCGAGCGCCCTGCGGACGTACCTGACTGGGACGACGAGTACGTCGACCGGGTGAGCGACCGCCTGCTGCACAACTACGACCTCGAGAAGGAGTACCGGGTCGAGGGCGAGCGTTTCACGCTGTACGGCCGGATGGAGCTGCGGAGCCAGAAACACTTCCTCCACCCCTCGATCTCGATCGGCGAGCACGGCTCGACCGAGCACCTGTTCGTGAGACGGGGCGACGCGGTCGACGACCGGGCGCTCGATCGGTTCGTCGAGCTGGGCGAGCGCCTGGCCGACGAGTGGATCGACACCGACGAGGAACACTTCTCGACCGATTTCACGTTCGTCGCTATCGTGCCGTCGATCCCCGATCCGGTCCGGGAGCGCGTCGCCGGCTTCGACGGTCGTACCCTCCTGAAGTTCGGCTACAACGGCCACTACGAGATCAACCTCGTCGTCGTCGCGCCCGACGACGAGGAGCTGGTCGCAAGCGAGAACGCCGACGTCGCGACCGCCTTCCGCCTCTGGGAGCCGATCGAGTACGAGGAGCCGAGCGTTCTGGATCTGCTCTCGAGGCGCCTCCAGCTGTAGTCGTCGCCGGTACCTCCGGGTTTCGGCGCGATCGAACGACCGAACTACCGAGCAGTGCCACCGCTGATCGATCGCGAAATAGGAAAACTGCGGCCTGCGAGATCAGTCGTCGTCGGCACCGACGTCGGCCGCGACGCCATCGTCTGCCTCCTCGAGTGCCCGCAGGTTGTCGTAGCCGATCTTGAACAGCGATATTGCGAGCCAGATGAGGACGGCGATGATGACCAGCTGTGCGACCGCCGACGCCTGTCCGAGCAGTTCGGTCTCCGCCTCGGCGGTGATGCCGAGCAGTCGGCCGGCGAGGATCTGGTAGAGGCCGACCCAGAGGAGGCCGATCGTCGTGATGAACCCCATTAGCGCCATCGGACCGCCGGTCGAGATCAGCTGCTTGGACCGGTCCCAGTTCGCGAGCCAGACGGTGCCGGTGAGCAGCGCCAGCGACGCCAGCAGCTGGTTCGCGCCGCCGAACAGCGTCCAGAGGTCCTCCCACCGACCGCTGCCGAGCAGGAAGAACGCGACGACCGCGATGATCGACGTGTTGACGTAGCGGTTCGCCGCGTACTCCTCGACCTGGGTCTCCGGCGTGCCGACGATCTCCTCGACCATGTACCGTCCTAGTCGGACGGCCGTGTCCATGCTCGTCAGCAGGAAGCTCGCGAGCACGAGCGCCATGAACGGTGCGGCGTACTGGAAGGGAATCCCCAGGGTGGTGAGGATCGCCCCGCCGCCGGTCGCGAAGTTCGGCAACGCGAGTCCGATCCCGCCGTCGGCGGCGGGGATCGCCATGACCGCCACGGCACAGAGCGCGACCGCAGCCAGCAGTCCCTCCGCCAGCATCCCGCCGTAGCCGATCAGCTTGGCGTCGCTTTCCTTGTTCAGCTGCTTCGAGGTCGTCCCCGAGGAAACCAGCGAGTGGAAGCCGCTGATGGTTCCACACGCGATGGTGAGAAAGAGCAGCGGGAACAGCGGCATCAGCGGAATGAGCCCCTCGGCCGCGAGGGGACCGCCCTCGCCGAAGAAGCCGTACCAGGCGCCGATCGCGATGTCGAGGTCCAGTTGCGCGCCCGTCTCGGGGTGGACCGCGTCGGTCCCCATTCCCGTTATCAGAGTGCCGACGATGACCGCCAGCAGTCCCCCGCCGACCCCGGTGTACAGCAGGAACGACGAGAGGTAGTCGCGGGGCTGGAGCAACATCCACACCGGTAGGACGCTCGCAGCACCACCGTATACGAGCATTACCAGCACCCAGGCGCCGATGTTAGTGCTCTCGAGCAGCGCCGGGATGATCGCCGGTGCCGAATCGAGCAACACGATCGTTCCGTCGGGGTAAGCGCCGGCCTCGGCGGGCGGCACGAGTGCGAGCGGGTACTGGATGCCGACCCAGACCGACGCGAAGACGCCCCCGACGAAGACGACGGTTCCGACCGAGAACGGCAGCCCGAGCTGGTAGAGCCAGACCCCGAACAGCAACGCGAGCGTGATGTAGATGATGCTCGCGGTCGCGGCCTGGGGATAGGCGTCCAGCACGACCCCGATGACGAGCGCGAACACCGCCACCACGAGGATCGTCAGCAGGAACGCGAACCACAGCAGCATGTTCTTCCCGCGCTCGCCGACGTACTGACCGATGATGTAGCCGATCGACTTCCCCTCGTGTCGCAGGCTGCTCGACAGCGAGACGAAGTCGTGGACCGCCCCCATCAGCGGGTTCCCGATCGCGACCCACAGCACGGCCGGAAGCCAGCCCCAGATCAGCGCGGCCGTGATCGGTCCGACCACGGGCGCGCCGCCCGCGATACTCGAGTAGTGATGCCCCAACAGCACCGGCTTCTTCGCCGGTACGTACTCCTGTCCGTCTCGATACTTGTGTGCTGGCGTCTCCCGACTGTCGTCGAGCCCCACGAACTGCGACAGGTACCGCCCGTACACGATGTACGAGACGGTAAACGTCGTCAGCACCAGTGCCACGATCCAAATTACACCTACCATGGTATCCTTTCTCGGACGGGTGGTTGCGCGGAGGCACTATAAATATAATTCATTGAGTTCAGATCACGCACGCCGGCAGCAAATTGCGACACATTTGTGAAGGATTTATTCGAAAGAAGGTGAGAAATCCGACAGGTGGGCGACGAAAGGAGGTCGCCGGCCCCCGCCAGCACTCCTCACTCGGTTCGCGCGCGCTCGCCCGCACTCGCGTCGACGTCGATCTCGAGGCCGGCCGCGACGTCCTCGAGCAAGCTTCCCCGCACCTCCTCGATACGGGTCTCGATGGTGGCCACCACGGGGGCGTCGAACTCGCGTTCGATGCGCTCGAGGCGGTCGCGCTCGGTCGCCACCCGCTGGCGGAGGTAGCGTGCGCCCCGCCCCTCCTCGTCGGGGTCAGGTTCGGGCGTCAGCCGGTTGACCACGAGTCCGCGAATCGGCAGCTCCGCCTCGTCGAGGGTCTCGAGCGAGCGCTCGGTCTCCCGGATCGAGAGTTCGTCGGGGTTCATCACCAGGTAGAACCCGGCGTTCTCGCGAAGCGTCTCGCCCGCGAACTCGAAGCGCTCCTTGCGCTCTCGCAGCCGGGCGAGGATCGGATCGCCGTCCATCACCCGTCGGGGCTCCTGGTTGCCGATCGCGGCCTTCTCGTAGAGATCGATGCTGCGCTCGCGTTTGTGCATCAGCCGTTCGATCCAGCGCTCGAGCAGCTCCGGCAGGGCGAGCAGTCGCAGCGTCGATCCCGTCGGCGAGGTGTCGAAGACGACCCGATCGTACGGCTCGGCCGACCGCATCACGTCGACGAACCGATCGAACAGCGCGGCCTCGTAGGCTCCCGGCGTCTGGTGGGCCATCTCGAGTTGGACGTCCACCTCGTTGACCATCGCCGCCGACAGCTGCGAGTTTAGCTGCCGTTTCAACCCCTGGAGGTGGTCCTGAACCTCCCGCTCGGGATCGATCTCGAGCGCCGAGAGCCCGTCGTACCCCTCCACAGACCGCGGCTCGTCCCCGAACTCCTGGTCGAAGACGTCGGCCGTGCTGTGGGCCGGATCCGTCGAGACGACCAGCGTCTCGAGTCCGGCGTCGACGCATTCGAGGGCGTACGCGCTCGAGACGGTCGTCTTGCCGACCCCGCCCTTCCCGCCGAAGAAGACGAACTCCGTCATCAGAAGTGGTACTGGTGGCCCTTGCGCTCGATCACCGAGCCCCGATCCCAGAGCCGTCGCTCCCAGGCCTCGTACTCGTCCTCGAGGTAAGGCAGCAGTTCGGCCGTGTAGTACGATACCGGGCTCGGGATGCCGAAGGCGTCGGGGAAACACGCCAGCATGAACGCGTCCTCCTGGTCCTCGGCTTCGGCCTCGACCTTCTCGTAGGCCGGGTGGGTGATCATCCCGTGGAAGAGTCCCCGGAGCCACTCCTCGAGGGTTTCTCGGAACCGCGCGATCCGATCGGCGAGCGTCATTGTCGATGATCCTCGGGGCTCGAGGCTAAAAGGTGTCGTGCTCCCGCCGTCCTCGAGCCGACGCACAAACAGGATCGACCGGACGCTTTCCGGTACGACTTTCGGGAGTACGGCTGAACGGCTCTGTTGAAACCCTATTGGTTCAATACTTTTCCGGCTGAAACAACCGTTAGATGGGTGTGCGAATGGAGCACTGCGGAAAATGCCGAGCATCCGCGAGTAGCGCGGAACGGAACGTTCCGCGGACCGTTCGCGCGGCGCAGCCGCGCGAAGACGAAGCGAGCGGTTCACCGCCGGAGCGGGGTGAAACCCCGCGACGGCGGCCTTTTGGCATCATCAGAACCGCTTTGCGGTTCTGATTAGCAGTCAGAACGCAACGTGTTCTGACGACATCAACGGGTTTTGCCGGGGGTTGAGGCTGGCGTCGCAGACGCCAGCCGATGCCCCGGTAAAAGAGGTTGCTATGCGTAACGTGAGTTTCAGACGAAATTCTGGATAACCAAACGACGTTGCTACCTTTGAACAGCGAGAGAATCCCGGCGTTTACGCCGTCATCAGAAATCTCCGATTTCTGATTGCCCGTCGGACGTAGTCTGACGACCGGGCGTGAATCGCGTCACTCGGCCCCACAATCCACGTACAGCAGCAATACGGATATTCAAGTGATAGCATACCGAAGCATGACGCACACCGAGGCGGTCACACCGCTACTCAAATGCACAATATCGGGGCTCCGAGGCCCAGAACGTTCGAGACACCCTCTCGAACCGCTGTGGTGTCTCGGTCAGCAAGATACCTCCGAGTCCCCTGCCGGGATAGGAGTAACGGCGGTGTGGCCCCGTCCTCAGAAATCAAAGATTTCTGATGGGCTGCACGAGAACTCCGTTCTCGTGAACGCCATCGGCCTGTCATGCCGACGGGTCGTAAACCAGTAAATATCCCAGCCCAGCGGTACGGTGCCGTGGGAAGCCTCGCCGTGAACGGCGAGGAGGTGGTCACCTACTGGGAGCGGATTTGGACGGGTTGTACGGAGAGACGATGGGGTTCGCCAGCCATTGTGGCCCCCTACTCACGTGATTTCGCCTACGGCGTCCGATAGATCGTCCTCGTCGTGCCAGTTGAGAACACGGTCTTCAGCCGCCTCTTCGAGAGCAGCTAAGTGGGATGCAGCCATTCCGTTGTCGTACTTCTCACGCATTCGCTCCTCGCTCTCGTAGCTCCGTTTGAGCAACCAGAGACTGTCCCTGACGTGCATCTGGTGGTGGTACAGGTAGCCCAGTTCCCACACGTGTCCGCCATCGAAGTCCTCGAGAACCCCGACGATATGGGACGCCATCGCCGAGAGAATATCGAAGGCCGGTGCCCATAACTCGATCTCGTCGCTAGTGAAGCCGAAATCCTCGAGACGGAACGCCGAGGCCGCTCTGCGAGCGTCCAACTGCCGACAGACCTGCAACCGTCGCTTTCCGGACCCCTCCTCGCCACCGCGTCCGACGATCAAATACCTTCGCTCGGCTCGTTTGATTGCATCAAACTGGTCACTCCCATGCAACTCGGTTTTTAACTGTGCGTGCTGGTGAGGAGTGAGCTGGAGCCGTTCCTGATCCACGATCTCGTTTGGGTCGATACCGCTGATGTACTCCGACTCGTCAGCGTCCGAATCACCCGTCATATCGGCTGATAGACGGTTTTCGGAACCAGTATACGTATAGGTTATGGAACCGGTCTGGGAAACAGTTGAGGTAATGGTTGAGTCTATCGACCGAGTGTTTATGTCCGAGGGACACGTTACTGTTCCATATGCGCCCGGACGCGACGCAGCCCGGTGGTGCAAGTGGGCCGGAGCGAGAGACTGGCGAATTCAACACGTGGCTAGCCCTGCAGAAAGCCACCGACGAGCAGCGTGCGAATCTGCTCGCCGATATCGTCGGTCATCCCGAGGAAGCTCCGAGTGTAAAGGAACTCGACTACATGAACCCACCTCTGGAGGAAGACGCGATCCGCCGTCATCTCCGTATTCTACTGGCTGCCGGCGTGCTCGAGGAGTTGGTCGTCGAACCCGGCGAACGCGTCCGCGGCTACCCGTACAAGTTTTATACGCTCACCGACGGTGCCCGTGACCTGTTCGACCGAAACGACCTGTTTCCGAGGGAGGCGTGGCAGCGACAGTACGATCGCGTACGGAAAACGACCGAGATTCAAGAGATCGAGGCGATGCCGCGTCCGGGCGACGACTGATCGTTCGTTTCACCGACAGCGAACCCCGGGCGAACGGCCGTTTTACGGGAATCCAAATACAAAGCGTACCAATGAACACCGTTATCTGCCGTCGCGAACCCGCTCGCTCGTTCTGACCCGGATCTCGAGCGTGTTCGTTCCCCTGATCCAGTCGACGTACCCCTGCAGGCGGTCGGCCGACCGCAGGGCCTCGATCGTATCGTACGCCTCGCGGAGCTCCTCGTTCGTAAACAGGGCGTGAATCTGTTTGTGGCAGGGTCGACAGAGCATCACCGTCGGGCTCGTGGCCCGTTCCTCGGGGCGGAGGTGGTGTTCCTGAACGACCTGGGGATCGTCGATCCGCTCGTCGGGAACGACTCGTCGACAGAGCGCACACGTCGTCGGCATCGGCCTAGATAGGGGTTCGTCGAGCAAAACGCCTCGGGTCGTTTTCGTCGTGTCCGCTCGAGCGCTTTCGGTGGCTCTCTCGAGTCTCTCGCCTCGAGCCGATCCCGCACTGACTTCGGAACGCTTGAGACGACCCGTTAGAAACACCGACCGTGACTCGCGCCAGACTGTTCGCCTCGCTCTGCGGACTCGTCTTCCTGGTG
Organism: Natronococcus roseus; assembly: GCF_043677095.1. NCBI lineage: Archaea > Methanobacteriati > Methanobacteriota > Halobacteria > Halobacteriales > Natrialbaceae > Natronococcus > Natronococcus roseus. The sequence goes on from NZ_JBHLJR010000001.1 coordinate 686,957, forward strand.
AATCTCGCCAGGATCGTCTTCGCGCCGCTTTTGGACGTCTTCATCGCCGAGTTCGGGATCGGCGAGGCGACCGCCGGCCTCATCGTGACCCTCGCCTGGGTCGGCAGCGCCTCGCCCCGGTTGCCGACCGGGTGGATCCTCACGAAGGTCCCCCGCCACTACGTCGTCCTCGTGTCGGGGCTCGTCCTCGCGGGCTCCTCGGCGCTCGCCGCGACCGCGACGACGGTCGAACATCTCATGGTCGGCGCCTTCCTCATGGGGATCGCCTCCGGGATCTACTTCGTCTCGGCGAACCCGCTGTTGAGCGAGCTCTACCCGACGCGTATCGGTCGGATCATCGGCATCCACGGCGCCGCCAGCCAGGTCGCCGCGGTGATCGCCGCCCCGTTCGTCGCGCTCACGCTGTTGGTCGACTGGCGCCTCTCGCTGTGGGCGATCGCGGTCGGCGCGGCGGCGATCACGGTCTACACGTGGGTCGCGGCGAGAAACGCCGAGTTGCCGACCGCGGGGGACGCCGACCGTGACTTCGTCGCCGGCGCGCTCTCGGAGTGGAAGCTGATCGTGACCGCGCTGGCGATCGTCGGCGCGGCCTCGTTCGTCTGGCAGGGGCTGTTCAACTTCTACGAGCTGTACATGCAGTCGAAGGGGCTCTCGGACTGGGCGGCGGGGATGATGCTCACGATCATCTTCGCCGCCGGCGTCCCCGCTTTCTTCTTCGGGGGCGACCTGGCCGACAGGTTCCCCCACGTCCCGTACCTGCTCGGAATCGTCGGCGCGTTCGCGACGAGCCTCCTCGTGTTGACGCAGGTGGAGGGGCTGATCGGACTGATCGTCATCTCGACGGTGGTCGGCTTCATCATTCATGCCCTCTTTCCCGCGATCGACACCTACCTCCTCGATACGCTGCCGGACTCGACGCGGGGCAGCGCCTACGCCGTGTTTAGCTCCACCTGGATGCTGATGCAGGCGCTCGGCTCGTCGGCCGTCGGCTCGCTCGTCGAAAGCGGGTACGCCTACGACACCGTGTTCGCGAGCGGCGCGGTCGTGTTGGGTGCGTCGGTCGTCGTTCTCGTCCTCGTCAAACGAACGGGTCGGCTGCCGGGATAGATACGCTACTCCGCGAGCGAAGGGATCGATCCGGTCGGCTTCCGACCTCGCTTCCCGGCGAGGTACTCGCGGTAGTACCCGATCCCGCGAACGCCCGTCAGCGCGGTCTCGAGCGCGCCGAAGGCCAGCCGCTCTCGCCGCTCGAGGCCGGGATCGGGCTGTTTGACGCCGGAAGGACGGGGCGGGATTCCGGGCGTCCCGTACCGATCCGGGTGGTAGCGCTGGAGCTGGCAGAGCCCCCGCCCGACGCGGAGATCCTTCCGGACAAGCGCGCCGAGCGAGTCCCGGACGGGGTGGTGCATGGTGACGTCGGCAGCGAAGTGCAGATCGTACCCCGCCCGGGCGACCCGGTTGCCGAACTCCTTGTCGCCCCCGGAGGTCAGTCGGTGATCGAAGAGGCCGACGTCGGCGAAGACCTCGCGACGGACGAACAGACAGCACGTCGGCGCGAAGCGCTGGTGCTCGAGGTAGTGGCCGACCGGAAAGCCGGAGTGGTGGTCGTAGCGGGCGGCGAGCGAGGGGTCGTCGGGAACCTCGAGTTCGACGTTACAACCCATGTAGTCGGCGTCCGCGGCCCGGAAGGCGTCGAGGGCGTCCTCGAGCCATCCCTCGGGAACGGTCATATCGGCGTCGACGAACGCGAGAACGTCGCCGTCGCTGTGTCGAACGCCCGCGTTTCGGGCCGCGTAGGAGGACTGGATCTTGTCTTCGAGCAGGACGGTGCCCTCGAGACGATCCGCGACGTAGCGCTCGGCGCGTTCGTACGTGTCGTCGGTCGAGCCGTTGTCGACGACGACGTGCTCCCAGTCGATCTTAGTCGAGAGTTCCGCGAGCGAGTCGACCGTCTCGCGGAGCCCCGAAAAGTCGTTGTAGACGGGCGTGATGATCGAGACGGTCGTCATCGGGTTCGTTTAGCGGTACGGCCTCTCGAGCAAAAGGACTTTGATTTCGGCGGCGAGAGGAGGGGCAACGGAATGCCCGCGGTCAGCATCGTGATCCCGACGTACAACCGCGCGTCGGTCGTCGGTCGGGCGATCGACAGCGCGCTCGCACAGACGCACGGCGACCTCGAGGTGATCGTCGTCGACGACGGCTCGACCGACGGGACTGACGCGGTCCTCGGCTCGTACGACGACGACCGGCTGATCGTCCTCGAGACCGGGATGAACGGCGGGGCGAACGCGGCCCGAAACCGCGGGATCGAGCGGGCGACCGGCGAGTTCGTCTCCTTTCTCGACTCCGACGACGAGCTGGCGCCAACCCACGTCGAGCGTGTCCTCGAGACGTTTCAGGAGGGTCCAGAGCAGGTTCGCAGCGTTTACACCTCCTACCGGAAGCGCCGGGACGGCGCGGTCTACGACGTCATCCGGGCACAGGAACGGGTCACCCTCGAGGACCTCGGGCGGGGCAACCCAGTTGGAAGCTTCTCGGCGACGACGTTTCGCGCGTCGGCGTTCGACGACGTCGGCTCCCTCGACGAGGAGCTGCCCGCCGTCCAGGACTACGAGTTCTACCTGCGCCTGCTGGCGGCCGACGAGGGCGCCGAGATCAGGGGCGTCCCCGAGGTACTCCTGGACCGCCACACCGACGGCGAGCGGATCGGAACGGATCCCGAACGGAAGCTCGAGGGGTACAGACGAGTCCTCAAGCGACACGGCGAACACGTCGGCCGACGACGGCGCGCCGAGTTCGCGGCGAACGTCGCGATTATCTACGCCGAGAGCGGACAACGGGAGCGGGCGGCAGCCTATCTCAGGCACGCGCTGGCGATCGATCCCGGATCCGTCCGGTACGCCGTCTACTACTGGGCCGCGAGCGTCAGCTGCGGTGCGTTGCTGGCCGTCCTCGAAATGAAGAGCCGGCTCGCGGTGTTCGCGAACCGACTCGAGAGCTATCGCTCCGATAGTTAACCAGGGCGTTGCTCGCCCGGAAAGAGCAGTTTCCGGTGGCGAACCGTGATCAGTACGGGTACCGACTCGAGGTCGAGCAGCTTCGCGATCGCGAGCCGGTGGCGACCGTTCTCGTGCCACCGGAGCTCGCCGTTCCGGCCGAGGTAGACGATGATCTCGTTCAGCGGGTGACCGCCGAGTTCGCGCTGAGTCGCGTACCCCTCCGTCGCGATCGTCTCGTAGAGGTCGTCGATCCGCTCGAGCTTGTGCAGTAGTTTCCGCTCGCTCCAGTCGGAGTCCGGCGAGCGACGGTGACGGTCGACGAACTCGGTCTCCGTCCAGGGGACGCCCTCGAGGAAGTGTCGTTCGAGCAGCCGGTACTCCGAGAGGTCGGTGAACGGAACCGTCGGTCGATCCCACTCGCCTCCGCGGACGGCACCGATCCCGTCCCGGCCCTGGGACGGGACGTTCGGGCGCTCGAAGTGGGAGTCGGCCGTCGTGTCCGGTACCAGCTTACCGACGACGTACTCGATCTCGGCGGGGTCGACCCACGTGAGCTGCAACGGGTCGGCGTCGATGCAACGGTTCCGGAACTGGAGCTCGCGGCTCCGGACCGCACCGTACGCCGAGGAGCCCTCGAGACGCCACCGGAGGTGGGCGGCCGTCTCGTCGGCGATCGCGAGAGCGCCGTCCCGCCGCCAGATCTCTTTCACCCGCTCGAGGAGATGGGACACGTCCGGAGAGTTCCGGGCAGCGGTAGTTAACCGTGCTGGCTCGTCGCGTCGGCTACCGCTGCGGTACCGGGACGTCGTCGTCGGGGTCGTCCGTCCGCGACGGCTCGTGCTCCGCGCCCGTCGTCGGTTCGGCCCTCGATCGCCGCCAGCGCTCGGGGACGACGTCTCGAAGGTCGGGATGCTCGAGATGGGACTCGGCACGCTCGCTCAGCTCCCCGCGGCTCGAGGCCGCGCGGATCTCGTCCCTGACCGCCTGCCAGTCGGCGTGTCTGACCCGCACGGTCACCGGGATCGCCTCGAGATCGAGCAGCTTCGCGATCGCGAGTCGGTGGAAGCCGGCACCTTTCTTGACCAACTCGCCGTCCCGGTAGACGTTGACGCCGATCTCCTGGACGACCGGATGGACCGCGTCGGTGTTCTCCCCGCGGGGGTCGGCGTCGTCGTCGGCCAGCAGCTCCCGCTGGGAGCGGTACCCCTCCTCGGCGACCGTCTCGTAGAGCGCGTCGATCCGTTCGAAGTACGCCTCGAGCTCCGCCTCCGTCGTACACCGCCAGTACGGATCCCCTCGCTCGAGTCGGTCGCGGTACTGGGCGTAGAGTTCGGTCTCCGCCCAGTCGGCGCCCTCGAGGAACCGGGCCCTGAGCGACCGGTAGACGGTCGTCTCCTCGAACCGTCCCTCAGGCTCGTCCCAGTCGCCGTCGAGAACGCGTCCGAGTCGCCACGGGTCGTCGCTCCCGTGGTAGTACTCGATCGTATCGGGATCGATCCTGATCGATCGGGCCGGGTTCGCGTCACTCATGCTGGACAGCAGCCGGCTGCGGACGTCGAACGCGAACTCGAGTGCCCACACTGGGAGCCACTGAACGAGTTCCTGCCGCCAGACGGCTGTCGTCCAGACGAACCGTACGGAACGCCAAAGCAGGGAGAGAACGCCGTCCTCGCGGAGTATTCGACCCGATCTGTGTACGAGACTCACTCTACCGATTCCCTCACGTATTAGTAAGTGAGTCGCCCAGTTAAATCACTGGATCTAACGTGAACGCCGTCCTCGCCGAAATTTTTCTGAGCGGATCGATCACGCACGACACGTACGTCCGAACGGGAGTCGCCGGGGACCCCGGCGGTTCCGACGCCGAATACCAGATGCTCTTTCTCGCAGCACTGACCGCGCCGTGGCGGAAGTTGCTGGTTTTCTACCAGCTCGGCGGCGTTCCCGGGGCGCTCGGCCGGACCCTCGAGTACCTGTACGAGAACGCGTTCGGCTACTGGTGGGCGATCCGTCACCGGAGCGCAGCAGGCGAGCCGACGGCGTCGGATCTCCCGGCAACCGTCGAGATCGGTCCCGCCGATCTCCGCTATCAGTCGCGGTTCGGAAAGGCACACTTCCCGACGAAGGACGGCGATACGGACCGGTCACCGGTACACGACGAACCGATCGTCGGGGTCGTCAGTGGCCGCTGGGACCGGTTTCGGACCGAGTGGACCGAGACGCGGATCCACCGCTCGCTCGAGGCGCGGTTCCTCGATGGCGAGTACTGGGAGCAAACGGCCAGGTACCGGTACGCCGCCTGCAAGATCGAGAACGGACTCGAGGACTGGCGGTCGTCGACGCCCGAGGAACTCGAGCGGCGGTGTGACGACCTCGACGCCCTCTACGAGTCGATGGCCGAGGAGGGGTACGTCCCCCAGGACGAACTCCTCGAGCGCGAAGACGACGGGATGGAGACCGGAAGCGCCGCGATAAAGCCGATTTTGGGAACCAATTACCCCCACGAGATGCGGGTCGGGATCGGCCGGAGCGGCGAGGTAATTCGGTTCAGCGCCGGCAAACATCGGCTGTCGATCGCGAAGCTGCTCGGCCTCGAGACGGTGCCCGTCATTATCGTCGTTCGCCACGAACGCTGGGCGACGATCCGCGAGCGCTTCGCGGCGGCGGACTCCCTCGAGGCGCTTCCGGGGGAGTATCGCGAGTTTGCGGACCACCCCGATCTCCGCGCGGTCACGGGTGATATCCGCCCTCGAGTAGCGGAATAACACACGGATCGGACGCGACTCGAGTGTCTACGGGTTCCCTGCTGGCGACCCTCTTTCCGCGCCGCGTTACACGTACACAAACTATTTGGTAGCTCACGGTGACTGTTCGGACATGCAAGCAGTCGTACTGGCCGCCGGTGAGGGGACTCGCCTCCGGCCGCTCACCGAGGACAAACCCAAGGCGCTCGTCGAGATCGACGGGAAGCCGCTCGTCGAGGACGTCTTCGACAACTTGCTCGGGATCGGCGTCACCGAGCTCGTCGTCGTCGTCGGCTACCAGAAGGAGCAGCTCATCGAGCGCTACGGTGACGCCTACGAGGGCGTGCCGATCACCTACGCCCATCAGCGCGAACAGCTGGGGCTGGCCCACGCGATCCTGCAGGCCGAGCCCCACGTCGACGACGACTTCGTGCTCATGCTCGGCGACAACGTCTTCCGGGGGAACCTCGGGGACGTGATCAAGCGCCAGCACGAGGAGCGCGCGGACGCGGCCTTCCTCGTCGAGGAGGTTCCCTACGAGGAGGCCTCCCGGTACGGGGTGCTCGACACCAACGAGTACGGCGAGATCGTCGAGGTCGTCGAGAAGCCCGAGGAGCCGCCGTCGAACCTCGTGATGACCGGTTTCTACACGTTTACACCCGCGATCTTCCACGCCTGTCACCTCGTCCAGCCCTCCGACCGCGGCGAGTACGAACTGCCCGACGCGATCGATCTCCTCATTCAGTCTGGGCGGACGATCGACGCGATCCGGATGGACGGCTGGCGGATCGACGTCGGCTACTCCGAGGATCGGGAGGAAGCCGAACAACGCGTACGGGAAGCCGAGGCACCGATTCCGAAGTAGCCGTCGACCGGTTCTCGAGCGGTTCATCGGCTGGTTCGTACTCGAACGGTTCGCCGGCCGATTCGTTCCCGGTAGGTCGCCGGCTGGTTCGTTTTCGAACGGGTCCTCGAGGGAGCGACGACTATCGCTCGCAGACCGGACGGATCAGCGGGGTTCGGACGGCGGTCGGAACGCGATCGGGGTCGGTTCGGGACGGACACCCCCACACCGGATTTCAGATGAAATCGGTCGGAGGTGGGGTGGGGGTGGGGTGGCGACGGATCCGGCTCGAGCGAACTCGAGGAGCGCTAAGGAGAGCAGAGAGTGGTATACACGACCTACGCATATCTACAGGAGTCTCGTCTGAAACGCTCTCTGAATTCTATTATATATTTTACTCTAGTGGTAATCTAGTAGTAGTAGTGTAGTGGGACAATCCCGAACCAACCGTTCTGTGTCGAGTTTCCGAAATTGAACGACGACCCTTCTCCGTTGTTTATATCCTACCCATCTGCGTCCGGAAACGGACTCGGATCGAGCGACTCGAGGCGTCGATGTCATCGGTGTCACAGGGTGTTCGCGTCTCGAGGTCGTTCTTCCACCCGACACCGAATTTCAGTTGATATCACCGCCTTACAGGCTGTATCGTCCGCGAACGGAAATCCAGAATCGCTCGAAGCGAGCACAGGTCGCGGTCGTCTCCCGGAGATTCACCTCACGCCGAACCGTCGACCGACCGTCACGACCCCTCCCCCACCACCCCCTTCCTCGCGGCATTTCATCTGAAATCCGGTGTGGGTGGGGGTGGTCGTCCGGGATCCGCCCCGGCTTCGCAGCATTTCATCTGAAATCCGGTGTGGGTGGGGGAGCAATGACTCTCTCCTTCCCGGCGATTCATCTGAAATCCGGTGTGTGACTCGCGACCAGTGTGCGGGCGGCTTCGATTCCGACGCGAACTCGGCGCGAGCGACCCCTGCTCTCGGAGGGAAAGAGCTAAGGAAAAATCATCTGAAAGACGGTGTATGCCTTTACACGCGGAGGGGACGGGGACGCTCGGCGAGTACGCCGCCGAGCACGGCGCGGTCGCCCACTCTCGCTCCAAGTCTCGCGACGATCCGCTCTCGGTCCTGGACGAGGAAGATCGGATCTTCGCGAACGAGGATCTGCTCCGGATCGACCACGTCCCCGACCAGAACAAGATCGTCGGTCGGAACAACCAGATCGAGACCGTCGCCCGACGGCTCAAGCCGACGATCACCGGCGGAACGGGCAAGGGGACACTCCTGCTCGGGAAGTCGGGCTCCGGAAAGACGCTGGTCACCCGCTACGTCAGCCGCGAGGTCGTCGGCCGCGGCCTCGAGAACGACGTCCGGATCGGCCGTGCGGTCATCGACTGCGCCCAGCGTCGCTCGGAGGTCCAGACGGTCATCCACCTCGCAAAGAGTCTGAACGAACCCGAGAAGACCGGGATCACGATCCCCCACTCCGGGATCGCCACGGGGGCGTACTACGATCGGCTCTGGTCGGTCATCGACGAGCTGTACGACGCGATCATCGTCGTTCTGGACGAGATCGATCGGCTCGCGCCGCCCGACGACGTCGAGAACGTTCCCCCCGAGGAGGCCGACGACAGCAAGCTGCTCATGCAGCTCTCGCGGGCGGGCGAGGAGAACGACGTCGACGCCAGCATCACGGTCATCGGCATCAGCAACGACCTGAAGTACGGCGACCGACTCGACACCCGCGTCGAGAGTTCGTTCTCGCCCGACGAGATCGTCTTCCCGGCCTACGACGCGAACCAGCTCGGGGACATCCTCGAGCGCCGGCGCGACGCCTACCGCGAGAACGTGTTGACCGACGACGTCATTCCGCTGTGCTCGGCGTTTTCCGCCCAGGAACACGGCGACGCGCGCCGGGCGATCGATCTCTTCCGGCTCGCGGGGGAGGTCGCCAGGGACAACGATGCCGCCCAGGTCACGGAGAGCCACGTCCGGGTCGCAAACGACGACGCCGAAGTAACCCGGATCCAGGATCTCATCAGGGGGTGTCCCACGCAGGCGAAGATCGCGATCGCGGCGCTTGCGACCATGGACGAGTTCTCCGAGCGCTCGGCGTTCAAGGCCACCGAGATGTACCGCGTCTACCGCGCGTTCGCCGAGGCGATCGACGCCAACGTCCTCGGCAAGAAACGCATCACCGACCAGCTCCGAGAGTACGAGACGCTGAAGATCATCAACATGACCAGAACCAGCGACGGCTACCGCGAGGGCACCTACCTCCAGCTCTCCCTGCTCGACGACTCGAGTCTCCTGCTCCAGACGATCGGCCTCGACGAGCGGTGTGCGAACATCCCGATCGACGGGCGGATGCGCCAGCACCTCGTCTCCATAGTGGGATCGTAGCCCAGACTATTTTGTACCACTGATGACCAATATATTTTTCATCTACGGCACGAAATTCACGAGCAATGGAGCATGACGGGGTCCGCGCGTCGACGCTCGAGCGGGAGGCGTTCCTGTCGATGAGCGAGCGGACGCGCGATATTTCGACTGACGAGGTCTGCATCCTCATCCCGACGCTGAACGAGGCGGCGACGATCGGCGGGGTGATCGACGGCTTCCGCGAACAGGGGTACTCGAACGTTGTCGTCGTCGACGGCAACTCCGACGACAATACCCGGGAGATCGCGCGCGAGCGAGGCGCCCAAGTGTTCACCCAGGCCGGCGACGGAAAGGGCCAGGCCGTCAGGGAGACCCTGGAGTACGTCACCGTCCCGTACGTGTTGATGGTCGACGGCGACGGCACCTACGATCCGGCCGACGCCAAACGGATGCTCGAGCCGCTCTCGCGGGGGTACGAACACGTCATCGGGAACCGGTTTGCGGACATGGACGACGACGCGATGAAGGCGCTGAACGGGTTCGGAAACAGACTAATCAACCGCTCGTTTCGGCTGATTCACGGCGCCGAGTACGAGGATATCCTCTCGGGATACCGGGCGTTTACGACCGATTCGTTCGAACGCCTCGCGCTCGACTCGGACGGGTTCACGATCGAGACCGAACTCGCCGTCGAGTGCGTCAAACACGGGATCGACACGACGGTCGTTCCGGTCAGTTACAGCGCTCGGCCGGAGGCCTCGGAGACGAACCTCCACCCGCTCAGAGACGGCGGGACGATCGTGCTGGCGCTGTACTCGCTGGCGAAGACGAACAACCCGCTGTTTTACTTCGGGAGCCTCGGCGCGGCGAGCATTGCCTCCGGCGGCGTCGTGGCGATGTACGTCCTCTGGCAGTGGATCCAGTATCAACAGGGCCACGAGATTCTGGCGGTTGTCTCGGCGGCCGCGATCCTGCTCGGCGTGCAGTTGCTCATGTTCGGCGTGCTTTCGGACATGCTCGTGACGCTGCACCGCGAACAGCGCCGCCGACTCGAACAGATTACGCGGGCCGAACGCGAGCGGGACCGAGACGACGAGTAGCGAACCGGACGGCTAGAACGGCAGCATCGATCGAAACTGCTGGACGACGCCGTTGGAGTTCTGTCGGCGGTGTTCCTCGAACGGTTCGTGGAGCGCGTTCAGCAACTGCTGGCGCGAGTCGAACCGTTCCTTGTCGGTCTCCGCGAGCATCTCGCCGAGCGGAACGTCGTTCCCGTGAACGTCGTACGAGATACGCTCGTGGCCGAGTTCGGCGTCGACGTCGTCTTTCGTCGCCGGAAACGAGAGCTCCGAGCGCCTGAGACGCGCGTCGACGGCGGCGATTCCGAAGTCGACGCTCTCCGGCTCGTCGTCGTCGTCGTTCGATGGTGGCCTGACTCCCATACGTCGCCCATAGAACGCCACATATCAAAACCGCTGCGGAGACGGTCGACGATCCGGCAGCTTCCCAGCGTCGAGTGCGGTTCGCCCCACAGCCCGCGCCATCGAGCCGTCGCCGGCCCGTCTCCGGGAAACGAGCCATCGAGCGGCGACACGTCTTTGGGGGCCGCGCCGGAGTATCTCGTATGGTCGAGTACACCACGGTTTCGATCCCGAAGGATCTGGCAGATCGCGTCGACGAAACGATCGAGGGGACGAGTTTCCAGAGCACCAGCGACCTGGTCCGGTTCCTGCTCCGAAGCATCGTCATCCAGCACCAGCGACAGGGCGAGCTGACCGAGGCCGAGTTCGAGGAGATCACCGAACAGCTCCGCGGACTGGGCTACCTCGAGTAGTACGGCGGTTCGTCGGAACGGGATCGGCCCGCCGAGGCCCAGTCCCGGCGACTGGATCGACCCGAGACTCAGTCCCGGAGTTTTCGCTCGGGTGCTCGCGCGTCGAGGATCTCGAGGGGCTGGCGCTCGCCGAACCGATCGAAGGCGCCAAACGACGCCTCGTCGATCTCCCAGGGCGGGACGGCGACGAAGACCACCTGGGCGAGGTCGTCGCGTTTGGTCACCTCGAGCTCCCGCACGGGATGGGAGACGAACTGGCCCTGGGCCTGTCGGGCCGGCGTCGAGAGATCGACGCCGAACACCGCGTTGACCGCGTTCCCGGGGTCGGGCAGGAAGAAGTCCGTAAAGACCGGCGTCTCGGGCGGGAGCCCCTCCGCTCCCTCGAGCTCCCCGGCCGGGGTCACCGAGACCCCGGTCCGGACCCGGTCCGGATCGGCGTCCTCGGCCAGCTCGAGCAACACCTCGACCAGGGCGCGAGTGACGTAGACCACGTCCTACCCGTACGGGCCCGCGACAGTTAGCTGTATCCCATCAAAACGGCAACAACTTTCGTCCGGTCTTGGCGTACAGCAGCGGGGCTCGCGTCCGCGACTGAGAGAGGGCGGTCTCGAGGGCCGTCGTCGCGTCGGTCAGCACGCCGGGGCCGTGGCCGACGAGCACCCGGTCGGGGGCGAGGTCGCCGAGAGCGTCCCGCGGCGGGATCGCCCGCCGCATTGGGTGGACCCCGAGACGTTCCCCTCTGGTGACGAAGTAGTCGACGGTACCGACCGACTCCGGGACGACGAGTGTTCGCCGATCGGGATCGTAGAGGGCGACCTCCTGCCAGAACCGGCTGTCGACCACCGTTCGCGTCTTGAACCCCGTATCGGCGAGCTCGTCGCCGAAGCGAACCACGGGCGCCTCGAGTTCCTCGGAGACGCCCTCGAAGAACGCCGGGAGGTACACCGGGACGTCGTGGCGGTTCGCGACGTCGGCGGCGTCGCGTTTGTGTCGATCCAGCGTGACGACGACGCCGCGGACCTCGCCGAACTCCGCGAGAAGTGCGTCGACCCCCTCGGCGTCGACGGGGTCGATCACCCACACCTCGCCCTCGTGCTCGAGGGCGTGGCTGGCCCGCTGCATCTCCTCGTCTGGGTGGGCGATCCAGCCGACGCCGCCGTCGAACCGATCGATCTCCGCGAGCTCGGTCGAGCGCTCGTCGACGCGAAATGGCATGCCCGAGGATACGATCGCTCGTCCCATAAACCTGGACGAAGCCGCCGATTCCGCCGGTTCGTTCCCGATCTCTCCCCGCCGAGTCGCTCGTCGCACCGCCTCCGATGACGCCGAACTCGCCGCGGCGACGCTTCTATGCTCCCGCCCCGAGTACAGGGGACCATGCTCACCGGCCTCTCCCGGCTCGCGCTCGAGGTCAAGTATCTCGAGCCGGCGCGGCGGTTCTACGCGGAGACGCTGTCCCTGCCCGTCCGCGAGGACGGCGAGAACGAGGTCGTCCTGGCCGCGGGCGAGACCGACCTCGTCCTCCGGCGACCCGAGGCGGTTCCGCGGGGCGGACTCCACACCCACTACGCCCTCTCGGTCCCCGGCGGAGAGTACGACGAGTGGTGGGACCGCCTGAGCGCCGAGTACGACCTCGAGGAGGCTCAGTTCGGCTCCTCGCGGTCGCTGTACCTGTACGACCCCGACGGGAACTGCGTCGAACTCGGCCAGCGTGACGTCGCGGGGCCGGGGATCGACGGCCTGTTCGAGGTCGTCCTCGAGGTCGAATCGATCGAACGGGCCCGCGAGTTCTACGAGGCGCTGGGCTTTCGAACGGTCGACGTCGGTTCCGACCGCAAGCGGGTGCGGCTGAACGGCCCGATGGCTCTCGAGCTGTGGGAACCGCACCTCGGGATCGCCGACGGTCGCGGCGGCGTTCACGTCGACCTCGGATTCGAGACCGACGATCCGAAAGCGGCGCTCGAGGCGATCGAGGACCGCGTCGATCGGGTCGAGCGCGAGACCGACGACGAGGTCGTGGTCCGCGATCCCGACGGCCACTGGCTCACGTTCCGGACGCCCGGGCCTGCAGCTGAGCGGTGAACTTCCTTCCTCCCTCTCGTCGGAGGAATCGACCATGTCCGACCGATCACGACGCGAGGACGACGGGGTCGTCTACCGGACGTTCGACGTCGACGAGGCCGATCCGAACGTGAGCGTCGCCCGAACCGTCGCCGAACTCGAGAACGTCGAGACCGAGGAACTGACGCCGCTGTACGGCTGCATCGACCACATCCTCGAACACGTCTTCTCGGACCCACCCGTCCCCGCCGCGGAAGCCCAAATCACCTTCTCCTACGAGGGATACCGGATCACCGTCGAGCAGGACGGAAACGCCGTCTTCAGAAAGCAGGGAGGACGGGAGTAGCGTCCCGTCCGTCGCTCGTCCACTCACACGCCCGGAGCAGCCGCCAACGGCCCCGTCGCGACGGAGCCTGCGCTGCGCAGGCACGAGCCTTATTCTCCTCAGCGGAGTCCGTCCCGACGGATCGCCCATGACTATCGAAACGACCGAAGACCTCTTCGTCGAAGGATTGAAACACGCCTACTACACCGAACAGCGCCTCGTCGACGCCCTCGAGGAACTCGAGGAGACGTCTTCGAGCGAGGAGCTCGCGGACGGGTTCGCCGAACACCGCGAGGAGACTCAGACGCACGTCGACCGCATCGAGCAGGTGTTCGAACAGCTCGACGCCGAGGCCGAAGCGGAGGAGGACCCGGTCGTCGAGGGGATGATCGAGGCCCACGAGGAGTTCATGAGCAAGGATCCGAGCGACGAGGCAATCGACCGGTTCAACATCGCCGCCGGACAGAAGAGCGAACACTACGAGATCGCTAGCTACGGCAACCTCGTTCCGATGGCCGACCAGCTCGGGATGGACGACGCCGCCGACACGCTCGAGGAGACGCTGCGCGAGGAACAGGACGAGCTCGACACCCTCTCGGAGTACGGCGAGCAGTTCGACTACGACGAGCTCGAGGCCTAACACCTTCGAGCGCCGTCAGCGGACCCGATGCCGCAAACCCACTGTTTTTGTGCGACTCGAGCCCGATCGGGAACCCGGATCTCGGCCCGATCCGGAGCCGCTACAGCCGATCCGTGTTGACGTCGATCCCCGGCGGCGTGACGACCAGAAAGCCGCGAAAGTGGATGAGGTTTCCGCCCGACTCCTTGACGTCGCGGGCGAAGCCGGAGGCGAGTTCGTTGACCTCGCCGTCGACGCAGAGGACGAGGACGTTCCCCGTCGAGACCGCCTCGAGCCACTCCGAGGACGGCGTCGTTCCGTCGAGGACGCCGAGGACGATTTCGCCGTCGAGATCGAACTCCTCGTCGATGTGTTCCTCGACGGTCCGGAGGTCGAGATCGAAATCGCTCATATCGATCCCCTCGAAGCGCGGCGAGAAAAACGTTCGCTTCGCGTCTCAGTCCTGGGGAAACTCCTTTCTGAACCCGCGGAACTCGGTGCGGTGAGCCTCCTCGTCGGCGAGGATCGTCACCGCGACGTCCTCGGTGATCGGGTCGTTCGCGTCCTCGGCGGCCTCGAGCAACGACCGGTACGTCTCTAAAGCGTCCTCCTCGGCCTCGAGGACGCCGTCGATCACCGACTCGACGTCGGTGGTGTCCTCGGGCGGCTGCAGACTCGACTGACTGGCCTCGAACGACTCCGAGCCGGGCGGGGACCGATCGAGCTGCTTCAGTCGGTTGCCGAGCAGCCGCGCGTGCTCGAGCTCCTCGTCGACGTCGGCCTCGAGGCTCGATTTGACCTCCTCGGCGTGGACTCCATCAAGCACGATGGCGTTTGTCAGGTAGTTCATCACGGTCTCGAGTTCGTCGATGTAGGCCTCCGTCAGGAGGTCCGTAACGTCGTCTTCGGACATTGCTCGCGGCCCTACGACGACCCGGGATTTAGTTCTCACACGTGCTCGCGATTTGTCGTCGATCCGCGCTCGCGGTACACTCTTGGCGCGCGCCCGCCAACCACCGCTCATGCGCGAGCTCGACGAGACGGACCTCGAGATCCTCGAGTTGCTGGCGACCGACGCCCGGCGGCCGTACAAGGAGATCGCCGACCGGGTCGACCTGACGCCGCCGGCGGTCTCGGATCGGATCTCCCGGCTCGAGAGCCAGGGGATCATCCGGGGGTTTACGATCGATGTCGACCGCGAGCGCCTTCACGGCGAGGTCTCGGTGCTGGTCGACCTCGAGCCCGCTCCCGAGGCGGTCGACGACGTCTACGCGGCCGCGGGCGAGCTCGAGGGCGTCGAGCGCGTCCTCGAGGGAGTCGACGGCCGCGTCGTCGTCCACGCGACGATCGCCGGGGGCGACGTCCGCTCGTGGCTCGCTCGCGAGGTCGACCTCGCCTCGCTGTCGGGCTACGACGTCACGCTGCTCAACCGGTCGGCTCGCGTCGCCGCGCTCTCGGCGACCGGGTTCGCCCTCGAGTGTGTCGTCTGCGGGAAACGGGTCACCGGCGACGGCGTGACGGCGACCGTCGACGGCGAGATCAAGACGTTCTGCTGTTCCTCCTGCGAGGATCGATATCTGAGCCGGTACGAGTCTCACAGGGACGCCCTCGAGTGAGCGGCGTCGAAACCAGTCGAGCTGTAACACGTGCGGATCTCCGGCGGGAACCGATCCGTTCGTCCCGTAACCCGGTTCCTCTCTCGACCGCTGTTTCGAAATATACTGATCAGTGGACGATAACACAGAACTCCCTCGCGAAATCGAGTCTTACTGACCGACCGTCCACCGGGAACCGCGCGCCAGCCGGACCGAGTTATTTTCGAGTATATTCGGATGGATTGTAGGTGCTCGAGCGACCGATCTCGGAGTCGACTCGCGGAGCGAGCAGTATGATAATAGGATATCTGTTGAATAATAGGTTGTTGATGTCTTGCGGTTTTCCTCCGACGGGGGAGTTCTGCGAGGGCTGACACGTCGTCCCATCCCGCAGGCAGCGTCAGGTTTATATACGACGTCGATCCTCGGATCGGATACAATGTCTTCACAAGGCAACCCGACCTCTGACACCAGTCAGGGGGGTCGAGTTCTTCCAGGGCACGTTAGATTCCACTGACGAAATCGAGTCAGCACGTGTCTTCGATACGACGCTGCGGGACGGCGAACAGTCGCCCGGGACGTCGTTTTCCTACGACGACAAACGCGAGATCGCCGCGGTTCTGGACGAGATGGGTACCCACGTTATCGAGGCCGGATTCCCCGTCAACTCCGAGGCCGAGTTCGAGGCGGTCCGGGACATCGCGTCCTCGACGTCGACGACCACCTGCGGGCTGGCCCGCGTCGTCGACGACGACATCGA
Source organism: Natronococcus roseus (assembly GCF_043677095.1). Taxonomy (NCBI): domain Archaea; kingdom Methanobacteriati; phylum Methanobacteriota; class Halobacteria; order Halobacteriales; family Natrialbaceae; genus Natronococcus; species Natronococcus roseus. The sequence continues at coordinate 703,119 of NZ_JBHLJR010000001.1, forward strand.
GGCCGCACTGGATTCCGGCGTCGAGATGGTGCACACGTTCGTCAGCACCAGCGACGTCCAGATCGAGGACTCGATGCACGCCACCCGCGAGGACGTAGTACAGCGCGCCGTCGAGTCGGTCGAGCGGATCACCGAAGCGGGGGCGACCTGCATGTTCTCGCCGATGGACGCGACTCGAACCGACGAGGCGTTCCTGATCGACGTGATCGAGGCCGTCTCGGAGGCGGGAACGGACTGGATCAACATCCCGGACACCTGCGGGGTCGCCACGCCCAACCGGTTCCGAGTGATGATCGAGAAGGTCTGTGCCCACACGGACGCGCGGGTCGATGTCCACACCCACGACGACTTCGGGCTGGCGACCGCCAACGCCCTGTCGGGGATCGAGGCCGGCGCCGACCAGGCGCAGGTGTCTGTCAACTCGATCGGCGAACGGGCCGGTAACGCCGCCTACGAGGAGTTCGTGATGGCTGTCGAGTCGGTCTACCAGTGCGACACGGGAATCGACACGACCCGCATCATGGAACTCTCCGAGATCGTCGAGGAGAAGAGCTCGATCGAGACGCCGGGGAACAAACCCGTCGTCGGCGACAACGCCTTCTCCCACGAGAGCGGGATCCACGCCGCGGGCGTCATCGAGAACTCGGACACCTTCGAACCCGGCGTCATGACCCCCGAAATGGTCGGCGCGACGCGCCGACTGGTCATGGGGAAACACACCGGGACCCACTCGGTCCGCGAACGCCTCGAGGAGCGCGGGTACGTGCCCACCGACGACGAGGTGCGGACGGTAACGCGCCGTGTTAAGGACTACGGCGCCGAGAAGCGCCGCATCACGGTCGAGGACTTAGAGCGGTTCGCCGAGGAGGCTGGCGTCGAGCGCCAGCGAGAGGAGGTGCAGATCTGAGGGATGGGTCCCTCGTTTGCCACCGGCCGGGAGCCCCGGCTATCGCGCCGTCGTTCCCGCCAGCGTTGCCCGGGACGAAACTATTATACTGGTTGCCCCGCCTACCAGTGGAGTAATGACGGATCGCGCTCGACCATCGGTTCGCACTCGCGACACCGACGGCAGCGCGCTCGCTCGCATTCGTATTGTAGGGGCCCACTAGCCCCTCACCAACTCCTTCCTCGACCCCGGCCCGTATCCGTCGCACCGACCGCCGAGCGACCCGCAATCCACCAGATGACACCAGCAACCAGAACGCATCGTCCGAATCCGGCAGGAGGGTATCGATACCGATGAGCGAACGCGCAGCACCAGTTACCGCGACCGAGGAACAGCGAGACGACCAGGAGACGCCGTCGGAGGAGCCGTCCGAAGCTGACGATACCGAGTCGGCAACCGATGCCGAACCGACACCGGTTACGACGGGCGCGGAATCCGTCGTCCGCGCGCTCGAGAACGCAGGTGTCGAGCACGCCTTCGGCGTGCAGGGCGGCGCGATCATGCCCGTCTACGACGCGCTGTACGACTCCGAGATCCACCACGTGACGATGGCCCACGAGCAGGGAGCCTCTCACGCGGCCGACGCCTACGGCATCGTCTCCGGGGAACCGGGGATCTGCCTGGCGACCTCGGGGCCGGGAGCGACGAATCTCGTCACCGGGCTGGCCGACGCCGACATGGACTCGGATCCGGTCGTCGCGCTGACCGGCCAGGTGCCGACGGAGTTCGTCGGCAACGACGCCTTCCAGGAGACCGACACCACCGGCGTCACGATGCCGGTGACGAAGACCAACACGTTCTCCAGCGAACCCGACCGGGTCGGCACGGACGTCAGCGAGGCGTTCGCGCTCGCGAGCGAGGGTCGACCGGGACCGACGCTGGTCGACCTGCCCAAGGACGTCACGAACGCCGAAACGGACCGCGAACCCGACGAACCGCGGACGCCCGACACCTACGAGGTCCAGGAGCGAGCGGACCCCGAGATCGTCGCGGCCGCGGCCGAACGCGTCGAGAACGCCAGCCGCCCGATCATGCTGCTCGGCGGCGGCGTGATCAAGGGTGACGCCACCGAGGTCTGTCGCGAGTTCGCGATCGAACACGAGATCCCGGTCGTCACGACGATGCCCGGAACCGGCGCCTTCCCCGAGGACCACGAGCTCGCACTCGAGGGTGCGGGGATGCACGGTACCGGCTACGCCAACATGGCGATCACCCACTGTGATACGATGGTCGCCGTCGGCACCCGGTTCGACGACCGCCTGACGGGTGGTATCGAGACGTTCGCGCCCGACGCCGAGATCATCCACGTCGACATCGATCCCGCGGAGATCTCGAAGAACATCCACGCGGACTACCCGCTGATCGGCGACGCCGGCACCGTTCTCGAACAGCTGACCGAGGCCGTCGACGAGTCGCCGCAGGCGACGAAGTGGCGCGCGCAGTGCCAGCAGTGGAAGTCCGACTACTCGATGGCCTACGACACGCCCGAAGACGAACCGGTCAAACCGCAGTTCGTCGTCGAGGCCTTAGACGAGGCCACGAGCGACCGGGCGGTCGTTACGACCGGCGTCGGCCAACACCAGATGTGGGCTTGGCAGTACTGGACCTACACCGAGCCCCGAACCTGGGTCTCGAGTCACGGGCTGGGCGCGATGGGCTACGGCCTCCCGGCGGCGATCGGCGCTCGCTTCGCGGCCGACGACGATCAGGAGGTCGTCTGCGTCGACGGCGACGGCTCGTTCCTGATGACGCTGCAGGGACTGTCGGTCGCCGTCCGCGAGAACCTGGACATCACGGTCGCCGTGCTCAACAACGAGTACATCGGGATGGTCCGCCAGTGGCAGGACGCCTTCTTCGACGGGCGCCACTCCGCCTCGGACTACGGCTGGATGCCCGAGTTCGACACGCTCGCCGAGGCCTTCGGCGCGGAAGGGTTCCGAATCGACGACTACGACGAGGTCGCGGATACGATCGACGCCGCGCTCGCCTACGACGGTCCCTCCGTGATCGACGTCCACATCGATCCGCAGGCGAACGTCTACCCGATGGTTCCAAGCGGCGGCGACAACGGTCAGTTCGCGCTGACGGAGGATCAGCTATGACACGAGAGCAGGGCCTCGACGGACCCGCTCCCGGGGAGCGGCCGTCTCCTGCGGGTCGGCGCAACAAACAGGGGATCCGCATCGACCCCGAGGTCGAGGCGAAACACGAACCTCGGCGGACCGTCATCTCGGCGCTCGTCAAACACGAACCCGGCGTGCTCGCCGAAGCCTCGGGACTGTTCTCGAGGCGGCAGTTCAACATCGAGAGCCTCACCGTGGGCCCGACCGACGACGACGAGCGCGCGCGGATCACGCTCGTCGTCGAGGAGCCCGATCCGGGGATCGACCAGATCAAAAAGCAGCTCCGGAAGCTGATCCCGGTGATCGCCGTGCGCGAACTCGAGCCCGACGCGATGCGCCGCGAGCTCGCCCTGGTGAAGGTCAACGCCGAACGACCCGACCAGGTCGCCGCCGTCGCGGATATGTACGACGCCAAGACCGTCGACTCGAGCCCCGAAACGGCGACCTTCGAAATCACGGGCGCCCGACAGAAGATCGAGGCCGCGATCGAGACGTTCTCCCAGTTCGGCATCCGCGAGATCTCCCGAACCGGGACGACGGCGCTCGCGCGGGGTACCGACGACACCGCGGCGCCCGCTCCGGCAGAATCGACCGCCAACGAGGCGAACAACACCCCCTACACCCAACCAGCAGACGATGACTGACGACGAATTCACCACCGAGATCTACTACGAATCGGACGCAGACGAATCGCAGCTCGACGACGTAACCGTCGCCGTCCTCGGCTACGGCAGCCAGGGCCACGCCCACGCGCTGAACCTCCACGACAGCGGGGTCGACGTGGTCGTCGGCCTCCGCGAGGACTCCTCCTCGCGCTCGGCCGTCGAAGCCGACGGACTCGAGGTCGTGACGCCCGTCGAGGCGGCCGCGCGAGCGGACATCGTCTCGATGCTGGTCCCCGACACGGTCCAGCCCCACGTCTACGAGCAGATCGAGGACGAGCTCGAGGCCGGCGACACGCTCCAGTTCGCTCACGGCTTCAACATCCACTACAACCAGATCCAGCCCGCCGAGGACGTCGACGTGACGATGATCGCGCCGAAGTCCCCGGGCCACCTCGTGCGGCGCAACTACGAGAACGGCGAGGGGACGCCGGGGCTGCTCGCGGTCTACCAGGACGCCACCGGCGACGCGAAAGAGCGCGCGCTCGCGTACTCGAAGGCGATCGGTTGTGCCCGCGCCGGCGTCGTCGAGACGTCGTTCCGCGAGGAGACCGAGACCGACCTCTTCGGCGAACAGGCCGTCCTCTGTGGCGGTATCGCCGAGCTGATCAAGGTCGGCTACGAGACGCTCGTCGACGCGGGCTACAGCAAGGAGATGGCGTACTTCGAGTGTCTCAACGAGATGAAGCTCATCGTCGATCTGATGTACGAGGACGGAATCGGCGCGATGTGGGATTCGGTTTCGGACACCGCCGAGTACGGCGGTCTCACCCGCGGCGAAGCCGTCATCGACGATCAGGTTCGCGCGAACATGGAGGAGGTACTCGAGGAGGTCCAGAACGGCGAGTTCGCGACCGAGTGGGTCACCGAGAACCAGGCCAACCGGCCCGTCTACACCCAGCTCAACCAGGCCGAGAAGGACCACGAGATCGAGGAGGTCGGCGAGCGCCTCCGCGCGCTGTTCGCCTGGCAGGAAGAACAGGAGTCGGAAACGGAAGACGAACGGGAGAAACTGCAAGCGGATTAGAATGAAACGAACGAACGACACCGAATCGGACGACGACTCGATGCGCGCGGTCAGCCACACCAACCCCTACACCGGCGAGACGGCCGGGCGGCTGTTCAGCCGCGGTCCGACGGTCGTGGCCGACGGCGGCCGGCGGAACGGAGCCGACGACGAGAATCCGGCCGCGACGGATCCGTCGGCCGACGACACGATGAAACGAGTCGATCACACGCCGCCGGAGGGCGCCGACGACGCGAACGACGTCTTCGAGCGGGGCAACGAACACGGCCGCGACGACGAGCGGGGAGCAACCGACGTATGAGCGAGGGCACCCTGTACGACAAGGTCTGGGACCGCCACAAGGTGACGACCCTGCCGACCGGACAGGACCAGCTGTTCGTCGGCCTCCACCTCATCCACGAGGTCACCAGCCCCCAGGCCTTCGGCATGCTCCGCGAGCGGGACCTCGAGGTCGCATACCCCGAGCTTACCCACGCGACGGTCGATCATATCATCCCGACGGCGGATCAGTCCCGTCCCTACGACGAGGACGCCGCCGAGGAGATGATGAGCGAGCTCGAGGAGAACGTCCGCGAGGCGGGCATCGAGTTCTCGGACCCCAACAGCGGGGACCAGGGGATCGTCCACGTCGTCGGTCCGGAGCAGGGGCTGACCCAGCCCGGGAAGACGATCGTCTGTGGCGACTCCCACACCTCGACTCACGGCGCCTTCGGCGCGCTCGCCTTCGGCATCGGCACCAGCCAGATCCGGGACGTGCTCGCGACGGGCACCCTGGCCTTCGAGAAGCAGAAGGTGCGAAAGATCGAAGTCGAGGGCGAACTCGGCGACGGCGTCGAGGCGAAGGACGTCATCCTCGAGATCATCCGCCGACTGGGTACCGAGGGCGGCGTCGGCTACGTCTACGAGTACGCCGGCTCCGCGATCGAGGACCTGGGGATGGAGGGTCGGATGTCGATCTGTAACATGTCGATCGAGGGCGGCGCCCGCGCGGGCTACGTCAACCCGGACGAGACCACCTACGAGTGGCTCGAGGAGACGGATTACTTCCAGGAGAACCCGGAGAAATTCGACGAACTCAAGCCGTACTGGGAGTCGATTCGCTCGGACGACGACGCCGAGTACGACGACGTCGTAACGATCGACGCCGACGAGCTCGAGCCCGTCGTCACCTGGGGGACGACCCCGGGTCAGGGGATCGGCATCACCGACTCGATCCCCGAGCCCGAGGAGCTGCCCGCAGACAAGCAGGACACGGCACGACGCGCACAGGAGCACATGCGTGTCGAACCCGGCGAGACGATGGAAGGGTACGACATCGACGTCGCCTTCCTCGGCTCCTGTACCAACGCCCGCCTGCCCGATCTGCGACGGGCGGCCCGGATCGTCGAGGGTCGAGAGGTCCACGACGACGTCCGCGCGCTCGTCGTCCCCGGTAGCCAGCGCGTCCAGAAGACCGCCGAGGAGGAGGAGCTGAAGGAGATCTTCGAGGAAGCCGGCTTCGAGTGGCGCAACGCCGGCTGCTCGATGTGTCTGGGTATGAACGAGGACCAGCTCGAGGGCGACGAGGCCTGCGCCTCCTCCTCGAACCGGAACTTCGTCGGTCGCCAGGGAAGTAAGGACGGCCGTACCGTCCTGATGAACCCGCGGATGGTCGCCGCGGCGGCGATCACCGGAGAGGTTTCCGACGTTCGCGAGCTGCCGGAAGCGGAGGTGACCGCCCAATGAGTGGCGCGGACGAGGTCGAGATCCCCGAGGTCGACTACGTCTCGGGCACCGGCGTTCCGATCCGCGGCAACGACATCGACACCGACCAGATCATCCCGGCGCGCTTTATGAAGGTCGTCACCTTCGACGGACTGGGCGAGTTCGCGTTCTTCGATCTCCGGTTCGACGAGGACGACAACCAGAAGGACCACCCGTTTAACGAGGAGCGGTTCCAGGATTCGTCCGTGATGGTGGTCAACTCGAACTTCGGCTGTGGCTCCTCGCGCGAGCACGCTCCCCAGGCGCTGATGCGCTGGGGGATCGACGCCGTGATCGGCGAGAGCTTCGCCGAGATTTTCGCGGGCAACTGCCTCGCACTCGGCATTCCGACCGTAACGGCCGACAGCGAGACGATCCAGACGCTCCAGGACTGGGTCGACGACCATCCCGACGAGGAACTCGAGATCGACGTCGAGGCCGAGACGGTCTCCTACGGTAGTGAGACGATCGACGTCACCGTCGACGACGCCCAGCGCAAGGCCCTGGTCGACGGGGTCTGGGACACGACGGCGCTGATGAAGTCCAACGCAGGTGCGGTTCGGGACACCGCCCGCGAACTGCCGTACGTCGACTCCGAAGCGATCCCCGAGGCCGAGTAGGCCTCCTTTTCCGTTGGTTCCTCGACCGAGTAGCGGTAGCTAACGGCCGATCATATTTAGTATATTGAATTTCTATATTACACTAATGTCTCCGGGATCGGGAGTCGGTCGTCTCGCGACCCGGCCGAGAGCCGTCCTTCTCGTGCTCGTGCTGGTCGTCGGACTGGTCCCGGGAGCGGCGGTCGGGTCGGTCGGCGTCCCCGCCGGACCGATGGCCGGGGTCGACGACCCGACAGCTGGGGTCGACGACGCAACGGCGGTCGAGGCGCCGATCGACCCCGGACTCGAGGACGCCGAGGGCGAGGTCACCGTCCTCGTCCATCTCGAGTCGCCGCCATCGGTCAGTAGCGAGGAGCCCGCGGATCGACGGACGCGAGCCGAGGCGAGCCACGACCGGTTCGACCGGGAGGTCGCCTCGGACGACGCCGTCTCCGTCGAACGGGAGTTCTGGCTCACCACGGCCGTCCTCGCGACGGTCGACACCGAACGGACGGATCTCGAAACGCTCGCCCAGGCTGATGGGGTCACTGCGATCAGCGCGGACGAGGCGGTTTCCGGCGCGTCCGATCGAGTGGTCGACGACGCCGACGCGGACGTCGACGGAGAGGCGTCCGAGTCGGACGGCCCCTCGACCGGGCTCGAGCAGCTGAACGTTCCCGAGGCGTGGGACACCTACCGGACGGAGGGCGAGGGAACGTCCGTCGCGGTTCTCGATTCGGGCGTCGACGGCGACCACCCTGACCTCGACGTCGCCGAGTGGCGCGACTTCGGCGACGACCCCTCGGACGAGCCGATCGCCTACGACGATCACGGCACCCACGTCTCGGGCGTCGTCGCCGGGGGCAACGAGAGCGGCACGCAGATCGGCGTCGCCCCCGAGGCCGACCTCTACCACGGCGCCGTGATGACCAACTGCGAGGGTGAGGACTGCGTCGGCTACCAGCGCGACATCATCGCGGGCCTCGAGTGGGCCGTCGAGGCGGACGCGGACGTCATCGTGTTGAGCCTGGGGATCGAGGGATACAATCCGGGGCTGCTCGAGGCCGTCGAGAACGCGAACGACGCCGGAACGCCGGTCGTCAGCTCGGCCGGCAACCAGGGTGCGGGAACCTCCACGTCGCCGGGCAACCTCCACGCGACGACCAGCGTCGGCGCGGTGGACGACGGGGGCACCGTCCCCGAGTTCTCGAGCAGCGAGGAGATCGAGACGGCCGAGACGTGGGGTTCGGACGCACCGGAGCACTGGCCCGGCTCGTACGAGGTTCCGACCCTCGTCGCCCCCGGCGTCGACGTCACGAGCACGGCCCCTGGAGGCGGGTACACGACCAAAAGCGGCACCAGCATGGCCGCGCCCGCAGCCGGCGGGGCGGCCGCACTCGTCCAGTCGGCGACGGCGACGACGCTCGACGCGACGGAACTCGAGACCGCGCTGACCGAGACCGCGGTCGGCGGCGACGGCCAGCGCGACGGCCACGGGATCATCGACGTTCCGGCGGCGATCGAACGAGCCGGCTCGTACTCGACGATCGAGGGGACGGCCACCGATACGGTCACGGACGCCCCCCTCGAGGAGACGACGGTTACGGCTACCGGCGACGGCGACCGCCACGAGACGACGACCGACTCCGAGGGAACGTTCGAGTTCGAGGGCCTCGAGGCCGACCGGGAGTACGAGGTCGTCGCCGACAGCACCGGCTACGACTCGACGTCGGAGACGGCGTCACCGCCGGCCGACGGATCGGCGACCGTCGATCTCTCGCTCGCCGGTAGCGGGACGATCGACGTCGACCTCGCGGACGAGCAGTCCGAAACGCCGGTCGACGACGGAACGGTCGCGGCGACGGGGCCGACCGGTTCGTATCCAGGCGAGCGAACGGACGACGGCAACTACCGGATCGACGCCGTTCCCGGCGACGAGGAGTACGCCCTCGAGGTAGACGCGCCCGGTCGCCTCGCGGAGAAGCGAACGGTCGCCGTCGACGGTTCGGAAACCCGACCGGAGTCGTTCGATATGCGAGGCGATTCGACCCTCGAGATCGTCGTCGAGACCGGTGGCGGAGACCCGATCGAAAACGCGTCGATCGTCGTCGAATCCGAGTCGGGAGAGACGCTCGAGCCGGACGAGCGCACGGCCGCGGACGGGACGCTCGAGGTCACGATTCCCGGGACCGGCGAGGTGTACACGGTGACGGCCTCCGGATCGGATCTCGAGTCGACCACGGTCGAAACGGGGACCGTCGAGGAGGGAACGATCGAGACCGTCGTCGTCGCGCCTACCGAGGGCGATTCGGGCGCACCGGGCCCGATCATTCTCGCCGCGGCCGGCGTGGTCGTCGCGGTCGGCGTCGCACGGCTGGCGCGGTCCTAACCGGATTCCGCCTCGCAGGCGGGCAGTTCTCGTGGTATTCGATACCCTCTTTTTCCCCGGCGCGCGAGAGTCCGACATGACTCACGAGATCGCCGTCGTGCCCGGTGACGGAATCGGGCAGGAGGTCACGCCCGCAGCGGTCGACGTACTGAACGCCCTCGAGATCGACTTCGAGTTTACCGAGGCCGAGGCCGGCGACGCGGTCGCCGAGGAGACCGGCGACCCGCTCCCCCAGGAGACGTACGACCTCGCCGCGTCGACCGACGCGACGCTGTTCGGCGCGGCCGGCGAGACCGCGGCCGACGTCATCCTCCCGCTGCGGGAGGCCGTCGGCTCGTTCGTCAACGTTCGTCCCGCGACCGCGTATCCGGGAGTCGACGCCGTCCGTCCCGAGACCGATCTCGTCTTCCTCCGGGAGAACACCGAGGGCGTCTACGCGGGCCACGAGGACCGACTCACCGACGACGTTGCAACCCTCACCCGCGTGACGACGGAAACGGCCTCCCGACGGCTCGCGGAGTTCGCCTGCGAGTACGTCCAGCAAGGCGACCACGACGGCTTCACGATCGCCCACAAGGCGAACGTGATGCGCGAGACGGACGGGCTCTTCCGCGAGACGGTCGCCGACGTCGCCGACGACGCGGGCGTCGCGACCGACGAGGTGCTGATGGACGCCTTCGCGACGAGGGTCTGTCTCGACCCCGAGCAGTTCGACGTCGTCGTCTGTCCGAACCTCGCGGGCGACGTGCTCTCGGATCTCGCGGCCGGACTGGTCGGCGGGCTCGGCCTGCTCCCCTCCGCGAACGTCGGCCCCGATCGCGCGCTGTTCGAACCCGTCCACGGTACCGCCCCCGACATCGCCGGCGAGGGCGCCGCCAACCCCGCCGCGGCGATCCTCTCGGCGGCGATGCTTCTCGAGTACCTCGAGTACGACGAGGAGGCCGCGGCGGTCCGATCGGCGGTCGAAGCGACGCTGGAAGCGGGGCCGCGGACGGGCGACCTCGGCGGTGACGCGAGCACCGAGGACGTGACGAACGCGATTATCGACCGGCTGTAAAGCGGCTCGTTGTCGGCGGCGGTACCGCTCGAAACGAGGTCGGCGACATCGAGCGGAGAAAAATTCGGCGCCGGCCGAGCGCTTTTCAGTGACGCTACGGGGACGGGCAGTTCCGACGCTCAGGCGTCCTCGGCCTCGAGCGTCCAGTCGCCGTCGGCCTCGATGTCGATCCAGACCGTTCCGCCCGCCGCGTACGACCGCGAGCTGTCGAACGATCCAGTCTGGTCGACGAGCTGTTCGTAGCTCCCGTCGGCCCCGTAGCCGGTGACGACGAACTCGCCGTCGCCGTCGTGGGTCGGCAAGAGCGAGACGTCGTCTGGCGCCCAGAGCGGGCCGACGAACGAGGAGCCGTTGCCGGAGCGCTCGACCGGGAGCTCCTCGAGGTCCTCCCCGTGGATCTCCGGCTGCGAGAGGTCGACGAGCCACTCCCCGTCGCCCGCTATCTCGAGCTGATAGCTGCCGCCGTCGACGGGAAGGATTGATTCGCCGGTCGTCTGTCCGGCGGTCGTCGCGAGCACGTCGCCGTCGAGCTCCACGACGAACTCGTCGTCGCCGTCGTGGGAGAAACTCGCGACGACGACCCCCTCGTCGAACTCGACCGTTTCGGTTGCCGATCCGTCACCGTCGAACTCGTAGGAACGACCCGCCTCGAGGATCGTCCCTTCGGGGCGCTCGTCGTCTACGTCGTCGTCGGTCTCGCGCTCGTAGCTCTCGTCGACGAGGTCGGAGGGCGTGATCACGTCGAGCCCGCGGTGTTCGAGGTGGTTAAGCAGGTGCTCGAAGTCGTCGAGGCTCATCTCGCCGTCCTCGGGATCGTCGGTGTCGACGATCCGTTGCATGCGCAACACGGTGAGCTGGTTGTACTGATCGACGAGGTTGATGTGCCGGCGCACGCCGTCGTGAAGCGAGGGCCCCCAGATGTGCGGAATCATGTGACGCTCCGTCGGCGGCATCGTGCTCGGACAGGAGCCGAACAGGAACGCCGTCTCGTGAACGTCCCTGACGACCTCGTAGGTCTCCTCGCTCATCCGATCGCCGGGGACGAGCAGGTGTCGCGCGCCGTCCTCGAACCCCTGTTCCTCGAGCATGTCCTTCGCGTTCTCGAGGACGGTTCGCTGTCGGTCCTGGGGCGAGTCCGAGAGCGCCGTCGTGGTCGACGGGTTCGAACAGATGTCCCAACCCCGGTCCTGCAGTTCCTGAAGCTGCGTCGCGTCCATCCGACCGCCCTCTCCGATCGCCTCGGGGGGCATCGGAACGGCGGCGCGCCAGCCCCGCTCCTCGAGCATGTCGGCGGCGATGTCGTACTGGGACTCGTAGCCGCCGTGGAACAGGAGGATCGCCTTCCCGTTGTCGACGGACTCGACCTTTCGGAGGTCGTCGACGGCCATCTTGATCGGTCGGCCGTCGTTCGTCGCGAGGATGTTGATCGCGGTGACGTTCGAGAGGTCCGGCTCGTCGCCGGGTTTGTGTTCGTACCCGCAGTCGAGCCGGAACCAGCCCGTGAACTCGCCGGGGACCGTCCGAACGGTCGTAAGCCGGCTCCCCCGGCCGGGCGCGACAAACTCGACGACGATCCGGTTCGCGGACTCCGGTTTGACCGCAAACGAGACGTCGTGCTCGGTGAGGTCGATCCCGTCCGAGAAGTAGACGGTCAGCCCCGCCTCCTCGCCGTCTTCGTCCTCGACGACCGCGGCCTGCGATCCTCGTCGCGCCTCGTCGGACGACATCGAGAGCTCGCCCGACCGCCGACTCGGCTCCTCCTCGAAGTCGGCTAACAGTTCGCCGTCGTCGATCGCGGGCCACAGCGTCTCGCCTCCGCCGTCCCCACCGTCGTCGGAGTCGTCGCCGTTCCCGCCGTTCGAATCGTCGCCGTTCCCCTCGCCGTCGCCGTTCCCGTCGTCGCCGTTTTCGTCTTCGGACAGGAAGTCCGTACAGCCGGCGAGCGTCGCCGACGTTGCACCGACAGCGGCCAGCAGCCGCCGCCTGGACGACCCGAATCCAGTGTTAGTACCGTTATCCATGTGTGATCTGAACTTTCCGCACCTGTATACTTGTTAATAGAGGTACTAAACCTTCTTCCCGAAAGGACTGTATCCGAGACCGATCGGTACGGAGACGCTTATCCGATAGCTAACACCCCGCCTGCTGGCGGTTTCAGACGATTTCCAGAGTGGACCGATCGGCACCAGCCAGCTCGACGAGCGCGTCGGCCTCGAGAAGGTGACAGTCGCCGGGGACGACCAGCAGGTGCAGCGGATCGCCGAACGACCGCTCTGCGAGCTCGGTCATCATCCCGGCTGCGACGAGTGGGTCGGGACTGCCGGCTCGAGCGACGACGACCCCGACGAGATCCGGGTAGACCTCGGCCAGTAGCTCGGCACCAACGTCGGCGGTCATGTACTCGTCGCGCTCGGCCTTAATATCCAGATAAACGACGGTGTGGTGCCCGTCTGCGCGGTTCGCGTCGATCGTCCCGGTCACGCTCGCGGGGAGCCCGTCGGCGCCGTGAGCGTAGGGGAAGGGAAGCGTCGTCGCCTTCCCGAACCGGTAGTTCTGTAGCCCGGTCAGGGAGCTGGCGGCCGTCTGGGCGGTGACGCCGTGAATCACCCGCGTCTCGATTCCGCGCTCGTGGGCCCGCAGCCGGAGGTCGACGTGGGTCGTCGAGATCATCGTATCGCCGGCCGTCAGGAAGGCCACATCCTCGTCCTCGGCCGCGGCGAGCATTTCCTCGGGTTCCTGTTCGACGCCCGCCCGATCGCGAACCTCGATCGAGACGTCGTGGGCCGACTCGAGCTCCTCGACGGTCGTCCCGAGCAGCTTGCTGGTGTAGAACTCGGCGTAGGCCCGATCGGCCTCCCGGAGCGCTCGTCGGCCCTCGACGGTGATCGACCGCTCGTCGTAGAGCCCGAGCCCGATGAAGGTGAGCATGGCCGTCGGTAGCGTGAGCGGCCGTTATAAGCTTTCGACACGGCGATCGAAGCGTCAGCGTTAGGAGCCGGCGGCGGCGAGTGTCGGTATGGAGGTGCCGTGTGTCCGCGTCGAACCCGAGGCGGGCGAAGCGACGCGCTCGAGCCTCGCCGAGGCGGACCTGATCGACGACGACTACGAGATCACCGTCGCGGGCGGCTGGCTGTACGTCCCGGTCACCGACCCCGACGCGGTCTCGAGCGAGTACGAGGTCGTCGAGCGAGCCGTCGACGAGCGTCAGAGCCAGACGACCCCCGCGGAGCTGCTTTCGTTCGAGCCGTCCTACGAACGCCTCGGGGAGGCCGCCCTGCTCGACGAGGACGACCCCGAGCGCGCTCGAGCGATCGCCGACGCGATCCTCGAGTCGGATCTCCCCGTCGACACCGTGCTGAACAAGGCCTCGAAAGTCAAAGGCGAGACGCGAGTTCGGGACTGGGAGCTGCTCGCGGGCGAGGGGACCGAGGTCGTCCACCGCGAGTACGGCTGCGAGTTCGCGCTGGATCTCGCCGAGGTGTACTTCTCGCCACGACTCGCGACGGAGCGCCACCGCGTCGCCGAACAGGCGGGGAGCGGGGAGCGCGCGTTCGACATGTTCGCCGGCGTCGGCCCCTTCGTGATCCCGTTCGCGAAAGGCGGTGCCGACTGTATCGGCGTCGACGTCAACGAGACTGCGATCGACTACCTCCGGGAGAACGCCCGCCGAAACGGCGTCGAGGACCGCGTCACGCCGATCTGCGACGACGTCCACGAGGTCACCCCCGACTACGAGAGCTGGGCCGACAGGATCGTGATGAACCTGCCCCACAGCGCCGACGCCTTCCTCGAGTCGGCAGTGACGGTGGCGGGCGAGGACTGTACGCTGCACTACTACGACATCCAGCACGAGGACGACCCGTTCGGTCCCGGCGAGCGGGCGATCCGCGAAGCGGCCGAGCCCGAATATGAAGTGACCGTCGAGACACGACACACGGTCCGCTCGTACGCGCCACACGAGCTGAACGTCTGTCTCGACGTCCGGCTCGAGCGATAGGTCATCGTACGGAACGCGATACCACGACCGTCGCGATTCGCAACCCTTATGGACGGTATCGGACGTACGAATAGATGCACTCGTCGACGTGCCGGTGTAGCTCAGACTGGCAGAGCGAATCCTTCGTAAGGATTAGGTCGAGGGTTCAAATCCCTCCACCGGCTTACATCCTCTAGTTCAAAACTTCTACTCCTTAGTCTCGAGTCTCTCGAGGATTTGGCTCGAATTGGGCCCAACTTCGAGTTCAAAGCCACACTGTCGGCAATGGAGGGGTCGGCATGGTCTCGGTCATCGACGACCGCGACCGAGGCCTGGACGTCGAAGACGAGAGCTGGCGTCAGTGGCCCCTTGAGTCGGCCGATGCGGTTGGGAGCGAGCGATCTCGCCGCGGGCGGCAGCTTCGACATCACCGACCCGTCGGAGCGGGCGACCCCGGAGACGGTTCCCGAAAACGCGACCTTCGAGCGCACGAGTAAGGGCGAAAGCCGGTCCTCGAAGGAGCTGGTCTCGGGTCTGACGACGATGACGACGAAACATCGGTCACGGTTACCGACGGTGGCCGTACCAAGTTCTCAACGGTTAGTTCTCGTCAGCCGCGTCGGCAGATTCTGACTCCTCGTCCTCTTCGTCGTCAGCACCTGGCCCGAGACCGGCCTCTGGCTCCTCGTCGATCTCTTCTTTGGCCGCATCCATGCCTTCCTCGTCGGAGTTGGAGTTCGACGAATTGGTGTCGTTTCCCACGCTATTGGGTAGGTGCGCTGGGAAACATAACCTCGCTACCTACTGGCTTTGGGGCGCTCGCCCGGACGTTCTCCCAGGAGTGATCATCACTCAACAGCGGAACGGAGATTGCGAGCCCGTGACCGACGGCGACCCCGAGGAGATCTACCGACACGAGGCGAGCACCGATGGGCCGGACGGCGACCTCCGGTCGGCGATAGCGGTTCATCGAAGAGATCGGCGACGTCTGCGCCGCTCTCGAAGCGATCCGAGAAGGGGATCAGCAGCTTGCGATCGGCGACGATCCCGTTGCGGGCCTCCGTGTGGATTCGAAGCCAACCGATGGGACGTCACGTATCAGAGCCCGGAGCGCGTTCGTCGCGCCCAGCAGTGTTAAAACCGCGACTCCAGACCTCGGGTTCGTGGTCCTCCATTGGCTTTTTCCTCCCGCGAACAAGTTTGAGAGCGACGGGTACTTTTTTCCCTGTGACGCTATCGGGCTTCCCTGTAGTACGGTCCGAACCGCTGTTCGTCGTTCGCCGAGAGGTCGATCTCGTTCTCGGCGAGCAGCTCGATCATCCGTTTGGTCTCACAGTCGTACCACGTCGAAAGCACTCGAACGTTCTTCTGCGCGTAGTCGTAGTTCCGTTCGAGGACGCGTCTATCAGTCGGGTCCAGTTGACGAGCTTTCATTCCATCCCACCTCTGTCCCCCAATCATGCATGATTCGTAATAAGCTTGTTGTGCGTTATCACTGATGCCGGACCTTTTGAACTCGACTGCCAGCCGCGCTCGAGGTCGACGTCCGACTCGAGTGATCGATCGTCGGGCCGGCCGAGTTTCCGTCCCGTTCGTCGTCGAAGTCCGCAGTTCACGCCGTAAGACTGTCATCGGTACCCACTGCAACATCGGTTCGAATCGGTGTACGGACACGCCGCCTCGGCTCGTTGGCGACCGCTCCCCCCGCGTCCGCTTCGGAGGGTCATCCCTCGAGAACGAATCGTATACGCTCTTTGCCCAGCGGGAACATTGAGGGTTCATGACCGAGACAAGCGGGGGGCTGACAGAACAGTCCGCCCTCGGAATCGTCGCGCTGGTGACCGGGATCCTCGCGGCGCTGCTCGTCCTCCCGTACCTCCAGTACGTCCTGCTCGCGGTCGTGCTCGCCTACGCGCTCGCGCCGTTTCAGACGATTCTCGAGCGAGTGCTGAGCCCGACCGCGTCGACGCTGGTGTTGATCGCGGGATCGCTGCTCGCGCTCGTACTCCCGGTGCTGTACGTCCTCGTCGTCGCGATCCGACAGGCGTCGGAGCTGGTGGGAACGATCCAGCAGCAGGGGCTGGACACGATGGCGATCCAGGACGAACTCGAGGGGTTCGGCTATCAGCTCGATCCCGAAGCCGCCATCGCGGCCTACGAGGGCAACCAGGGCCAGATCGACGACGGCCTCCACGGGCTCCACGGCGCGGTCACCGGGACCCTCGAGTTTCTCGGCGGCCTGCCGTCGATCGCGTTCGGGCTGACGGTGACGATGTTCGTCCTCTTCGGGCTGCTCCGGGACGGCGATCGGTTGGTCGACTGGCTCCAGACCGTGGTACCGATCAGCGACGACGCCAGAGACGAACTGTTCGCCGAACTCGATCGGCTCATGTGGGCGTCGGTGATCGGCAACGTGATCGTCTCCGCGATCCAGGCCGTGTTGCTCGGGATCGGCCTCTGGCTGCTCGGCGTGCCGGGCGTCGTCCTGCTCACGGTGGCGACGTTCGTGCTCGCCCTGCTCCCGCTCGTGGGTGCGTTCGGGATCTGGGTTCCGGTCTCGATCTACCTCGTCGCCGTCGGGCGACCGCCGGCGGCGCTGGCGCTGGTCGGCTACGGAACGTTCGTCAGCATCTCGGATATGTACCTTCGCCCGGCCATCATCGGAAAGAGTGGGGCTCTCAGCGCCGCGGTGATCGTTCTCGGGATCTTCGGTGGGGTCGCGATGTTCGGCGCCGTCGGGCTGTTCGTCGGTCCCGTCATCCTCGGCGCGGCCAAGATCGCCTTCGACCTCTTCAGTCGGGAGTGGCACGGGTCGGCGGCGTGAGATTATCGCGGCTGCTCGAGACGGGCACGGGCACTCGTTCGGACCGACCTCACCCGAGCCGCGAACTCGGCTGGCTCAGGGTGTTCGTCGTTCCATGTACTCGTCGTGACTGATCTTCTCGAGGGCGTCAGTCGGAAGACAGAGCAGGTCGCTGCGGCGCTTCGGGAGCACGCCGTCCATCACCGCGCCGCTTGCGTAGTCGACGTACCACTCGAGGTCGACCAACGAGACGTCGCTCGTCTCGAGGACCCGACCGACAGCCGCTTCCGCCTGCGGGAGTTCCCGTTCGATCGAATCGGGCAGTTGATCCGGACGTACACAGACCATGTCGCCGGGGCGAAGCGCCATTCACTAGCCGCATCGATCGGCTGGAGGTTAATAATTCCGGCTTGCTCAATACTCCTCGATCTCGGAACGACTCGGCCGAAAGGCCGAAGACGCGGCTTCTCGAGGCCGATTCGATCGATCAGAGAAACGCCGTCAGGAGCAACGCGACTGCGACTCCCAGCGCGGGTACGTCCCGCCGGGAGAACGCGAGCGCCGGAAGCGTGGGGTTCCAGGAGAAACATCGCGCCCGCAGCGCGAGCGAGAGTCGGTCGGCCCGGTCGAACGTCCGCGAGAGCCCGAGGAGGCCGATCGTCGTCGCGCGCTCGCGGGCGCTTCGCTCGGTGCCGAGTCGCGCGGCCGACGCGTCCCGGATCGTCCGCAGGTCCGACTGCACGACGGGCAGGAACCGGAAGACCAGCGCGACGCCGATGCCGAGGAGCTGTCCGGGCTTTCCCGGAACCGTCCGCTGGATCGCCGCCCGGGACTCTCGAACCGGCGTCGTCCGGACGTAGGCGGCGCTGACGAGCAGGACGAGCAACACCCGGTAGCTCGCCAGCGCTGTGGCGAGGCCGGCCTCGAGGTCGATCCACGGCGGGCCGAGGGTCGCGGCGGCGACGAGGGGACCCGCCGCGAGGATCACCAGCGCGAACCGGTAGGCGTACAGCGTCCGCAGTAAGGGTACCCGTGCGAGCGCCAGCACGACCGCGGTAACGACCGAGAGCCCGAGCAGGGCCCGCGGTGCGGTGTGAGCCAGCGCGGTCGCCGCGAATCCGATCTGGACCGCGAGCTTGCTCCGGGGATCCAGATCGTGGACGACCGTCTCGCCGGGCTCGTAGGTCAGCATCGCTCCTCGAGGTCCGCCCGCGTTCGAGGGACGCGAACCGGCAGTCCGTCCAGTCCCTCGAGAGCCCGGTCGGGGGAGTCGTCGACGACGACCCGCCCGTCGGCCATCGCGATCACGCGGTCGGCCAGCCCGAGCACGTCCCGCAGGTCGTGGGTCGCGAGCAGGATCCCGGTGCCGTCGACGGCAAGCGCCTCGAGTCGGCCGAGCACCGAGCGGCGTGCGGGCTCGTCGAGCCCGGTGAACGGTTCGTCGAGCACCAGATGAGTCGGCTCCATCGCGAGCGCGCCCGCGATAGCGACGCGGGACTGTTCGCCGCCCGAAAGTCGGTCGATCCGTTCGTCCTCGCGTCCCCGTAGATTCACCGCCTCGAGGGCCTCGGCGACGCGGCGGTCGATCTCCTCGCGCTCGAGGCCGAGGTTCGCGGGGCCGAAGGCGACGTCGTCGCCGACAGTCGCGGCGACGAACTGGTCGCGGGGGTGCTGGAACACCATTCCGACGCTCGTTCGGGCGCCGATGACGTCGTCCTCGACGGGAGTGCCGTCGACCAGCACCGTTCCCTCGTCGGGGCTCAGCAGGCCGTTGCAGTGACGCAACAGGGTCGTCTTCCCGCTGCCGTTCGCTCCCGCGAGGACGACGAACTCGCCGTCGGGGATCGAGAGGGAGACGTCATCGAGCACCCCTACGTCGTCGAAACCGAACGACACGGAGCGGAACTCGAGCATCAGATCGTGTCGATCCGACCGCTCTCGACGATCGCGACCGCGGCGGCGATCTTCAACACCTCACCCGGAATAAACGGCAGCGCACCGACCGTAATCGCCTCCCAGAGCTCGAGCTCGAGCAGCCAGGCCATGTAGCCCACTCCCATCCCGTAGATGAGGACGGTCGCGGTGACGAGCGCGACGACGACGAGCGGCGTCGAAACCTCGGCGGGATCCCGAAGGTCGGTCCCGCGGTGGACGAGCAGGCCGATCAGACCGGCGGCCAGGGGGTACGACCAGAGGTAGCCGGCCGAATCCCCGACGAGGACGCCGAGCCCACCGGCCATCCCCGCGAACACCGGGAGTCCGATCGCGCCGGCGGCAAGGTACAGCAGTATCGAGACGGTCCCCCAGAGCGGACCGAGCAGTAGCCCGGCGAGAAAGACGAACAACACCTGCAGCGTGATCGGCGCCGGAGAGAACGGGATCGGTATCGCGATCGGTGCCACCGCGCCGAGAAGCGTCGCGAGCAGCGCCGCTCGAGCGAACGCGTGGACGACGTCGCCGTCGACGAGGTCGACGTCTCCCTGTTCGGTTGCCATACGTCACCACCGCCGTAAACCGTGATCAAAACTTCGGTTCACGAACTGGGCCAGCCGTAGCTGCCGGTACAGTTACATCGAAAGGAGGGATCGACAGTCAGTGCTGGTGACCGGTCGCTTCGGCGAAGGTCTGGCCGAACCGCTCCTCGAACTGGTCCATGATGCGTTCCTCCTGGGCCTCGAGCTCCGGATCCGAGCCCTCGCCGTGGTGGACGATGTGGTGGGCCCGGCTGGCGAACGAGAGGAGGGTGATGTCGCCGACGGTCTCGGCGGCGTCCTGGTCGCCCTCGGCGAGGAGATCGATGAGACCGGCGGGGAGCGTTACCTCGTCGGTCTCGTCGTCGTCGGTCGAAATCGTGATCGTGGTTGTGTCGACGTCGTCGGTCATACCCCGACGGAGGGGTGGGCCACCTAAAGACCCTGTGGCTCGGCCGTGCTCGAAGGGTGTGGTGTGATACCCCTCCGCGAGGCTTTTGCTACTCGGCGACGAACGGCCTGGTATGCCCACTATCGAACTCGAGGCGGAGACCGTCGAACGGCTGGACGGACTGCGCATCGAGGACGAGTCCTACGACGAGCTCGTCGTGGAGCTGATCAGCATCTACGAAGCCAGCGAGTACACGCTCTTTCACGCGCGGGCTGATACGGTCCGCTGTGAGGAGCTCCCGGGACAACCGCAGGACGGGGCGCGGTCGCTCCGCAACTAGCGGACGGGAGACCGTGCGAGCGGGGCAGATAGCGGACGATCTCAGTCGCCAGTCGCGGCCTGCCGGACCGACTCCCATCGCCCCTTCGACTCGAGCTGGCTCTGGAGCTGGTCGGCGTACTCCTGGGTGAGCTGTTCTGCCGCCCGCAACTGTTCCTCCCGGTCGTCGCCCCCGTCCCCGCCCAGTCCGAGCGCGCCGAGGATGGAGTCGACGACCCCGCCCGACGAGTTCGAGGCGCCGCCACCGCCGCCTTGGCCGCCCATCGCACCCATCTGTTGCTCGACGTTCTCGAGTTCGGGGATGATCTGGTCGACCTTCTCGGTGTTGGCGACGATCCGGGCTCGGTCGGGATCGTCGGCGTCCTCGATCTCGAACTCCGTCGCGGTCATGATCAGGCTCCACTGCTGGCTCGAGAACCGCGAGTCCTGAACGCGCGCGGAGAACTCCTGATCGACGGTCATCCGTTCCCCGACGATCCGGTCCGTCCACGAGGTGTCGCTCATGGCCGTCGATTGCGCGGGTGTGCGTATCAGCGTTTCCCTCGCCGCAGCGCCGACGGTGGGCGATCCTGGGCTCAATCGAGTCGTTCCGAGCCCTCGGCGTGACGGCTCGAGAGCTCGACGTATCGGTCCGCCGTCTCCTCGAGGCGCGGATCGTCGACCTCGGCTTTCGGTTCGGCGGGCGCGCCGGCGACGAGCGTCTCGGGTTCGACCTCGGTTCCCTCCGTGACGACGCTGCCGGCCGCGACGACCGCACCCTCGCCGATCCGGGCGCCGTCGAGGACGACGGCGTTCATCCCGACCAGCGCGCGCTCGCGGACGGTCGCGTCGTGGACGATCGCGCTGTGGCCCACCGTGGCGTAGGGCTCGAGTTCGGCGTCCTCGTGGAGGACCGCGTTGTCCTGGACGTTCGCGCCCTCGCCGACGACAATCCGGCCGTGATCGCCCCGGAGGGTCGTGTTCGGCCAGACGCTGGCGTCGGCCTCGACGACGACGTTGCCAATCACGACTGCGCTCTCGTCGACGTACGCCGAGTCGGCGACCTGGGGTTCCGTCCCTTCGAACGAGCGAAGCATGGCGGCTACCTCTCGCGAACGGGGCTTGAATCTACCGTCGATCGAAGTGTGTTCGACCGATCCGTCGTATAAATACCAATGTATGTTGGCGGTAGCTCTAATGCGGTATCCCCACTACGAAGAAGTAGGCAGTGGACGGACGTACCAGAATGCATCCGTAGCCCGCTGCCGTGCTCCGAAGGCCCCGTCTTCGAATCAGGAAGTCTACCCCGCTTCCGTTCCCCGAAGACCCCACCTTCGACGTGGAGGGTTCGACCCCGCTTCCGTTCACCCAAGACAGTCACCTTGATCAGGGGGGTCAGACCCCGCTTCCGTTTTGCGGCTTCCTTCCCTTTCCGCTCGACCCGAACGGCGAGATCCATCGCCGATCAGAGCCACCCGTAATTCGCCGATCAGTCGCCCGACCGGCTCGAGACGGTAGTGACCGACGAACCGATTACGACCGGGCCGTCGGTCGAGGGCACGACTGTCACCGTGTCGGGTTCGTGAACAGTGCGGTTGGATCGCTCGTCGATGCAACCGCTCAGCGCCAAGAGTGCAGCGGTGGCTACGATTCGGGCGATGCGTCTGGCTCGAGACTCGAAACGGCCGGACACTAGCAGCGCTCCCGGCAATCACGAAAGAAGTACTGCTCGATTTTAGAAGGCGCTGCCCTCGAAGTCGGTGTCTGCGTGGAGACTGTCCTTCAGCGCGTCGTGGACCTTACAGAGCTCGAAGGCGCGGTCGATTACCTTCTGGCCGGTGTCGTCGTCGACGTCGGCCTCGACGCGGATGTCGAAGTGGACCGACTCGAGCTTGTCGTCGTCGTTGAGCTCGCCCGTCGACTCGATCTCGATCCGACCGAGGTCGCCGGCGTCGCGCTGCTGGCCCCCGACGCGCAGCGCGGGGACGTAACAGGAGGCGTACGCCGCCAGCAGGCTCTCGAGGGTGTCCGGCGCCTCCTCGCCCTCGGCGTCGATCGTCGTCTCGAACTCGCCGATCTCGTTCGTCGCGCTGAACCCCTCCTCGGAGACGGTGGTGACTTGTTTCGACATCGCAGTCGGGACAACCACTGCCGTCGCCGTAAACGTTGTTCTCGGGGGCAACACCGTCCGGTTCGAGTTTCCGCCGAAAAATGGACGTGTCTCGGTCTGCCGGCTCAGCTCTCGAGTTCGAACGGCTCGTCGGCCTCGAGGACGTGGACCTCGGCGTCGCTGCCCGTCCCCGCGACCTCGCTCTCGAACTGCTCGGGATCCTGCTCGATCGGCGGGAACGTATCGTAGTGCTGGGGGAACGCGTGGTCGACGTCGAGCCAGTCGACGGCGACGGCGGCCTGCCAGGGCCCCATCGTGAAGTGGTCGCCCATCGGCACCGCCGCGGCGTCGGGCTCGAGGTAGGGTCCGACGACCTCGCGCATCTCGGTCATCAGCGAGGTGTCGCCCGCGTGGTAGAACGTCGTCGACTCCTCGTCGCTGACCTGGGTCGGCTTCGTATCCGAGATCACGAAGCCGGCGGGCATCCCCGCGTCGACGTCGTACTCGGTCATGATACCGTTGGTGTGGTCGGCCCGGACCATCGTGACGAACGCGTCGTCACACTCGACGGTCCCGCCGAGGTTCATCCCCATCCCGCCGACGGCGTCCTCGAAGCCGAACTCCTCCTCGCAGTAGGAGACGAGTTCGGGGGTCGCGACCAGCGTCGCGTCGCTGAACTCGCCCGCGTCGGCGATGTGGTCGGCGTGGCCGTGCGTGAGCAGGACGTAGTCCGGTTCGTCGACGTCCGACGGCTCGAGGCCCGTCTTCGGGTTGTCGAAGAACGGGTCGATCAGCAGGTCGGTGTCGCCGACGGTGACGTGCCACGTCGAGTGGCCGTGCCAGGTGAGTTCCATAGCAGGCCAACGGTTGGTCGGAGACCGTCTTAAAACTGGCCGCGGGAGCTGCCGTGGGCCGCCTGCGGCCGCAGGCGACGACCGGAACGACGAGCCGGCAACCCGCGGAGCGATGCCGTGGCGTTTTTTGTACGGGGCTCCTACGACGGCGTATGCTCTCACTCTCGCTCGAGGAGTTCATGATCGAACTGAACGAGGGATCGATCAAGAACGTCGGTCCGACGAACAAGTCCGCGACGGTCAAGCTGTTCGGCGTCGAGGAGGCCGGTGCCCGCGAGTTCGGCGACAAGCGGGTCAAACTCGTCTTCGAGGACGAGGACGGCAACGAGGTACAGGTGTCGCTGTTCCCCGAAGACGTCCGCAAGATCGTCAAAGACGTCGAGGCGCTCGAGGACGATTCCCCGGTCTTCGAGTGAACGACGGCCGATTCCGGCGGTCGTTTCGCGCGCGGATCGGTCGGTACTGCCCCGAACGCATTCCGACAACCGTTTTAGGGCGAAACTGCTTGGTTCGTGTAGATGGGTAACTGTATCATCTGCGGCACGTCTGTCGACGGCGAGATCTGCGAGAGTCACGAGGAGGACGCGGTCTTCGAGTTCCGCGGAACCACCCCCTCGCAGCTCACCCCCGGTCGCTACTACCGGGGAACCGTCGACGGCTACGCCGATTTCGGTGTCTTCATCGATGTCGGCGATCACGTCACCGGTCTGTTGCACAGAAGCGAACTGGACAAGCGACTCGAGAGTCTCGACTGGGAGCCCGGCGACGAGGTGTTCGTGCAGGTGCTCGACGTCCGGGACAACGGCAACGTCGATCTGGGCTGGTCGATCCGCCAGCGCGAACGCGAGTTCCGCGGTCACCTGGTCGAGACGGCCGACGACGAGTACCTTCCCGAGGAAGCCGATGACGACGAGGCTGACGAGGCCGACGCCGACGCCGGTCCGAGCGCGAGCGACGCTAATGCCGACGCCGGTCCGAGCGCAAGCGACGCTAACGCCGACGCCGGTCCGAGCGCGAGCGCCGACGACGCCGGACCGAGCGACGACTCGAGTCCATCTACCGGCGGGACCGAGACGGTCGCCGCCGAGAGCGGCTCCGTCGCCGCCGAGACGACGGTTTCGACGGCCGCGACCGACGACGCCGCCGACGCCGAGCCGGAGGCCGAACCGGCGCTGAAGCGAACGACGATCGACGCTATCGAGAACCAGGTCGGCAGCGTCGTCCGCCTCGAGGGCGAGATCACCGGCGTCCGTCAGACCTCCGGCCCGACGGTGTTCGAGCTTCGCGACGAGACCGGCACCGTCGAGTGTGCGGCCTTCGAGGAGGCCGGCGTCCGGGCCTACCCCGACGTCGAGGTCGAGGACGTCGTCGCCCTCGAGGGCGAGATCGAGCGCCACCACGGCGACCTGCAGGTCGAGACCGAGACCCTCGAGATCCTCGAGGACGAGGCCCGCGAGACCGTCGTCGACCGCCTCGAGAGCGCGATCGAGCGCGAGGCCCGACCAGCCGACGTCGCCCCGCTCGCCGACCACGACGCGGTCGCGGCCGTCGAGGACGAGATCGGCGACGCCGCGACGGCGATCCGGCGTGCGATCATGGAGGCCCGCCCCGTCGTCGTTCGCCACGCCGCGACCGCCGACGGCTACGTCGCCGGCGCCGCCATCGAGCGCGCCGCGCTCCCGCTGATCCGCGAGAAACACACCCGCGAGGACGCCGAGTACCACTACTTCGAGCGCCGACCGCTCGAGGGTCGGGTGTACGACATGGACGCCGCGACCGACGACGTCACCTCGATGCTCGAGGCCCGCGACCGCCACGACGAGCAGCTGCCGCTGGTCGTGCTCGTCGGCGCGGGCTCGACCGTCGAGTCCGCCGACGGCTACGAGCTGCTCTCGCTGTACGGCGCCGAGGCACTGGTCATCGACGACAGCCGCGCCGACGAGGAGATCGTCGACGCCGTCTCGGCGGCCGTCGCCCCCTCGCTTTCCGGCGCCGACGTCGCCGACCTGACCTCGACAGCCCTCGCCGCGAACGTCGCCGCCCACGTCAACGACGACGTCCGCGACGACCTCGAGCATCTGCCGGCGGTCAGCTACTGGGAGAACGCCCCCGAGGCGTACCTCGAGCTGGCCACCGAGGCCGGCTACGACGAGACGGACATCTCCGAGCGACGCGAGGCCGTCGCGCTCGAGGCGTTCTACCAGAGCTACAAGGACAAGCGCGAACTCGTCGCGGACCTGCTGTTCGACGGCAACGCCGACCTCGCGGCCCACGTCTCCGAGCAGTTCCGCGACAAGCTCGAGACCGAACTGGGAACCGCCCGCGAGAACCGCTCGGTACAGGAGGTCGACGGGCTGACCGTCACCGTGCTCGACACCGACGCGTTCACCCACCGGTACGACTTCCCGACGACGATCCTGCTGCTCGACGCGCTTCACCGCCGCGAGCGCGAGGATTCGGACGTCACGCTCGGTATCGGCGAGGACGAACTGCACGTCCGAACGACCGAAGCGATCGACGTTCGGGCCCTCGGTAACGCGATCGCCGAACGAGTTCCGAACGGCGGCGTCCACGTCGTCGGCGGGCGGGACGGCCACGTCGAGTTCCTGCCCGGCGAGCGCGACGCCGTCCACGAGGCCGCACTCGAGGCGCTCGGCGAGACGCTCGCGTAATCGCGCCCTTCTCCGTCGTCCACGACCCGATCAGCGGCAGTGCCGGTCAGAAACGCATTTGGCAGTCGCTATCACACGTAGGGTATGGGCGCCGATCCGAGGACGCGGCTCCGCGAGAACGCCACGGAGGTGACGGCGACGCTCGTGACCGGGATCTGGCTCGCCGCGATGTTCACCGGCCAGGGGTGGTGGCTCGCGGCGCTGCTCTTCGGGTATATCGTCGTCGTGCCGATGGTCGCGTTGCTGTTCGGCGACGAGGACGACGTTCGAGAGTGGTGGACCGAAGACGAAATCGACCCCGAGACGCTCGAGGAGGCGGAAGCGGAGGAGCCGTCGGCCCGCGACGCCCTCGAGCGACTCCGCGATCGGTACGCGGCGGGCGAGCTGACCGACGAGCAGTTCGAGCGCAAGCTCGATCGGCTACTCGAGACGGAAACGCTCGAGGACGCCGACCGATGGCGCCGCGAGACGCGGAACGACCGCTCCGAGGACCTCGAGTTCGAGACGCGGGAATGAGCGGACCATATATGAGAGCGCGTTCGCTAGCGGCGCGCATGGGTATCTCACGACGGCGGCTGTGTTCGACGGGTGCGGCGCTCGCGATCGGCGGGCTCGCCGGCTGTTTCGGCGACTCCGAGGCGGACGGTGGGGAGTCGACCGACGGGGGCGGGAGCGACGAGTGGACGTGGTCGGGCTCGCTCCCGATCGAGCGCGTCGTCCAGCACCACGATCCCGACTGTGGCTGCTGCGAGGCGTACGTTGACTACCTCACCGACCACGGGTTCGACGTCGAGGTCGTCGAGACCGACGACCCCGAAGGTGTCAAACGCGAGCTGTCGGTTCCCGAGGACGCCTGGAGCTGCCACACGATCGAGTTCGGCGACTACCTCGTGGAGGGCCACGTCCCCCTCGAGGCCGTCGAGGAGCTGTTCGCGGAGGAACCCGACGTTCTCGGAGTCGCGGCTCCCGGAATGCCCCAACACTCTCCGGGGATGGGACCGCCCGGCGACGAACCGCTGTCGGTCGCCGCCTTCGAGGAATCGGGTGCGGTCTTCGAGTACGTCGAAGTCTGAGCGCTCACGCCGTTCGGGAGTCCTCGTTCGGTTCGGCTTCCTGGACGTCCTCGAGCAGGTTCGTAATTGTCAGCTCGAGCTCCCGACGCACCGTCTTCGCACCCAGCCGATCGAGCACGAACGACCAGATCGAGTCGAACGTGTACCTGGCGGTCGCCGTGACGCGGGCCTCCTTGCCGTCCTCGACGGTGACTCTCGAGTACCGCTCCTCGAACATCCCGCCGTCGACGAAGCGGTACTCGTACCCGTTCTCGAGCGGCGAGAACCGTACCGTCATCTCGGTTCCGTCGATCGCGACCGTCGCTTCGGCCCCGTCGTCGGTCGCCTCGCAGGCTCGAACCTCGTAGACGTCCGCGTACTCGAGGATCGAACGCGGCGTCAGTCGCTCGCGGAGTTGCTCGGCCGGCGGTTCGACGGTGTACGAGAGCTCGATCTCGCGCATTCGGGGTACCGTTGCGGGCGAGCGGTCAAAGCCGTACTGCTCCCGAGCGGAACGGTAGCGAGTCCGACACGCTTATTCACGCTCCGGGACCAACTCCGTGTAGTGAGTACCGAGACGCCCGAACCGACCGAAACCGACGCGTTCGAGAAGGTCTGCGAGACGCTCGTCGAGCGAATCCTCGACGGCGAGATCGACCGCGAGGAGGTCGAGAAGGCCAAGCTCGAGGCGTGTTCGGAACACTCGGCGCCGAAGGTGCCGAAGAACTCCGAGCTGCTGGACTACGCGCCCCAGGAGCGCCGCGAGGAACTCGAGTCGGTGCTTCGGCGCAAGCCCGTCCGGACCGCCTCGGGCGTCTCGCCGGTCGCGATCATGACCTCGCCCGAGCGGTGTCCCCACGGGAAGTGTCTCTACTGTCCCGGCGGCCCCGACTCGGAGTTCTCGAGCTCCCAGAGCTACACGGGCGAGGAGCCCGCGGCGGCGCGGGGCGTCCAGAACGACTACGACCCGTACGGCCAGGTGACCCTGCGCCTCGAGCAGCTCCGGGAGATCGGCCACCCCGTCGACAAGGTCGAACTCATCCTGATGGGCGGGACGATGACCGCCCGCAGCCACGACTACCAGGAGTGGTTCGTCAAGCGCGCCCTCGAGGCGATGAACGACTACGACGTCGACAAGGAGCCCGAGCCCGCCGAGGGGGTCAGCTTCGCGGAGGATCCCGAGGAGTACGAGTTCAAATATCTCGAGGACGTCATCGCCGAGAACGAGACGAACGAGATCAGGAACATCGGGACGACCTTCGAGACCAAGCCCGACTGGTGTGACCCCGAGCAGATCGACCGGATGCTCGATCTCGGCGGGACGAAAGTCGAGGTCGGCGTCCAGACGACCTACGAGCGAATCAATCGGGAAATGCACCGCGGCCACGGCGCCCAGGCGTCGATCGACGCCAACCGCCGGCTCCGCAACGCGGGGTTCAAGGTCGGCTTCCACATGATGCCCGGCCAGCCGGGGATGTCCAAGGAGATGTGTCTCGAGGACTTCCGCCGGCTGTTCGAGCAGGAACAGTGGAAGCCCGACTACCTCAAGATCTACCCGACGCTGATCGTTCGCGGGACCGCGACCTACGACTGGTGGCACGAGGGTGAGTTCGATCCCCTCACGAACGAGGAGGCCGCCGACCTGGTCGCCGAGATCAAGGACATGATTCCCCGCTACACGCGCCTCCAGCGGGTCCAGCGGGACATTCCGGCGGACTACATCGACGCCGGCGTCTGGAAGTCGAACCTCAGACAGCTCGCCCGAAAGCGCATGGACGAACACGGCTGGTCCTGTGACTGTATCCGCTGTCGCGAGGCCGGCATGAACGACGAGACGCCCGAGAACGTCGACCTCGACGTGATGACCTACGAGGCCTGCGGCGGCACGGAGCAGTTCATCTCGTTCGAGGACTTCGAGAAGGACCTCCTCGTCGGCTTCTGTCGTCTTCGGTTTCCCAACGACGGCGGCACCGCGGGCGGCTCCCCCTCGGCCGCGACGGGCGATCGGATCCGACCGGAGCTCGAGAACGCCGCCATCGTCCGCGAACTCCACGTCTACGGCAGCGAGGTCGCCATGGGAGACGAGGGTGAAAGCGACCAGCATCAGCACAAGGGGTACGGCCGCCGGCTGATGGAACGGGCAGAAGAACTCGCGGCCGACGCCGGCTACGACAAGTTGAGCGTCATCTCGGGGATCGGCGCCCGGGAGTACTACCGGAACAAGCTGGGGTACACGCAGGACGGCCCCTACGTCAGCAAGCGGCTGTAGGCCGCTGTGGCCCTTCTTTCGTTCGCTCGAGTCGATAGCACTGGCGCCGTTCTTCGAGCCCACCGTGCCGACGCCGTTCCTCGAGTTGCCTCCTCGTCGCCGTATCAGTATTCGTAGGAGAATCCCTCGATACTACCACAACGTTATTACTCCCGACGTGTTATGCCACGTGGTAACAGATGTACGACTGCATTCTCGTCCCGACCGACGGTTCGCCGGAGGGCGAGCGCGCGCTCGAGTACGCCTTCGAGCTCGCCCGAACTCACGACGCGACGGTGAAGGCGATCTACGTTGCCAACGTCGCCAGCTACGGCGGACTGCCGATGGAGACCGCCTGGGAAGGCATCGGGGAGGCGCTGCGCTCGGAGGGTCAGGGCGCACTCGCGCGGGTCGAGGAGCTCGCACCTCCGGACGTCGAGGTCGAGACGGATATCCTCGAGGGATCGCCGAGCCAGGTGATCGTCCGGGAGGCGACGCCCGAAAGCTGCGATCTGGTAGTCATGGGAACCCACGGTCGCGGCGGGATCGACCGACTGCTGCTGGGCAGCGTCACCGAACGGGTCGTCAGACAGTCGCCCGTCCCGGTGTTGACGGTTAGGCTGGGCGAGGACGAACCGGTTCCGAACTCCGAGCGCCAGGCCGAAACGGCCGAGGGAGAAACGCCGGAACCCTCGGACGTTTAGCGCGGCCGGAGGTGCTCGCAGTCGCCGGCCGAGACCGTCTCCCGGCCGTCGTCGGTCTCGACGACGAGCGCCCCGCTATCGGTGACGTCGACGGCTTCGCCGATCAGTTCGTCGCTCGCTCGCTCGACCCGGACGCGCTGACCGAGCGTCAGCGCCAGCTCGCGCCAGGCCGGGACGACCGCCTCGAGATCGGTCCGGAGGCGGCCGAACTCCTCGAGCAGGCGCTGGACGAACGCGCGTCGGTCGACGTCGCCAGCCTCCGCACGGATCGACGTCGCCTCCCGAGGGAGGTCGTCGGCGTCGATGTTGACGTTGACACCGATTCCGGGGATGATCCACTCGATTCGATCGGTCTCTCCTTCCATCTCCGTGAGGATCCCCGCGAGCTTGCGGTACCCCCCGTCGTTGTCGACGGGAACGACGACGTCGTTGGGCCACTTGATCCGGGCGTCGACGCCGGCCTCTCGAGCCGCCCGCGTCGTCGCGACCGCCGCCGCGAGCGTGTACAGGGACGCGCGAGTCGGGGCGACCTCGGGCCGGAGGACGATGCTCAACCAGACGCCCCCCGACGGGGCGGTCCACTCGCGTTTCAGCCGACCTCGGCTCCCGGTTTGTTCGTCCGCGAGGACGCCGACGTCGCTCGCGCCCTCGGTCGCCAGTTCGCGGGCGCGGTCGTTGGTGCTCCCGATCGCGTCGTGATACTCGATCGAAAAGGGCGCCTCGAGCCCGTACTCGATCGCGGGAGCGTTGTAGGCCGCGACGTCGGTTAACTCGTAGCCCGTCGACCCGCCCTCGATCTCGAAGCCGGCCTCGCGCAGCGCGTCGATCTGCTTCCAGACGGCCGCCCGGGAGATGTCGAGGTCCTCGGCGAGGTCGGGGCCCGACACGGGCCCGTCGCCGATCGCCTCGAGGATCGCTCGTCGCGTCTCGTTCATACCGGGGAAGGAACGGGACCGCACTTGAATCGGCTGGATCGGCTCTCGAACGGTTCGCGGTTCGATCCTCTCTCGCCGTGACCGGTCGTTTGGCCGTCCGATCCGGAGGTTTTTGTCGCTCGCTCTCGGAACGTCGACTGAGTGGGGTGTGCTAGCACGACCCATGAAAATTGGCACACGTTGTACGACTTGCGGGAGGCGACCCGACGAGGGCGAGATCACAACCTGCGAGACGTGCGGGCGCGGAGTTCATGACCTCTGCGAGGAGTACGAGACAACCTTCGAGTGTCAGTACTGCGGCGACGAGCCGTGGATCGACGCGGTCGAGTTCTGAGCCGGGCGGCGACGGCGCGACGGGCGAGCCGCTCGGCGCCCGCGAAACCGGGAACTCCGGCGGTGCCGAGTTTTAGCTCCGCAGCTCGCGGAGCTTCTCGCGGCCCGGCGCGATCAGCTCGTCGAGGTAGGCCGCGAGGGTGCCCTTCGCGTCGGCCGGATGGAGTTCGCCGGACTCGAGGTCCGCGGCCAGACTTTCGTACTCCTCGTAGGTCAGGTCGCCGCCGTACTTCTCGGGGCGTTCGACGACGACCTCGTCGAAGCGCGGGAAGACGTGGTACTCGAACAGCTCGAGGACGGGGTTCTCGAGGTCGCCCTCCGGATCCCGTGTGGGCGGACAGAACGCCGAGTTGACCTTCTCCTCGAGTTCGTCGGTCGAGTCCTCCATCGAGATCGTGACGCCCTCGCTCGAGGACATCTTCCCCTCGCCGCTGGTGAGGTCGGCGACGATCGGGGTGTGGAGGCAGGGCCGGGCCTCGTAGCCGAGGTCCGGAATCTCCTCGCGGTGGAGCATGTGAACCTTGCGCTGATCCAGGCCCCCGACCGCGAGGTCGAGATCGAGGTACTCGATGTCGAGCGCCTGCATCAGCGGGTAGACGAGGTGGCTCACCTTCGCCGTCTCGCCCGACTGGAGTTCGGCCATCGCGCGCTGGGCGCGGTTCATCGTCGTCGAGAGCTCGAGTTCGTGGAGGTCGAGGGTGTACTCCTCGTCGAGCTGGAACTCGGAGCCGTAGACGAACTCGGTGTTCGACTCGTCGAGGCCGTAGGCGGTAAACTGCGCCTGCATCTGCGCTGCGGTCTCGCGGATCTCCTCGAAGCTGCCCTTCCCGTTGAGGTAGGCGTGAACGTCCGCGAGCAGGACGACGACCTCCATGCCGGCGTCCTGGAGGTCGATCAGCTTGTTGGCCGTCAGCAGGTGTCCCAGGTGTAACACGCCGGAGGGCTCGTAGCCGACGTAGACGCGCTTGCCCTCGGGCTCGGTCGCGAGCTCGCGCACCTCCTCGTCGGTAACGACTTCCTCGGCGTTTCGCGTGATCAGCTCGTAGGCGTCCATCTCTACCTCATCGCACCCGGCGAACGGTTTTATAATAACCGACCCGCGACTGCGACGAGCCCGAATCAGCCGCCGGCGTTCGTCACCGTCGTCGTCCCGTCCTGTCGGACCCGGAACTGGTAGCCCTCGTAGGTGAACTCGAGGGCGGCGTCGGCCGTCGCCCGCGGCGGCGAGGAGAAGAGATCCGCGAGCAGTTCGCTGACCGTGTAGTAGATCGGCGACAGATCCGTCACCTCCCGGTCCTCGAGCTCCGCCACGAGTTCGGCGACTTGCGTCGCTGGCGTCTCCCGGTCGGTGTCGAGCGTGCGCCTCGTAATGACATCTCCGTTGTCCGTCGCGTTCATCTGAGTGTGCGTAGTACCGACCGGAGTTTCCCTAACCGTTCTACCGGCGTATGCACGCATCGTTCGCCCGCTTGCGATTCCGTCGAGAGCGGTGACTGCGGCCACTGCCTGCCGAACATTGATATCGATTTCGACGCATTGCTCGATCACATGGGTTATCGAGAGGATGCTATTAATGCCGCTCGGCGAACTATCTACCCGCAGATCCACTACCTTCTACGGGGCACCTTCGGCGGGTACGCCGTCACGCACACGACGTCCGACGAGTACGTGCTGACCGCCCAGTGTTCCGAGGAGGAGATCGAGGCGCTGCTGGACGACCTGGGCTTCTCGCGCAATCCGATCTCCGCGGTGAAGGTCCGGATGGACGGCAACACCGCCGAGGGGTCGTGGGTGTGGCGGCCGTCACCGCTGGCGTCGTACCAGCTCCACGTCATCCTCCACGAACTCGAGAACGCCGAGGGAGTCGACATCTACGCCCACTGGGAGTGTTCCTGGATCCGCCACCCCTACAGACACTACGTCGCCCGCGGCTACGACGCGGAGAAGGGCGTCGAGCTAACTCGACGCTGGTTGATCGACGACGACGGCGAGACTCTTCGAGGAGAGGACTGCGACATCCGCTACGAGGTCGACGGCTCGTTCAGTCGACGGGCAAGCGAGTACTTCTCGCTGTCGTACTACCGCGTCAAGGAGCTCACCGCCTCTATCAAATCCCGAGTGCCGCTCGTCGACGGCGACGACGACCACATAATCGAAACCGAGAACGGTCGCGACGCCGTCTCGCCGCGGATCACCGACCGCTTCTAGAGCTCGCCGTCCCGGATCCGTCGCTCGGCCGTCTCGAGCGCCGCCTCCCGGTCGAACGACTCGACGATCGTCCGGAGTTCGGCCTCCTTCGCTCCCGCCAGATCCCGCGCGTGAGCGGTTACGTTCGGCACCGCGCGAATGATGTTGTCGACGATCGGGACCTCCGCGACCTGGGGCGACCGAGAGAGCGGGTTGAGGTCGATCACGATCTCGGTCTTGCCCATCGCTTCGAGGGCCTCCGCGCGGTCGCCGTCCTCGAGCGGGACGACCACGACGTCGGCCGCGTGGATGCCGTCGGCGTCGACCTTCGCGCGCTGGTGGTCGAGGTTCGGGATCCGGGCGTCGGCCTCGAGTCCCTTCACGTCCTCGGCGCCGTGCTCGCGGAGATGGTCGGCGATCGCCTCGATCCGCTCGGGCGTGCGGTTGAACAGGTTGACCTCGAGGCCGGCGCCGACAGCGTCGGCCAGCTCGACCATCTCGCCGGGCACCAGCGCGGCGACGTTGCCGTTGATCGAGAGCACCGGTCGCTCCGCGAGCAGCAGGTGGGCCGCAGCGGCCCGTTCGGCCTCGTCGGCGCTGGGAATCGTCTCCTCCCCGAGCAGGTAGTCGAAGGCGCTGCCCCGCCCCTCGGCGTGCATCCCCTGCAGGTGGGTGATCCCCTTCTCGACACCATTCTCGATCCGATGGCGGGTAAGCAGGTCCTGGTATCTGGGGTGGTCCTCCGGGATCTCCTCCTCGTGTTCGACGTCGGCGGAGACGGTGTCGTAGTCGGTCATGATCGATCCCTCGAGACCGTCGATGAAAAGCCGACCGATCCCTACTTCAGCACCGCACCCGAGGGGTGGGTCCGGCAGACGGACGGCTCGTACCCGACGTCGGAGAGCCCGGTCCCGAGCGCGAAGACCGTCTCGCCGAGCATCGCCATCGACGCCTGCCCGCCGGATTCGGTCACCTCCTCGATAGTCGACTCGAGCGTCGGGGTCAGCAGTTCGGCCTCGCAGGCGAACCGACGAGAGGCGTCCATGAAACACTCGAGGGTGGGCTCCTCGACGAGCCGCGACAGCGCTGCCTCGCCCGCCCGCGAGAGCTTCGCCGTCTCGCCAGCGAGCACGTCGGCCGTCGAGAGCTCGCCGAACGCGACGTACTCGATCCGTGCCCGCGCGGGAACCGCGTCGAGTTCGTTGACCGCGGGGCCGCCCGGCTCGAGCCGGATCGGGATCCCGCCCTGGGCCTGCGCGACGACGTCGCCCAGGCCCGTTCCGGCCTCGACCTCCGCGGCGTGGGCGATCGCGACCAGCTCGTTTCGCGAGCGCCGCCGCTCGAAGACCTGGTTCGCCGCGAACGCCGTGCCGAGCGCCATCGCCCCCGAGACGCCGAAGCCGGCCCCCAGCGGGAGGTCGGACTCGGCCTCGACTCGGGCCGGCACCTCGAGCGCCTCGAGGACCGTCCGTACCGGGTCGATCTCGATCGGTTCGCCCTCGAGGACGACCGTCGTCTCGGTCGCGGGCTCGACGGTCACCTCGACGCCGTCGGTCAGCGTCAGTCCACCCCCCCGTGAGCCGGCCTTCGTCGGGTCCTCGTCCGGATGGGCGCTGAAGAATCCGGTTACGTGGCCCGGCACGAACGCCGTCGCCTCCTCGCGCATCACCACCCGGTTGTCACTCGCCCGGTATAACGTTACAGGTTCGACGGCGCCGGCTCAGGACACTTCATGGTCCCGGCTTTTCCGTTCGGAGTGTCAAGGAACGCGCAATGAGCGAACAGTCCTCGCCACGGCCCGTCCGTCGGGTGGCCAGCAGTGACAGCGAGCGTCCTCTTTCCGAGGACGGGTGGGGCTGAGCGATGGCGACGAACACGGAACCCAGCGGTTTCGGCGGTTTCTTTCAACAGTACACGAAGACCTGGATGCACGCCGTCGCGACCGCCGGACTTACCGCGTTCGGACTCCTCTCGTTCGTCCACCGCGGGTTCGTCCTCCTGGCGCTTGCCTGCTATATCGTCCCGCCGATCGTCCTCTACATCACGCGACGCGGCGACGACGCAGCCGGGAGCTCGATGTCGCCGACCGACGCGGCGCTCGCGGAGCAGAGCGAGTCGAACGGAAACGAGCGAAACGGAGACGAGCGGATCGAATCCGAGGACCGGTCCGCCCCGGAGTCAGGTGCCGACTCCCTCGGTCCGCCGCCGGCCGAGCCGGACGCTCGAGCCGAGTCCCCAAGCGGGGACGAACGGGAGTCGCTCGAGGAGTCGCCAACGGCTGACCGCGAACCAGAAATCGAAGCCGAAGCGGGATCGGACCCATCGAGCGAGCCGACAGCCGATGCCGAACCGTCGACCGAATCGACGGGTGCAGCCGCGTCGGAATCCGGGCGAGACGAACCGAGCGACGAGGCCGAGCCGGCGACTGAGGACGCCGCGCCGACATCTGAACCGCGTGACGAGAGCGAACCGGAGCCCGAACCCGAGTGGCGGCCCGCGGACGCACCCACCGACGCGACCCTGCTCGACGCCGCGGTCGCGGGCTCGAGCGCCGTCGCCGTCGGCGAGGGCGGCGTTGTCACGATGACGGACGGCGAGGAGTGGTCCATTACCCTCGAGGACGGCCCCGCTGCACAGGGCCAGACCCTTCACGGCGTCGACGCGACTGCGGACGGTGCCGTCGCCTGGGTCGCCGGCGACGGGGGCGCCGTCGGCCGGCTCGAGCTCGACTCGGGTCGCCACACCGACTTCTCGGCGCCCGGCGACCGCACCGACAACCTCGCGGGGATCGCGGTCGCGGGCGCTGCGGGCGACGAGACAGTCCTTCTGATCAACGGCTCGGGCGAGGTACTGGGCGGTCGGTACCGCGACGGCGACTGCAGCTGGGACGAGCCCCTGCAGCCAGGAAGCGGCTCGAGCCTGAGCGACGCGATCCTCGTCGACTCGTCGATCGGCTACTGCTGTGACACGAACGACGGCGTCTTCGCGACCGAGGACGGCGGCGAAAGCTTCGAACCGATCGGGATCGACGACGCCGACGGCACCCCGACCGGGTTGGCCGCGGGGGAAGACGGAACCTGTTTCCTCTGTACCGACGCCGGCGTCGTCCACCGCTACGACGGCTCGCGGTGGACCCCCGAACGGGTCTGCGAGGAGACGCTGTCGGGGATCGCTCGAGTCGGGGATCGCCTCGCCGTCTGTACCGCCGACGGAGCGATCCACGAGCGCGACGGCCCGACGGCCGACTGGGAGCGAGCCGACGCCGACGCGACGGCGGGACTCGAGGCGATCGCACTCGGCGACGAGTTGGGCGTCGCCGTCGGCGGCGAGGGGACGGTGGTCGAGCGGCGATGAGTGCCGTCCGAGGGCGTATCGAGGACGAACGAAGACGACGGTTGCAGCCGGACGATCGACTACGACCGAGTATGAGGTGGATCTAACGTGCCGACCGGAGGAATCGCACTCGCCGCGGACTTCGCGCTGTTGATCGCCGCGGCAACGCTACTGAGCTATATCGCTCGACTGACGGGACAGCCGACGATCGTCGCCTACATCATGACCGGCGTCGTCGTCGGTCCGATCGGGCTCGGGATTGTCGCTGAGGACCAGCTGATCGAGGTGATGGCCGAACTCGGGCTGGGCTTCCTGCTGTTCCTGCTCGGGATCGAGATGCGCTTCGACGACATCAAGGAAATCATGCGCCCCGTCGGGGCGATCGCCGTCGGGCAGGCGATCCTGCAGGCGATCGCCTCGACGAGCGTCGCGCTCCTGCTCGGCTTTACGCTGTTTCAGTCGCTGATGATCGCGCTGGCGACGACGTTCGGCGCGACGCCGATCATCGTCAAGGTGCTCGGCGATAAGGACGACCTGAAGACGCTGTACGGCAAGACCGACATCGGCATCCTGATCTTCCAGGACATCTACCTGGTGATGGCGCTGGCGATCCTGGCCGTCGGCACCGTCGACAACGTTACCGAGGTCGCCTTCAACATCGGCCAGGTGCTGTTCCTGATGGGCGTCATCGGCGTCGTTGCTTACCTCGCGAGCAAGTACTTCCTGCCCGCGCTGTTGCGGGCCAGCGCGGCGAACAAGAGCACGCTCTTTACCGTCGGAATCGCCTGGGCGTTCCTCTTTATCTTCACCGCTGAAATGCTCGACCTCTCCGTCGAGATCGGCGCGTTCCTCGCGGGGCTCGCGCTCGCACAGCTACCCTACAGTACGGAGCTCAAAGAGCGGATGCGGCCCGCGACGAACTTCTTCATCGCGGTCTTCTTCGCGAGCATCGCCCTCCAGATGGAGGTCGACCAGCTGCTCGCCTACTGGCAGGAGGCGCTGATCGCGAGCGTCGCCCTGATCGTCATCAACTTCTTCATCGTCTTCGGGCTGTTCTACAGCCAGAACTTCGACATGGAGACCTCCTTCCTGGGAACGATCTCGATGCTGCAGGTCAGCGAGTTCTCGGTCGTGCTCGGTGCCCTCGCCGTCGAGGAAGGATTCATCGAGGAGGGGCTGCTCGGCTTCTTCAGCCTGATGGCGCTCGTCACGATGCCGATCTCGACGTACTACGTCCGGTACAACCGCGAGATCTACGCGTACGTCAAACCGTACCTCGAGCGCTTCGAGCGGGACGATCCCATTCAGGCCGAGCCGGTCGAGTACGAGAACCACGCCGTCGTCGTCGGCTACAACCGACTCTCGAACGAACTCATGAACGTACTGGACGAACACGTCGAGGAGATCGTCGTCGTCGAGGACCGGGCCGAACACGTCGAGGAGCTCAAGGAGGCCGACCACGGCTTCATCTTCGGCAACGCCAGACACGGCGAGATCCGCCAGGAGGCGAACCTCTCGGGCGCGGAGGTCCTGATCACCGTCGCCGACCGGGTCGACGTCAACGAGCGCCTCGTCGAGGAGTCCCCGGAGACGCTTTCGATCGTGAGAGCCAACACCGAGCTCGAAGCCACGCGGCTCACCGAGGCCGGGGCGGACTACGTGGTCATGGAGCGCGGGCTCGTGGGCGAGGAGCTGGCGGACCTGCTCGGGACGCTCGACGACCGCGAGGCGTTCGAAGACCGCCTCGCGGAGCTCAACGCCCGGGCCCGCAGCGAGCCGAGGCGGACGGACGAACCCGCCAGCACCGGAGGTGGGACCGATGTATGAGATCCTGTTCGCGCTGACACTGATCTTCGGCGTCGCGGCACTGCTGTTGCTCGTCGCCGCCCAGCGGGATCTCCCGGTGCTTCCGTTCTACCTGCTGGCGGGCGTTCTCATCGGATTCGCGATCGACGAGAGCGCGCTGCTCGATCTGGCCCAGTGGGGGATCGCCTTCCTCGTGTTCCTCTTCGGCACCCACGTCGACCTCGAGGCGTTTCGCTCGACCGGGCGAACGAGCGTCGCCATCGGCATCGTGCAGGCGGGCGCCGTCGGCGGTCTGGCCGTCGGCGGCGCGCTCGCGTTCGGCGTCGATCCGCTGAACGCCGTCTACTTCGGCGTCGCGGCGGCGCTGAGTTCGTCCCTGGTTGCGACCAGCTACCTCGATACGGATGAAGGGGTCCGGCCGACCCACGCACAGGTCGCCGAGTCGATCCACTTCACGGAGGACCTGCTCGGCGTTCTGGTCGTGTTGGGTCTGAGCGCGTTCGTCTACGCGGCCGAACCGGCACCCACCCAGCTCGCGGTCGGCGCGGGGCTGTTCGCGCTCGCACTCGGCGTGCGATACCTCGCCTTCCACCGCATCACGAGCAGGCTTCAGGGAGATTCGGAGGTGATGATGCTGTTCGGCATCACGCTCGCAATCGGCTTCATCGCGCTCGCCGAGGCCGCGAACCTCTCGATTATCGTCGGCGCGTTCGCCGCCGGGATCGCCGTCGCCGACGACTACCCCCACTCGCTCGAGCTGGTCGACACGATCGACGACCTCGAGGACTTCTTCACGCCGATCTTCTTCGTCACCGTCGGCGCCCTGCTGGCGATCCCGACCGTCGAGACGGTCGGCTACACGGTCGCCCTCGTTCTCGCGGTACTGGTCCTCAATCCGTTGATCGTCGGCATCCTCCTGCTCCGCGGGGGATTCGACGGGCGCACGGCCGTCCTGACGGGACTGACGCTCGACCAGGTCAGCGTCTTCAGCCTCTTTATCGGGATCGAGGCTCTCATCGCCGAGACGATCGCACGGCCGCTGTTCGACGCGATCGTGCTCTCGGCGGCGATCACGTGGCTCGCGGCGACGTACACGGCCCGCAACGCCGAGGAGATCAACCGCTGGCTCCGCGAGCGCGGAGTCGTCCGGGCCGTCGGCAAGCCGATCGGCGAGAAAACGAACGTCGACGAGGGTCTCGCGGACCACGTCATCGTTACCGACTTCGAACACGGCGGCGAGCACGTCCTCGAGGCCTGCTCGGAGCTCGACCGATCGGTCGTCGTCGTCGAGGACAACCCGACGCGATTCGACGACGTCCGCGAGCTCGTCGACAACTACGTCTACGGCGACGTGTTGAACGACCGAACCTGGGAGGTTGCCCGACTCGAGGAGGCGGCGCTCGTCGTCTCCCTCTCGCCCGAACTCGCCCGCGCCGAGGCGATCGCCGACCTCGAGACCGACACGCCGCGGGTCGTCCGGATCGATTCGGCCGACGACGCCGAGGCGTTCCTCGAACGCGAGGCGACCGGCGTCGTCTATCCCGAAGCGATCACGGCCGAGCGGGTCGGCGACGACCTCGAGGCGCTGCTCACCGACGAAATCTCTCACGAGGAGTTCCTCGGGCGCAGCCGCACGTTCTTCGAGGACCCGCCGTACCCGGATCAGGAATCGTAGCGTACCGTTTGCACATTGGGAGTCGTCTTGACGTCCAGGTGTTCGGACGCCACGGCGCCGGTCCGGCGGCTGCGTTCCTGTATGGACTCCGCGAGAAACACGATCCCTCCGAGCCAGCGTTTCTCGCCGATCAGTTTGGTTATCGGACTGTCCCCGTCGGGTTAGGATCGAACGGTCGAGTGGACTATATCGAACAAACCTCGTCGAAACGTGGTTTCAGACGCTCGAAATCCGACTCGAGCGTTTTCGTCACTCGTAGGTGGGCGCCAAAACGTCGGTACGCTCTGATAGACAAACGACGGAGCACCGTGCAGACGGTGCTCAGCCGAGAGTTGATGCCGACAGAACGGTCGGAGAACCCAGTTTAGGCAGACGATCCACTACACGGTGTTCCACGCCTAATCTGTCTCAGTTGTGTTTGAGCGACTCGTGAGGAGAGAAGACGTACCTGTCGTTGCTTCCACTTGTACGCTGATAGAGCCGATACCAGACGTGCGGGGTGCGGAGAAGGTTACCTGTTGGGCTCTCCGGTGTGCGATGTCGATTCCGCGGTGGAAAAACGAGGTGGTGCACGTTCGGGGTTTAGTTCGCTCATACTCTCTGCCCGTAGTTCGTCGGAGTCGTACTCTCCGTTCAAGAGTGCCCCAAGGCTGTCGGCGAGCTGGTCGGCTGCGAGGAGGTCCGGGACGATGACGTAGGTGGCCCCTCGCTCGATGAGGTCGGCGGCCATCGGCAACTCCCGAGTTCGGACGATGACGTCGACGGTATCGGAAAACGACAGGAAGTGCTCTGTGAGGGGTTTCGAGTCGGCCGTGGAGATAACCAGCCGTGCCGCCTCGAGGTTGGATGCGTCCGCCGTTTCCGGCTCGATCGCGTCGGCGTACACGTAGGCGTCGCACTCGGTCCGAAGATCGGACAGCGCCTGCGGATTGTTCTCGATCACGACGTACGGCTGGTCGACCTCCTCGCAGAACTCGACGAGCCGTCGGCCGTGCCGGCCGTACCCAACGATGACGACGTGGTCGGACAGGTCCTCTGGGACGGAGTTCCAGTCGTCGACATCGTGATGCGGCCGACCGAGCCAGCCGCGACTGGCCATGATCTCGTAGATCTCCTCGTCGTACGTGTGCGTTAGATTCGACAGGATCATCGACACTGCTGCCGCGAGGATGATCGCTTCGAACACCGGCTCGATCAGGAATCCGAGGACGAGCGCCTCGATGGCCACGATAACTCCGAACTCACCAACGTGGTCCAGATTGAGCCCCGTAATCGTCGCCGATCGCCTGTCGTACCCGTTATATACGAGCAGGACGCCGATGACGAGCGGCTTGATAACGACGGTCAGAACAACGAGCCCGAGAGCGATCGTTGCAACGGGTACGAAGGGAGCAAGGGCAGCCGATGGATCGGCCACTACCGCGGTCAGCGGGGGGAGTGTGACCAAGGCACCAACGGTAGCGAAGAAGATCGCGACGAAGAACTCCTGGATCGAGTTCAACCCGTTGAACACCTCCGAGTACTCGACTGGGTTATCTCTAATTGCCAGTCCGGCGGCGAACGCGCCGACGACGATCGAGGTTTCGAGGAACTCCGCCGCAGCGAGGAAGGCGATCAACAGCGCGACGATGCTTATGAGCATCGCCTCGTCGGACCCGCCGGCGAGGCGATCCATGATACCGAACAGGTACCGGTTGATGACGATTGCCGTGCCGAGGAGTATGACGCCGTAGCCGAGCTGTGTCGCGATCGGATCCAGTGCGAAGACACCGGCGCTAACAATGAGTAACAGCACCACTGCCAGAAAGTCGTTGATAGAATCGATCTCGCTCGAGAGATAGTCGTGGACGACGTCGGACTGTGGTTCGGTAAACAGTGCGGTACCAACGATCATCGACGAGAGCGCAGCCGCGATCCCAACGAAAAGCGCCTGTTCGATCGTTACCGGGTCTACGAGTCCCCTGCCCGGAAGGATCCCGGACTCCAGTGCGATGCCGACCGCGAGCGCGAAGGCGACGCCGAGCACGCCGAGGACGAGCGCCTGAACGATCGCGACGACTTCGGTATCCGAGATGACTGTACGGACGTGTTTCGTCTGAATCTGTACACTGAATGTGAAGACGAGGAACGCGATTCCGAGCCGGGCGAGCTCGAGCATCAGTTCCTCGTCGATGAGGCCAAGCTGTCCAACGATCAGCCCCGCCAGGATAAGTGAGGGGATGACTGACAGCTGTAACCCCTTTGCGATCAACAGGAGAGGCCCGGCAACGACGAAGAGGATCGCCATCGCGGTAAGCAGTGTGACGTCAGTCATCGTCACCACCTACTCGATCCGTAATGTCGGGAAACAGCTGCCCGCTTCGTAACAGCTCCATGTCTGTAGCAATCTCTCGGTCGAAGGTTGATCTGTTCTCGAAGTACGACTCGAGGTATTCGACGAACTGTGCGACGCCGAGCTGCGGGGCCAGAACGACGTACTCGGCGCCAGAATCGTACAA
Organism: Natronococcus roseus; assembly: GCF_043677095.1. Taxonomy (NCBI): domain Archaea; kingdom Methanobacteriati; phylum Methanobacteriota; class Halobacteria; order Halobacteriales; family Natrialbaceae; genus Natronococcus; species Natronococcus roseus. The sequence goes on from NZ_JBHLJR010000001.1 coordinate 746,031, forward strand.
TTGTTCCGCCTCCTCCTCGGTCGCGGCTTCGACGAACACCGTCGCCTCCTCTGTCGTCTCTCTGAGCAAGGTCTCGTTGATCTCCATCTGATCCGACGACGAGAACACGAAGTCGGCGTACTTCACAGCGGCGTCCTTGCGAATCTTCTCGTACTGGACGTCGCCGAACAGGACATCGTACCCCGCGTCTTCGATCGCTTCGACGTGCTCGACGTTTCGGTCGATGACTATTATCTGGTCGTACTGGTCGTCGAGGATCCGCAACGCCCTGCGTGCAATCTCGTCGTAACCGATGACAACGACGTGGTTTCGATACTCCGTATCAGCTGGCTGGACGGGATCAGCTTGTTCCCATCGCGAGAGATACGGTTCCACTCGTTCGAACAGCTGTCGGTTGTACTGGATGAAGTACACCGACACGCTCATCGTCATCAGCGCGACGAGAGTGATGAAACCAAGCTCCGCCTGGCCGATAAACGGCGGTTCGCTCTCGACCGCAGCGACGGCGACGACGATTCCGAACTCGCTGACCTGGATCATCCCGATGCTGCCGAGGAACGTCGTCTCGAGATCGAACCGCTGCCAGTTGAGAAGCGTGAAAAACACGATGAATTTGACGACCATCAATCCGACCGCGACGACGACCGCTTCCTGCCAGTAAGCGAGGAGATCGCTGGCTTCGAAGTCGAGGGCGACGGAGACGAAAAACACCATCACGAACAGGTCCGTCAACGGGTTGACTCGGCCCTGGAGATCCTTGCTGTAGGGCAGCTGGGCGATCGCCAGTCCGGCGAGGAACGCCCCCATCTCGATGGAGAGGTACGCGTCGATCCCGATCGGTGACAGGATGAGGTTGATCTGGTCGGAGACGAGGACGAACAGAAAGAGCCACGAGATAGCGACGAGAAAGAGCAGCCTCGTATCGTCGGCGATTCGTCTAAAGAGCGACGGGAGTACGTATCTGGATGCAGCGATCGCCGCGACGGTCGTGATCGTGACGAGCACCATCACGATTCCGAGCGTTACCGCGACGTCGGCGAGACGTTCGGGCCGGCCTGCTGCCAGCACCGCGAGAATAATGACGACGACGATGTCCTGGGCGAGGAGTACGCCGACGTCGATCTTGCCGTGCAGCGACGTCGCCTCGCCCTTGTCGTTGAGCATTTTGATCACTACGGCCGTCGAACTGTACACCACCGCCAGCCCGATGATCACCGCCTCCTCGAAGGAAAACGGGAGAAGGACTGCAAAACCGAACCCAGCAGCTCCGACCGCGATCATCTGCGGAATCGAGATCTTGACGATCGGCGCGATGAGATGACGGATATCGCCGATTCGCATCTTGATACCGAGCAAAAACAACAGAAATGCGAGACCGAGTTCGGCCATCGTGTCCGTGATGATGCTCGGCTCCACGAGTCCGAGTCCGACCGGACCGATCACGACGCCGGTGAGAATATATCCGATGATCGTCGGCTGTCCCAATCGAACCGCAAGAACCCCGACGAGTGCAGCAGCGACGAGAATAATAGCCACGTCACTCGCGAGGCCGACGTCGACCATCTCTTATTTCACCACTACCCCTGCTTTCCTTGAAGGACTGAAAAGTCCACGGCATGATCCACCAAGGACAAAGACGGCGACGGTTGGTGTTTACCGTACGGAACGGCACCGGTCGGTCGGCTGGATACGTCACCACTCAGAAGACTCGGATCCTCGTGCGTTTCGGAATCGCTACAGAGGACGCCGATCCGGCGAGTTCGATCCCTTTTACAGTCGCGAAGCTGGCCGCGCTGCTTATCGATAAGATCTCTCACGAGGAATTCGCCGGGCGCAGCCGCACGTTCTTCGGGAACCTTCGAGAACCCGCCGTATCCAGACCGGCGGTCGTCGTTCACCGCTTGCACATTACGAGTCCGAACGTATTTATCCGGAATACCTACTGTCAACCCACTGTGTCATTGTCTGAGTTCGGTCGTTGTTCTCTCGTGCCGTTCACTCATCGGTCCGTGCGGCCGATTCGGGACGCGACGGATCGAAACCGAACGACTGCGGCTCGCCCGACTCCCGTCTCGGATAGGTGGTACTCGTGAGCGACAGCGAAGGCGAACTCGCCCGGAACCTCGGCTTCACCGAGGCGATGACGATGGGCGGCGGGACGATGATCGGCGCCGGCATCTTTATTCTCCCCGGAATCGCCGCGGAGGGCGCCGGTCCGGCAAGTGCGCTCTCGTTTGCGATTGCCGGACTCGCCGCCCTGCTCGCGGCGATCTCGCTGTCCGAGCTGGCGACCGGGATGCCGATCGCCGGCGGCAGCTACCACTACGTCAACCGCGCGCTCGGTAGCCTCTTCGGCAGCATCGTCGGCTGGGGGATGTGGACCGGGCTGATGTTCGCGAGCGCGTTCTACATGATTGGGTTCGGCCAGTATATCGTCGAACCGATCCCGCTTCTCAGCGGGCGAGCACTGGTAGTTCTGTTCGGCCTGCTCGGCCTCGCGTTGCTCGTCGGCGTCAACTACTACGGCACGGAGGAGTCGGGATCGTTCCAGAACATCATGATCGGACTGGAGCTCGTCGTGATCATCGTCTACCTCGTCGTCGGCTTCTTCTACATCGACGCCGCGAACCTCGAGCCGTTCGCGCCGACGGGGCCGAGCGGGATCATCGCGACGACCGGGCTCGTCTTCGTCACGTTCCTCGGCTTCGAGATCATCGCAACCGTTGCCGAGGAGGTCAAGAACCCGGGCAAGAACATCCCGCTGACGATGATCCTCTCGGTCGTCTCGGTGACCCTGCTGTACGTGGTCGTCATGATCGTCAGCACCGGGGTCGTCCCGTTCGACGAACTGGGTGACTCGCTCGTCCCGGTCGGTGACGTCGCCGAGGTGTCGATGGGTGCGGCCGGCGTCGCCGCGATCGTCGCCGCCGCGGCACTGGCGGCGATCTCGAGTTCGAACTCGTCGGTGCTCGCCGCGGCGCGGGTCGTCTTCGCGATGGGGCGGGACAACCTGATGCACGACTGGCTGAACACGACCCACAGCCGGTTCCGAACGCCCCACCGGGCGGTCATCGCGACCGGGCTCCTGACCGGGCTACTGGTCGCCGCCGGCCTGCAGGTCGAGGCGATCATCGAGGTGCTGGCCGAGGTGGCCAGCTTCAGCTTCCTGATCGCGTACTCGCTGGTCCACGGCGCCGTCGTCGTCATCCGGCGCGCGGAGCCGGAGGACTACGAGCCGGACTTCGAGATCCCGAGCGTCCTCTACCCGTGGGTACCGATCGCCGGCATCGCGCTCTCGATGCTGGTCATCACACAGATGAACCTCGCCGTCGTCGGGATCGGGATCGGAATCATCGTCCTCGGGATCGTCTGGTACTTCCTGTACGCTCGACGCCAGGACATCGACCAGAGCCTGGTCGGCGACGCGATCGTCAACGGTTCCGAGGGCATCGACGTCGACGAGGACCAGTACAGGGTCGTCGTCCCGATCGCGAACCCGGAGACCCAGAAGAACCTGCTCCGGCTCGCCGCGGTCAGCGCGCGGACCCACTCCGAGGGCGAAACGCCTGAGATCGTCGCCGTCAACATCACTCGGGTTCCGACCCAGACGGCCCTCGAGCAGGAACTCGAGTTCGAGGAACAACGCGTCGAAACGCAGCGCGAACTGCTCGAAAGCGCCCGCGAGGCGGCCGCCGATCTCGACATCAGTCTGCGGACGCGGGCGATCCTTGGACGGGACATCGGGCAGACGCTGCTGACCGTGCTCGAGGAGGAAGCCGCCGACCAGGTGGTACTCGGCGACCGCGGACACGGCCGGCGGACGAAGGAGTTCATCTTCGGATCGACCATCGACCCGGTGCTGAAAAACGCTCCGTGTGACGTGACGATCGCCAACCTCCGACGCGACGAGATCGGCGACGTCGTCGCGCTCGCCGGCCCCGGTCCGCACGCGCCGGTGGCTGCGCGGCGCGCGGCCGAGTTCGCGACGCTCTCGGGAACGACGCCGACGCTGCTGAACGTCCAGTCGCCCGGCGACGGAGACGAGGACGACAATCCGGTCGATCGCGGCGAGGCCGTGATCGAGGACGTTGCGGAGACGGCCGGCCTCGAGCCGGAGAACTACGAGAGCAAGGTTCTCGTCTCCGAGGACGCGCAGTCGGCGATCGTCGAGGAGGTCGATAGCTACGACACGATCTGCGCGGGCGTCTCGGAGAAGAGCAGCGTCTCGAAGATCCTGTACGGCTCGATCGCCGAAACGGTCCAGGAGCAGACCGACGGCAACGTCGTGATGGTCCGCGGTCCGTACGAGACCCACTGGAAGGTCACCGAGGCGGTCGCCGAACGGCTCTCGGCGTAGTCGGAGCGGTTTCGAACAATCGAACCCTTCGACGCGTCGTGATTCTTCCGCGGTCTCCCGCGAAGCCGGTTGCGAGCGTTCGAAACGCGTACTTCTCGGAGCCGACTGTAACGGGTTCAGAACACGTAGTATGCAACTTCGCTCGATCCGCAGTGAGGACACTCGTCGCTGTCGGCGTCGAGCTTCCGACCGCAGTTTCTGCACTCGTACAGCTCTGTGCCGCGTCTGCCGGTTCGTAGCGCGTCGAGTACCCCCATCCTTGGTAGACGTTACAGGTATACCATTATTAATCCTACTCTCGGTTCCGGAACGGAGTATAACAACGGAGAACGCATGCGTGAACTGCGACACCTCACAGTCGCGGTAGTCCCCGAAACGAGGTCTTCACCGCCCGCAGCTTCGGAACCGAGCAGGCCGACTCGCGAAATCGGCGGTCTCGTTTGGGATCGAGTTCGACGGCCGCGTTAGTTGCCGACCCCCTCGAACGCTCGCAGGGCCGACTCGTCGAAGTCGCTTCGGGAGAGGACCGTCAGGATGTCGCCGGCGCGAACCTCGGTGCTACCCGTCGGCGTCAGGACGTCGTCGGTTCGCTCGATCGAAACCACGAGCGTGTCGTCCTCGAGCAGTCCCTCGTCGTCGGCTCGTTCCAGCGACTTGCCGACGATCGGCGCGTCGTCGTCGACGGTGATCTCGACGACCTCGTTCCCGCCCGCGAGGCTGATGTAGTCCGAGAACTGCTGGTGGGTTTCTTCGGGTCCGAAGGCGTGGTAGGCCTGAAACTGCTCGGTCCGGACGAGCTTTTCGTCGTCGATCTCGAGGCCGAGCTTCGTCAGCTCGCGGGCGACGTCGTTTAGCGCCTCGACGTCCGGGCCGGTAGCGAGGACGTGGAGGTTCTTCTCGCCCGCCACGAACTCGCGAACGTTGACGACGCCGGGGATCGTTCGCGCCTGCTGTGCGAGTCGTGGGCGCTCCTCGATCGGGGCCGTCGCCGTGTACAGCGTCGTGAGCATCTCGTCCGCCGCTTCGAAGTCGACGTTCGCGTGGTAGCCACGGATGACGCCCGCGTTCTCCAGCTGGTCGATCCGATTTCGAATCGTCGCGGGGGAGACGCCCACGTCCTCGGCGATCATCGGGGCGGAGGTGTTCCGTGCGTCCTGCATCAGCGCGTGGATAATGCGTTTGTTGACGTCGTCGAGACGAATGCCCATATCTGGGGTAACCGACGGGACGAGATGGTTCCTCCCTTTCGGTCGCTGCCGCCGTCCGTAATCGCAGCGCGGCGCCTCTACGGGACGGTCCATCGGCCTCTATCTCTCCATCTAATTTCGAATCCGTAACTAAGAGTCTAAAGAACTCCGCAATACGAATTATAGTGACGTTCTTTTACCGAAAGCCTAATGGTTTCCGTCTGATACCAGAGAACGATGAAGGATTGGCGACGCCGGATCGGATACGCGCTTCTGACGGTCGCCGCAATCGTCGTCGTCTACTCGACGACGTACCAATGGGCGATGTTGACCTTCGAGGGACGCGAGATCCCCTTCTACAAGGCCGTGCAGGTTGTCATCGAGTCGCTCACAACCGCCGGGTTCGGCGGCCACGCGCCGTGGGAAAGTGCGGTGTTAAACGTCATGGTGATCGGGATGAACCTCACCGGGGTCTTGCTCGTCTTCCTCGGGCTGCCGCTGTTTGCGATCCCGCTGCTTCGACAGGCCCTCGAGTCGGGACCGCCGACGACCAGCGACCTCACCGATCACGTGATCGTCTGCGGCCACTCGACGCTCGACGACGTGTTGCGGAAGGAACTCGACGAGGTCGGGATTCCCTATCTCTTCGTCAGTCCCGACCCCAAGGTGGTCTCGGCGCTCGACGACCGGGGAATCGACGCCGTCCACGGGGACCCGGAGGAGATCCAGACGCTCCGGGACGCCAACGCCGCAAAAGCGCGCGGTCTCGTCGCGGACGTCGACGACGAGGCGAACCCGACGATCATCCTCTCGGCGCTCCGGATCAACCCCGAAATGCGGATCATCAGCGTCGTCCGGGACTACAAGACGGCGACCTACCACGAGTACTCCGGCGCCGACGAGGTCGTCCTGGCTCGTCAGCACCTCGGCGAGGCGTTCGGCATGCGGGCGACAATTTCCTTCGCCGAGAAGCTTCGGAGCGTGATCGAGGTCGAGAACGACTACGAGATCACCGAGCTGCTGATCGAGGAGGGTAGCGACCTCGCCGGCCGTACGATCAGGGAGGCCGAAATCTTCGACCGGGAGGGGATCACCATCGTCGGCGTCTGGCTCGGCGGCAAGTTCGTGATCTCCCCCGATCCCGACACCGTCCTCGAGGAGAACACCATCCTCCTCGTCGCGGGCGGCCACGGCGGGTTCGAGGACGTCACCGCCCGATCGATCCCGACCCACCACCACCCGTCCCGCGTCGTCGTCTGCGGGTACGGCACCGTCGGCTGGTCGGTAACCGAGACGCTCCGGGACGCGGACATCGACACCACCGTCGTCGACCACGAGGGCCGGGAGGGCGTCGACGTCGTCGGCGACGCGACCGACCCGGACACGTACGAGAACGTCGACGTCGATGGCGCCGAGACCATCGTTCTGGCACTGGACGACGACACGACCACGATCTACGCCACGCTGGTCATCAGGGAGCTCGATCCGGACATCGAGATCATCGCTCGCGCGGACGATCCCGACACCGTCTGGAAGCTGTACAACGCCGGCGCCGACTACGTCCTCTCCCTGCCGACGGTCACCGGCGAGATCCTGGCCTCGCACCTGATCGAGGAGGTCGAGATCGTGACGCCGCAGGTCCAGTTCGAGTTCGTCCGATCCGCGGCGCCGTCGCTCGTCGGGATGAGCCTCAGCGAGGCGGATCTGCGCGCCCGGACGGGCTGTACCGTGATCGGCGTCGAGCGGGACGGCGAGCTGCGGACCGATCTGACCGCCGATTTCGTCGTCCGCGAGGGCGATACGCTCATCGCCGGCGGAAGCGAGGACGCCATCGAGCGGTTCGAAGAGACCGTCACCGCAGCGCAGATCGCACCCTGACGGGGCCGCTCGAGGGCGGACCGTCTCTCTCAATCCCCTGCGAGCCGATTCATCACCGGCGTCGCCAGGATTCCGTGCCCGACCACCGAGACGAGGACGACGAGACCCACGATCGACCACAACAGTTCTGCCTCGCGGAAGGGTGCGGCGTTGAGTCCCCACGAGAGGTAAAAGAACGAGCCGATCCCGCGGATGCCGAAAAACGAGATCACGGCCCGCTTGCGAAGGTCGATTCCGGAGCCGAGAAACCCGACCAGCCCCGCGATCGGACGGACGACCAGCAGAATCGCGAGGACGACGACGACCGCCTCGAGCGTCAGCGGTGCGAGCAGCCCGTTCGCGAGCGCACCACCAAAGAGCACCATGATCGCGACCATCAGCAGGTGTTCGGCCATCTCCGCGACGCCGTGGAGCGCCTCGTGGTACTCGTGGCTGCGCTCGTACTCCCGGATCGTCAGCGCGGCGACGAACACCGCGATGAAGCCGTAGCCGCCGACGAGTTCGACCGCCGCGAACGCGATCAGCGTTCCCGCGACGGCCTCGAGCCCCTGGACCGACCGCGCGAGCGGCGAGTCGCCCGAGAACCGGAAGACGACGACGGCGAGTAGCCAGCCGACGACGATTCCTCCCACGACGCCGACGACGGTCTTGTAGGCGACGTAGACGAGGAGCCACTGCCCGAGCCACCGACTCGGCGCGTAGCCGACGAGCGCGAGGAGGACGGCCAGGTAGGTGAACGGGAACGCGAGGCCGTCGTTGAGCCCCGCTTCGGAGGTCAGTGCGAACCGAACGTCGTCTGCGTCGTCGCCGTCGGTTCCGCTTTCCTCCGAGTTCGTCGGCGACCTCCGGCCGGGCGGTCCGACCTGTACCTCCGAAGCGAGAACCGGATCGGTCGGCGCGATAGCGGCCCCGAGCAAGAGCGCCGTCGGGAGCAACAGTCCGGCGACGCCCCAGCCCAGCAGCGCCGCGCCGGCGATCGACAGCGGCATCGTGATCGCGAGCAGCCGGGCCGTCGACGCCCAGGCCGGCCAGCCGACGCGACGGTCGATCTTCAGCCCCGCCCCCATCAGCGCGACGATCACGCCGAGTTCGGTCAGCCGCTCGGCTTCGTCGGCGTGCTCGATCGGATCCGGATACGGCAGCTCCGGCGCGAGCGTGAACGCGACCGCGCCCAGCGCGAGGTAGAAGATCGGCAAAGAGAGCGCGCGCTCCTCGAGGAGGCGAGTCAGCACGACCAGCGCGAGAATCGCGACGCCCGCGAGCAGCAAGCCGGCGACGAAGCCGTCGAGGACCATCCGTTCGCGGTATCACCATCCGCCACATAAACCGGGGGCTTGCACCCTCTCGGCCAGTTGTTTTGCCTCGCGCTCGAGTAGGGAACCGGGATGATCCGTCCGAGTACGCTCTCCCGACGAACGCTCCTCGCGACCGTCGGGACGGCCGGACCGCTGGCGCTCGCCGGCTGTACCGTCGAACACGACGAGGGGTACGAGGCGGAACCCGATCCCGTCACGGACCACACGCCGATCGGGCATCGGCTTCCGGACCTTCCCCTCCGCGAGTTCACCGACGAGTACGAGGCCGGTATCGAAACCGGGCTCGAGGCCGCCGTTACCAGCCAGGAGAGTTTCGAGACGGCGCTCGAGCGCGACGGGATCGCCGTCGACGGACTCGCCCGCGAGCGCAACTACCTCTACCTCGAGTACGTCGCCGATGCGCCAGAAACGGGCGTCCTTCGGGAGGTCGGGTACATCGCCGGCGCGTACGTCCCCTACGTGCTCGCGAGTACGGATCCGGCCACGCTCGACGCGGCGATCCTCGAGCGCGACGGGATCGATTTCGGTCGGTTTACGGGGTACGTCAACTGGGTCCGCGCGTTCGATGCGGGCGAGGAACCGCTCGAGGCCTACGGCGAGCGCGTGCTCGAGACGTTGAAGACGAAGCGATAGCGCCGCTGCCGGTACTCCCAGACGCCGCTTGCTCGAGGTCGCACTTTTCGTTGCGTTCGCCTCAGTCGAGTGGGTCCTCGCCGTCGGATTCGGGTGGCGTGACCCCGAGGCGTCCCTCGACGAACGACGCGACGTCGGCGGCGAAGGCCTCGACGGCCGCCCAGTCGGTGAACTCGACGTCTCCGGCGTCGTCGGCGTCGGGCAGCTCCGAGATGGTTCGCGAGGCGATCAGTTTCATTAGTTGGCGCTTGAGGAAGCCGTACTCCGAGTAGCGCAACGCGCCGCCGAAGTAGCCGATCCGATCGGGGTGCCAGTCGGTCTCCTCGAGGAACGTCTCGACGTAGCCCGCGGCCTGCTCCGCGCCCCGCTCCTCGGCCGAGGAGAGCGACACCTGGAAGAACGCCGTCGGCATCGCGTTCAGGACGTCGCGGTTGGCTCGCACGAACTCGCGGACCGCCGGTTGCTGTTTCCCGGCGTGGACGGACGCGCCGACGAGGACGGCGTCGAACGCCTCCGTCTCGAGATCGGGCGGGATCGCGCTCGCGTCGACTGTCGTCGCGTCGTGTCCTCGAGCCGTCAGCGCGCCGTCGATCCGGGCGGCGATCTTCGCAGTCTGTCCCTCACCCGTGCCGTAGCAGACGAGAAACGCGAGCATCACGCTTCGCACGACGGCGGTCGTAATAAAGGAACGACAGCGCGCCATGGGAGACGTCTCGTACTCGTCGAAGTGATCGAGAGAGATGAACGACGTATCACGTCGGTCCGCCCACTCTTTCTGCGGAGGCGCGCGCTGTCGACCGCCCGAGCGCGATCGAGGGCGGTTGACGACATTGTGCGAGGGATGAGTGAGCGCAGCGAGCGAATCGGCTGGGGAGGGCGTGGAAATCCCCTGTGTTCGTGTGAGCAGGACCCGCTACTCGTCAGATCACCTCGAAAGCCCCTGCCCCGCTCGAGGGCTGCGGCTCGTTGTGCGCTTCCTTCGCTCCGCTCAGTCCAGTGCTTACGTCGTGGTTCGAGAGAGCTTCGCTCTCCCGAGCGGCGAGGGACCGGTGGTCCCTCGAGCAGTCGGCGTGCTCAAAAATTTCGATTTTTGGCATCACGAAACGGCTTCGACGTTTCGAACGACTTCGCGCCGACGACCTCGCGGACGCTTCGCGTCCGCTCAACGCACCAGCCCCTTTCAGTCCCACCCGGCAGTGGTTGGTTGAAGCTGCAGATACAACGCCGGGCGGTCCACACGCGGGCTCTATCTAACAGCCTATTCGACAGAATTTGGATGGAAATTACCCCCTTCCCGAGGATAGTTCTATAACACACTCAACGAGGGTGAGACGAAACGTCGTCTCACTGGTTTCCAGGTTAGTCGCCTACGGCGAGAGTCGCTGACGGTCTCTCGGGAAGAGAACGGCTTCCCGAATGTTCTCGAGACCCAGGATCGTCATGATCAGACGCTCGCCGCCCAGCCCGAAGCCGGCGTGGGGCGGCATGCCGTACTTGAACATCTTCGTGTAGTAGTCGAACTGCTCGGGGTCGAGGCCCTGCTGTTCGAACCCTTCGATGAGCTGCTCGTAGCGGTGTTCACGCTGGCCGCCCGAGACCAACTCCATGCGCGGGTGCATCAGGTCGAAGCCCGTCGAGAGCTCCTCGTCGTCGTCGTGGTCCTGGATGTAGAACGGCTTGATCTCGCTCGGCCAGTCGGTGATGAAGTAGTGGCCGCCGACGTCGTCGCCGAGGGCCTTCTCGCCCTCGGTCGGCAGGTCGTCGCCCCAGACGAGCTGCTCGTCGAGCTCGCCCGTCGCGTTGATGCGCTCGATGGCCTCCTCGTAGCTGAGTCGTGGGAACTCGCCGTCGGGCACCTCGAAGGACTCGGCGAGGCCGAGCGCCTCGAGCTCCTCGCTGCAGTTCTCGTTGACGGCCTCGTAGGCGGCGGTGACGACGCCCTCGGCGACGTCCATCGCGTCGTGTTCGTCACAGAACGCGCCCTCGAAGTCGATCGAGGTCGCCTCGTTGAGGTGGCGGGGCGTGTTGTGCTCCTCGGCGCGGAAGATCGGGCCGATCTCGAAGACGCGCTCGACGTTCGAGCCCGCGATCAGCTGCTTGAACAGCTGCGGCGACTGGTTCATGAAGGCCTCCTCGCCGAAGTAGGTGATCGGGAAGAGTTCGGTGCCGCCCTCGGTCCCGGTGGCGACGATCTTCGGCGTCGTGATCTCCGTACAGCGAAAGTCGCGGAACGCATCGCGGGCCGCACGCAGGATCTCCGAGCGGATCTCGAAGATCGCCTGCACCTCGTCCTTCCGGAGGTCGAGCGTGCGGTTGTCGAGACGCGTCGAGAGCTCGGCGTCGACCTTTCCGGAGGGATCCAGCGGCAGCTCGGGGTCGGCGGGGCCGATGACCTCGAGCGACTCCGGCGTGACCTCGACGCCGGTCGGCGCGCGCGGTTCCTCCTCGACGGCGCCGGAAACTTTGACGACGCTCTCGCGCGAGACGCCGAGGCCGGTCTCGACGAGATCCTCGTCCATCTCGTCTTTCTCGAACTTGACCTGAATCTTGCCGGTCGTATCTCGGAGAATCAGGAAGGCGATCCCGCCGAGGTCACGGATCTCGTGGACCCAGCCGGCGACCGTCGCGTCGTCGCCGGGCTCGGCGTCGGCAGTGTAGGTTCTGTCCTGCATACCACCCGATTCCGGTCGCCGGAACTTAAGCGCAATCGTTCGAAGTCGGGGTCTCGGCCGCGATCGGAACGGCGTTCCTCCGATGTGCCTATTCGTGTCGCGACCCCGCCCCGAGGACTCTTTGTGGCTTCCATCGTATCGCCACCGCATGACGAACGCGATCAACGAGGCCGACCTCGAGTGGACCGAGTACGACCGGGGATCCTCACGGTTCCGGCGCAAGCAGCTCTCGAGCGCGGTCGACGCGACCGATCTCGGCTGTAGCCTGTACGAGCTGCCGGCCGGCGAACGATCGTGGCCCTACCACTACCACACCGCCAACGAGGAGGCGATCTTCGTCCTCGAGGGCGAAGGGATCCTCCGGTGCGAAGAGGGAGAAAAGCCGCTCGAGGGCGGCGTCTTCGCGGCGCTTCCGGCGAACGAGGACGGCGGCCATCAGGTCGTCAACGACGGCGACGGGGTGCTCCGGTATCTGCTGGTCTCGACGATGGTCGAACCCGACCTCACCGTCTACCCCGAGATGAACAAGTTCGGCGTCTTCGTCGATTCCCCGCCCGGCGGGGAGGGGGAGCGCTCGCTTCACGGCTACTACCGGCTCGACGAAGACGTCGAGTACTGGGAGGACTGAGTCTCGATGCGGGTTACCGTTCGTGGACGGTCATCGGAATCTCGTGTTTCGGACGGGCGGTGATCGTCGCCAGTAGATCGAGTTCCTCCGTTCCGGGAACGAGCTCGAGGTGGTAGTTCTGGTAGATCGTCGCGAGGATCAGCCGGGCCTCGAGCATGGCGAACCGGTCCCCGATACACCGTCTCGGGCCGGCCGCGAACGGGAAGTACGCCAGCTTCGGCAGCTCGGACTCCATCTCGTCGGTCCAGCGCTCGGGGTGGAAAGCGAGGGGGTCGTCGTACCAGCGCGGATCGCGGTGGACGACCCACTGGTGCATCCGAACCGTCGACCCCGGTTGGATCTCGTAGCCGTCGATAATGTCGGGCTTGACGGGCTCACGGACGATTCCCGGCACGGGCGGGTAAAGCCGCATCGACTCTTTGACCACCCGCCCGGTGTACGACAGAACGGAAAGGTCAGCCATCGTCGGCGTTTCGCCGCCGAGTTCGGCCTCGAGCTCCGCGACGAGACGGTCCTCGACGGCCGGGTTCCTCGCGAGGAGGTGGGCGGTAAACGTCAGCGAGAGGGCGGTCGTCTCGTGGCCGGCCAGCAGCAGCGTCACGACCTCGTCGCGGATCTGCTCGTCCGAGAGCGCGGTTCCGCGCTCGTCGGTTACCTCGAGGAGCTTCGAGATGACGCCCCGGTCAGTGGGGTTCGTTCGTCGGTGCTCGATCAGGGGGTAGATGACGGCGTCGAGCTTCTCGCGTGCACGCCGAATACGCCGCCGGGAGGGCGCCGGGACCCCCGGCGGCAGGACGAGGTGCGAGAGGCTCTCGCTGGCGAGCATGAACTCCTCGAGGACGTCGCCGATCGTGTCGACGTGGTCGTCGATGTCGACGCCGAACAGCGCTCGGGCGACGATCCGCAGCGTCAGTTCCATCATATCCTCGTGGAACAGCCGGGTTTGGCCGTCGTGCCAATCCTCGAGTGCGTCCTCGGTGAACGCGGTCATCATTTCGGCGTACTCCTCGATTCGGTCGGGCGCGAACGCGGGCTGGATGAGGTGTCGATTCCGGCGCCAGACGGCCCCTTCACTGTTCAGGATGCCGTTTCCCGTGACCGGTCTAAGGATATGCTGAAACTGCTCGCCCTTGACGTAGTGCTGGTTGTTCCCGACCAGCACCTGTTCGATGTGGTCCGGGTGGTTGAGCTGATAGACCCGGCCCGTGGGTTCCTCCCAGGAGGCGATATCGCCGTACTCGCGGGCGGTGCGGGTCATAAACCCGTACGGGTCGCGAACGAACGCCAGCTGGTTGCCAACCAGCGGGAGACCGTCGGGCCCGGGCGGCTGTCCGTCGGACGAGGGAGATGTATCGGATCGCACGGGTACGAGTTGCGGTTAGGGCTACTCTATTGTATGGGTCGATCCGCTCGAGGAACGCGATTTTCGTCTCGCTTTTGTCGATCCGACCCCAGGTCCTCGGTATGGACGATCTCGAGACGCTCGCCGAGGCGATTCGAACCGCCGACACCGCGGCCGTCCTCACGGGCGCCGGCATCTCGGCACCCTCGGGAATCCCCACGTTCCGGGGCGACGACGGCGTCTGGGAGCATTTCGACGAGGGACAGTTCACCTACGGCCGCTTCCGAAGCGACCCGGAGGGGTTCTGGGCGGACCGCCTCGAGCTCCAGGAGGCGATGTTCGGCGGCGAGTACGAACCCAACGCGGGCCACGAGGCGCTGGCCGCGCTCGAGCGCGACGGCTCCCTCGACGCGGTCTGCACCCAGAACACGGACGGCCTCCACCGGGACGCGGCGGTCGCCGTTCGGGACGGCGAGACCGACGCACCGAACGTCGACAGGGAGGGCTCCGTGCTCGAGCTCCACGGCAACGCCCGCCGGGTTCGATGCACCGACTGCGGCCGACGGCGCGAGGGCGAGCCGATCTTCGCGCGAGCCGCCGACGGCGAACTGCCGCCGACCTGCGACTGCGGCGGCGTCTACAAGCCCGACGTCGTGCTCTTCGGCGAGCAGCTTCCGGGCGCCGTGATCCAGCGCGCACAGTCGCTGGCCCGCGAGAGTGACGTCTTCCTGGCGATCGGTTCCTCGCTGGTCGTCGAGCCCGCGGCCTCGCTCCCCCGGCGGGCGGCCTCGAGCGGCGCGACCGTCGGCGTGATCAACCTCGAGTCGACCCCGTGTGACGCGGCGGCCGACGTGGTTTGCCGCGAGGACGTGACCGAGGTACTCCCGCGGCTACGGGAACTCGTCGAGGCGTAGTTTCGGTCGCCGAGGGCGAGTTCGGCGACGCCGCTCGAGGAATCTCCCTCCTCAGGCATCGTACTCCTCCCCGAGGTCCTCGTAGATCTCCGGATCGGTCCGGAACTTGAGCACGTTGTGGACCGCCGAGTTACGAACGTTGGCGATGACGTCGCCGTACTCGGTGTAACAGTCGTGGATCCACCGGGAGACCTGCTCGCGGTTCCGGAACATCATCACCGTCTTCCACTGGTACTCCCCGTCCGAGAGGAAGAAAAACAGGGTGTGTTTGTCCTCGCGGATGTGTTCCATCGCCTCGCGCCAGCCGTCGGCGAAACCGTCGGTGTTGAACTTGAACTCGAACAGCGCGAAGATGTAGTACTCCTCGTTGGGGATGATCGCCTCCCGGAAGACGCCCTCGTTTCGCATCCGTCGGATCGACTCGCTGACGGTGACGTGGGAGACGTCGATGTCGTAGTCGGCCTCGAGTACGTCGGTCAACTCCCGCGAGGAGAGCTGCGGGTCCTCCGCGAGTTCACAGAGGATCGCGATGTCACGGTCCTTGAACTCCCAGTTCGGGGGGTCGTCGCTCATGGTTCCTACTAACGCGGTTTCCACTGTTTACGTGTTCGGTTCGCGCAACGCCTCGGAGTAGCGAGCGAATCGGAGACTCGAGGCCCGCCTGACCCGTCGTGAGTGACGTGCCCGCTTCCACTGTTAACTGCCGTCGGTAAGGACCCGCCCCGGCGTCTCTCAGTTCTCCGTCGAGAGCCGCCCGAGCGACTCCTCGCCGATCTCCTCGAGGACGCGCTCGTGGAACGCTTGCAGGGCCGCGCTCTCGTCTTCGGCGAGGACGACGTCGCTCGCCGAGAGGGTCGCCAGCCCGAACGCCCGCGGCGTCGGCGAGTCCAGCAGCTGGCGCTCGACCGCCAGCTCGCCGGAGTCGATCGCCGCGACGATCCCCTCGATCTCGGCGACGTTGAGCTTGTCCTCCAGAATTTCGCGGTAGGTCTCCTCGATCACCGCGAACCCCTCGAGATCCTGTGCGAATCCCAGCAGCATCTCGCTCGAGACCTGCTGTTCGCTGGCCGATTTCTCGTAGCCCTTGTACCGTTTGAGGATCATCAGCGCCCGCGTGGCGTTGATTCGGAAGTACCGCTGCAGGAGATCGGTCCCCGAGAGGGCAGCGCGCAGGTCCTCGCGGACGTCATCGGGATCGAGGTCGTCGAGGATCCCCTCGAGATCGATCTTGCGGTTCAGCGGCATCGAGAGGGCGAAGCCGTTGTCGGCGACGGCGACCTTGACGTTGGCCGTCGCCTCCTGTGCGCAGTGGTAGGCGAGCAGCCGGGAGAGCCCGTCGTTGACCCTCCGCCCGTAGTTAGAGTGAACGTAGTAGTGGCGCTCGTACTCGTTGCGATCGCGTTCGACCTCGATCGCGAGTCGCTCGTCCGTGCTGACGCTTTCGACGCCCGCGTACCGCAGCTGGTGGTCGAACAGCCGGGCGATCGCCCGCACGCTGTCGTCGTCGAGCGGGAACCCCCGCAGCCAGCCCCGAACCCGGGAGGGTCCGCCCTCGTCGTAGTGCTCGAGTAGCTGGCGTTGAAACGCCAGGATCTCGCAGCCCAGGTCGTACGACAGCGGCAGTCGCTCGGAGTACCACGACGGAACCGTCGGCCGGGCGCTCGTGTGGTCGACGTACACCTTCGACCCTCGGCGGTAGCGGTACTCGAAGTGGTTCCCGCCGAGGACGAAGACGTCGCCCTTCTCCAAGGTGTCGAGGTAGTTTTCGTCTAGCTGGCCGACCCACTCGTCGCTCGCGCGGGTGTGGACGTCGCAGGTGAACGAATCGGGGATCGTCCCGATGTTGGTCATGTAGATCACCCGCGCGAGCCGGCCGCGCTTGCCGATCAGGGGCTCGCCGACCGGGAACGCCTCGTGGTGGTGTTCCCCGCCGGGCGGGTCGTTCTCGTCGCGCCAGATTTTCGCGTAGACGTTTTTCTCCTCGAGCCCGGCGTACTCGGCGGTGAGGTACCGACAGAGCGACTCCCACTCCTCGTCGGGATAGTTCCGGTAGGGGTACGCACGCCGGAGGATCCTCCTCACTTCGGACTCGGGACGGATCTCGGCGATCGCCATCCCGTAGACCTGCTGGGCGGCGACGTCCTGGGCGTTTCGCGGGATCGACACCGAGTCGACGAACCCGTCCTCGGCCTTCTTCAGCATGACCGCACACTCGAGCAGTTCGTCCCGATCCAGCGCGATCACGCGACCCGTGACGGTCTGGCCGACGCGGTGGCCCGCCCGCCCGACCCGCTGGAGCAGGGCGGCGACCGACTTCGGGGAGCCGACCTGCACCACGAGGTCGACGTGGGGCATGTCGATCCCCAGCTCGAGGCTGGTCGAGCTCGTGACCACCTCGAGCTCGCCGCTCTTCAGCCGACCCTCGACGTCCTGACGAACTTCCTTCGAGAGGCTGCCGTGGTGACAGCCCGAGTTCCCCTCGTCGTAGGCGTCGAAGCGCTCCCGGAGGTTGTGCAGGACACGCTCGGCGCCCGAGCGTGTGTTCGTAAAGACGAGCGTGTTCGTGTGGTTCTGCACGTGCTCGTGGAGCGATTCGTAGAAACGATCCTGGACGACCTCACGGGGGGTGTGGATCAGGTCGTCGGTCGGCGACTCGAGTTCGATGTCGAACTCGCGGGCGAAGCGGGCGTCGACGATCTCGTACTCCCGGGGAGCGCCCCCCGGCTCTTCCTGTCCGACCAGGAACTCCGCGACCTGCGAGAGCGGGTCGATCGTCGCCGAGCAGCCGATTCGCGTGATCTCGCCCGCGGCCATCGCCTCGAGTCGCTCGAGGCTCACCGAGAGATGGGTTCCGCGTTTGCCGCCCGCCAGCGAGTGGATCTCGTCGACGATGACGTACTCCACGGTCCGAAGCTTCTCGCGGAACTTCGGGGAGTTCAGCAAGATTGCGAGCGTCTCCGGCGTCGTGTTCAGGATGTGGGGGGTCTCCTCGAGCATCTTCTGGCGCTCGCTCGAGGGGGTGTCGCCGTGGCGGATGGCGTGGCGGATCTCATCGACCGCTTTCCCCCGCTTCTCCGCGACGGCCTCGATCCCCTCGAGGGGCACCTCGAGGTTGCGGTGAATGTCGTTGGCCAGCGACTTCAGCGGCGATATATAGAGACAGTAAACTGAATTCTCGAGGCCGTCCTCGTGTTCCCGACCCCGACGGTAGAGCTCGTCGATGATTGCGGTAAACGACGCCATCGTTTTCCCCGAACCCGTCGGAGCACAGACGAGCGTGTTCGTCCCCGCGTCGATTTTCGGGAGCGCCCCCTTCTGGGGCGGCGTGAAGAAGCCGTCGTTCTCGGGAACGTACTCGCCGAACGCCTCGAGCCACCACTCCTGGACCGCGGGCTCGAGCAGCTCGAAGACGTCGCGGTCCTCGATCGTGACGGCGTCCGGGTCGAAGGGCAACTCCTCGTCGGCGATCGGCAACTCGAGCCCGTCGATCCCGTCCATCACCCCGACCTGGGAGGCCGCGGTGTAAGAGGGTTTGGCCAGCGGAGTGAAAGTGGTGCGATCGTTCGCGCGATCGGTGACGGAGTCGGACCCTTGCACTCGCAAGTCGTACGTATATTTGCTCGTTCGGTGCGAGAAAGAGACGAACCGCGTCGCGCAACGACGTGGACCGCAATCCCGAGTCGGGAGTTTCGGCCCGCCAGGGAGTCCGTCCGCAACGACATACTGCAGCCGCACTCGAGCGATCGACGGCTCGAGCTCACTTCGCAAGCTTCCGAAATTATGACGCGAATCACTCGACGCGCCCTGCTTTGCGGTCTCTCGCTATCGGCCGGCGTCGGCGCACTGTCGGCGGCGTCGCTGAAGCGATCGCGGTCGACGTCGGACCCAGGCTCGACCGACGGACGGGAGTTCGATCCTCGCATCGACGGCTTTGGCTTCAAGAACTACGCGACGCCACCGATCCCGCCGGAGCCGACCGATTTCGTCTCGAGGCGCGAGCTCCGCGAGGAGGTCACGGGCCGACTCGAGACCCCGCTGGGGACGCGAGCGACAGACACCTTGCAGGCCGGTTCGGGACCGCGTCTCGGGACGGTCGTCGACGAGATCTATACGAACGCCAACCGACTGTTCGGAACGAAGGGGTACTGCTACGGGATGGTCGCGGCCGCGCAGTGGTACTGCGAGGAGCCGACGGCCGTTCCGCTCGAGCGCGACTCAGCGAGCGAGATCGGTCACGTGAACGAACCGCTCGAGGACGATGCGGCCGCGCCGGTTCGGGACGACATCGAGCGCTTCCACCGCCAGCAGTTCCTGGACGCCGAGTCGTGGCTCCGGCGGTGGGCGCTTCTCAGTCCCGACTGGATCGACTACGAAACGCAAGCGCGCGAGCTTCGGGCCGCGATCGACGAGTTCGGATCGGCCGGGATAACGATCTCCGGCGAGGACGTCCTCAACGGTCACTACGTGTTGCTGTACGACTACGACGTGGCCGACGACGACGTCGTCTTCGCCGTCTACGATCCCAACGACCCGGCCGACCGGTACGTCGCGGACGACCCTCCTGCCATCGGGGTCCGGACGGACGATCACGAACCGCTGCTCGGATCGTACGCGGGAACGTACGACCGGTTCCTGTTCACCCCGGCCGACAGGGCGATCAGCGCCCGCGGCAGGGTCGATCGGTAGCGCCTCGAGTCGAACTCAGAGCTCCGTGACGACCTCGACGCCCCGCGTCTCGTACTCGGACATCGCCGCGAGCCGATCCGAGACGTCCTCGAGCCCGACCTCCCTCGTGACGAGCGCGTCGGGCTCGAGCCGGCCCGACGCGATCAACCGAAGCAGTTCGTCGTACCGCGAGGGCGGCATCCCCCGCGAGCCGACGACCGTGACGTCCCAGCGGGTAATCTCGTCGATCGGAAGCGACACCTCGCCGCGCTCGGCGTCGGTGGTGAGCCCGATCTGGACGTGGGTCCCTCGAGTGCGGAGGCAGTCGACGCTGTTCCGGCAGGTCTCGGCGCGACCGAGCGCGTCGACGGAGACGTGGGCGCCCCCGTCCGTCGCGGACTCGATCTCGGCCGGGACGTCGACGCCGTTGCCCGCGGTCACCGTCGCGTCGGCGCCCAGCTCGGTCGCCAGCTCGAGGGGATCCTCGCGGATGTCGACCGCCGCGACGTTGGCTCCGAGCGCGGCCGCGATCTGGACCGCGGCGAGGCCGAGGCCCCCGCAGCCGTGGACGGCGACCCAGTCGCCGGCCTCGAGGTCGGCGCGGTGGGCCAGCGCGTGGAAGGCCGTGACGTAGCGACAGCCCAGCGCGGCCGCCTCGGTCGTCGAGACGCCGTCGGGGAGCGCCACGGCGTTGAAGTCGGCGTGTGGAACGCCGACCTGCTCTGCGAACGCGCCGGGAACCGTCTCCTCGAAGCCCAGCGCGTAGCCGTCCTCGCAGACGTTTCCGTGGCCGTTCCGACACTGCGGACAGGAGCCCTCGCCGAGGTTGAACGGGATCGCGACGCGGTCGCCGGGCTCGAACCGACTCACGCGGTCGCCGACGCGGGCGACCGTCCCCGCTGGCTCGTGGCCCAGTATCTGTCCGATCGGAACCTGATCGTCGGCCCACTCGCCGTGGCCCTGCCAGGCGTGCCAGTCGCTCCGGCAGATTCCGCAGGCCTCGACGTCGACGACGACGCCGTGGGGTTCGGGCTCCGGATCCTCGACCGACTCGATCGACAGGGGCTCGCCGTAGGCCTCGAGTACTGCAGCGCGCATATCAAAGTGTCCGCGGGCGGTCGAGTAATCACTGGCGAATGCGGCGACCGAGAGCCAGCCTTATCGGGTGTGCGGTCCCAGAGTCGGACATGCGCGTCACCTTTCTCGGCACGGGCAGCGCGATGCCCACCGGCGAACGCTTCCAGACGGGGATCCTCGTTCAGGACGAGGGTCGAACGCTGCTGGTCGACTGCGGCTCCGGTATCCTCCACCGGCTCCAGCAGTCCGGTGTCGGCTACGAGGCCATCTCGACGGTCCTGTTGACGCACCACCACCTCGACCACGTCGCCGACCTGCTGCCGCTGATGAAGGCCCGCTGGCTCGCCGGCGAGGAACACCTCGAGGTCGTCGGTCCGCAGGGCACCAAGTCGCTCGTCGACGGCCTGCTCGAGGTCCACGAGTACATGCAGGACAAACTCGATCTGCAGGTGCGGGAGGTCCACCCCGGCGAGTTTTCGGTCGCGGGGTTCGACGTCTCCGCCTACGAGACGCGTCACTCGCTGCCGTGTCTGGCCTACCGGTTCGACGACCGCTTTACGTTCAGCGGCGACAGCGAGGCGTTCGCGGGGCTGGCGAACTTCGCGGAGGGGTCCGCAATTCTGGCCCACGACTGCTCGTTTCCCGACGACGTCGACGTCTCGAACCACCCGACGCCCGAAACGCTCGGGCGCGAACTGGCCGGCCGGGAGATCGGCCGGGTCTACCTGACCCACCTCTATCCCCACACGGAGGGCCGACACGAGGAGATGCTCGAGTCGATCGGCGCCCACTACGACGGCGACGTTCGCTTCGCCGAGGACCTGACGACCGTCTCGATCGAGTAACTCTCGGACGGATTCCGTTCTCTCAGCCCCTCGATTCGGCTAGCAACGGCGATACCGCCCGCGGGTTAGGAGATGCGAACAGGTATATGCGGCGAGTTTGTAGGATCGTAACAACAGAATGTCCCTCCCAATCCGATCCACCCGTACGCCCGAGGTGAGCGGATGAGCCTTCCGTATCGGCTCTCGGAACTGATCACGTCGTACTCCAAGATCGTCATCGTCGCGTTGCTGTTGACTACGGCGCTCGTCGGCGCAGGAATGCCGATGGTCGACGACGACTCCTCGCTCGACCAGTTCGAGGGCGAGTCCGCGGAAGCCGAAGCCCTCGAGGAGATGGACGACAACTTCGCCGCGGAAGGCGATGAGAACACGACCTCGGTCCAGCTGATACACAGAGACGAGGGCGGGAACGTCCTCACGCAGGAATCGCTGATCACCTCGCTCGAGTTCCAACAGGAGATCCGCGATAACGAGTCGATCAACGCGACGCTGGCCGACGACGATCCGATCACCGGCGTCGAGAACATCCTCGCGATGACCGCGATCACGAACGAGGAGATCGACGAACTCGAGGAGCGCGGCGAGGAGCTCGAGGACCGCGAGGCCGAACTCGAGGACCGCAGCGACGTCCTCGAGGAGGGTATCGATGACGTCACCGAGCTCCAGCGCGAGTACGAGGAGGCGTCGGCCGACGGCGACGAGGCCGCGGCCGACGAGATCGACGCCGAGATCGAGGCGGCGATCGACGGGGCGGTCGACGAGGCCGAACTCGACGCCGACCAGGCCGACGAGTACGAGGAGTTCGCCGAGGACGCTCGCGAGGTCGAGACCAACCGCTGGATGCTCGAGCGACAGGCCGAGCTGCCGCCCGAGGAGCTTCCCGAATACCAGGAACTGAACGAGGCCCTCGAGGAGGTCTACACCGGCGCGACGGTGGGCGTACTCGCCGAGGAGTTCGAACAGCTCGAGGAAGACGCCGCCGAACTCGAGGAAGAGCAACAGGAACTTGAGAGCCAGGCCGAAGCGCTCGAACAGCAGGAGGCCGAACTCGAGGCCCAAACTGAGACCCTCCAGTCGGGGCTCGAGGAGGTAATCGAGCTCGAGTACCAGTACGAACTGGCGAGCGCGGCCGGCGACGACGACGAGGCGGCCGCCGCTGAGGCCGAAATCGAGACGGTAACTCAGGAGACGATCGCCGAGGCCGACCTCGACGACGAACAGGCCGCCGAGTACGAGGCCGCCGTCGAGTCGGCCCGCGATGAGATCACCGTCTCCGAGGAGGAGCTCGCCGAACTCGCCGGCGGCGACGCCGCCGAGCTCGAGGCCCAGCAGGCGGAACTCGAGAGCCAGGCCGAAGCGCTCGAACAGCAGGAAGCCGAACTCGAGGCCCAAACTGAGACCCTCCAGTCGGGACTCGAGGAGGTAATCGAGCTCGAGTACCAGTACGAACTGGCGAGCGCGGCCGGCGACGAGGCGGCTGCCACCGACGCCGAGGCCGAGATCGAGGCGACGATCGACGAGACGGTCGCCGAGGCCGACCTCGACGACGAGCAGGCCGCCGAGTACGAGGCAGCCGTCGAGACGGCCCGGGACGAGATCGATGCGGACGACGCCGGTGCGGGAGCCGACGAGCTACAGACGAACGGCGCCGAACTCGAGGCCCAGCAGGCGGAGCTCGAGGAGCGCGGCGACGACCTCGCCGACCGCGAGGCCGAGCTCGAGGAACGAGTTGAGACTCTCGAGGACGGACTTCTCGAGATCGTCGAACTCCGCGCCGAGCTGGCGGCGACCGACGACGAGGCCACGGCCGAGGCGATCGAAGACGAGATCGAGGCGACGATCGACGAGACGATCGCTGACGCCGACCTGAACGGCCAGCAGGCCGCCGAGTTCGAGGCGCTCGCCGAGACCGATCCCGACGAACTCGAATCCGCCGAGGACGACCTCGAGGCGGACGACGGACTCGAAGCGCTCGCCGTCGCAGCCGCGGGCGTCCTCGATGCGGAGTTCAACCAGCTCGAAGACGACGCAGCCGAGCTCGAGGACGATCAGGAGGCCCTCGAGGCCGAGGCCGCCGAGTTCGAGGACGCGGCCGGCGACGACGTCGAGGAACAGCTCGAGCCCGCCGACGCGGGGCTCGAACCCGACGAAGACGAACTCGAGGCGGTCTTCACTGCCGCGACGGCGGGTGTTCTCGAGGAGGAGTTCGCCGCACTCGAGGCCCAGGCCACCGAACTCGAGGAGCAACAGGAGGCCCTCGAGGCCGAGGCCGCCGAGCTCGAGGACGCAGCCGACGCCGACCCCGACGAGTTCGATCCCGCCGAAGCCGGGATCGGACCGGACGAAGATGAGCTCGAGGCGGTCTTCACCGCCGCGACGGCGGGCGTCCTCGACGACGAGATCGCCGAACTCGAGGCCGAGGCCGCTGAACTCGAGGAAGGCGGTCAGGAACTCGAGGAGGACGGACAGGAGCTCGAACAGCGGGAGTCCGAACTCGACGACCGTGCGACGACGCTCGAGGACGGACTCGACGAGGTCGTCGAGCTCCAGCGCGAGTACGAGGAGGCGTCCGAGGCCGGCGACGACGAAACCGCGGCCGAGATCGAAGCCGAGATCGAGGCGACGATCGAGGAAACGGCGACCGAAGCCGAACTCGACGCCGAGCAGACCGACCAGTACACGGAGCTCGCCGAGCAGGCCCGCGAGATCGAGTCCAACCGCTTCGCGATCGAGGAGATGCCGGACGATCCCGAGGAAAGCCCCGAGTACCAGGAGCTCGAGGAAGCCCTCGAGGGGATCTACGCCGGTGCGACGATGGGCGTCCTCGAGGACGAGTACGAACAGCTCGGCGACGACGCCGAGGCGCTCGAGGACGACTGGGACGAGTTCGAGGAGGACGACGAGACGCCGTCGCTCGACGAGCAGATCGAGGCCCTCGAGGACTTGGACGACGAGGAGTTCGAGGACCTGATCCAGGAGGTCCTCGACGAGGACGACGGCAACGAGGGGGCGGGACTCGGCTTCATGCCCTCGGACTACGAGCCCGGCTCGACCGAGGCCGACGCCCGGATGACGATGGTCGCCCAGGAGACGGCTGGCGCCGACGACATGGAGATGGGCGGCGAGATGGACGCGACCCTCGAGACCCAGCTCGATCTCCGCGACCTCGCGACCCAGCACGAACAGGAGTACGTCGTCTTCGGTGCCGGCATCATCACCGACGAGATCGAGAACTCGATGGGCGACAGCTTAGCGATCGTCGGTCCGCTGGCGCTGCTGTTCGTCGTCGGCGCGCTGGCGGTCGCCTACCGCGACCCCCTCGACATCGTCCTTGGGGTCGTCGGGATCGGCGGCGTGTTGATCTGGACGTTCGGCTTCATGGGCTGGGCGGGGATCGCGTTCAACCAGATGATGATCGCCGTGCCCGTACTGTTGATCGGGCTCTCGATCGACTACGCGATCCACGTCTTCATGCGCCACCGCGAACAGCGCGAGGCCGAAGGGAAGACGAGCACCGTCCGCGGTTCGATGGCGATCGCGCTGGCCGGCGTCGGCGTCGCCCTCGTCTGGGTGACGGCGACGACGGCGATCGGCTTCCTCGCGAATCTCGTGAGTCCGATCGCCCCGATCCAGGAGTTCGGTATCGTTAGCGCGTTCGGGATCCTCGCCGCCTTGATCATTTTCGGCGCGTTGATTCCCGCGCTGAAAGTCGAGATCGACTCGCTGCTCGAATCCCGGGGCTGGGACCGTCGCAAGCGCGCGTTCGGGACCCGCGAGGGCGGGTTCACGAGCGCGCTGACGCTCGGCTCGAGCGCGGCCCGGAAGATCCCAGTGATCGTCCTGATCGCGGCCCTTCTGCTCACGGCGGGCGGCGTCTACGGCGCGACCCAGGTCGACACCAGCTTCGAGGAGGAAGACTTCCTCGCGGAGAGCCCGCCCGGCTGGACCGAACACCTGCCGGGGTCGATGGCCCCCGGTGAGTACCAGGCCGCCGACGACCTCGAGTACATCAACGACAACTTCCAGCGCGAGGACACGGAGGCACAGATACTGGTCGAGGGTGGGATAACCGACGATGGGGCCTTACAGCAGCTCAACGAGACCCAGGACGAGGCGTCCCAGAGCGACGTCGTCTACACGCTACCGAACGGCGAGGCCGACGTCGAAGGACCGCTATCCGTGATGGACGACACCGCAGCCGAGAACGAGTCGTTCAACGAGTCGTTCCAGGATGCGGATACGACCGGCGACGGCACTCCCGACCAGGACGTCGAGGCGCTGTACGACGAGCTATTCGAGGTCAACGAGGACGAAGCGAGCACCGTCATCCATCGGACCGACGGCGGCGAGTACGAGTCGGTTCGGCTGATCGTCGCGACCGACGGCGGTGCCAACGTCGGCGACGTTACCACCGAGCTACGTTCGATCGCCGGCGATCTCGACGCCGCCGGCGCGGGCGACGAGCGCAACCTCGACGCGAGCGATGGCGAACTCAACGCCTTCGCCACCGGCGATCCGATCGTCAACTACATCGTCGAACAGGACCTGCTCGAGACGGTCCTGCAGAGCCTCATGATCACGCTCGTGGCCGTCTTCGCGTTCCTGACGGTCGCGTACAAGCTCACCGGCAACAGCGCGAGTCTCGGGGCGGTGACCCTGCTCCCGGTCGCGTTCGCGGTCAGCTGGATCCTGGGAACGATGTACCTGTTGGGGATGCCGTTCAACGTGCTGACGGGGATGATCACCAGCCTCACGATCGGGCTCGGGGTGGCCTACAGCATCCACGTCAGCGCCCGGTACACGCTCGAGTTGGAGCGCCAGGGCAACGTCTGGTCGGCGATGCACACGACCGTGACGGGAACCGGGGGCGCGTTGCTGGGCAGCGCGGCGACGACCGTCGGCGGCTTCGGCACCCTCGCCTTCGCGATCCTCCCGGCGCTTCGGCAGTTCGGGATCATCACCGGGATGACGATCATCTACTCGTTCCTCGCGAGCGTGATCGTCCTGCCGACGCTGCTCGTGCTGTGGACGCGGTACTTCGGCCCGGACGTCTCGTTCGACCGCTCGAGGGTGGGAGCCGCGACGCCGGCCGCGAGCGACGGCGGAACCGAAATGGAAACGGACACGGTCTCGGAGCACGCAGGGGAGGACGAACCGTGACCGACGACGAGAGCGAGGCCATCGACGCGTTCGAGCGACTCGGCCTCACGAGCTACGAGGCCAAGGTCTTCATCGCGCTTCACCGGCTGGGGTCGGGAACCGCCCGCGATGTCGCGAGCGTCACCGACGTCCCCCGATCGCAGGTGTACAGCGTCGCCGAGAGCCTCGAGGATCGGGGGCTGCTCGAGGTCCAGCAGTCGAGCCCGATCCGGTACCGACCGGTCAGTATCGACGAGGCGGAGGAGACGCTTCAAAACCGTTTCGAGCGGGAACGGGAGCGAGCCTTCGAGTTCGTCGACTCGGTCAAGCAGGAGTCGACGACCGAGGAAACCCAGGAGGACATCTGGACGGTACGGAGCCGCGACCGAGTCGATGACCGCGTCGTCGACCTCCTCTCGCAGGCTGACGAGGAGATCGTCTTCGGGACCCGCCTGACGGAACTCGTTACGCCCGAGATCGAACGGACCCTCGAGGATCGCGCGGCCGACGCCGTCTCGATCACCGTCATCAGCAGAAACGGGACCGTCCGGGACCGCCTGGGTGCGATCGACGGCGTTGTGACGGCCATTCCGCCGGCACACCGCGACGACGATCAGCGTTCGGGCCGGATCGTGATCGCCGACGAGGACAGTATCCTGTTGAGCGTCGTCGACGACGACGGGAGCGAAACGGCGATCTGGAGCGCGGGTTCGCTGTTCGCCTCCGTCCTCATTCAGCTCATCGAGGCGAGCACGGCGACGCCCGAATCGGAAACGACGTAACCGTAACCGACCGGACTCGAGTTAGTGTCCTTCGCGGCGCATCCGCCAGAGATCGTCGAAATCGACGACCTCGATACCGTCCTCGCTATCGATGTGCTCCAGGAGTTCCTCGTAGTCGGCTTCGTCCATCGTGTTCTCCAGATCGAAGGCGTGGAAGTTCAGGATCGTACACTGGCGGTGTTCGGCGGCGAGATCGACACACCGCGTCGCGATCTCGAGGTCGTGGCCGATCGTTCGCGGGAGCACCAGCGGATCGAAGCCGTAGACGCCGGTGAGGTTGACGTCACCGGCCTGGTTGAACCCGCCGGCGTAGTAGTAGTCCGACGCGACGTCGAGGACCGTCCGATCGAAGCTGTTGTGCGGGTACGTGATGTAGTGGCCGCCTTGAAGCTCGTTGTCGACGGCCCACTGTTTGTCGCCCTCGAGGGACTCCCTGAGCTGGTCTTCCTCGAGGTCCTCGAGGAAGACGTGGCTCCCGTGGGCGATGATCTGGTCGCCGGTCTCCTGGCGCTCCTGTAGCTGCTCGAGAGTCATGACGTCGTCCCGGGACCCCTGGGTCCACTGCCGAACCGCCGACTGGACCGCGTTGACGCCGTACTCGTCGTGGAGCGGACTCGCGGCGTCGTAGAAGTCGGGCGTCCCGTCGTCCCAGCAGAGCACGACGTACCCGGTCTCGGGCCTGTCGTGAACCCGGAGGTCGTCGACCCACACCTCGGCCTCGTCGGTGTTGTAGACGAGCAGCTGGATCCGTTCGACGGCGTCGCGCTCGAGCGGCGCCGATCCCTCCTCGAAGACGCCCGGGCTCGTCCGGAACCAGCCGACGTCGTCGGCGCCGTAGGAAACCGAGCGGAGCTGGTGGTGAGTCGATCCGCCGGCGGCGTCCACGAGCCGGATATCGACCGCGACGTTTCCGGGAGTGGTCGTTCGAACGGCGAGCGAGAGATCGCGATCGGTGAGGTCCGTCGATTCGATCTCCCGCTCGACGATGACGTCCTCGCCGTCCTCGGCGGAGAGTCGAAGGCTCTGGGAGCCCTCGAACGCGACCTCCTCGTCGGGCTCGGCGGAGCCGCGAACGACCTCCCACTCCTCGGCGTCCTCGAAGTCGTCGAACCCCTCCCCGGGCTGGCCGAACTCCTCGCGGCTGTCGTACTCGGTCTCGAGTGCGAGTTCGGGGGACTCGACCTCGTCTTCGTCCTCCTCCTCGTCTTCGGATTCGTCGTCACCCTCGTCTTCAGTGTCGTCCTCCGGTGGGTCGTCGTCACCGTTCGTCGTCTCGTTCGTCCCATTGCCGTCGTCCTCGGACGTGTCGGAGTCGGAACAGCCGGCCAGGCCGGTGGCCATCGTCGCTCCGGACAGCGCGAGGAATCGTCGTCGAGTGTTCGGTCGGTCCACCATAATATAACTTGTATTGAAAGTCAATCCTCTTTATACTTCTGTCTGACTTGCTGACGAATCCCTCCGACGAAGCGGTTCGGAGCCCATGGCCGGCTCGAGCCAGGGTCTCGATACGTCCCTCCACACGAAAGCCCCGACCTCTTCCCGTCGCCGACGCTACGACAAGCGCTATGATTGGCGCATTCACCGTCGGGAAGAAGGCCGTCACGTTCGGGTACAAACGCTTCGGCATCCCGGGAGCCGTCGCCTCCGGAGGGGTTGCCCTGGCGGGATACGTCGCCGTCCGTCGGGCGCTGCAGTCGGCCTCGGAATCGGGCGACGTCGATTCGGCCATCGACGCGACGACGATCGAATCCGCCGTCGAGGACGACGGAATGGGCGCGGTTACCGATTCCGAGGTCCTCGAGGATGCGATCGACCGGGACGAACTCGAGTCGGACGTCGAGATGGACGACGTGCAGTCGTCGGTCGAGGACGAGGCCGACGCCGCCGAGGACGAACTCGACGACGTCGACGGCGAAGACGACGAGACGACGGACGAAGGCGACGAGAGCTAGACGTCGGCGGTCGAGCGATCCTGCCCCGTCTTCGAGAAGACACCCACGCCGTTATCTCACGAGCGTCAGCAACTCACAGGAGAGCGCGACCGCCCCGTCGTCGGTCACGAGGCGCGTCTCGTAGCGGGCGAGGCCGTTGCCCACGGGGTGATCGCGAGGCTCTTTCTCGATCAGTTCGGACTCCGCGTGAACCGTCGTTTCCATCGTGACCGGCTCGGTAAACCGCAGGGAGTCGACGCCGTAGAACGCGACCGTCTCGGGTCGCTCGTGGCGGTGTTGCCAGAGCAGCCCCGTCGTCACGGCAAACAGCAAGGCGCCGTGAGCGATCGGCTCGCCGAACGGCAGATCGGCCGTGTAGCTCTCGCTCAGGTGCAGCGGGTTGAAGTCGCCGCTGACCCCCGCGAACTCGCGCACGTCGGCCTCGGTGAGCGTCCGCGAGTGGGTGATCGTCTCGTCGCCGACCTCGAGATCCGCGAACCTGACGGCCCCGTCGTCGTTCGCGTCGCCCATCTACCGGCCCTCGAACTCCGGCTCCCGGTCCTCGGCGAACGCCGCGGTCCCCTCGCGGACGTCGTCGGTGCCGATGAGCAGGCCGAAGCCCTGGCTCTCCATCGCCAGCGCCGCCTCGAGGCTGGCGTCCTCGCCGCGGTTCATCACCTTCTTCGCCACCTCGAGGCCGATCGGCGGCCCCTCGCGTAGGTCGTCGACGAACGCCTCGACCGTCTCGTCGAACTCGTCGCGATCGACCGCGCGGTTGGCGAGCCCCCAGTCGGCGGCTCGCTCGGCGTCGATGTGGTTACCCCGGAAGACCAGTTCCTTCGCGCGCGTCTCGCCGAGGACGCGCATGAGTCGCTGCGTCCCGCCGCCGCCGGGAATGAGTCCGAGGCCGATCTCCGGCGCGCCGAACGACGACCGCTTCGTCGCGATCCGGAGGTCGCAGGCCAGCGCGAGCTCGAGGCCGGCGCCGAGGCAGTAGCCGTCGACCTTCGCCAGTACGGGGCGAGGGAACTCGTTGACCGTCTCGAAGGCGGGCGTCACGTCCATCGCGTCGGTGGGCTCGAGCGAGCCGAAGCCGCCGATGTCCGCGCCGGCGCTGAACGCGCGGTCGCCGGCTCCCTCGATCGTCGCGCAGCGAATCTCGTCGGTGTCGACCGTCGAGAACAGGTCGTCGATCTCGCCAAGCAGGTCCGCGGAGAGGGCGTTCATCCGCTCGGGACGGTCGAGTTCGACCTGCAGGACGCCGTCGTCGATCTCGGCGTCGAGATAGCGGTAGGAGTCGAGGTCGCCCGCGTCGGCGTCGCCGTACTCGTGAAAGCCCGCGCCGGCGTCCTCGCCCGTTTTCCCCGCCGCGACGAGCTCGCGCAGGTACGGGTGGGGCTCGAACCGATCGTCGCCGGTCTCCTCGAGTTTGGTCTCGAGCTTCTCGAGGACGGTATCGAGCCCGATCTTGTCCGCGCGACGGCAGATCCCCTCGGGGAAACCGAGACCGAGGCGGACGCCGATATCGATCGCCTCCGGCGTCGCGACGTCCTCGCCGACCAGGTAGGCCGCGCGGTTGATCATCCGGGCCTCGACCTGCAGCGTGTCGAACCCCTCCCCCTGGCCGGGTTCGTAGTCGGGACCGTCACCACTCTCATAGTCGTAGAACCCTCTGCCAGTCTTCTTGCCGAGCTCCCCCGCCTGCACCTTCTCCGCCGTAATCGGCGGGACGTCGTCACCGGCCTCCTTGCGGACGTGGTAGCCGACGTCGATGCCCGTCAGGTCGGCGAGTTCGAACGGCCCCATCGGGTAGCCCCGTTCGTGGACCATCGCGGCGTCGGCCTGCCGAATCTCCGCATCTCCCGCCGAGACCATCCAGGCCGGTTCGCCGACGAACGGACCGACGATGGTGTTGACGACGAAGCCGCGGACGTCCTTGCGGACGTAGATCGGCGTCTTGCCGATCGACTCGACCCAGTCGTGGCCGGCCTCGGCCGCCCCGTCGCTCGTCTCCGCGCCGTAGATGACCTCGACGAGGTCCATCTTCACCGGCGGGTTGAAGAAGTGCAGGCCGAGGACGCGCTCGGGGGTGTCGACCGCCTCCGCGATGTCCGTGATCGGCAGACTCGAGGTGTTCGTCGCCAGCAGGGTGTCCTCGTCCGCGTAGCGCTCGAGGTCGGCGAAGATATCGTGTTTCAGCTCGAGGTTCTCCGGCGCGGCCTCGATCACGAGATCGGCGTCGGCGACGGCGTCCTCGAGGTCGGTCGTGGTCTCGATCCGCTCGAGGATCGCGTCGGCGGGCTCGTCGAGACGGTCCTTCTCCTCGAGTTTCTCGAGGCTCCACGCGATCGACTCGTAGCCGTCTTCGACGTACTCGGGCTCGATATCCCGGAGCGCGACGTCGTACCCCGCGATCGCGGTCACTTCGGCGATTCCGTGACCCATGTTCCCCGCGCCGAGGACGGCGACGCGTTCGATGGTGTCGTCTGACATGGCCGTGTGATCGGTCGGAGTCGTCTTAACTCCACCGAACTTAGTTACCAATGTTAACCAATTAGCTGTAGCGGCGTACGAACTGTGTCAAATCAACTCAGACGCGTACGACGCTAACTGACGTCGTCGCGTCGTCGATAGATCGTGTCCGCGACCCAGCTCATGACAAGCTCGTCGTCCCCGTTGTACGTCTCGAGCCGGCTCGTCACGTACCCCCGATCCTCGCGGCTCTCCGAGGGCCGCTTCTCGAGCACTTCGGTTCGCACCGAAAGCGTGTCGCCGGGTTTAACGGGCTGGTGCCAGCGCAGCTCCTCGACGCCGGGGGACCCCATCGCGGCCCGGTCGTCCTCGTCGTCGGGACCCTCAACGAGCAGCCGCATCGACATCGCGGCGGTGTGCCAGCCCGAGGCGACCAGCTCGCCGAACATCGACTCCTCGGCGGCCTCCCTGTCGACGTGGAACGGCTGGGGATCGTACTGCTCGGCGAACTCGACGACCTCCTCTTCGGTCACCTCGTACTCGCCGAACTCGCGGGTCTCGCCGACCTCGACGTCCTCGAAGTACCGCATCAGAGCGGTTCCTCCCCCTCGATGATCCGCACCGCGCGCGCGGCCAGCGCGGGCACCCGTTCCTCCATCTTCGGGTACATCGGATCGTCGCTGTTACCCTCGAGATAGCGCCGGAAGAACATCTCCCCGAGCGCCGCGAGCTTGTACACCGCGAGCGTGCGGTAGAACCGCTCGTCTGCGAACTCGAACCCGGTCCTCGACTCCCAGCGCTCGACCAGCTCGAGCCGGCTCGGATACCCCTCCCGTTCCATGAACGTCGCCGTCAGCTCCGGAACGGCGGGGTCGGGGTCCTTGGGGTCGCGCCAGTAGGATAGCATCCACCCCAGGTCGGCACGGGGGTCGCCCAGCGTGGCCATCTCCCAGTCGAAGACGCCGACGAGTTCCGGCGTCGCCGGCTCGCGGATGTCGTCCGCTCGCTCGTCCCGGGACGCGTCGCGTCCCGCTGGGCCATACATTACGTTATCCAGTTTGTAGTCGCCGTGAACGAGCGCGTGCGGGTGCTCCTCGGGGACGTTCTCCTGGAGCCACGAGCCGACCTCGTAGAGGTCCGGCACCTCACGCTCTTCGACCGTGGTCTCGAAGGCCCACATCAGCTGCTGGCCCCAGCGTTCGACCTGCCGTTCCGTGTACCCCGGCGGGTAGCCGAACTCCTCGAGCCCGACCGCCTCGTAGTCGACCTCGTGGATCGCCGCCAGCGTGTCGACCAGCTCCTCGCCGATCCGCTCGCGCGAGTCGGGATCGGCGAAGCGGTCGGGTTCGTCGTCCCGGAGAACGTCGCCCGCGAGTCGCTCCATCACGTAGAAGTCGCTGCCGATGACGTCGTGGTCCTCGCAGGCGAGCACCGGCTCGGGGATGGGGACGTCGGTGTCGACCAACGCCTTCGTCACCCGGTACTCCCGGAGGACGTCGTGGGCGGTGTCGGCCGTCTCGCCCGGCGGCGGCCGCCTGATCACCAGCTCGTGGTCGCCCCAGGTGAGAAGCAGCGTCTCGTTGGAGTGACCCTCCCGATGACGTTCGATCTCGTAGGTCTCGACGGTGCCAAGCTGGTCCTCGAGGTAGGCCGCCAGGGCGTCCTCGTCGACCAGCCGCTCGTAGTACGTGTCGGTCATGGCTCGAGCCGATCGGCCCGCTGGTCCGTCGAGGCGTCCCGATTCGTCGACTGCGTCGAGTGGGTGGGTGCACGCGGCATGGTACTACCCGCGGTCCGATTAACGAAAATAGTTACGACCGAAACCTTATCTTACAATGTTCGTGTAGCTAGGGTATGGAGTACCACGACAGCGATCGGGCGCGCGAGCTGGCTGCTGACGTTCGCGAGTTCGTCGACGAGGACGTGATCCCCGCCGAGCGGGAGGTCCTCGGCGAGGGTCCCGTCTCGGAGGGGACGGTCGAAGAGCTACGCGAAGCGGCCCGCGAGCGCGGCCTGTACGCCCCGCAGGTCAGCGAGGAGTACGGCGGACTGGGCCTCGCCTTTCGCGACGTCCTGCCGGCGTTCGAGGAGGCGGGCCGCAGCCTGCTCGGCCCGCTGGCGCTGCGGGTCGACGCGCCCGACGAGGGGAACATGCACACCCTCGAGATGGCCGGCACCGACGAACAGAAGGAACGGTGGCTCGAGCCGCTGGTCGACGCCGAGATCCACTCGGGGTTCTCGATGACCGAGCCGATGCAGGGCGGGGGGTCGGATCCGAAGATGATTCGGACCGAAGCTCGAAAGGAGGGCGACGAGTGGGTAATCGACGGCCACAAGTGGTGGACAACCCAGGGCAGCGAGGCCGACGTCCTGCTGGTGATGGCCCGAACCGATCAGGAGGCCCACCCCTACGAGGGGTGTTCGATCTTCCTCGTGCCGAGCGACGCCGACGGCGTCGAGTACCAGCGCGACATCCCCCACGTCGGCGGCGAGGTGACGGGGACGAGCCACGCCGAGATCGTCTACGACGGCGTGCGGATTCCCGAGGAGAACCTGCTGGGAGCCGAGAACGCCGGCTTCGCCATCGCCCAGAAACGACTCGGCCCCGCGCGGCTCACGCACTGCATGCGCTTTTCGGGAATGGCCCAGCGCTCGCTCGAGGTCGCGAAGGCCTACACGAGCGAGCGAGAGGGGTTCGGCAGCGCGCTCTCGGAGAAACAGAGCCTGCGCTACGGGATCGCCGACGCCGAGACGCGGCTCCACGCGGCCAGAACGATGGTCCGCCACGCCGCCCGCGAGATCGGTGAGGGGCGGGAGGCCCGCGTCCCGGTCTCGATGGCGAAGGTTTTCACCGCCGACGTCGTCCAGGACGCCGTCGATCTCTCGATCCAGTGCTGTGGCGCCAACGGGATCGGCAAGGACCTGCCGCTGGCGGACTTCTACGAGAACGTCCGCGCGTTCCGCCTCGTCGACGGCGCCGACGAGGTCCACAAGCGCGTGATCGCCCGCGACGCCTTCGAGGACGTCGACGAGCGCGAACTCGACCCCGTAACGCGGTTCCGCGGCTGAGGTCCGCTGACCCGCTCAGGTCGTGTCGAGATCGAGCCGCGAGAACGTCCAGTCGTCGATCGAGCTGTTTTCGACCGCGGCGCTGCCGTCGAGGTCCCGCGCCAGCAGCGTTCGCGACGACGGCCGAACCACCGTCGAGAGGGGTGGCCGCGTATCGGGGAAGAACCGGTACCGAATCGGCCTCGGCAGCGTCTCGCCGAAGGCCGTGACGAACTCCCGGCGCTCGCGGTCGGCGAGCGCGGCGACCAGCAGTCGTTCGAGCGCACCCCGTTCGGCCTCGAGCGCTCGTGGGACCGCCTCGACGATCCGGACGCGGTCGTCGACGTCCGCGGTGACGAGCGCGGCCACCGGCTCGCCGTCGCGTCTCGCGACGTACGTCGTGTACGCGTGTTCGGGGTTGGCGAGCCGCCAGCGGTAGAACGTCGCCGTTCGGTTCGTGTGCATCGCCTCGGGGATCGATCGTCGGTAGGCCGTCGCGAGCGCCTCGGCGGGCGTCGATTCGTGGCGCTCGAGGGCGATCTCCGCGTCAGGCGCCAGGAGCCGATCCCCGGTTCGATGGGCACCCTCGGCGACCCGAGTTGTAAACGATTTCGCGACCGCGGTCGCAGCGCGTCCGTCGGCCCGCGCCGGCGCTTCGGCTCCCGTTCCGGCAGTCCAGCGCTCGAGGGCGCCGACGGGATCCCGAACTCGGTAGTACAGCGGGACGGTGCCGATCTCCCGCCAGCCGTGGTTGAGATTTCCTCGCTTCGAGGCCTCGTTCGGGAAATTGAAGAAGAAGGCGGGGCCGCGTTCGGCGTACCGCTCGAGGGTCCGTTCGTTCATTCGGTCGAACAGCCCGCGCCGACGGTAGTCGGAGTGAACCATCGTATCGCAGGGCTGGAACGCCGTCCGAACCGCGCCGTGGCCGCGCATCTCCTGGGCGAACAACGAGCGACAGCCGACGAGTCTGCCGTCGTCCTCGGCGACGACGATCGGAACGTGGTCGACGTAGGGGTTGTCCTCGTACTTCCAGCGGAACCAGGCGGACGACCGCCCGCGACCGAACACCTGCTCGTACAGCGAGAGGAACGCCTCTCGGTCGCCGGACTGGAACTGCCGGATCGTAACCCGTGACGTCCGTCGACTGGCCGTTTTCATGGTGTGGAGATTGTACAGCGGTTCATCCGGGATCGAGCGCGCCACCGATCACGTTCGTTCTCCACCGGACTCGTAGATAGTTCTTGAGCCTGAATACGCCGTAATTTACGGGATAGAGAACTTCTAGAGTCGATCGACGTCATATACGCGTACACGTTTTGGAGCGAGATCGCCTCCCCGATCCGTCAGGCGTCTCGCTCTCCGTCGACGATCTCGAGGACCTCGAGCGGTGACTCGATACGGTAGGCGACGGCGGGGCCGTCCTCGGCGCCGAAGGCGACCCCGTGCAGTCCCGCCTCGTCGGCCCCGCGGACGTCGTGGTCGTACCGGTCGCCGATCATCAGCGATCGTTCGGCCGGGACGCCCGCCTTCTCGAGAGCCGTCTCGAACATCGCGAGATCGGGCTTCGTTCGGC
Organism: Natronococcus roseus; assembly: GCF_043677095.1. Lineage (NCBI taxonomy): Archaea > Methanobacteriati > Methanobacteriota > Halobacteria > Halobacteriales > Natrialbaceae > Natronococcus > Natronococcus roseus. Next base: position 782,490 of record NZ_JBHLJR010000001.1, read on the forward strand.
CGACCTCCTCGGAGGTCGTGATCGAGTCGAACCGCTCGCGGACGCCGAAGCGCTCGAGCATCCACTTCCCCTCGTCGTCGTCGACGTCGCTGACGACGCCGACGTGAAGCTCTCGGTCGGCCAGCCGCTCGATCGTCTCCACGGCGCCGGGAACGGGTTCGATGGATTCCCGGGCGGCTGCCCGAAACGCCGGCTCCCACTCCTCGCGGGGGACCGGGTCGCCGACGACCGCCTCGACGCCCTTCCGGTAGCCGTCGCGGGCGGCCCGAAACTCCGTACCCTCGCGTCCGCGGAAGTGATCGCCGACCGTCGACCGCCAGGTCGCGAGCGCCTCCTCGATCGTCGCGTCGACCGCGCGGCGCTCGAGGAGCTCCGCGACGAACGCGACGTGAGCGCTCCGGACCGACTCGAGGTCGAGGATGACGCCGCCGATATCCCAGAAGACGGCCTCCCACTCCTCGACTGTGTCCGGATCGCCGGCGCCGTCGTGCGAACCCGGACTCATCGCTCGGCCCGCCGAATCGTCGATCGGTCGAGTTCGTCGACGCTCGCACAACCCGAGAGTCCGACGGTGAGATCGAGGTCGGCGAGGAAGTTCCGCAACACGGCCTCGACGCCGTATTCACCGCCGATGCCGAGCCCGTATGCGTACGGTCGTCCGAGCAGGACGGCGTCGGCGCCGAGCGCGATCGCCCGGACGGCGTCGCTGCCCCGGCGAATTCCGCTGTCGAACAGCACGGGGACGTCGTCGCCGACGGCCTCGGCGATCTCGGGGAGGGCCTCGAGCGCCGGGACGGCACCGTCGACCTGGCGCCCGCCGTGGTTCGAGACGATTAGGCCGTCGACGCCGTGCTCGACGGCGCGTCTGGCGTCGTCGGGGTGGAGCACGCCCTTGAGGACGATCGGCAGATCCGTATGCTCGCGCAGGAACGAGAGGTCGTCCCAGGTGAGCGAGGCGTCGCCGAAGCAGTCGATAAACGACTCGAGCGAGGCCTCGGGGTCGGCCCACGGATCATCGGTCTCGAGGCGGTCGCAGAAGGCGTTGTCCTCGAAGTAGTTCCTGATCCCCTGGCCCTCGAGGAAGGGCAGGTAGGCGAGTTCGATGTCGCGTTCGCGCCAGCCCATCTTCGGCGTGTCGAGCGTGACGACGATCGCCTCGAACCCCGCATCCTCGGCGCGCTCGAGAAAGCTCGCGGCCACGTCGCGGTCGGCGCTCCAGTAGAGCTGGAACCAGCCCGTCGTCTCGAGTTCGTCGGCGATCTCCTCCATCGTGTACGAGGAGACGGAACTGGAGATCATCGGTACCCCGACGGCGTTCGCTGCACGGGCGACCGCGAGTTCGGCCTCGTCGTGGAGGATTCCCTGGACGCCGATCGGCGCGAGAAAGACGGGTGCGGAGAGCTCGCTGCCGAACAGTTCGACCGAGAGGTCGCGATCGGAGACGTCCCGAAGGATGCGCGGGACGATCTGCCAGGCGTCGAAGGCGCGGTCGTTCGCCTCGACGGTCGATTCGGCGCCCGCTCCGCCGGCGACGTAGGCGAACGCCTTCTCGTCGAGCTCCTCGCGGGCCCGCTTCTCGAGGTCCTCGTAGGCGACGGGAAACTCGGGCGGCTCACCCTCGAGCATTCCCTGTCGGTACACTGTCTCCTGTCGCTCCGGCCCGTAGTTGGTGTCTTCGCCTGTCATAGTGGTGCGAAAGCGGCGACGAGCGTCGCCAGAGTGTGCGTACTGGTGACGATTCACCTCGACGCCCTTAACGATGCGGGAGTTGTACCTATCTTTATTAACAGTGTCTTCATATTGTCTACTGCATCTAACAATGGTAAGCATACTCGCAGCGGGTGATCGCCGATGAGCACCGACCAGTTCGGCGTCGACGGCGACGTCGCGATCGTTACGGGCGCCTCGAGCGGGATCGGCGCGGCGATCGCGAAGGGGTTCGCCGACGACGGGGTCGACGTTGTGATCTGCTCGCGCGAGCAGGACAACGTCGATCCCGTCGCCGAAGAGATCGAGGAGAGCGACCGACCGGGCGGGGCCCTGCCCGTCGAGTGTGACGTCACCGACCGGGAGGCCGTCGACGCGCTGGTCGAGGCGACCGTCGAGGAGTTCGGCGGACTGGACGTTCTCGTCAACAACGCGGGCGCCTCGTTCATGGCGAGCTTCGACGACATCTCCGAAAACGGCTGGAAGACGATCGTCGACATCAACGTCCACGGCACCTACCACTGCACGCAGGCCGCCGCCGAACACCTCAAGGACGGCGGCGGGATCGTGATCAACCTCGCCAGCGTCGCGGGGCAGCTGGGGTCGCCGTACATGAGCCACTACGGCGCCGCGAAAGCCGCGGTCGTCAACCTGACGACGACGCTGTCCTACGAGTGGGCCTCTGAGGGAGTGCGGGTCAACTGCATCGCGCCCGGCTTCGTCGCGACGAAGGGCGTCGAAAACCAGATGGGCATCTCGGCCGACGAGGTCGACCGAACGGAGGTAAAACGGCGGATGGGGACCGTCGACGAGATCGCCGACCTCACGCAGTTCCTCGCGAGCCCCGCCTCCTCCTATATCGTCGGCGAGACGATCACCGCACAGGGGGTTCCGCGCGTCGAGGAGTCCCCCGAGATATGACCGACCGGGACGTCCACCTGCCCGTCGCGGCCCAGCCGAGCGTCGACTCGCTGGCCGACTACGCCGGACGGGCCGAGAGCGGCGGGTACGACTGCGTCTGGCTGCCCGAGACGTGGGGTCGGGACGCGGTGACGGTGCTTTCGACGATCGCCGAGCGAACCGACGAGGTCGACCTCGGCTCGAGCATCGTCAACGCCTACTCCCGGTCGCCCGCCCTGCTGGGCCAGACCGCGGCGACGCTCCAGGAGGCCAGCGACGGCCGGTTCCGGCTCGGGATCGGCCCCAGCGGCCCCGTCGTGATCGAGAACTGGCACGGCCTCGAGTACGGGAACCCGCTCAAGCGGACCCGCGAGACCGTCGAAATCGTCCGGCAAGTGCTGTCGGGCGAGCCCGTCAACTACGACGGCGACGAGTTCTCGCTGTCGGGGTTTCGGCTCCGCTGTGGAGCGCCCGACCCCGCCCCGCCCGTCGAGGTGACCGGGATGGGACCGAAGGCGGTCGAACTCGCAGGGCGGTTCGCCGACGGCTGGCACGGCATTATGCTCACTCCCGACGGCGTTCGGGATCGGCTCGCGGATCTCGAGCGCGGCGCCGACCTCGGTGATCGGGATCCGGCGGACGTCGCGGTCACCGTCGGCGTCACCTGCTGTGCCCTCGGGGACGACGCCCGTGCCCGCGAACTCGCCCGCCAGCACGTCGGGTTCTACGTCGGCGGGATGGGCACGTTCTACCGGGACGCCCTCGAGCGCCAGGGGTACGACGAGGCCGAGACGATCCACGACGCCTGGCAGGACGGTGATCGAGAGCGGGCGCTCGAGGCAGTCTCCGACGAGTTGCTCGACGATCTCTGTGCCGTCGGTGATTCTGAGACGGCTCGAAAGCGACTCGAGCGGTTCGAGACCGTCGACGGCATCGACGCCGTCGCGGTCAGCTTCCCGCGGGGTGCCGAGGAGAGCGAGATCGAGGCGACGATGGACGCGCTGGCCCCCGCCCCGAAGAACTGACCGGCCCGGAGACGGGCGACGAACGGCGAATCCGCTCGTCGCGGTTTTTAGCTTCTCTCCGGGAACGAATCGATCGGCCACCAGCCCCGATCGGCGATCCCCGTGTGGATCTGCGCGATCAGCCCCAGCAGCGGGAGCTCGAGCAGCGGCCCGATAACCAGCGCCAGCGGGATCAGGGGCTCGTGGGGGGAGTCTGATTCGAGGTGGGTAAAGTTTATACAAACAGCTATGGAAATCGGAGTCGAGATGAGCGAGAAAACCAAGCGAGTCAATCTCGCAGTGTCCGAAGAAAAGAAGCAGAGATGGGAGGAATACCAGCAGAACGATCCTGAACTACAGTCGATGGCTGATTTGGTTCGGACTGCTGTCGAACGTGAGATAGCTCGAGATAGCCAAGAGACTCCCGTTGAATCGGGAGCATCGGATCGAAAGGTAGCAGAGGTCTTGGATGAAGTGACTCGGCTCAGCGACCAAATGAGAAGCTTCGAGGGCCGTCTCAAGAACATCGAGGATCAGACGACGACTAATCCTGAGATCGAGCGGCTGAAGGGAGAGGTCTATGATCTCCTTCCCGATGAAAAGCCCGGTACTGAGGGATGGGAAGATGAGGTCTATACGATCAATAAGGCGAGTGGAGAGGGAACGACAGAGGGTATGCCGGACGGATGGGAGGGAACTCCGGACGCTTTCGCTGATGCTCTCAGTGAGCCGATTCATCTCGTAGAAGAAGCCGCTGAGAAGCTCCACTCGGAGAGTCGGAGTGTTCTGAAAACTGAGGATGGAGAGTACTACATTCACCGATGAGCGACTCTGAACTCTGTGGAGTCACTCTGAACGATGGGGTGAGTAGTTGCTCGAATAAGGCCAACTACGAGGATGGGAAGTGTGGGATCCATAGCGACTATTCGGATTATCAATCCAGTCGAACGATCGAGGATCGAGAGATGCAGCAGTTCCTCCGAAGGGAGCAGCGTGATCCGAATAGTAGCTCAGGGATGTATAGGAACCGAAAGACGGGCTTGAAAGCACTATCAGAGTGGCTCGAGGTAGAAGGCCCGGATGGAGTTCGAGAGATGACTCCTCTCGATGTAGAAGACTATGCGATTTGGCTTCAGTCGGCCGATGGCCGGGGAGTATCGGAGCCGACTGCTCAGAACTACATCGATCAGTTATCAGCCTATGCTCAGCATCTCGAGAAGAAGGGTGAGGATATCGAAAACCCAGTTCGTGATGCTGATCTCCGGCTCAATACCGAGTCTGAGATGAGCAAGCAGCTCAAGAACGATACTGGATACGTCGCTATGAGTCCTGATCAGTTCGATCAATTCATGGATCACCTCCCCGCTCCGACTTCGAGGAATCAGTTGCTCTTTCAGTTGATTTGGGACTGTGGTCTCCGACCGATCGAGGCCACTCAAATCGAATACCGTTCCGATATAGACCGTGAGAAGCGTCAGATTCGGATTCGCTCGGAGAAGAATAAAACGAACAGTAGCCGAGTAGTCTTCTATAGCGAGACTGCTGAGACGATGCTCGCTGAGTGGCTGGATTGGGGAGAACGGAATCGCTTCAATACCGCTGAAAGCTCTCCATACCTGTTTATCAGCCGAGAGTCAGAGCAAATGACCTCGAGAGGTATCAACTACATTTTCCGACAGACTGCTCAGGAGGCTGACCTCTACGGAGAGGAGGTCTATACTGATGCTGGAGGGAACCCTCAGTACGATCTAAAAACCTACTCACTTCGCCACGGGTTCGCTGAGAGGATGGTTGATAGGGGAGTAGACCTCGAGACTCTCAGGGCTACGATGGGTCATGAGACGATTGAGACGACGAAACGCTACGTCAATCCCGACCTCGAGACTCGCCGCCGCCGGATCCAAAGCGCATTGGACGACTGAAGGCTACGATCGATTCTAAGGCTTCTGAGTGTCGCTCTCATCAATCTCCTCGAGTTGTAAGTCCCAACCACTGTAGAGAGATAGGATCGATTGTATGGAGCCTCACGGACTCTCAAAAACCGATCATTATGATCCAATCATAGGATCCAGCAAGATAAGATAGGTTAGAGTAGCTACTGGAACCGTTATTAGAAAATAGATGAGAACTGGGTTGATTCGATTTGTGATTTTTTGACCGGTATTCGTGGCTTCAAGTAATTTCTTCGCTATCCAAAATGCCACTATAGCGGGAAGCAACGAGAGTGAGAAAAGCAACAAGTCTGGGAAAAAGTAGGTTATAAACCCAACAGGTAGTAGAATACTTGATCCGATGATCACAAATTGTAATTTATTGTACACTTCGGTTAAGTCGGAGCTGTGTTCATCAATTGTATTCTGATTTTGCTTGATCCAGCTCTCATATTGTGAGATAGTTGCCGAATGAGGCTTCTTACTCACTTTTAGATGAGTATCTTGCTCTGAGAAGGGTTTCAGCTTTGGAGCAGATAGAATACTGATTGCGATTTTTATCCCGTCATATAGCTCGCCTAACAATAGTATTGATCCCAAGATAACGATTACAGTCGAAAAGAGGACGACCAAAGTGAAAAACGCTGAATCGACTATATCTGGGTTATAGACCGGGAGAAAGGGATCAAACTGGATGCTGAAATTCGTAATAAATATAGATAGAGCAGCTATGGCTATTCCAAAGAAAGCTAATAATGATCTCACAACGGAGAGAGCTTGATCTTGGATATGCTGATAGACGGTTATTTGGCCAGAGAATATGTCTGCCGCTTCTTCTTCGGAGATATAGACTGTCTCACCTTCCCCTTCTTCAGCCATCACCCCATATCTGAATTATCGGATGATAGTAGTTTCCGTTCCTACCAGTTGCAGTCGGCTGCAGAGTTCATGAGAGGCTCCGATGAAGCTCCCTCACTCGAAGGCCCCCATACGGCTCTCTCAGGCGATTCAGGCGATTCAGGACTATCGATAGTATCTCCATCATCCTTCTCCGAAGAATCGCTTGAGCTGTCGCTCTCGTCTCTCTCGACTACCTCAAGATCATCGTTCAACTCGAGTCCGGAGTGAGCATCGTCACTGCTCTGAGCAACGTGGGAGAATAATCCAACTCGATCATTAACGACTACCCGGCCACACTCGTCGATGGGGCAGCGATAGATCGTAGGACTACTCGAGTCATCGTCTCCCTCTCGAGCTTCTCTGATCCTATTAAGATCCTCCGAGGGATCAATGAGGCTCATCGGTGATCACCCGAGTAGTGCTGATTCAAGCAGTCGATCGAGCAGTAGTACTCTCCTCGATCTCCCTCTACCGGATCGAACTCTCTCGAGTAAGACGAGAGTCCACAAGCAGGACACAGAGAGGCAGGGATCGGATCAGTATGGTGACTTCTCGTAGAGGGATCCTCTCGATCCGGAGCGTTGATGCTCCAGGCAAACTCGGTGCCGAACTTATCCGAGTCCTTCGAGTCGATGAGATCAAACTTCGAGAGATATCCGAGATGCTCTCGGACTTCCCCCCTCTCGAGACTGAGACTATCTGATATGTCTTTGACTGTCGCTCCACTCTCCCCCTGATCCTGCAGGTAGGAAGCGATCACTTCTCTATTCATGCTTCACCTCGGAGGTACTGCTTCTCCTGTTCCTTATTCCATGAGACTCGAGCCTTACGCTGAATCTCTCTTATCCAGTCCGGCTCTCTCCTCTCCTTATTCGCCAGAGGATCACGAACCGGAACGATCGGATCTGATTCTATCGGGAAAATCCCGTTACTACTACTATTGAACGGAGTTTTACCGATAGAACTGAGATCGACATCTCCAGCAGCATTGATCTCATCGAGTCCGGTATCGTAGTATCTCGCCCATCGACGTTCTCCTTCTTTCTCGACGAGTCCTTTCTCCTGTAACGACTGTCGAATTTTCTTGGCCGCTTCTTTCTTCACCCCCTCGTTTGCTAATTTGTTAGCAGACTCAACGATTTCACTCGCAGAGATTTCTTCTGCTCCCTGCATTGCCTCGATAACTGCTTTCTGTTTCTCAGTCCGAGTACTCCAACAGGCATCAAACTCCCCGTTAGACTTTCTCTGGCCGACTTTCTTAGTCTCGAGCCACTCAGGAACCATCCCGGTAGCGATATAGACGGTCGCTTCAGTCCCATCTTCTCGCCCTGCTCTCATCGCTGCTTGGAACACTCCCCCTCTCCGAGTAGTCTCAAGAACATCGTTTGCGACTTCACTCTGGTAGTCCCTATCTACTCCTCGAAGGAGATTCCCATCACTGTCAGTAGCTCGCTCAGCGTGTTCTCTGAATAGAGCAGCGATACGCTGATAGTGTTCATCCGACCGAGATGGAGATCCAAGAACTACCAGCAGCTCCGAGTCTTTGAGATCGTTTTTGCCTCTAAGGTTTCCGTAGTGCATCTCCCGATCCCAGAGGTGATCCAGTCCTTTCTCTCTGAGAGCCTTGATCACGGCCTCGCTCGTAATAACATCAGGCCGCTCACCATGCTCTCGATGTGCTTCTCGGAGGTAGGCTTCAGACTTTTCGAGATTAAGATTCCCTCCCTGAGAAGGCCATACATGGGAGTTCAGTTGGATTAACTCATGACCCTGCTCTCGGAGGTACTGATTTCGCTTCTGATCATCGAACAGTCGGTAGTGCTCGAAGTCATCTCCGAGGATGAACTCCCACTGTTTAATCGAGGGAGTAGCATCGAGAGCTAACACTGATTCCGCTCCAGAGAGATCCGGGGGGTTCGGGATCCACATCACAGGCTTGCCATCGTTGTGTTGATCTCCGTTCACCTCGTGAATCCGCTTGAAGTTGGCATGACCTCCAGAGGGGAGTTTCCGAGCGACGAGACTCCCTTTACCCTTTAGACGAGTCCCTCCAATGATCGTATAGGCCATCTTAGGAGCGAGAGCATGGAAATCCCCGACTGAATTGGGATAGTCAGTTGATTCGAGTCCCTCCTCCTTGATCATCTCAAGGGCTTTCTCCTGCTTCTCCTCCTCTCCCAGTTCGGGACGACGGACTTCATCAAAGGGGAACTCATCACCGAATACGTGGTCTACGAACTCCTTAGCCTTCTTAGCGGGATGTTGGATACGATCGATGAAGGTATTGATGCAGTCTTCATCGATAACGACCACTCGATCCTCGATGTATGCAGGATTGTATCCCTGAGAGTAGTGTCCGATGAGCATCTCCCCTCCATCAGGATCGATCTCAGAGAGTTTCTCGAGGTATGAGCAGGTTTCTCCGTTCTGCTCACAGGGAGGATCGAAAATTCGATGAACCTCACTCAGCGACCAACCAGACTTCAATGCAGCCCGTGCTTTCTCAGCTTCAGGATCGTCTGGATGAGTAGGATCCTCGTTTCGGAGAGGGGGACAGTCTTCCCGAGTAGGAACCTTCTGACCTTCTACTCCGTGTTCCTCCGACCACTCCTCCATCTGATCGTAGTTATCAGTGAGGCTGGTAAGGTAGGTGATCGGCTTCTGAGTCCCATCGGCTATCCGGGGAATAGCTCCCGTCTTTCCGATACTCGGGAGAACATCGAATAGAGCCGTCTCTCCATTGAGTACAGGCTCCGTTTCTCCGTACTTCAGAACTTCTCGGGGACGATACTTGGCGGTAGGTCTATCCGTTAGAATCTCTTTGTTACTCATGGCTCGATTGATTGACTCGATTGAATTGACTCGATTTGAATCGGATCGATTGAATCGGCGAAGATTGACGGTCGAAGTTCAGTCGCTCGATGCGGCTCAATTCGGAACTGACCGAGCCAACCTCTCCATCCTCAGCATCCCGGGAGATCCCTACTCTCCCGATCAATCCCTGCATCATCATTGAGCTTGCTCGCTAAGCTGGCTCAGTTCGTTCTCAAGCGCTTTGATACTCAGGAGGAGGAACAGGACTCCCATCACTCCGAAAGCGACTTGAGCGACTGTCACGGCTTCTAAAATGATGATGAAACAGGTGCATGCTGTCATCATCAGCGAATAGCGAGTGGACTCTCGCAACATTTTCTTAGTCGTTCTCCTCGTGAAGTTCCTCGACGGCCATCTGGAGCCACTCTCCGTAAGTCATCCCAGCCGAGTCTTTCGCTTCTCTCACTTTGTCTCGAGTTGATTTCCGGACTCGGATCGATTTCGTATTCTTGAACGGCATAGTAAATCAGTAGGACACTACCTACTTTAGTTTACTGCTCCTGAAAGGGGACAAATATGTGCTCTCTCAACCCCCTATTGCGGTTTTACTGAGAGCCCTCAGATATGAATGATACATTCACCGATGGCTCTAAAGGTGATCCTCTCCTACTCGATAACACCGAGGAATTGACTCCTCGGACTCGACTCGAGCGCATCAGTTGGGCTTTTGCATGATCGGTTCGGATCCTCACCGGATCCTCCTTTCCGATCTCAGGCAACTCAGATATCCGTCAGTCGCTTCTCTCTCCCGCTCGGTCCCAGTGATCGGACTCATCTCAAATCGATTCAGCGGCTTCTCACGACTTTGAGAGGATAGCTGATCAGAGGGAGGTAATCGAGGAGAGAATATCGAGGATATAGGCTCTGTTGAGAGTGTTATCGACCGTTTCGCCGATATTCTTTTGACTCTCGATGAGGAACTGATAGGTATGGCAAGTCCGATTGTTGAGAACGCGCTTCGAGTGGGTGGAAAGCAGTTTGCAAAAGAGGTCGCTCGGTTCGAAGCTCACCTTGAGGAAAAGGCCAACACTGCCGATGAGGAGGAACAGCTCAATCAGCGTATTCGTGCCAATAGCTCGATTCCTGAGTCTGCTCTCGAGGAGATGACTCGGGGCGAAAAGCGGGAAGTCGCTGAGGAGTTCGAGGGTTCGAACTCTGAGGAGATCGAGATTCCGGTCGCTGGTAGCCGGACTAATTCGAACTCGACTCAGGTCAATCGAGATAGTAACTCTGAGACGTATACTGAGGAGATTTCGATCCCCTCTCCCGGGAGTGGAGCAAAGGGAGATGATCAGAATACGATCGAAGTTGAGCGAGAACGAACCCCTGATCTCATGGAGCAGAAAGGGCGCTTCAACCGGGAGATGAAGTCGCTTCGAGAGGAGCGAAAACGAGAGAAGAAAGAGCGAAAGGAGAAAGCCAACTCCGGACAGACTAATGATGGAGTCTATACGGGCTTCTCAACGACTAACGTCGATACTGATGGCTCGATGGATATCCCAGAACCCGGCTCTGGTGCTCAGGAGGATGATGACGATGAGTGATGACCTCACAGAACGTCAGAAGAACGTCAGAAAGGCTGTAAAGCACAATGTGAACCATCATCGGAATCCGGTCGTTACGACCGAGGAGGTCGCTGAGGAACAGGATATTCCGATCGATGTGGCTCTGGAGCTTCTTCGAGATGAGCCGACTGTCTCGAGTAAGCAGATTGGCGATCACTACGTTTGGTGGTAAGATGACGGGACGTAGGTTCGATTACCAGAGAGCTAAACGATACGGTACTGAAGTCGATGAATGGGTCATCGAGCAGACTGGTACATGGGATAACCCAGTTGTAGGCTTCAAGGAGATCGTTGATGAGTTCGATGAGATGGATCAGAAGGAGCTTCGAGAACATCTCCTAACCAGTGAGCATCTCTCGAACAAAGAAGTCGGTAGTGAGACTGTCTTCTGGTAGCCTTCATTCTCCCTCTCATCCGACTCATCATCATCCGAGGGGAGATAGTAGTAGAACAATCCGATCGATTAGAAAGCGACTGAGAGCCTTAGAAAAGAAATCCATGAGTCGATACAACATCAGTAGAGAAGAAGAAGATACGATACCAGTTACAGAAAATATCCTCAATACCTTGCCTAAGCATCCTCGAGAGCAGTCATTCTCAATATCAGATATTAAAGTCATGGAGGAGATCCGATGAGCCTCGAGAGGGAGGATGAACTGATCGGAGAACCCTCCGAGGATGTTCCGAAGATAGAGCCGGGAGAGGATTGTAACGGGAAGAAGATTGACCGGACTGATGAGGGAGATGTTCTATTCAATGGATACTGTAACAATCCAGCCGGGTTCTCGACTGATCACGTAGGAGAGGGCCGATGTAAGTTCCATGGAGGATACTCGAGCGGACCACCGGAGGGTTCTCGGAACGCGGCTACTCATGGCCTCTCATCGGATCCTGAGACGTACTTCGAGAGTCAGAGTCCTGAGCGACAGGCAGAGATCGAACGGACTACAGAAGCCATCCTCGAGCGATTGAGAGCAAAGTATGATCATGAGGACAAGATCGATCACGAACTCGCTCACCGAGTAGCAATCAAGCTCGATATCGCTGAGCAAGCCTCAGTCTACATCCAAGAGACGGGCCTGATCCAAGTGATCGAGACTGCTCACTCGAGCAAGGAGACTCGGAATACTCTGCTTGCTCAGTTGAGACGATACGATAAGTCGATCATCGATGACCTCGAGAAGCTCGGAGTGTTCGATCATCAGACTGAGAGCAATCCGTGGAGTCTCGAGTGAATCTCGTATAGGCTGTGAGTCGCTCCTCAAGCGATTCTTCTTCTATACGACCAACCCCTTTCACCACTAAGAGAAATCCGACTGAGCAGACTGTGAGAGCTTCGAGTTCTGATCAGAGTGATTGATCGACTCGAGTAAGGTCGAATCTCGGTCAAATCCTATTTCACCCCATCTCGGACTGAATATTTGTGTAAGTCTGTATATGGCTAAGCCCGTCTCGTGTGGGAAGGCGACGACGGCGATCGCCAGCGCCGTCGGCGAGTTCCGCGAGAGGATCGTGTTGTTGAAACAGACCATCTCTCCGTAGGAAAACGAGAGGAGGCGGCCGATCCCGAACCCGATCGCGAGGTTCAGTGCGTAGAAGACGATCACGGGAACGGCGAGCAAGGCGAGCAGTCCGGGGTTCTCGAGGATTGCCTGGCCCTGCGAGGCGAACATCGCACCGATGGCGAGACTCAAGAAGACGATCTGTACGGGGCCGAGTTTCGGCAGGAGCGTTCGGCTGAACCACCGATCGCCCCGCCAGCGGATCAGTCCCTTTCGGGCGATCCCCGCAAGGACGAGCGGGACGATCAACACGAGCACGATGCTCTCGAGCAGCAACTCGAGCGGCAACTCGACGAGCTCGCCCGCGAAGACGTAGAGGTAGACGGGCAGCAAGACGAGTTGTAACACGAGGTTGTAGGGCAGGATCGACGTCGCCAGCGGGACGTCGCCGTCGGCGATATCGGTGAAGATCAGGTACCAGTCGGTACACGGCGTCACCATGAGCATGAGCAGTCCGACCCACAGCGCGGGGTGGTCGCGGAGGAAGATCGCGCCGAGCCCGACCGCGAACAGCGGGTTCCAGACGAAGTTCACGAGGAGGCTCGAGCCGGCGACCCGGCGGTTGCCGAACGCTGATCGGAGCTTCGAGAGCGGCATCCCGGCGAACGCGCCGAACAGCATCACCATCAGGAAGGGAAGGATGAGCGCGTCGGCGACCGCAGGAACGCCCTCGAGCTGGCCGAGCGCGAGCCCGACGACGATCGCCGCGAGGACCACGGCGGTCTGATACTTCTCGAGGACGTTCACGGTGATCGGTTTAGTGAGACCGGGGTGGAATGGGTTGGGATTCCGACTCGGGCTCGCCGGGCAAATACTGGTAAGGATCGCGGGTGTAGGACGGTCGATGACGAAAATCGTGTTCGCCTGCGTCGGAAACGCGGGCCGCAGCCAGATGGCGACCGCCTACGCCGAACGGGAGCGGGATCGACGCGGACTCGAGGTCGAGCTCGTCACCGGCGGCACCGAGCCCAAAGCGTCGATCAGCGAGGACGCCCTCGAGGTCCTCGAGGAGGACGGCCTCGACGTCGGCGGCCGGACGCCGCGACGGATCGAGTCGGAGGACGTGGCCGACGCCGAAACCGTCGTGACGATGGGCTGTTCGGCCTCGGAGTTCGTCCCCGAGGACTGGGACGGCGAGGTCCGGATCTGGTCGCTCGAGTCACACGGCGGCGGGATCGAGGCCACCCGCGAGCAGCGCGACGAGATCGAACGCCGCGTGACGGCGCTGTTCGACGACCTCGAGTGAGCAGCCTGACGCGGCCCGCTCCTCGAAACCGACCGTCGGAGAACGAGTCGACCGCGGTCGACAGCTACAAACAGGCGATCCGCCCAGTACGTCGTATGCCCGGAAAGGTACCGCCGGCGGCACTGCTCGAGCACGTGTTCGGTCGCACGGGGACCGCGAGCGACGACGAGTCGGTGATCCAGGGCCCCGCCGACGGCGAGGACGCCGCGGCCATCGCCTGGCCCGAGGGCGAGGGCACCCTCGTCGTCAGCTCTGATCCGATCTCGCTCGCGGCCTCCCAGGTCGGTCGCCTCGGCGTCCACGTCGCCTGCAACGACGTCGCGGCCTCCGGCGCCGACCCGAGCTGGCTCACGACCGTCATCCTGCTGCCCGACGAAGCGTCGCCCCTCGAGGAGATCACGGCCGACATCGACGCCGCGGCCCGCGAGGTCGGCGCGTCGATCGTCGGCGGCCACTCGGAGTACGTCGACCAGCTCGAGCGTCCGCTGGTTTCGCTGACCGCGATGGGGTCGACGAACGCCTTCGTCCCGACCGGAGGCGCCGAGCCCGGCGGCCGCGTCGTCCTCACGAAAGCCGCGGGAATCGAGGGGACGGCCATCCTCGCGGCCGATTTCGGCGACGAACTGGGAGTCGACCCCGACGTCCGCGAGCGGGCGGCCGACTTTCTCGAGGAGATCAGCGTCGTCCCCGACGGCCGCGTCCTGCGGGAGTACGCGACCGCGATGCACGACCCCACGGAGGGCGGCGTCGCGGCCGGGTTGCTCGAACTCGCCCGCGCCTCCGGGGTCCGACTCGCGGTCGATCGCGATGCGGTTCCGATCCGTCCGGAAACCGAGACCCTGTGTACGGCGGCGGACGTCGATCCCCTCCGGATCTTCGGCTCCGGCGCCCTGCTCGCGACCGTTCCCCCCGACGCGCTCGACGACTGTCTCGCGGAACTCGAGTCGGCCGGGCTCGAGGCCGCGGCGATCGGAACGGTCGAGGAGGCGGGGCCGAGCGACGACGAGGGCGACGAGTTCGCCCTCGAGCTCGGCTCCGAGACGATCACCGAGCCGATCGAGGACGACCTCTACCCGCTGTGGGAGGCCGCCGACGCCGACGACTGAGCCGCGGCGTCGGACTCGCCGAGCGTCGCAGCCGTCGTCGCGTCGGCCGCGACCGCCAGCGGATCGATCACGACGTCGGCCCGCCTCTCGACTTCCGGAGCCGTCGGCCCGTCTGCGATCGCAATCACGCGAGCGTCCATCGTGGCCCGTGCGACGGACGCGAGCGCCGGCTCGTCGCTCGCGGCGATAACCACCGCATCGCACGCGCCGAGGTCGACCCGCTCGAGCGTCTCGTTGGCAGTCGGCTCGCCGAGGACTCCATCGACCGAGTTCGGGAGCGCGCGCAGACGCTTCTCGTCGCTCGCCGCGACCGTTACGGCAGTCCGATCGGCGAGCCGTTCGACCGCGGCGACGGTTATCTCGTCGAGTCCGAGGACGGCGACGCGGTCGGTCTCGGCGGGGTGATGGTTCGTCACTCGACGACCGGTCCTGGCGAGTCGCGTTTCGATGGCTGGACCGAACAGGCTGCCGACGGCGACCGCGACCGTCGTCGGCCCGAGCAGGAGCAGCGAGACGGCGAACAGCCGCGCCGCCTCCGTCGTCGGGTGGATGTCACCGTAGCCGACCGTGCTCGCCGTGGCGAGCGTGAAGTAGACGGCGTCGACGACGGTCTCGAGTTCGGAGAACCCGTTCCGGAGCGTGTACGCGCCCGCGACGCCGTAACAGAAGACGCCGACGATGGCGACGAACGATCCGGACTGGGTCGGCGAGAGGTCGAGCCGACTCGAGCGCGTAAACCGGGTGCTGGTCAGCGCCAGAACCGCGAGCCCGCCGATCGAGAGCACGATCAGGGGCACCGACAGGAGGCGAAGCTGGACGACCCCGTGAGCGGCCGCGAGCAGGACGAGCGCCCCGGCCGTGAGGTAGGCGATGCGGTAGCCTCGACGCATCCCCCAGGCGGCGACGAGCAGCGCGAACCCGACGACGGTCCCGCTGAACTCGGCCGCGGCCTGGAGATCCGCGAGCGGCCCCGCCGCCTCGAGGGTGGGATCCGTGAGGATCGAGAGGATCCCGGTCGCGACGGAGACGAGCGCGATCGCGGCAACGATCCGACCGGCGACGCGACCGGTCGGTCGGTAGCTTCGAAAGTGGTCGAGCATACCGCTCGCACCACCTCGAGCGGGGTAAAGCTAGATCCGCGTTCGCAGGCCGCCGTCGGCTCGACATCACGCGACTAGCAGCGTGTTCAGAGCGTCGGGAACGACGAGGACGTCGCTCCCCGGTTCGATCGCGTCCCGAACGTCGTCCGCGGCGCGCATTAGACACTCCTCGACGACCCCCGGCGCTCGCGAGTTCGTCACGACGAGGTCGCGCTCGCGGAGGACGCGGGCGACGACGAACGCTCGCTGGGCGCCGGGTTCGTACCCCTCCCGGAGGTCGTCGTACAGCGACTCGGGATCGTCGGCGTTCCGAAGCCGTCGGTAGAACCGTCGCTCGCCCGTTCCCTCGCCCGCGCCCTCCGGCAGCGCCGCGGGAACGACCAGTTTGCCGCCCTTCCGAAGCGGGTTTCGGTCCCCCAGGGCGACGTAGGTCGCGCCGCGGGTCGCCTGGTAGAGGTTCGCGTCCTTCGGCGCGCCGACTCCGCAGACGACGGCGTCGTACTCGCGCTCGACCGGGACCGAGCGGGCGTCTCGAGCCACCGTCGCCAGCTCCCGGACGATCCGCCTGCCGTCGCCGGCTCGGACGCCGAGGACTCCGGTCGGACCGTGGGTCAGGTTGAGCGAGAAGTCGATCCCGACGAGATCGCCCGCCTCGTCGAGCAGTTCGCGAAACGGGTTCCCCTCGAGCCGTCCGAGGCGAACGCCCTCGCGGGCGAGCGTCTCCGGGCCGTGCGTGTGGCGGATCAGCGACTCCCCGCCCGCGCCGATCACGACCGTCTTCGCGCCGCCGCTGAAGCCGGCGTACTGGTGGGGCTCGACGACGCCCGTCGAGAGGACGGTGTCGGCGTTCGCGACCGGGAGCCCGATCTCGACGGGGACGCCGTCGCCCGCGGCGGTACCGCTCGCGTCGTCCGAGGCGTCCGCAGAACTGCGTTTCACTTCCGATGGGCTGCGAGACTCGTCCTGGGATTCTCGAACGCCGTACGCCTCGCCCCTGCCGACCGTGCCGATCTCGACGGTCGACTCCGGATCGTGGTTCACCGCCAGGTCGGCGTGGGGGCCGAGCATCGACTCGAGTTCCGCGTCGGTCATCGGCCGGTGAAGGCCCAGCCCGACGACGACGGTCACTCGCTCGCGAGCGACGCCGAGATCGGCGAGGCGCTCGAGCAAGACGTTGAGCAGGACGTCGTCGGGCACCTCGCGCGTCAGGTCGGTGACGACGATCGCGACGTCGTCGCCCGCGTCGATCCGTTCCTCGAGTGGCGATCCGAGCGGCTCCTCGAGCGCTCGCTGGGCGGCCGCTCGGACGTCGACGGCGTCGCCGCCGGGTGGCTCGGCGACGGTCACCTCGCAGTCGGGAAGCGCAACGCCGATCGACCCACATCCGAGTGGAACGTTCACGGATCGCATTCGATCGCTATCGTCAAAAATCACCGCGGTCAGTACGCCGTCGATCGCGGTCCTGGCTACCCCGACGATCCGTCGTCGCGGTAGTCGTCGATGAACAGTCGGACGCCCATCACCGGAATGAAGAGCAGGAACGCCATCAGGACCGTTCCCGCCAGCACCGAGACCGCGAAGTCGAACGCGAGCGCGGGCGGCAGGGTCCAGGCCGCGAGCAGGAATCCGCCGAGTATCGAGACGACGATGAGGACCAAGATGTCGTTCGCGTGTACCGGAACCTCCTCTGACATACTCGAACTTGCGGACGGGGATACATAACGCTGCGCGGTTTCGATCGACGGCCGTCGTCCAGCCGGTCTCGAGCGGTCGCGTCGGAACTGACGGACGAGAGTACGTCTCAACGGCGCGCCCACTCGAGCATCCGTCCGTACACCGGATCGGACGAAAGCGCCCTCGAGTCGCCGACGAGGACGAGCGTGCGCTTCGGTCGGGTGAGCGCGACGTTGATCCGCCGGTAGTCCTCGAAGATCGGCCCCTCGAGCGCCCCCGTCGCCGTAAAGGAGACGATTATGACCTCCTTGCTCGAGCCCTGGAAGCGGTCGACGGTGTCGACGGCGACGCCCTCGGGGACGTGCCTCGAGATCTCCGAGACCTGGGCGCGGAAGGGCGCGATGACGCCGACGTCGGCCGGGTCGACGCCCGCGGCCTCGTAGGCCGCGATCAGCTCGGCGATACGGGCCGCTTCCAGGCTGTCGGTGTAGCGCTCGTTGTCGCCCTCGACGTCGACGAACGCGACGGGATCCTGGAGCTCGGCGGGGAGGTCGTCGCGGGAGACGCCCTCGAGGTCGTCGAGCGTCCGCCCGGCGACTGCGGGTTCGGCGGGCCGGAGCTTCCCGTCGTAGAACTCCCGGGAGGCGAAGGCCTGGATGCGCTGGTTCATCCGATACTGGCGATCGAGCATCACGCCCGCCTCGGGGTGAAGCTCGACGAGCCGTTCGAACAGTGACTCGGTGAGTTCGTTCTCGGCACGCACGACGGGCGGCAGCTGCTCGTGGTCGCCCACGAGGACGAACCGCTCGGCGAGGTTGATCGCCGCGAACGTTCCGGGCTCGGTGAGCTGAGCCGCCTCGTCGACCAGCGCGGCGTCGAACGACTGCTCTTTCATGATCCGGGAGCCACAGGTCGCCGTCGTCGCGGCGACGACCTGCGCGTTCTCGAGCTCCGCGAGCCGCGCCTCGGGGTCGCCGGCGCGCTCGAGACGGTACGGTTCCATGTCCTCGCGGACGCCGCTCTCGGAGCCCACGCGAACGATTCGATCCTCGTCGATCACGCCGTCGAGCTGCTCGAGCAGCGCCTCGAGGGCGTTGTCGACCGCCCGATTGGTAAACGCCGATAGCAGGACGCGCTCGCCGCGCTCGACCATCGCGCGGATCGCTCGAGCGATGGTGTACGTTTTGCCGGTGCCCGGCGGGCCGTGGATCAGCGCACAGTCCCGGGCGCCGACGGCCTTCCGAACGGCCTCGTCCTGGGCGTCGTTGTTGTCGATGAACGTCTCCTCGATCTCGTCGAACTCGGGTTCGGCGCGACCGAACAGTACGTCCTTGCGTCGCTCGCTGCCCTTCAGGAGCGTGTCGTGGAGCGCGACGAGCAGTCGGTCGGTCGTCAGCTCGGAGGGGTAGACGTCGAGCCGGGTGACCTCGACGGGTTCGTCGGCCGTCAGAATCACCTCGTCCTCGTCTAACCGCTCGATCCGCGCGAGTTCGGACTGCCCCCGAACCGGGTGGCCGTCGCTCGCGAGCACCAGGTCGCCCTCGCGAATCTTGGAGTTCGCCCCGCTCGTCCGACGGGCCCGGAGCTCCCAGCGGCCCTCCTCGAGCGGGCGTTTCTCCGCGAACTCAAGGTCGATCAGCGCGCGGTCGTCGTCGGCCCGCTCTTTTGCACTTTGCTCCCAGAGCTTGGCGTACTCGCGGTGGACCTCGCGTCGCTCCTCCTCGATCGCGCGCGAGAAACGCTCGAAGAACTCGCGCTCCTCGGCGGGCAGGGGCTGGCCGATCTGGCCGGCCTTCGACTCCTGGTCGAGCCGGCCCGAGACGACCATGCAGGTGTCCTGCTCGAAGCAGTACTCGCACTTGGCGTTGCCCTCGTACCCCGTTGGCACGTCGCCCGCGACCTCGGCCGCCGCGATCTCGTTTCGCAGCCGGACGACGTACTTCAGGAGCCCCGCGCCCATCGAGAACTCCTTGGCGGGGGTGAGGTCGCCGGTCTCCTCGTTGCGGTCCAGCGCCGAGTTCTTCGTGTACAGCAGCGTCCCCGTATCGACGTCGCCGCCGTGTTCCTCGAGCAGGAGTGCATAGCAGGCGGCCTGGACCTTGTCCTTGAACCGGGGCTCCTTCTTCAAGTTCTTCCCCGTCTTGAGCTCGACGGGCGCCCCCCGCCGGATGGCGTCGGCCCGCCCGCGGATGCCGAACGTCTCGCTGATCAGCAGCTGCTCGGAGCGCCAGCTGCTCTTCGCGGGCGAGAACGCCCGCTCCGAGTTGTCGGCGGCAGTAGCCGCCCTATCCTCCTCCGTCAGGCGCCCCTGCTCGAGCCAGCCCTCGATCGCCGAGGCGTTCTGTCTGACGTCCTCGGCGACCGACTCCGGGTCCTCGCCGAGCAGCCCCAGCTGGAGGCCCCGCTCCTCGACGCGGGCGTCGATCGACTCCTCGAGTTCCCGGCCTCGAAGGAGGTCCCCGAACACCTCGTGGACCAGCGTCCCCTTCACGACGGGGTAGTTCAGCGGCACGCCCGAGAGCTTGTTCAGGTAGTACAGCCGAGGGCACTCGGTCCAGTTCCGGATCGCCGTCACGTTCACCAGGAAGCTCGGCTCGACGACGACGTACGAGTCGCCCGTCGTCTTGTACCGCGTTTCCCCCTGGTACTCGTCGATTTCCGCGTCGGTAACGAGCAGTTCCATCCCAGGCTCGAGCAGCTCGGCCGACTCGGTCCACTTGTTCCACAGCGTCACCGTGATCGGTTCGTGGGCTTCGACCGGGCGGTCGTCCTCGCCCGCCGGGCCGTCGTCAGTTACCAGCCGGACCTCGGCGAGGTCGCTCTCGCCGTAGCTGGTCGATACCGAGCGAACCTCGACGTCGTCCGCGACGGTTCCGCGTACGTCCACGCCTGTCGTCAGGCGCGAGGCGTCAAAAACGCTATCGGTCACGGACCGCGAGGCGATCGTCGGCTCCGTTTCGACCGTAACCTCGGATTACCTCGGGGACGGCCCGTTCGCGCAGCGTAACGGTCGCGGTTCTTTTGGATTCTCGTGGCGAAGCGCCGACCGCCATGAACGACGCCAACAGTGACGACCCTCGCGGCGACGCCCCCGAGAACCACACGCCGACCGAGACCGATTCGGGAACCGGCGCGGGCGACCGGGACGACCGCGGGCGCGACCCGCGGGACGACTCCACCCAGATCGCGAACGAGGAGCGACGGCGCCACACGCCGTTTATCAGCGCGATCGTCGCCGCCATCGGCGCCTGGGTCGCGCTCTCGGTGCTCATCTACGACGTCGGCGCGGCCGGGCTCTGGAACAACGTCCTCGTCGGCGGCGCCGTCTTCGTCGCGGGTGCGTACAACTACTACCGGCTGGTCAACGACCTTCCGCTTTCCGTCGGCGTCGGCTCGCTGGTCGCAATTCTGGGAGTCTGGCTGATCGTCGCGCCGGCCCTGCTCGGGATGACCAGCGGCTTCTGGAGCACGCTCGCCTCCGGACTGCTCATCGCCGGACTGGCGGGCTACAACGCCTACGAGGCTCGAGAGGCGCGGACGGTCGCGACGGAACCCGACGCCGGAGCACCGTAGCCGACGCGAACCGACCGACGGTCGTCGACTCTCTCGAGGCTCGTCTGAACGCTTGGCAGTGTCGGTCAGTAGATCAGTTCACCGTCGATGAACTTCCGGGTTCGTTCGTCGGTCGGATCCTCGAAAACGGTCTCGGTACGGCCGATCTCGATGATGTCGTTCTCGAGAAGCACCGCGACCCGATCCGCGACGCGCTCGGCTTGATGCATGTCGTGTGTCGCGACGACGACGCCGATGTCCCGATCGCGGGCCTCGAGAACGGCGTCCTCGATGAGCGCGGTGTTTCGCGGGTCGAGGTCGGAGGTCGGTTCGTCGAGCAGGAGGATCTCCGGGTCGTACGCGAGTGCGCGAGCGAACGCGACGCGCTGCGCTTCGCCACCGGAGAGCGACGAGGCGTCCTGATCGATCTTCTCGCCCAACCCGACCGTCTCGAGCGCCTCGATCTCGGCACCGGTGCCGTTCGTCCGTCCGACCAGGCTGGCGAACTCGTGACGAAGCCGATCCGTCCAGGGTTGACGGACGCGCAGTCCGTACTCGGCGTTGCGACGGACGCTCGCGTCGAACAGGCTCGCCTCCTGAAAGACCATCCCGATCCGGCGTCGGAACTCGAGTCGCCGCTGTTCCGAGACCCCCCACACGTCGGTGTCGCCGTACTCGATCGTCCCTCGGTTCGGCGAGTCGAACAGCGCGAGTAGCCGAAGGAGTGTGGACTTCCCGACGCCGGACGGGCCGATGATCGCGACGACTTCGCCCGGCGTTACTGACAGCGAGACGGATTCGAAAACCGTCTCGGTACCGTAGCCGTGGTGGATGTTTCGTGCGTCGAGCATTATCGGTATCCTCCGTTACCGCTACCCAATCGGACCACGATCGCGTTGACGAGGAGCACGAGCACGACGAGGATCGCCCCGAGGATCATCGCGGTCTCGAACCGACCCTGTCGGGCCTCGAGCTGGATCGCGGTCGTGAGCGTTCGCGTGTACGATTCGCCGTCCGCGCCGGCGATGTTCCCGCCGACGATGAGCACGGAACCGACCTCGCTGATCGCCCGGCCGAAGCCGGCGAGCAGCGCCGTCGCGATTCCGTAGCGGGCCTCCTTGATCGTGACGAGGGCGACGTCGAATCGCGTCCCGCCCATCGCGTACGCCGCGTTGCGGACGTTCTGCTCGACGCTGCTGACCGCCGCGAGGCTCACGCCCGTAATCACCGGCGTCGCGAGAACGAACTGCGACATGATCATCGCCTCCGGCGTGAAGACGAGGTCCAGCGAGCCGAGCGGACCCTGGCCCGAGACCGCAAACAGCACGACCAGGCCGACGACGACGCTGGGAAACCCCATCCCGGTGTTGATGATCGACGTGAGCAGCGTCTTCCCGCGGAACTCCTTGAACCCGATGAGGAGTGCGACCGGGAGGCTGAACAGGGTGCTCAGTATCACCGCAACGAGGCTCACGTACAGCGAGACGCGGATGATGCTTCGAATGTAGTTCCACTCGAAGGGAAACTCGGCAAACAGTGGAAGTAGCGTCGCTGGCTCGAGTGGCATCGGTTTTGTTTAGTCGTCGGTCTCCGAGGGATCCCAGTCTTCGGGTACGTACTGCTGGAAGTTCGGTTCCTCCGAGATCGCTTCGGGGAAGAACAGCTGTTCGTCCTCGACGGTGTACTCCTCGATGATCTCCTGGCCTTCGGGGCTCGTCAGATAGCCGATGTACGCCATCGCCAGGTCGTACTCGACGTCGTCGTGAACCCCGGGGTTGACCGCGACGATCCCGTAGCGGTTCGCGAGCAGCTCGGGGCCGCCCTCGATCGGACCCTCGACGTGGATCTCGAGGTCGATCTCGGACTGCATCGAGAGGTAGGTCCCGCGGTCGGCGAGCGTGTAGTCACCGGTCTGGCCGACCTGCGTGATCACTTCGCCCATCCCCTGGCCAGCCTCCTGGTACCACTCGCCGAACTCGTCGACGCCGGCCTCCTCCCAGATTTCGAGTTCCTTCGCGTGGGTTCCGGAGTCGTCGCCACGCGAGACGAACGTCGCGCCGTCCTCGGCGATCGTGGCAAACGCTTCTTCGACGTCGTCTCCACCGCCGATCCCGGCCGGATCCTCGTCGGTTCCGATGACGATGAAGTCGTTGAACATAATGTCGCGGCGGTTCACGCCGTAGCCGTCCTCGATGAACTCGTCCTCGAGCGAGCGGGCGTGAACCATGACGACGTCCGAGTCGCCGCTCCGTCCGGTCTCGAGGGCGGCGCCCGTCCCCTGCGAAACGGTGTCGACGCTGACGCCGTACCGATCCTCGAACGGGGCGTTGAGCTCGTCAAGGAGACCCGTATCGTACGTGCTCGTCGTCGTGGTGAGCGTAATCGCCTCGCCGCTGATCTCCGGCCCGTCGCCGTCATCGCCCTCGTCGCTACTGGTGCAGCCGGCGAGGCCGATCGTCGCACCCCCGCCAACTCCGGCGAGTATCTCGCGGCGATGTATCGACATGGATACTTCGTCGGACGCTCAGTATAAATGGGTTTCGAAGGTTGGTTTACTCGACTCCGCTATACCCGAAAATACACTTTGACATAACCATTTTTGGTTTCCAGCGAAGATGGGACGTACGGTGTTCCCTCTCGGGAGTTGGACTCTATCGGCCCGTACGGACGGATCGATCGCGGAGCGCTGGCCGACGAAATCGCGAACCAGTGAGCAAAGTGTACGGGCCGAGGACAAGCCCTACACCCAGGGAAACAGCGTGCGCCGGATCCGGCGAAGCAGCGACGATCCCTCGTGTCGGACCTCGAGGACGGTTCCGTCCGCATCGAAGACGACCTCGTCGGCGGGGAGTTGCTCCCCGTCGGGGAGTGTGATCCGACGGTCGGCTTCCGGAACCGTTCCGCCGCTGCTGGCGCCGAACAGCGACGCCGAACGAAGGGAGGGTTCGGGGACCGGTTCGCTGTACTCGATGACGTACACCGTCGTCCCGTCGTCGGTCGTCCGCTCCCAGTCGACGATCTCTCGAGTCGGCCCCGTCCCGATCATGTAGCGGTGAGGTCCCGTCGCCTGGGAGGAATAGGTATCGGTCGGCCTCAGCGCTCGAGGTCGGCCTCGAGCCGCCGTCGACGGAAGCGGGCGGCGTGGTGGTCCGTCGCGACGACCGCGAACGCGACCATGACGACGGCAAACGAGAGGGTGATCGTCGGCGGGAGATCGTTGCGGTAGCCGTTGGCGAGCTGGCCGGCCGCGAGAACGAGCGGGGCGACCGAAAGCAGGACGCTGGTTGCCGGTTCGGTACGGAACAGTTCGCGAAACGACGGGCGTCGGCGTGAGGCCATGGGAACTCGGCGGTTGCGTGTGCTGTCGGGAGCGCGATGGTATGCCTTTCGGTTCCCCGCCGATCCGACGTCTCGAGGTAACCGATACGTTCATTCTGCCCGCGCGACAAGCGTTCCCTATGCGGATTCGCGAGTGGCAGGACGTGCTCGAGGACGTCACCGAGCGCAGCGTCGACCCCGAGGACTGGCGAGCCGTCGCCGGCGACCGCGCGGGCGGCGTCGGCGAGGACATGTACCTCGCACATCCCCGGGCGGGAGTCTTCTTCCTCAAGACGTACGCGAAAAACCCCTTCAAGGTCCGGGGCGTCGGGACGAAGGTAGCCCGCAGTCTCGACGACGAGATCGGCTCCTTCCTGCCCGACGACGAGTCGGGCGGGCGCTTTGCGGTCCAGTCGCCGCCGGAGGACGCAGACCACGCCGAGACGGTCTCGAAACGGCTCGAGACCGTCCTCGAGACCCACTCTGACGCGCCGACCCGACCGCAGGACCTGTTCGACGACGTGATGGACGCCCTCGAGAGCCCCGCGTTCGGACCGATGGCCTACGACCAGTACGACCGGCCCGACGAACTCGAGGACCTCTCGGATCGGTTCGAGGAGGCCGACGAGCTGCTGAGCGCCGAACTCGACGACCTCATCGAGACCGACGAGGTCGATCGCGGCTTCATGTGAGTTTGCGGGCCTGCGACTGCGTCCGATGAGCCTTTGACGACTGACTCCGACAGCCTACGGTATGAGCGACAAAGCCGCGGCCGTCGTCCGCGAGTACTACGAGGCCCTCCGACAAGGTGAGCCCCTGCCGCCGTACTTCCTCGAGGACGCCTCGACGACGAAGTTCGGGATCAGCGAGGCAGCCTTCGGGTACGACGCTGTCGCCGACGCTCTCGAGAGCCAGACCGAGACGACCACCGACTGGAGCGTCGAGAGCCACGGCCTCTCGATCAACGAGGACGGAGGGTACGCCACGTTCGTCGACGAGGTGACGATGGCCTGGACCGACACCGAAGCCGGGACCGATCGTCGGTTCGACACTCGCTGGAGCGGAACGCTGGTTCGTCCCGAGGTCGTCGAGTCGGGATCGAAGGCCGTCGACGCGGGCGACGATGCCTCCCCGTGGCTGTTCCGGACGATGCACGTCAGCACGGCCGACGAGCTATGAGTCGGCGGCGGGGCCCCGACCGTCGATCACCGCAGTCTAGCGTGGTGACGAGTCCGTCGACTCGAGCGGGAATCGCGTTCGTCCTGCTCGTTGGACTCTCGAGCGGACTGATCGCGCTCCACGGCGAGGCGTCGCCGACGGAGATCGGAACGGCGATCGGCATCGGGCTGGTCGCTGGAAGCGGGCTGCTCTGGTACCTCCACTGGATCGTGGCGTAGAAGAGCTGATCGGAGGCGTCAGCGACCCATTCGCTGGATCCACAGCCCCGGTGAGTCGAGCTCGTCCTGGGTCGGGAGGTTTTCGGGTCGGTCCCAGACCCGACTCGCGGTCTCGACGTCCCGCACCGCGACGACGTGTTCGAAGAAGTTCTTTCCGCGCTCGTACTGGCGTTCCTTTAGGCCGAGTCCGAGCAGCCGACGGAACAGCCGCTGCAGGGGGCTCCGGCCCTGCCGTCGCTCGTCGAGTTTCCGCCGGAGGTCCTCGTACTCGTCGTCGAAGGCGTGATCCATCAGCAGCTCCGCGTAGCCCTCGACGACGGTCATCGCCGCGTCGAGATCCTTGAACGCCGCCTTGTTGAACGACCCCGTCGAGAGGTCCGCGATTCCGTCCTGCATCCGCTCCTCGAGATGCTCCGAGAGCCACGGCGCCGCGCCGAACTCGGCGGCGTGAGTCACCTCGTGGAAGGCGATCCAGCGGCGGAACCGGTCGACGTCGACCTCGAGGGCGTCGGCCGCCTTGTGGATGTTCGGGCGGACGAAGTACAGCGCGTGGTCCTCGGAGGGCGTGTCCGCGAGCAACAACGGGTCGTACTGACCCAGCACGTTCCGTCCCAGAAACGCCAGCAACACCGTCATCGTTCCGGTGTTGATCGTCCGGGCAGCGCCCGGGAAGGCGCTCGCAGGGGTCTCGAGGGCGCCCATTACCCGTTCGAACGTCTCAACGTTGGCGTCGATCCAGTGGTGGCGGTTCTGGATCTCGACGGTGTCGGGGACGTCGAACTCCGCGCCCGAGACCGCCCGGACGGCCGCGCGAGCCTCGCGAACGTCGCGGGCGTAGGCCTCCCGCTCGCCGGGCTCGAGCTCGAGCGATCCGGGGTCGGTCGCCGCCTTGGCACCCTCGGCGGCCGACTGCCAGTCGATCACGCTGTCGCCGGAGGCGCCGGCGACCGCGCGGGCACTACGATAGAGATTCACGGCGTGAGCTACGGGCAGCGAACGCAAAAGGGTTCGGCTCGCCTACTCGCGGTCCAAGAGCGCGGCTCGGGCGTCCCGGTGACAGGCGGTTGGAGTCTGGTTTCAGCGTTCAAACGATCCTCAAAACAGGATCGGAGGGTTCGGTAACGACATGTGCGTATGGAACGGAGAGGAATACGCCGAGCGAAGCGAGGCGTTTCACCGACGGCGAGCCCCGTGGGCGAGCCGTCGGCCTTTTTTCATCGAAGTTTTTTGCCGGGGGTTGAGGCTGACGCCTCGGCGTCAGCCGATGCCCTCGGTAAAAAAAGTTCGCTACACGTACCGCGAGTTTCATACCTCACACTGAATAACGAAACCGTGCTACCAACCACCCATTAGTAACATAACAACTTGCCCGTACGGGACAGACGGCCACTATGGTTCGAACACGAATCGTCGGATTGGGATTGGTCCTCGCGACCGGACTCCTCCTCTGGACGACGACTCGAGTCAGCGGCTACGAACGACAGGTCCTCTCCGCGCTGCTGACGATGGGCGTCGCGCTCGCCGCCGTCGTCGTCCTCTTTCGCTCGCTCGAGCGCGTCGATACACGCGAGTAACTCGCTCGAGCGACGCCGACGCTGGATCTCCCTGTTCACTCGGTTTCGGTCGTCACCTCGAGAAAGACGTCCTCGAGCGTCGAGTCCGCCCCGGACTCCAGTCGCCCGAGGAGCTCCTCGGGCGCCCCCGACTCGACGAGCCGTCCCTCGTAGCAGATCCCGACGTCGGTCGCGATCCGTTCGACGACGGGGAGGACGTGCGTCGAGAGGAAGACGGTCGTCCCGTTCGCCGCCAGCCCCGTCAGCAGCTCTCGAACCGTACGCACGGCCCGCGGGTCCAGCCCGGAGGTCGGCTCGTCCAGGAAGACCACGTCGGGGTCGGAGAGGATCGCCTGGATGAGCCCCGTCTTCTGGCGCATTCCCTTCGAGTACGTGACGATCCGGTCGTCGGCGTCCTCGGCGAGCTCGAGTCGCTCGAGCAGTTCGTCCAGCCGACCCTCGAACTCGTCGAGGCTCATTCCGCAGAGCCCGCCGTAGTACTCGAGTTGCTCGCGGGCCGTGAGCTGTTCGGCGATCGGCGGCGACTCGGGGAGGTAGCCGATGCGGTCGACCAGCGACTTGCGATCCGAGATCGGGACGCCCGCGACGGTCCCGGAACCGCTCGTCGGGGTCGCCAGCGCGGTTAGCAGTCGAATCGTCGTCGTCTTGCCAGCGCCGTTCGGGCCGAGAAAGCCGTAGATCGAACCGGGGTCGACCTCGAGCGTGAGGTCGTCGACGGCGATCGTGTCGCCGTAGCGCTTCGTGAGGGCGTTCGCGACGATGGCAGGTTCGCCGTTCGGATCGTCGCTCGGATCGTCGGAGGTGTCATCGTTCGATTGCCGTGTCATAGTTACTCGAGTCGGTAGTCGCGGTAGCGTTCGACCGCGACTCGAAACGCGAGCCTCGAGACGCCGACCGCGAGGACGATCGTACAGCACAGTGCGCCGAGGCGGACGGCCAGGGTCGGAACGCCGAGGGCGGACACCCGCTCGTAGACCCACCGGGCGTTCCCGAGAAACGCCGGGAGCGCGACGAGCGAGACGATCCCAAAGGTTTTCGCCAGTCCCGAAAACGCTCCCCAGCCCGGTTCCGAGTACACCGGTCCGTCGGTGAAGAAGCCGGGGACGGCCACGAGATCAGCGCGGTCGACGTCCAGCTCGACCGCAGCGTTGACCGTCGCGGTACACGCACAGAGCGCGATCCCGGTGAGCGCGAGTCCGAACGTCTCGACGAGACTCGCGTCGCTGACGATCCCGAGCGGAACGACCACGAGAACGACGAGCGGAACGCCGAGCAGGAGGCTCGCGAGAACCAGTCCCCCGACGAACTGCCGTCCTCGGACCGTCGTGAGCAGCATCGGGAGAACCCGATAGGCACTGCCGATTGCCTCGGCGGTGAAGACGATCCCCGCGGCTACGCCGAGGCCGAACACCACCAGCAGGAACCCGGGCGCACCGAGCAGGGCGCCGAACACCGGCAGCCCGACCAGGGCCACGAACAGGAGGACGTACCCCGTCGACAGCAGTCCTCGAGGAGCGCGTCGCTCCGCGAGCAACCGCTCCCGGGCGACGGTGAGCGTCGGTTGCGAAACGAAGTCACCTAGTAGACGTTCCAGTCGGCCGCCGCTGGCCAGCGAGCGCGAGTGCGATCGAGACGAGGTCGGCGAGCGCGTCGAACCGACGGGTTGGGTCACCCAGAGACGCCTGACGACGGTGGTCGTCAGTCCCAGCAACGCCGGAACGACGACCGCGACGGCGCCGACCGCGGCCAGCGCGCGAAGCGGTTCGACCTCGGCAGTCCCACCGGCCCCCAGAAACGCGAGGTCGACCAGCAGCGCCAGCGGCAGCCACTCGAGCCACGCTCCCAGCTCAGTAGCTGACACCGACAGCTCCCGGAGAAGGAACCAGAGCGCCACGAGCGGCATCCAGCCGAACAGGACGAGTAGGTTCCGGTACAGGCCGCCCCGCGCCAGTCGGCGACCGACGAGCGAGCCCGCGAGCCTGCCCGCAACGCCGACCGCGACGGCCAGCACGGCGAGCGCTGCGATCGCGGTGGCGGCGGAGAGGGCGAGAGCCGGTGTTCCAGCACCGAGCGCGAGCCCCGAGGCGACGCCGACGGTCGGAAGCGCGATCGCGACGCCGACTCGAGCGAACACGAACGATACCAGCCCGAGGACGGCGCTCCGCACGTGAACTGCGGTCAGCAACGCGTCGGGAGACAGTCCCTCGAAACGTCTGTGGGTCAGCGAGGCGCTGCGGACGACGATCCAGCCGAACGCGAGCGTCGCCGCGAGCGACCCGACGGCGGTGGGTGCCGTCTCCGTTACAGCCAGCTCGCGGCCCACGATCCACGCACCCGAACCGAGGACGACGGCGACCGCACAGTAGGTCAGGACCAGCCCGATCCGACGGCCCCTCGAGCGTCCGAACTCGCGCTCGTGTCGTCGCCACTCGATCCGAGCGATTCGCCCGCCGTCGCCGAGCCAGCCGTCGAGCATTCGATCCGTTCTCGAGCGAACGTGCAAACGCTGAACACATATCTCTTTACCCACAGCTTCCTCGAGTACGGTCGCGAAAGAACGAGAACGCGGAAAACGGTCGTCCGTTACGTCAGGCCTCGTCTTCGTCAGTGAGATCCTCGATCCAGCTGATCGCGGCCATCGCCTGCGGGAATCCGAGCGTCGGGATCGAGAGCGCCGCGACCTGTTTGAGCGCTTCGGGGTCGATGTCCTCGTCGAGCCCGCGCCGGACGTGGGAGTGGACGGCACCCTCGGACCCGGCGCCGATCGCGAGCGCAAGTTTGACGAGCCGCTTCGTCTCGTCGTCGATCGGGCCGGCCTCGGAGCACGCCTCGCCGAGGTCGGAGTACGCCTCCCAGACCTCGGGGTAGTCGTCTGCGAACTCGCCCGCCGTCGACGGCAGTTCGTCGGGATCGTCTATCTGATCGCCCATCTGTGTGCGAGGCGTCAGTCCGAACCGACAAGATAGTTCTGCCGGAGCCCGGACCGTGGGAATCTGCTCGCACGGCCGGGCGATCCGCTCGAGCGAGCGGTCGCAGAACGCTTTTCTATCGACCGCCCCGACTCTCGGGTATGGACGGATTCGACGTCGCAGTCGGGGCCTTCGGTCTCAGCGCGACGGCCGCGATCTTCGCGCTCGTTCACCGGGACGCGATCGGCCAGGAGATCTCCCGGCCGCGGCTGTGGGCCGCGATCGCGGCGGTCCCGTTCCTGCTCGGGGTGGGACTGTACCTGTTCGCCCCGGCGCCGATGACGGGCGTGATCATGACCGCAAACACCGGCATCGTGCTCTACACGTTCGAACGGGAGATCGTCAACGAGGACGACGAGGGCGAGGACGAACCGGTCGAGCCCGGGACGTTGCCCCACCAGAAGTAGCGTTACTCGCCGCCTCGCTCGTCGAGTCGGCGACGGCGTGCTGGGCCTCGAGCGAGCGAACCGACACCACACGGCTTTTGCCCGCGCCCGAGCAAGGAGGGTTCAACATGAGCGACTCCGCGGATCCCGCAACCGGGTCGGGGACGCCCGAGGCTGACGACGGAGGAGCCGACGACACTCCCGCCCAGGTCTCGAGCCCGAACTACCACAGCGAGAACCACACCGCGGCCCAGACCTGCGGCTGGACGGCGAACGCCCTCCGGGGTGAGGGACGGTGTTACAAGAACGTCTTCTACGGCATCCAGTCCCACCGTTGCATTCAGATGACGCCGGTCGTCAAGTGTAACGAGCGCTGCGTCTTCTGCTGGCGCGACCACCGGGGTCACGCCTACGAACTCGGCGACGTCGAGTGGGACGACCCCGAGGCGGTCGTCGACGCCTCGATCCGCCTCCAGAAGAAGCTGCTGTCGGGCTTTGGCGGCAACGACGACGTCCCCCGCGAGGTGTTCGAGGAGGCGATGGAACCCCGTCACGTCGCCATCTCGCTGGACGGCGAGCCGACGCTGTACCCCTACCTGCCGGAACTGCTCGAGGCCTTTCACGACCGGGATATCACCACCTTCCTCGTCTCGAACGGCACCCGTCCCGAGGTGCTCCGGGAGTGCGATCCGACCCAGCTGTACGTCAGCGTCGACGCCGCCGAGCGCCACACCTTCGACCAGGTGGTCAAGCCCGTCGAGGACGACGCCTGGAATCGGCTGCTCGAGACGATGGACGTCCTCCGCGAAAAGGACGAAACGCGGACCGTCCTGCGGACGACGCTGGTCAAGGGCGAGAACATGCACCACCCGGACTGGTACGCCGGCTTCTACCAGCAGGCCGACCCCGATTTCATCGAACTGAAGGCGTACATGCACGTCGGCCACTCCCAGGGGCGGCTCGATCGCTCGTCGATGCCCGACCACGAGGAGGTCGTCGACTTCACCGAGCGGGTACGGGAGTACATGCCCGAGTTCACCGAACTACGGGGCGTTCCACCCTCGCGCGTGACGCTGCTCGCGAAGGACGAGGAAACGTGGGTGC
Source organism: Natronococcus roseus (assembly GCF_043677095.1). Classification (NCBI taxonomy): domain Archaea; kingdom Methanobacteriati; phylum Methanobacteriota; class Halobacteria; order Halobacteriales; family Natrialbaceae; genus Natronococcus; species Natronococcus roseus. The sequence continues at coordinate 814,359 of NZ_JBHLJR010000001.1, forward strand.
CCAAACTCGAGCAGGGAAGCGAGTTCTGGGCGCGCGACCCCGTCACGGGGGATTGATCGCGCGGGCTTTCCTGCGAGGACGGTCGAAACGGCGAGAACGTTTACGGACCAGGTTTGAGTACTGACACGTGTATGGTCGTTCGCTCGCTCATCGACGAGGTCGACGATGTCGACTACACCATTACCGTCGTCGGCGACGGCTCGGACCCCTTCGAGACGCTGCTCGTCGACTCTCTCGCCGGCGGTCCGATCGACGTCGCGTCCGATCCGGTCGACGCCGACGCGACGGGGTTCGCGACCGAAGCGGGGACGGCCGTCCTGCTTGCGGACGGGGTTCCGGTCGCGACGTCCCCGCTCGAGGAACTGTACGAGTCGGTTCTCGCGGTCAACTCCGATCTGTTCGTGACCGGCAGCCGGGGGCTCGGCGAGATCGACCTGCCGGACGTGTTGGCAGGGCTCTCCGACAGCCGGCTCCGGCTGCGGGGATATCCCCTCGCGGACAACGAGAAGCTGCTGTTGATCGTCCTTTCGCGGTATATCGAACAGTTCGCCTGGGAAGACGGCGAGGGGACGCTTCGAAGCGCATTCCAGGGGCTGTCGCGGCTCGACGACGAACACGGTACTCGCGAAGTGTACTCGCGGCTCGCCGACACCGACGTTGACGTTCACGTCTACGGCGTCGCCGACGGAACGACCGCGGATCTCGAGGCGACGGTCCACGCCGGTTCCGATCGGGTCTACCGCAACTCCTGGTTCGTCGTCTACCGGCCGTCAAGCCCCGGAAACGGGGCGGCGCTGGTCTGTTTCGAGACCGACGCTCGCGTCTGGGAGGGGTTCGTCACGTTCGACGCGGATCGCGTCGCGAGCGTCGAGGAACGGATCGCGGCCGCGCTCGGGTGACCGCTACCGGTGGGCTTTTGCGGCCACCGGACCGAGATCGGATGAACCGTCGCGAACGGCATCACAGTTCTGTTACGCATACCACATTCGATACGCTTTTGAGTGCCCCCGCGAATTTCCTAGGTATGTCAGTGTCAGCCGAGTCCGCTGTCGGCCACGACGAACTCGCCGTTCTCAAGCTGCTCGCGCTCGAGGGCGGGCTCGAGGGTGACGTCAAGATCTCCTGTTCCCGCCTCGCGGACCGACTCGAGGCGTCGAATCAGACGGCCTCGCGCCGCCTCCAGCGCCTCGAAGCGTCCGACCTGCTCGAGCGAGACACCGTCAGCGATGGCCAGTGGGTCGCGGTGACCGACGCGGGCGAACGCGCCCTCCACGCCGAGTACGAGGACTACCGTCGCATCTTCGAGGCCGATCCGGAGGTCGAACTCGAGGGCACCGTCACCAGCGGGATGGGCGAGGGTCGCCACTACATCTCGCTGTCGGGGTACAAACGCCAGTTCGCCGAGCGCCTGGGGTACGAGCCGTTTCCCGGCACCCTGAACGTCGACCTTCGGGAGGACAGCGTCCGTCGCCGGAGCGCGATGGCCTCCCTCGAGCCGGTGTCGATCGACGGCTGGGAGGACGAGGACCGGACCTACGGTCCCGCGGTCTGTCACCCTGCGACCGTCGAGAGCGCCGACGGCGGGCGCTACGAAGAGGCGCACATCATCGCGCCCGAACGAACCCACCACGACGAGGACCAGCTCGAGGTCATCGCCCCCGAGAAGCTCCGCGAAACGCTGGCGCTCGAGGACGGGGATCGCGTGACGGTCACTGTGGGTGATCGCCGATGACCGGGCGCCACGCCAGCGCGAACGCCGGCGCGGGTTCGCAGGCACCGACGGCGTTCGAGCGCGCCCTCGAGTCGCTGCGGGCGGGCGAGCCGGTGCTCGTCCACGACGCGGCCGACCGCGAGGGCGAGACGGATATCATCTACCACGCGGACGCGGTCACGCCCGACGCCGTCGCCCACATGCGAAACGACGCCGGCGGGCTGGTCTGTGTCGCGCTCGCTCACGAGGTCGCGGAGGCGTTCGACCTCCCCTTCTACACCGAGGAGATCGATCACCCCGCCGCGGCCGACCACGAACTCGGCTACGACGAGCGCTCGTCGTTCTCGCTGACAGTCAACCACCGCGACACCTACACCGGGATCACCGACGCCGACCGTTCGCTGACGATCCGAACCCTGGGCGAGGCCGCGGCCGAACCGTCCGCGACGGAGTTCGCAACCGAGTTCCGCGTCCCCGGTCACGTCCACCTGCTGAAAGCGGCTCCCGACCTGCTCGCCCAGCGAGAGGGTCACACCGAACTCGGCCTCGCCCTCGCCGGCGCTGCCGACCTCCCGCCCGCGGTCGTCGTCTGCGAGATGCTAGACGACCAGACCGGCGAGGCGCTCACCCCCGCCGACGCCCGCGCCTACGCCGACCGCCACGACTACGTCTACCTCGAGGGCCGGGACGTTCTCGAGCGGCTGGCCTGATTTCGGTCGTCAGTCGCCGTCGGTTTCGAACCGGGACCGGTCGGCTCCGGGACCGCTTCGATACACCGCATAAAGGATGAGCACGGCGATCGAGACGTCGACCCCGTGCTCGACCAGGTGGTGGACCGTCATCGGAACGAGCCCGAAGACGGTCCCCAGTCCGACGATCGAGCGGGTGACGAGTAGTCCGAGCGCGATCGTAACCAGCAGATACCGCGTCGACCGCCGCCGGGAGTAGGCGACGACTCCGATACAGAACAGCACCGCCGTTCCGACGACCGCGAGTACGATAATGGCGAGCAGGACGGGCGTCAACTGGGGGTCCACCCACTCGACGTTGAACGGGTTCGTGTGCTGCATCTCCGTTGGTAGACGTCGAGCGGAGAGCTACCTATGTGCTTCGATCAAAAAACAGGGTTATAGTCGTCCGGAACGGAGCGCCGGTACGAACCGCGGACGACGAAGCGAGAGTCGACACCGTCGCCGTCCGCTCTACTCACAATGACAGAGACGAGACGACAGATCAGAGCGCACGTCCACGCCAACGCCGGGATCCACTTCAATGAACTCGTCAGGGAGTCGTCGTTCGCACCGGGCCAGATCCAGTATCACGTCCGCCGATTGATCGACGACGGCGAACTCGTTCGCGGGGAGTTCTACGGTCGAACGCACTACTACCCGCCGGAGTACGACGAACGCGAACGGGCGATGCTGGCGCTGTTCCGGCGTGAAACTGCCCGTGAGATCGTCGTTCACCTGATCGAACACGAGCCGACGGGACCGAGTGGGGTCGCCGACGCGCTCGGGATCGCCCGGAGCACGCTCGAGTACCACCTCGAGCGACTCGTTGAACAGGGGGTCGTCGAGAAGACCTACGACGAGCGCAACCGTGTCGTCCTCCGGATCGCGAACCGCGAACGCACCGCGGAGTTGCTGTCGACGGTCGAACCGACGGTTCCGGACCGCCTGCTGGACCGGTTCACCCGCCTCGTCGACGACCTGCTCGAGGGCGGGCCGGGCTCGAGGTAGCGCCGAGCGTCGACCGCCCGGTCTCGATCACTCGGGGACGAGAGGTGCATCTCCCTCCTGTGACTGGTAATTTCGAGAGTCGTACCCTAATTTCGACGATCGCACCAGAAGGAACGTAGTCGATCGGGAGTAGAATCGAGTATGGACCGTTCGGTCAAGCGACGGCGTTTCGTACAGGTAGCTGGAAGCGGACTCGTCGTCAGCATCGCGGGCTGTGCCGGTGAGGATGGCGACGACGACGCTGCCAACGGCGATGACACCGCTGACGACGGCGACGACCACGATCACAACGGCGACGACGAGGAGTCGGAGACCGACGGCGAGGGGCTGATCTATGCCTTCGCGCCGAACACGATCGCGGTCATCGATCCCGAGAACGGCGAGGTCGTCGACGAGATCACCGACGGGCTTGAGGACGAAGCGTGGGGTGATCCCCGCATCACGGCCGACTACGACGAGATCTACGTCATTAGGGAGTCACCCTCCCAGGTACTCGTCATCGACACCGCGGCCCACGAGATCGTCGACGAGGTCGACATCGGGCCGGACGGGACCCACATGTACCATCCCAACGACGACGAGATGTGGGCTCACAGCGACGAGGAGGGGACGTTCTACGTCATCGACACCGACTCCCACGAGGTGACCGAGATCGTCGACTCCGGCCTCGAGGAGGAGGGCCACGGCAAACTGCTCTACCACGAGGACCTGGGGTCGATGGGCTACGCGACGAACGTCAACGACCCCGCGGCGCTGATCATCGACCTCGAGGCGTACGAGCGAACCGACTACATCGAACTCGAGAACGAGGAGGAGGGGACCCACTACAAGGCCTACGCCCCCGAGACCGGACTGGCGTACTTCGAACACGGCGACGAGACCGCCGTCGTCGACACCGAGAGCGACGAGGTCGTCGAGTACCTCGACTTCTCGGGCGGGATGTATCTCTCCCCGGACGAGGAGGTCCTGGGCGCTCTCGACGGCGACAGCATTCGGTTTCTCGACGCGACCAGCGAGGACAGCGAGGAGCTCGCGGTCGTCGAGGTCGACGAGGGGCCAGACGCGCTCCGGTACCACGAGAGCGAGGACGGGACGCTGTACGCCTACACCGCACACACCCAGACCGACGAGGCGTCGGTTATCGACGTCGAGGCCGGCGAGATCGTCGAGACCCTCGAGATCGGCGATATCGTTCGCCCCGATGATGCGCCGTTCCTCCACCGAACCGGCGTCGCCGGCGGCGACTACTTCGTCAGCCCCGCGGACGCCGACGGAATCGTCGCGATCGTCGACATAGACGCACAGGAGCTCGTCGACCACGTCGAGGTCGAGGAGGGGGTCGACACGGTCCAGTACGTCGGCGACTCGGGTACCGGCTACACCGGAGCGCTCCGTTAACCGATGCTCTCGGACTCGTCGCTCGTCGGCCGCGGCTCGCGAACGCAAAAATCGCTCCTCGCGGCGGTACTGGCGTGTCTCGTCGTTGCGGGCCTCGCGACCGCCCTCGTCGCGACCCCGGTCGCCGCCCACGCCTACCTCAGCGAGACGGATCCGGCGAACGGCGAGCAGGTCGACGACGTACCCGACGAAGTTACGCTGACCTTCTCGGGCGACGGCGTCGTCAACGCCGATATCTCCGTCGAGGATCCGGACGGTGAGGTCGTCAGCGGGGAGCCCGAGATCGATCCCGACGATACCCAGATCGTCCGCGTCCCGATAGACGATGCCGACGGCGAGGACGGTATGTACAGCGTCGACTGGGAGGTGCTGGCCGACGACGGCCACACCACGTCGGGCTCGTTCTTCTTCGCCGTCGGCGACGAACCGCTCGACCGCGACGCGGTGCTCGAGTCACACGAGGAGGACGAGACCGACGAGTCGATCTCGCCGATCGAAGCGGGCTCGAAGGGGCTGTTGCTCGTCGGAATCGTCGGCCTGGTCGGGATTCCGGCGACGGCCGCCGTCGCTGCCGGACCCGTTTTCGCTCGAGCCACCGGCGATCGGCGGGCCCCCCTCGACCGACGAATCGGCCGACTGCTCGTCGGCGCCGCGCTCCTCTCCCTCGCGAGCGCACTCGTACTCGGGCTCGCCCGGAGCACGAACCTGGGCCCGCTCTCTGTCGACACCGTCTCGCAGTTCGTCGAGACGCCGCTCGGGCAGGCCTGGCTCGCACAGCTCGCCGTGGCGGCGCTCGTCACCGCGGTCGTCGTCCGGCGGAGCCGAGGCGGTGCCCGTCGGCCCGCGCTCGTCGCCACGTTCGTCGGAGCGCTCGCCCTCGCGGGAACGGTCGCCTGGACGAGCCACTCGGCGACGGCGATCGATCGGCTTCAGGGGACGATCGTCGACTTCGTTCACGTCGTCGGTGCCGGGCTCTGGATCGGTGGGCTGGCGGTGCTCGCCCTCGCCGTCGTTCCGACGGCCCGGGAGGCCGCAGTCGGCGACCGAACCACGCTCGTCGCCGACACGATCCGGCGGTTCTCGATCCTCGCACTGGGCGGTGTCACCCTCGTCGTGGCAACGGGGTTCGTCCTCGCCTCCTGGCACGTTCCCGAAGCGGACGGCCTCACCGACACCACGTACGGGCTGACCCTCGTGGCGAAGCTGGCGCTGATCGCGCTCGCTCTCGGACTGGGCGGTGCGACGCGGTTCGTCCTTCTGGGTCGGCTCGAGCCGTCGGGCGCTGCCGATGCGTCGGCCCCCTCGCGGCCGACGAGCACGGACGGTGGCTCCGCTTCGGAGGACGGCCGACTGCGGACGATCGTTCGAGCGATCCGACTCGAGCTGGCCGTCCTCGTCGCCGTCCTCCTGCTGTCGGGGCTGCTCACGTCGGCGCCGACGGCCGCCGTCACCGAGGGGGACGAACTCGTCGAATCGACGATCGAGCGCGAGTACGACGACGGTCTCCTCGAGATCGGCGCGTTCCCGGCCGCGGAGGAGGCCGACGGGGACGACTACTTCGTCCTCGAGGCCGACGAGCCGATCGTCTTCGAGGTCGCGTTCCTCGACGGCGACGGCGAGCCGATGAGTTCGGACCAGGCCGTTCGGTTGCTCGCGAGCAGCGAGGACGGGACCGAAACCGAGGTCGAACTCGAGGAGACCGACGACGGCGCGTACGCCACGGTCCAGCCCCTCGCCGACGACGGCCGCTGGGAGCTGCGGGTGACCGGCGCGCCCGAGGGCTCGTACGTGAGCGAGTGGATCGACGTGATCGACGTCTCACCCGACGGTCACGGGGACCACGACCACGGAGACGACGACCACGATCACGACAGCGACGACAGTCACGACCACGGGGACGACGCCCACGACCACGAGGACGACCATGATCACGACGGCGAGAGCGACGACTCGGCGTTCGCCGTCTTCCTCCAGTTCGGCGCCGTCGCGGTCGCCGTCGTCGGAACGGTTGCAGTCGCCGTCGAAACCCTCCGGGTTCGCGACCGCGACTAATCGCTCGAGGGGACTCTCTTTCGGCTTCCCGAATAGCGAACACTTAGTATCGTGGTCTTCAACACCTACGATCATGGGATTCGACGAGATGGACGTCGACACGATCTGGATGGACGGTGAGTTCGTCGACTGGGACGACGCGCAGATTCACGTCCTGACACACGGACTCCACTACGGCACGGGGATCTTCGAGGGGGCGCGCTGTTACGACACCGAGGAGGGGCCCGCCATCTTCCGCTGGGAGGAGCACCTCGAGCGGCTGTACCAGTCCGCCAAACCCTACGAGATGGAGATCGACCACGATATCGAGGAGCTGACCGAGGCGACCCTCGAGCTCATTCAACGCCAGGATCTCGCCTCCTGTTACATCCGCCCGATCGCCTTCTACGGCTACGACACCCTCGGCGTGGGGCCGGGTGACTGCCCGACGCGGATCGCGATCGCCGCCTGGCCGTGGGGGGCCTACCTCGGCGAGGACGCCCTCGAGAACGGGATCGAGGTGATGGTCTCCTCGTGGCGGAAACACGCCTCGAGCCAGATCCCGACGAACGCGAAGACGACGGGACTGTACGTCAACAGCCTGCTCGCCGGCGAGGAGGCTCGACGCAACGGGTACGCCGAAGCGATCGTGCTGAACAAGGAAGGCGACGTCGCCGAGGGGCCCGGCGAGAACATCTTCATGGTCCGGGACGGCGAGATCTACACGCCCGGGCTCTCGGAGTCGATCCTCGACGGCATCACCCGTCGAACCGTGATCACGCTCGCGGAGGATCTGGGCTACACCGTCCACGACAGGGCCTCGATCTCGCGAGGCGAGCTCAACACCGCCGACGAGCTGTTCTTCACGGGCTCGGCGGCGGAAGTGACCCCCATCCGAAAGGTCGACAACGTCGTCATCGGCGACGGCGACCGCGGTCCGGTCACCGAGGACATCCAGTCGAAGTTCTTCGAGGTCGTCGAGCGTCGCACGGACGAGTACGACGAGTGGTTCACCTACGTCTAGCTACCCCTTGCTAGGTCGCCGCTCGAGCGACCGTTCCTTCCACTCTCGACTCAGCGCTCCAGCCACTCCGTCAGGGGTACGATCCGCTGTGTCGGCGGCGACCCGAGGACGACCGTTTCAGGACCGACGTCGTCGGTAACGGTCGCGCCCGCGGCTACCACCGTTCCCTCGCCGATCTCGAGTCCCGGGCCGACGACGCTGCCGGCGCCGAGGAACGCGCCCGCGCCGAGCACGATCCGCTCGAGGACGTCGTTGCGAAACGCCATCCCGTCCTCGCGTAGCTCGTGGGTGACGCCGACGACGCTGCAGTTCGGGCCGATCTGTACGCCGGGTCCGATCTCGGCGTTCTCGACGTACGTCCCCACGTTGACGTCGACGTCGCCCTCGAGCCGGGATTTCTTGATCGACGTTCGCTCGTAGAGCCGGCAGCCGTCGCCGATCGCGGAATCGTGGATCGTTACGAACTCCCGAATCTCGGCTCGGCCGACCTCGGAGTCGACCACCCTCGCCGCGTCGTCGACGGTTGGCATACCCGTACTCGCGCCCGAATCACCATCAATCCGGGCGAACAGCTCTTGGCTCGACCGTCGGCTCGGTCCTCATCCGTTGGTCGACACCTCGAGAATCATCTCCTCGCCGTCCTCGAGCGTGTGTTCCGTCGGGTCGACGGACTCGCCGTCGACCAGGAACGTCACCTCGGTGTCGGCGTCGGCCTCGTCGTAGGTGTCGCCGTCGTGCTCGAGGACGTGGTCACCGTCGTCCGTTTCGAACGAGAAGTACGGCAGCAGGTCGATCCCTTCGGCGAACGTGACACACTCCTCGCCCTCCATGTACCATTGGTCGCTGGTCTCGTGAAGGTGAAAGTCGATCGAGTGGTTCTGAGCGTGTTCCGCCTGGTACCGATCCTCCGAGAGGTTCAGCGGTTCGTCGTCGATCAGGATCTCGATCTCGCCCCGTTCGTCGATCTCGTCGTCGGAGAGACAGCCGGCGAGGGCGGCGAGACTCGAGACGCCGGCGAGAACCGCACGTCGTTGCATGGTCGATCGGAGCGGGCTGTCGATGCAAAAGGTTCTGGTTCCCCCGTCGAAAGCGCGGCGAGTAGGAGGATTCCGGTTCCCCCTCGAGGTCAGTCCTCGAGCCGCCTCCGGTCGGAGTCGGGTTCGCTCTCGCCGCCGTCAGTTGTCGCCTCGTCGACGACGTCGATCGAGACGCCGGCGGCCATGTCTCGGTTGCGCTTCGAATCGCCGAAGCCGGCGCTCAGCACGCGTGTCAGGGCGTCCTCGACGTCCTCGTCGAGTTCGGTGATTCGGCTCGACTCGACCTCGATGACGAACCCGGTCGTGATGTTCGGCGACGTCGGCAGGAACAACACCTCGCGGCCGTCCTCGGTCACTTTCCCGGTTTTGAACGCGGTCATTCGAAGCCCCTCCCAGGTCTCGAGCTTGACCGGTTTCTGCAGGGAGTCCTGCTCGCCGAAGGCGGTCTCGGCGGCCATCTTCGAGGCGTTGTAGACGACCCGGATCACGGGGACCCGGTTGGCGACGTTGTCGACCAGCCGCTCGACCAGTCCGCCGACGGTCGTTCGCATGAGGTAGCCGACGGAGAACGTCAGGATCACCAGGACGGTTAGGGCGACGATCACCCGGAGGAACTGGGCGACCTCCTCGCGGGTCTGCTGGGCCTGGGCGCCGTCGCCGGGGATCAGCGGCCGGAGCGCGGCCTCGTCGAGGATGAGGCCCGGAGTCAACCCCGCGATGAGGCCGTAGAGCCAGTAGATAACGTAGAGGGTCACGAGAATCGGGCCGAGGACGATCAGCCCGCTTGCGAAATCCCGCTTCCACGAAGCCATGTACGCCACCTCACACTAGGGGCTAATGAGCCCTTTCCTTTACCGGCCGAGGACGGCTCGAACCGCGAACCAGAGGTTCTCCTTGCGTTCCATCGCCCGGCGGTAGAAGTACGACATCCAGCGGTCGCCGTAGGGGACGTACTGGTAGACCTCGTACTCCTCGGCGAGTTCGACCTGGGCGTCGTCGCGGACGCCCATCAGCATCTGGATCTCGAAGTCGGTGCCGTGCTCCTCGTGGAGTTCGATCGCGCGGTCGATCATCGCCGGATCGTGGCTGCCGATCGCGATCCCGTCCTCGAACTGTTCGAAGGCGTACTCGAGCAGGGTCTCGTACTCCCGGTTGACGGCCTCTTTGCCCTTGTAAGCGATCTCGACCGGCTCGTCGTAGGCGCCCTTGACGAACCGAACCTTTCCGGGGACGTCCGCGAGCCGCTCGACGTCCCTCCGGGTGCGCTTGAGGTTCGCCTGGACGCAGACGCCCATTCCTCCGCCGTACTCTCGAGCCAGCTCCTCGTAGGCGTCGAGGGTCGCGTCGGTCGTCGTGTGATCCTCCATGTCGATCCAGACGAACACGCCGCGTTCGGCCGCCGTCTCGACGATCCCCTCGAGGTTCTCCCGGAAGACGTCCTCGCCCAGATCGAGGCCGATCTGGGAGGGTTTGACCGACACCGTCGCCTCGAGGTCGGACCGCGCGATGTCCTCGACGAGCTCGCGGTACTCCCGGGCGTCGGCATCGGCGGCCTCGCGGTCGTCGTAGTGTTCCCCCAGCAGGTTCACGATCGCTTTCACGTTTCGGTCGTTCAGCTGACGAACGTGCTCGAGGGCCTCGGCTGGTCCCTCCCCGGCGACGAACCGGCTCGCGACTGGCAACATCATGTGTGAGCTATGTCACCGAGCTCATATGGAACTGATGTTATCGACGGCGCGAGAGATCGGGGACGAACCACCCCCGATTAAGACCTGCGGGTTCGTCCCGCCGAACATGGCAGTACTCGAGACGATCGTCGTCGCCTTCTGGGCGATGTTGCCGGCCTACGTTCCGAACAACGCCGCGGTGCTGGCCGGCGGCGGTCGGCCGATCGACGGCGGACGGACGTGGGACGACAAGCGCGTGCTCGGCGACGGGAAGACCTGGCGGGGAACCGCCGCGGGGATCCTCGCGGGCGTGCTCCTCGCAGGTGCGCTGACCCTCGTTGCCGACGACGTGAGCGCGGCGATCGGAATCGACGTCCCGGCGTTTACGCCGCTCGCGGCTGTCGGCCTCGCCGCGGGGGCGATGCTCGGCGACATTATGGCCTCGTTTCTCAAACGTCGATCTGGGCGCGAGCGCGGCGCGATGTTCCCCGGACTGGACCAGCTCGACTTCGTCGTCGTCTCGTTGCCCCTGACGGCGCTGCTCGCGACCGAGTGGTTCTTCGAGGTGTTCACGTGGGGCGTGATCGCCGTCGTCGTCGTGCTGACGCCGATCCTGCACGTCACGACGAACATGATCGCCTACCAGCTCGGACTGAAGGACGAGCCCTGGTAACCCCTCGAGTCCACGGAAGAGTTTCTCTCGTCCCGTTCCTGCGGCGGTTCGCCGACGTCTTTCGGCCCGTTTATCTCACTGCTTCCCATCGGTAGTGACTACCTATCGAACGGTGGGTGTTTGCACACTCCGACCGACGGCTTTCGAACCGATTTCTGTGTACGTCCTCTATAGTTACTGTGGACAAATTATTTATCACTGTTCCACCTGGCCCTACGTATGACGAGCAGTCCACCGATCGACGAGCTCCACTACGACGAGGCACCAAACGTCGACAGCGTCCCCGGCCAGCGCTCGCGAGAGCTACTCGAGAAGCAACGCGAGATCGACAGCAGCGCGGTCGCCTACCCCGAGGACATCCCGGTCGCGTTCGAGGAGGGCTCGGGCGCGACGGTTCGCGACGTCGACGGTAACACCTACATCGACATGTTCGCGGGCATCGGCGTGCTCAACGTCGGCCACGCGAACCCCTACGTGCTCGAGGCCGTCCACGAGCAGGCCGACAAGCTGGTCCACACGGTCGACTTCCCGACCGAGGCCCGACTCGAGCTGATCGAGAAGCTCGACGAGATCGCCCCCTCGGGACTCCAGGGCAACCAGAAGGTCGTCTTCGGCGGTCCGACCGGCAGCGACGCCGTCGAAGCCTCGATCAAGCTCGCGAAGTACAACACCGGCGGCGACGGTTTGATCGCGTTCCGCGGGGCCTACCACGGCGCGACGCCCGGCGCGATGAGCCTCACCGGCAACAAGGGGTTCAAGGAACACTACTCGCCGCTGCTGTCCGACGTCGTCCACGCGCCCTACCCCAACCCGTTCGAGCAGGGGAAAGCGCCACAGGAGGCCGTCGATCACGCCCTCGAGGAGGTCCAGGCGATCCTCGAGGATCCCTACGGCGGACTCGCGAACCCCGCGGGGATTTTCGTCGAGCCGATCCAGGGGGAGGGCGGCGTCGTCACGCCTCCGGAGGGCTTCCTGCAGGGACTCCGTGACCTCGCCGACGACAACGACGTTACGCTCATGTTCGACGAAATCCAGAGCGGGTTCGGCCGCACCGGCGAGTGGTGGGCCAACGACTGGGCCGACGTCACGCCCGACGTGATGACCTCGGCGAAGGCGCTCGGCGGCGTGGGCTTCCCGCTGTCGGCGACGATGTACCACGAGGATCTCGACACGTGGGGCTCGGGCGACCACGCCGGCACCTACCGGGGCCACGTCGTCGCGATGCGGGCCGGCAGCCGCGCCATCGAGTACATCCAGGACCACGACCTGCTCGCTCACGCCCGCGAGCTGGGCGAGCATATCCGCAGCCGACTCCGCGAGGTCGCCGACGGGAACGACCACCTCGGCGACGTCCGCGGTCAGGGGCTGTTCATCGGCGCCGAGTTCGTCGACGGCGACGGCGCACCGGCCGACGACCTCGTCGACGAGATCCAGCAGTACTGCTTCGAACACGGCGTGCTCGTCTGGACGGCCGGCCGCCACGGCAACGTCCTCCGGCTGCTCCCGCCGCTCGTGCTTACCCAGGAGCTCGCGGAGACAGCGATGGAGGTCATCGCCGACGCGATCGAACACGCGACCGCCGAGACCAAACAGACCGCCTGACGACCCGAACGATGCCCGACACCGAACCCATCAGTACCGACGGCGCACCGAGCAACGACAACCCCTACTCCCAGGGTGTCCGTGCCGGGGATACGCTCCACGTCTCGGGCTACGGTCCCGTTGACCCGGACACGGGCGAGGCCGTCGACGACGATATTCAGGCCCAGACCGACCGCGTGCTCGAGAACATCGCTGCGGTCGTCAGCGAGGCCGGCGGCGACGGCCTCGCGGACGTCGTGAAGGTCACCGTCTACCTGACCGATCTCGAGGACTACGAGCGAGTCAACGAGGCCTACGGCGAGAAATTCGGCGAGACGCCGCCCGCCAGGGTCTGCGTCGAGGTCTCGCGGCTGCCCGAGGACGTCCGGGTCGAGATGGATGCGACCGCCTACCTCGGCTCACAGTAGGAGCGGATTCGATCTTCGTTTTCGGGTTGAGCGGATTCGAACCGAATCCCGGTATTGACTATCGTTAAGTGTACCGGCTTCTTACCGCCACGACAGATGGTGTACGACGTTCGAAGCAGGCTGTCGGAACTCAGGCGGGAGTTCCACCAGTGTCCGGAGCCGGGGTGGCGCGAGTTCCGGACGACGGCCCGTATCGTCGAGGAGCTCGAGCGGCTCGGGGTCGACGAGATCGCCGTCGGTCGCGAGGCGCTCTCGACCGACCAGCGGATGGCGGTACCCGAGGGGAGCGAACTCGAGCCCTGGCTCGAGCGTGCCCGCGAGGCGGGTGTTCGAGAGGACGTCCTCGAGCGAACGGCGGACGGCCACACCGGCGTGGTCGGCGTCCTCGAGCGCGGCGACGGGCCGACGATCGGCCTGCGGGTCGACATGGACGGGATCTCGATGGCCGAGTCCGATTTGGCCGAGCACCGACCCGCTGCAGAGGGGTTTCGCTCCGAACACGAGGGGTACATGCACGCCTGCGGTCACGACGCCCACATCGCGATGGCGCTGGGAACGATCGAGGCGATCGCGGGGAGTAGTTTTGAAGGGACGCTGAAGGTCTTCTTTCAGCCCGCCGAGGAGATCTCGGGTGGCGGGAAGGCGATGGCCCAGGGGGGCTACCTCGAGGACGTCGACTACCTGCTGGCGCTCCACATCGGCCTCGACCATCCGACGGGTGAGATCGTTGCCGGCGTCGAGAAACCGCTGGCGATGGCCCACCTGACGGCGACGTTCGAGGGGGCGAGCGCCCACGCGGGGAAGGCGCCCAACGAGGGCGGGAACGCGATGCAGGCCGCGGCGACCGCGATCCAGAACGCGTACGCGATACCCCGCCACAGCGACGGCCAGACCCGCGTCAACGTCGGTCGGATCGAGGGCGGGACGGCGAGCAACGTCATCGCCGAGGAGATCACGATCGACGCGGAGGTCCGCGGCGAGACGACGGGACTGATGGAGTACATGCGCACCGAACTCGAGCGGGTGCTGTACGCGGCCGCGGAGATGCACGATTGTGACGTCACGCCGCGGGTCATCAGCGAGTCGCCCCGCGCCGACAGCCACCCCGCCTTGCGCGACCTGATCGGATCGGTCGCCAGGGAGGTCGAGGGCGTCGAACGGGTGGTCCCCTCGACGGAGTTCGGCGTCAGCGAGGACGTCACCTACCTGATGAACCGCGTTCAGGATCACGGCGGGCTCGCCTCGTATCTGCTCGTCGGAACCGACCACCCGACCAACCACCACACGCCGACGTTCGACGTCGACGAACGGAGCCTCGAGATCGGCGTAGGAGTGCTCTCGGAGACGATCACCGAACTCTCCCGCCGACCGGTCTGACGCGCTCGCGGCCTGTCGAAGCTGTCCGATCGTCGTCACGTTGCCCCGATCAGAAACGTTAATTCGCGCGCTCCACCAGTAGCCAGTATGAGCCAGGATGACGTCCCGCAGTCGCTTCGAACCGCGGCCGACTCGGATCGACCCCGCGGGATCCTCACTCCCTCCGACCGCGACTTCTTGCTCGGCCGGAAGACGGACTACACCGACCACTCGAAAAAACAGAAGCGAAACCGGATCCGGCGCCGGGTCCGGAACGCGGTGCTCGACTTCAGTATCCTCTTCGAGTACTTAGAGGAGCGCGACCGGGAGACGGTGTTCGACCCCGACGACGAGGACCGAGACGCCTACACCCAAGGGATCACGGACATGCTCGCCTTCCTCCACCTCGGCACGATGGGGTACCACACGCCGTTCAAGGACATGCTCTCGGAGGGCGTCGGCAAGGCCGAACAGCGCCTCGCAGGCTCGAACTACCGAATGGTCAACGTCGAGTTCAGCGTCGAACCGGTCGGGCAGATCGACGTCGACGAGGTCGTCGAGAAGCTCGAGAACGAGGAGTTCGCCCAGCTCACCGACGAGGAGCTGCGGGCGTTCGTCCGACTGTTGACGATGTCCGACTCCTTCTCCCCGGAGGCGACCCGCGAGGAGATCAAGGACCGCGTCGATGAGTTCGCCGAGCGCGCTGCGGAGAGCGCGGCGGCTCGCGAGCGGAACCTCGAGGAACTCACGAACTAGCGCGCCGCCGTCTCGGTCGCGGCTCGGACGGGAACGCCGGGGCGAAATCGAATACAGTTCGTGAGTACGACGATTTGTAATTCGGACACCGGTTAATTCGGCGAGAGACGGTTCTGGCCGACAGATTTGATTATCAAACGTTATATCGTGAAGGAATGAAGATATATCTATATAATCTGCACGAGTGTTAGATTATAGATACTGTTGAGAGACTTTGTGCGGGATCCGTTCAATAAACGCAATCTGTGTATGGTGGGTACGAAAAGGAAATGTTTATGCAAGATACTGGCAATTGGTTCGGTATGCCATCGCAGCGCACGGCGAGCGGGTGGGAGGATCGACGCGGATCGAACCGGCTACTCGGCTCGAGAGCCGGAGGTGAGATCTCGTGAGTAACGGCGAGCGGGGGATGGTCGGTCGGTTCCTCGACGAGCTCGATCCGGTCGTCTTCGTCTTCGGCGCGTTGCTCACGGTCGGCGTTATCGTCGCCTTCTTCGTCGATCGAAGCTTTGTCGCCGGCGGAATCGAGACCGTTCACGGGGAGATGCTCAGCTACATGAGCTGGGCGTTGCTGGTGATCGTGTTCCTGATCGTCGTCTTCCTGTTGTACCTGATCGTCGGCCCCTGGGGGAAGCTCAAACTCGGTGACCAGGATCCGGAGTACAGCTTCCTCTCGTTTTTCGCGATGCTGTACTCGGCGGGCTTCGCCGCGGGCGTCGTGTTCTGGGGACCGACCGAGGGGCTGTTCTACTACGACGATCCGAATCCGCTGTTCGGAGTCGAGGGCGGAAGCAGTGAGGCGATTCCGCTCGCGATCCAGCAGACGCTGTTTCACTGGGCCTTACCCCAGCTCGCGGTGTTTACGATCATGGGGATCGCGATCGGCTACTTCGCGTACAACTACGACAAGGTCCCGCTGCGGGCCTCGTCGGCGCTGACGCCGATCATCGGGAAGGAGAACCTCGACGGACCGGTCGCCAAGGTCGTCGACATCCTTGCCGTCTTCGCGACGATCGGCGGCGTCGCGACCTCGCTCGGGTTCATCGGCAGCCAGTTCGTCAGCGGCCTCGAGTACCAGTGGGGGCTGAGCTTCGGCGACACCGGCATCCTGCTCGTCGTGACGACGATGACGATCCTGTTTACGATCTCGATGGTGCTGGGGATCGACAAGGGGATCCGCCGGCTCTCGAACTTCAACATGGGGCTGTTCGTTGTGATTATGCTCGCGACGTTTATCCTCGGGCCGTCGATGTTCCTGCTGTTGCTCGGCTCGCAGGCGATCGGCGGGATGATCAGCGACTTCGTCGCGATGAGTCTCTACACCGGCGCCGGCGACGGCGGCACCGGCTGGGTCGAGAGCTGGACCGTCTTCTACTGGGCGTGGGCGCTCTCGTGGTCCCCCTTCGCCGGACTGTTTATCGCCCGGATCTCGAAGGGCCGAACGATTCGCGAGGTCGCCTTCACCGGGATCGTCGCGACCTCCGCCGCGACGGTTCCGTGGTTTACGTTCGTCGGCGGTACCGCCGTCTTCCTGCAGGACACCGGTGGTGCGGACTTCAGCGAGGTTATCGCGGGTGAAGTCGGAGCGGAGGTCTCCGGGTTCATCCTGTTCGACGCCCTCCCGCTCGGCGCGATCTTCATGGTCGCGTTCCTCGTGCTCGTGACGACGTTCTTCATTACGTCGGCGGACTCCTCGACGCTCGCGGTCTCGATGATGACCACGGGCGGCAAGGAGTCCCCGTCGACGATCAACCGGGTCTTCTGGGGGGTCGTCCTCGGACTGACCGCCGCGATCCTGATGATCCTCGGCGGCGAGGGCGGCGCCGGCGCGCTCGAGCAGGCCGTCGTCATCACCGGCGCGCCGTTCGCGATCGTCTGTTTCCTCGCGATGCTGTCGCTGATCAAAAACCTGAGCGGCACCAACGGCCGCGTGTTGCTCCAGGAGGAGACGGTGATCGTCGGCTCGACGGAGCGTCGATCGGACGATCCGACGACGACCGCGGAACCGGGCGACGACGACTGACGGAGCCGCTCGAGCCGTTTCTTCGATTGATTGCGCTCCTTCGTTCGGTGTGCCGATTCGATTCTCATTTCTCGACTCCCGCCCCATCTATAACAACATTTAATGTACGACGTACACATTATCTGTGTATGGATAGGGACACTGCCGAACCGAACGTGGACGCGTTCCCCGGCCCCAACGCCCAAGAGTGGGTCGAGTTCCACGGGGAGAACGCGGCACCCAGCGAGTACTCCCACGAGTTCGTCTGGGACGTAACCCGCGAGGCCGACGGACCGTTCGTCACCGACGTCGACGGCAACGTCTTGCTCGATTTCACGTGCCATATCGGCGCCGCGCCGCTCGGGTACAACAACGAAAAGATTACTGACAAGCTCCGGGAGTTCGACCTCGTCGAACCGATGAAGATCGCCGGCCAGGACATGTACTTCGGCGCGGGTCCGACTCCCGAGAAGTCAGACGTTCCGGGCTCGAGCCACCTGATGGAGAAGCTGGTCGACGTCTCGAGCCAGTACGGGATGGATACGGTCTTCCTCTCGAACTCCGGCGCGGAGTCGATGGAGAACGCGATGAAGATCGCCCACGACCACCGGGCGCCCGCGAAGTACGGCGTCGCCTTCGCCGGCAGCTTCCACGGGCGCACCTTCGGGACTCTCTCCATCACCAAATCGAAGGAGGTCTACACGCGTCACTACCCCGAGATAAGCGGGATCGAGACAGTGCCGTTCTGCGCCGATCGTGGCTGTGACGCCGCCAGCTGCGACTGTGGCTTCTTCGCGAACGAAGGCTCGCAGCTTCGGAACTCGCTGTCCCCCGAGGGCGGCCACATCAACCCCGACGAGATCGCGTTCCTGACCCTCGAGCCGATCCAGGGCGTCGGCGGTTACCGGTTCCCCAGCGAGGCGTTCATGCAGGAGGTGGCCGACGTCACCGACGAGTACGACATTCCGCTGATCGTCGACGAGATCCAGGCCGGGATCGGCCGTACCGGAAAGATCTGGGCTTCCGATCACTACCCGATCGAGCCCGACGTCATCTCTGCCGCGAAGGCGCTGCGCGTCGGCGCGACCGTTTCCCGGTCGGAGATCTTCCCGTCCGAAAAGAACCGTCTGGGCTCGACGTTCGGCGGCGGTGACCTGCTCGGTTCGATGATGGGCGCGTTCACCCTCGAGGCGATCGACGAGTACGATCTGCTCGAGAACGCCACCGAGCGCGGCGAGCAGGCAAAGGAGTTGCTCCGGGACGAGTCGCCCGACCACGTCGTCGACGTGCGCGGGAAGGGTCTGATGCTCGCCGTCGAGTTCGACACCCCCGAGCGCCGGAGCGCGGTCGTCGAGGAATCCCTGCGCCGCGGACTGTTGACCCTCGGCTGCGGGAAGAAGACGATCAGACTACTTCCGCCGCTCGACTCCAGCGTGCGCGAGATCGACCTCGGGATCGGGATCTTCCTCGAGGCGATCGAGGCCGCGGGGCGGAGCGCGACGGTCGCGTAACGGAGCCGATCGGGTTCCTTGCCGTCCGATCGGCGGCCCCGATCCGGAGGTGTTGCTCGCAGTTCTCCACGGAGAAGAGCAGGTCGAGCGGCTCGAGGCCGTCCGGAAGACGAAGCCTCCCCTGATCGAGCTTTGTTCGGCGACGTCCGCGAGACCGACGGTTTCGCTCGATGACGAGACGCCGAAGGCGTCTCGAACCGCTCGGCCCCGAGGCGGTTTACGCCGCCGGAAGCGTGAACGTAAACGTCGTCCCCTCGCCGGGTTCGGACGTCACCCGGATCTCGCCGCCGTGGCGCTCGACGATCCGCTCGCAGAGCGCGAGTCCGATCCCGGTTCCGGGGTGTTCCTCGTGACCGTGGAGCCGTTCGAACACGTCGAAGATACGATCCTGCTCGTCGACCTCGATGCCGATCCCCTCGTCGCGGACCGCCACCGTCCAGGTTTCGCCGGCGCGCTCGGCCTCGACGCGGACTCGCGGGGGCCCGTCGCCGGAGTACTCGATCGCGTTGCTCAGAAGGTTCTGGAAGAGCTGTCGAAGTTGGGCTTCGTCGCCCCGCACGCGGGGAAGCGATTCCGCCGCGATTTCGGCTCCGCTCTCGTCGATTTTCATCCGGAGGGTATCGAGCGTCTCCTCGAGCACGCCGTCCAGTTCGACGGGCTCGAACGGCTCGCCTCTCGTGTCGACGCGCGCGAACTCGAGCAGCCCGTCGACCATCTCTCGCATCCGATCCGCGCCGTCGACGGCGAACTCGATGAACTCCTCGGCATCCTCGTCGAGTTCGTCGCCGTACCGACGCTCGAGCAACTCGAGATAACTTGTGATCATTCGCAGCGGCTCCTGGAGGTCGTGGGAGGCCGCGTAGGCGAACTGCTCGAGGCGCTCGTTCGACTCTTTGAGCTTCCGCTCGTACTCTTTTCGCTCGGTGATATCGGTGAGCGTCACGATCGCTCGAATCACGTCGCCGTCGGCGTCTCTCACCGGCTTGCCGTGCTCCATGATAATCCGACTATCGCCGTCGAACGTACTGATCTCGTATACGTTGGGGTCCATGACTGATTCGCCACGAAGCACCTGGGCCATCGTCCACTCCTCGGGGTCGACGGACTCGCCCGTGTCGGTCCACACCGCCGAGTACTTGTCGTACTCGTCGACGGACTCCGCGTCGAACACGTCGCCGCCCCAGATCTCCTTGGCGACGTCGTTAGCCTTGAGCAACGAGCCGCCTCCGTCGGCGACGACGGCGCCGACGGGCAGGACCTGAAACAGCGTCTCGAGCTGCCGGGATTGGCTTTCGGCCTCGAGCTCGGCTCGCTTTCGCTCGGTGATATCGGTGAGCGTCCCGGGGAACGTCAGCGGGTTCCCGTCCTCGTCGCACTCGACGTGGCCGCGAGCGACCACCCATCGGAGTTCGCCGTCCGCGTTTCGAACGCGGTACTCCGCCTCGTACTCCCCACAGGTCTCGACCGCGGTCTCGATTTTCTCCCTGACGCGGTCGCGGTCGGCCTCGTGGATCGAGGAGACGAAGTTCTCGAGCGGAACGCCCTCGCGGGCGGCGTCGGGATCGACCCCGAACTGATCGGCGAACGACGCGCCGACGATCATCCGATCCTCGGGGACGTGCCATTCCCACGTGCCGACGGCGCCGGCTTCGGTCGCGGCCTCGAGCCGCGATTTCGCGTCCTCGAGGTACTTCGCGTTCTCCTTTTGCTCGGTGACGTCCTCTACGACCCCGATCGCACGAACCGGCTCGCCGTCGGTGTCGTAGTAGAACTCGCCCTGGGCCGCGATCCACCGCCGCTCGCCGTCGGTTCGGAGGATTCGACAGTCGAACTCCCACGTCCCCGTCTCGAAGGCGTCCTCGAAGCTACGCTCGACGAACTCCCGATCGTCCGGGTGGACGTGCTCGAGAAAGGTCTCGAAGCTCCAGTCCTCGCGGGGATCCTCGTAGCCGAAGATCCGATCGTGCTGGGGCGAACGGACGGGCGACTCCCGGGTCTGGAGATCGAGCTCCCACATGCCCAGCTCGCCGGCCTGGAGCGCGAGCCGCAGCCGTTCCTCGCTCTCCTGTAGATCCCGCGTTATCTCGTAGCTCTCTCCCTCGTACTCGAACTCGCGGTGCTGTTGGCGCCAGTCCAGCTCCGTTCGGTTTCGGCCGGCGATCTCACGAACGGTCCCGACGGCACCCCGCAGGGACTCGTCCTCGCCGAACGGGTTTACTCGAACGTCACAGAGCACCAGGGTCTCGTCGACGGTCCGGATGGGAACCTCGAGGAGCGCGCTCTGTTCGGCGGGGTTCCTCCGGAGTCGCTCTATTTCGCGCTCGATCGCCGACCCGTCGGTGCCGAGGACCTCGGCGATCTGCTCCCCCAGAAGGTCGTCGTACGCGTACCCCGTTAACTCGCCGAGAACGTCGTTCACCGCGACGAAGCGGCCCTCGACGTCGAGCTGAAAGATCCCGTCGCCGATCGTGTGAAGAAGCGTCCGGTACCGCTGATGGGCCCCGTCTTCGGCCGCATCGTCCCAGAACGCCATCCTGGATCCGCTCCGCTTACTCATATGGTCTCAAACCCTGCGCGGCAGATAAGCCCTGTGCGCGAGCGAGAAGGCTCGACCTTCGGCCGTAGACCGTGTCTGCGTCGAACGGGGCGCTCTCCGGCGGCCGAGCCGCCGATCGAGCGGCGGGGCGTCTACTCGGCCCAGTACGCCTCGCCGGGCTGTTCGCGGAAGACGGCCCGCTCGAGGATCTCGACCGCCTTCTCGAGCCCCTCGCGGGAGCTGGTCAGCGAGTCCTCGTGTTCGATGCTCAGGGTGCCGTCGTAGCCGACCATCCGCAGCGTCGAGACGACGTCCTTCCAGTGGCTCTCGCCGTGGCCGTAGCCGACCGACCGGAACAGCCACGAGCGGTTGGGTTCGTCGTCGTAGGCCGTCGTGTCGAGGACGCCCTTCTCGCGGGCCTGCTCCTCGTAGACCTTCGTGTCCTTGGCGTGGAAGTGGTGGATCGCGTCGCGTTCGCCGAGGTAGCGGATCGCGTCGGTGATCGAGATGTCCTGCCAGTACAGGTGCGAGGGGTCGAAGTTCGCGCCGACGCGCTCGTTCGTTGCCTCGCGCAGGCGGGCCATCCCGTGTGGTTCGTAGACCAGCATGTTCGGGTGCATCTCGATCGCGATGTCGACGCCGTGATCGTCGGCGTACGCGGCGAGGTCGGACCAGTAGTCGACGGCGACCTCCCACTGGTAGTCGTGGGCGTCGGCGTGCTCGGTCGGCCACGGCGCGGTGATCCAGTTCGGCACCTCGTCGTCGGGGCCGCCCGCGGGGA
The DNA here is from genome assembly GCF_043677095.1 of Natronococcus roseus. Classification (NCBI taxonomy): domain Archaea; kingdom Methanobacteriati; phylum Methanobacteriota; class Halobacteria; order Halobacteriales; family Natrialbaceae; genus Natronococcus; species Natronococcus roseus. Next base: position 836,590 of record NZ_JBHLJR010000001.1, read on the forward strand.
GCCCGGAGAAACAGGTCACGACCCCGACGTCGAGCTGGTCGGCGAGCTCGATCGCCTCGCGGAGCTCGGTGTCGGCCTCCGCCGCTTGGGAGTCTTCGGGGTGCAGCGGGTTGTTGTGGGTCGCGAGCGCGCTAATGTGCATCCCGAACTCGGAGAGCAGCTCCTCGAGCTCGAGCTGGGCGTCCTCGTCGTCCAGGTACTCCTCGCGAGCGAGGTGGTCGTCCCCCGGGAAGCCGCCGACGCCGGGTTCGATTGCGTCGACGCCGATATCCGAGAGGTACGCCAGGGCGCCCTCGAGCGATTCGTCCGCGAGCGGTGGGGTGTGTACGCCGATATCCATACGGGCAGACCGTCGTGACGAGAGTCAATAAATCCGGGTGGAGTAAGATCCGCGGATAGCGGATAGACGGCCTATGAAACGGCGTTTCCGGGAAAATGCAGCTAGACGTTCGGTCTTCGCACATCGCTCGAACCGGGGTCGAAAACGGGTCCGGTCAGCCGTTCAGTACAGCTGCTGTTCCTGCTCGTTTTGCTCTTGCTCGCGTTCCTGTTTTGCCTGCTGGCGCTTGCGTCCCCGCCGATACTGTCTGATGCCGGGGATGACCTTGTTCTTGACGTCCAGACCGAACGAGACGATCCCGTAGATCCAGAAGAAGAACAACACGAGAAAGCCCCCGTAGTAGACGACGGGGACGAGGCTACTCATGTTGTCCCCGCGATTCGGCCGCCGCCCTCGTTCGCTCGGCCTCCGAAAGATCGACGATGCCGTGTGCGAGCGCGTCGCCCGACGCGGTGTCGAACAGGTGAATCTTCGAGCGATCGAGCACGATCGAGACCGACTCGTCCTCGCCGATCTCGGTGTCGGGGTCGACGCTCATCAACAGCTGGTTCGAAGCGCCGGCGGCCTCGTCGCTGGTCATCGAGGAGCCGCTGGTGCCGTCCAGCGTGAGGTAGACGAAGATCTCGTCGCCCATCGGCTCGAGCACGTCGGTCGTCGCCTCGATCACTTCGGAGGGTGAGCCGACCTCGTCCTCGTTTCTGGTGAGGTAGATGTCCTCCGGACGGACGCCGGCCGTGATCTCGTCGCCGGGACTGATTCCGAGCTCGGTCGTGTCGAACTCGAGATCGTAGTGTTCGGTCGTCAGCCCACCGTCGACGAGTTCGCCGTCGGTGAAGTTCATCGACGGCGAGCCGATGAAGCCGGCGACGAACAGGTTCGCGGGCTGGTTGTAACAGACCAGCGGCGGATCGATCTGCTGGAGCTGGCCCGCGTTGAGGACGGCGATCCGATCGGACATCGTCATCGCCTCGGCCTGGTCGTGGGTGACGTAGATGATGGTCGTATCCAGCTGCTTGTGCAGGCGCTGGAGTTCGGTCCGCATGTGAACCCGGAGCTTGGCGTCCAGGTTCGCGAGCGGCTCGTCCATCAGGAAGACGTCCGGGTTGCGGACGATCGCCCGCGCGATCGCGACGCGCTGTTGCTGGCCGCCCGAGAGCTCGTTGGGCTCGCGGTCGAGCATCCCCTCGAGCTGGACGATTTCCGAGGCGTTGTCGACTCGTCGATCGATCTCGTCCTGGTCGTACTTGCGCAGCCGAAGTCCGAACGAGATGTTCTCGTAGACGTCCATGTGAGGGAACAGGGCGATGTTCTGGAAGACCATCGACACCCCGCGGTCTTTCGGCGGGAGCTTGGTGACGTCGGTCTCGCCGATCCGGATCGTTCCCTCGCTCGGTTTGGTGAGGCCGGCGATCGTCTCCATCGTCGTCGACTTCCCGCAGCCCGAGGGACCGACGAAACAGACGAACTCCCCGTCCTTGATATCGAGATTCATCTCGTCGACCGCGACGACGTCTTCGTACCGCTTCGTAACGTTGCTGAGTGATACGCGTGCCATGTTATTCCTTGAGTCCTCCCGCAGTTAGTCCGCTAACGATTCGTTCCTGTGCGACGATCACGAGGATCAGGATCGGGATGACCCCGACGATGCTCGCCGCCGCCATGAGGTTGAAGTCAGTTGTGTACTGGTCCTGGTAGCTCAGGATCCCGCCGACGAGCGGCGACCAGTTCTCGGGGACGTTCTCCAGGGCCATGATCGAGCTGAAGAAGTACTCGTTGTACACCGCGATGAACGTCAACACGGCCGCCGTCGCGACGCCGGGTGCCGACAGGGGCATGATGACCCGGAATAGCGCGCCGAGGCGCGTGGTTCCTTCGACCCTCGCGGCGTCCTCGAGCCCGTCGGGAATCTGGGCGTAGAACGTGGTGAGGATGAAGATCGCCAGCGGCAGGAACAGCGCGCTGAAGGGCATGATCATCGACCCCGGCGTGTTTACGAGCCGCGGCGGCTCGAACAGCTCGATCCCGAGGAACGGAACCACGATGGCGTTCCCGAGAAACGCGTCGAACAGCGGGATCAGAAACGCCGCCGGTGGGAAGTACGACACCATCAACACGCCGAGCATGAGCGGCCCCTTCCCGGGGAAGTCGAGCCGCCCGAAGACGTAGCCGGCGAGGCTCGCGACCAGCAGGACGATGATCGTCGTGACCGTCGCGAGCACGAAGCTGTTGAACACGTAGAGGTGGAACGGGATCTGCTGGAACACCTCGACGAACGCCTGCGGGTTGAACCCCTGTGGATGGGGGAACTCGATCCCGATAACCGGAAGCGACCAGTCACCGGTCAGAATCTGGCTGTTCGGCGTCAGCGCCAGCACCAGTAGCCAGTAGAACGGGAACAGCGTCGTCACGAGGAAGAAGCCACACGCCACGTAGAACAGCGCCCGATAGAGGCGAGCGCGCTTCTCGTCGTCTCCGATAACGCCTTTGGTCCACTTCGCGATAACGCCGTCTTCGGCGTCCTCGGAGTCAGACCGTTGTTCGGTTGTCGTAGCCATGTCAGAATCCCTCCTTGTACTGTCTGTAGATCACGATCATCGCGAGGATGCCGATGATCCCCGCCGTTACGAACGCGATCGCCGACGCGAGTCCGCGATGCGTGTTGAACGTCTCGACGACCATACACGACAGCGACGGCACGACCGTACAGCTCGAGGTGATGTCGATCAGGCCGTAGATTCGCATCGCGTCGATCGTCCGGAAGAGGACGGCGATGGCGACGGCGGGCAGAACCAGCGGCAGCGTGATCAGCTTGAACTGCTGCCAGCGGCTCGCGCCGGCGACCCTCGCGACGTCGTAGAGGCTGCGGTCGACGCTCTGGAGGCCGGCCAGGATCAGCAGGGCCATGAACGCCGTCGTCTTCCAGATGTCGGCGATGGTAACGATGATCAGGGCGCTCAGCGGATCGTTGAGCGTGTTCGTCGGCGCGAGGATCCCGACGTTTGCGAGATACTCCGTCAGGAACCCGGTGCTCGGGTGGAACATCAGGTAGAAGATCATCCCCTGGATGACCAGCGGGATCGCCCACGGGATGATGATGGCGACGCGGACGAGGCGTCGGCCGCGGAACTCCTGATCGAGGATCAGCGCCTGCCCGAACCCGATGACCGTCTCGAAGAAGACGCTCACGATGGTAAACACGAGCGTCACGACCAGGGCGCTACGGAACCAGCCGCCGACGTGGACGAACGGGAAGCTCGAGGACGTGCTCACGTCGGGCAGGAACATCGTCGACCCGGGGAAGTCGGGGTCGCGGGCGCCGGTGAACATGTCGACGTAGTTCTGGAGGCCGACGAACTCCGGGTCGCCGGTTCCCAGCACGTTGACGTACATCGACAGCTCGAACGTCCGCAGGAGCGGATAGAGCGCGATCGCACCCAGGATGACGAATACGGGCGTCAACAGCAGGTACGCGAACGCGGTTTCGCCGAGATTCTCGAGCCACCGGGTGACCGCGACCAGCGGTCCCGAGCGCCGAGATTCTCGGTTTGCGGTATCCGCCTCTTGTTCCGTACTCATGCTTACGACTCGCTTTCTTCGAGCGCTTCCTGAAGATCAGCAGCGGCGTCTTCGGGGCTTACGTCGCCGGCAACGGCCTGATTGAGCTGCTCTGCGATGATCTCCGCCTGCGACGGCCACTGCTCGGTGACGGGACGAGGCATCGCGTTCTCGCCGGCGACGCGCAGCGTCTCCATGTAGTGACCGATCGGTCCGACCTCGTCGGCGTCGGTCGCCTCCTCGTCGTCGAACAGGTCCGGCTTCGGCGGCAGCCAGGCGACGACCTCGAGCATCCCGAGGTTGAAGTCGTCCTCGGTCATCGCCTGCATGACCTGCACGGCCTCCTCGGTGCGTTCGGAGTTCGGGTTGAGTCCGATGTGCCAGCCACCCTGTGCGGACGTGGTGCCGCCCGCGCCAGGCTGGGCGGCCTCGTCCTCTTCGACCGCGTAGGGGATCGGCATCGCGCCGAGGTCGTCCTCGTCGTCGAAGGGGTAGTCGTCGTCCTCGAGCGTCCCGGGAACGATGTACGGCCAGTTGCGCAACATCGCGGCCTGGCCCGACGAGAACGGCTCGCGGGCGCCCTCCTCGTCCCAGGAGGTGATGTCGGTCGGGGCGATCCCGGTCGGGTACTCCTCAAGCGTGTCGTCGTCCTGTTCGTCCGCGACGAACGTCCGCATCATCGCGAGGGAGTCGATGAACTCCTCCTCGTCGATGGTTACAGGACGGTCGCCGACGGGACCGCCGAGGTTGTCCTCGCCGCCGAAGTACGCGCCGCCCCAGGAGGTCATGACCTCGTTGAAGCTACAGCAGGAGGTTCCCTCGTAGATGTCGAACTGGGTCGCCAGTCCGACCTCCGCGTCCGAGGAGTCGACCATCTCTTCGGTGATCTCGGCCCACTCCTCCCAGCTCATCGGCTCGGTCTCCCACTCGTCGAAGTCGTCGTCGTCGTAGCCGGCGTCGCGGGCGTAGTTCTTGTTGTAGTACAGGCAGCCGTAGTCCGGGAACAGCGGCAGCGCCATGAGATCGTCCGTCTCGGGATCGCGGGCCGTGTCGACGAACGCCTCGAAGTACTCCTCGTCGATGAGTTCCAGCGTTTCGTCGTCGAGCTCCTCCGAGAGGTTCGCGAGGTAGCCGTTCTCGATGAGCACGTTCGTCCAGCCGGTGTCACACATCATGAGGTCCGGCTCGCTCTCGCCGGCCTCGATCAGCTGCGAGTAGGTGTCTCGCTGGTCGCCGGTGTCGTCCGACTGGGAACTGAAGCTGATCTCGATGTCCTCGTCTAACCCGTTCTCGTAGAGCAGGTCGGGCATCCCGTCTTCGACGTCGTCGATGGTAGTCGATCCCATCGCGATGACGACGCCCTCGCCGTCGTCGCCGCTGTCGCCGTAGATACAGCCGGCGAGGCTGACCGTCGCGCCGGTCGCACCGGCCGCGGCGACGAACGTCCGCCGCGAGACGCTGGATTCGGATTCGGTACTCCCCCGTGAATATCTACCACTCATGAACGAGAATATTGAATTGTACCTATTTATAATTGCTGGGTTAGTACAACGGCTGTAGTTAACTTCTCTCGGCCGCGCCGAGGAACAAGGCCGAATCGATCCTCGAGCCGCCGCGATGCGGGCGATCGGTCGTGCCGATCGCGGTTACACTGATGGATCGATCCCGATTCGGACCGCCTCGACGTCCTCGATTATCGCTCCCCAACCGCCGACGGTGTAGCTTTCGGTCCCGCTTTCGAGCGTGAAGCCGGCTTTCCCCGCGAACTGCGTGATCGGTATCGACCCTCCATCGTCGCCGGACGTTCCGGAGTAGGCGATGTCGGTGATCGTGCCGGAAACGGTGATCTCGCGACCGGTGTCCGTCTCGAACCCCTCGACGGTGGCCTCGACGCGCCGATCGTCCTCGAGCAGCGGTTCGATCCGACGCAGACACTCGCGGATGTCGACGTAGGTGGTCGGGGGTCGATCGTCCCGCGCCGAGTAGACGGGCTCGTAGACGTCCCAGAGACAGGTGCTAAAGTACCAGTAGAAGACGTAGGTGTGGGTGCGGTCGTTGACGAGAACGCCGTACTCGTTCGCCGAGTGTCTGTTCGGGGCGAAACACGTCCAGGCTCGATCGACGAGCGCCACGAACGGTGCAGGGATCCGACGGTACCGAGCCTCGGTACACGTACTGGCGAGGCGTTCGGTCGACGGCAGCGACGACTCCTCGGCCGTTTCGGGGAACAGACACACCTTGACGTCGGCGCCGTTCTCGCGGGCGGCCTCGAGTGCACCCTCGAGCGCGTCGAACTGGGCGGGAGTGAGTCCGATCTGCACCTGGTGGTCGGCCGACCGGACGAGTTCGTTCGCCCTGGCCAGGACGGTGTCGAACCGTTTGACGATGCTGACGGCGTGGTCCTCGATGTCGGGACGGGTCCATCGGGTTTCGATCTCGTCGGCCGCGCTCTCGAGACGGGTCGCCCGCGACCGGAGGTCCTCGAGGACCTCCGTGGGGTCACGCGCCCGCGCCTGAAGGCTCTCCTGTTCGTACGTTTCGACGTAGCCGCGTTCCTCGAGCCCCCGGAGCACGTCGTAGATCCGCGGGTCCGGCACCGAACTCGCCTGGGCGACGTCCGTTGCGGACGCCGAGCCCCGTTCGAGGAGGGTCACGAAGGCGTCGGCCTGGTACGGGGAGAGTCCCGCCTCCTCGAGGGTCGCCACGAGCTCGTCGGGATTCATCCGGCGACCACCGGACGGGCCACTCGTCGAACGAATCGATCGGCCGGGAATCCGCGTCGAATGCTCCGCGAGCAGCCATTAGCCCCCCATCGAACGCGCCCCCTGTATCGTGTGACCGATCGTCGCATAGCAGTGATATACAACAGTAATTGTAAAAAAGACTCTCGTTGTCGCTACACTGAAGACGATCGGGTCGGAACGCGACCGTATGACCTCTCTCCTCGAGCGGATTCGACGGCCCGAGTACACCGGTTCGAACCGGTGTTGGCCCTGTACGATCACCAACGGCGCGCTGGTCGCGGTCGCCGCTACCGCACTCGCTCTGATCCGCCGCCGCCGACTGGCCGCCGCGGTCGGGATCGCCGGACTCGCCTCGATCGGGCTTCGGGGCTACGTCATCCCGTACACGCCCCGCTTCGCGCCGCAGCTCGCGGCCGCGCTCTCGCTGGACCCCCACGACGCCGACGAGCCCGGCTCGCTCTCGGGAGTTTCCGACGGCGACGAGGCCGGCGACGACGCGGTCTCCGGCGAGGGGGTTCTCGCCGCGCTGGTCGAGGCGAACGTCGTCGTTCCCGACGGCGAGGAGCTGCGTCTCGAGCCCGCGTTCAGATCGGCCTGGCGCGACGAGATGCGGTCGCTTCGCGACGACGACCTCGAGGCACTCGCCCGGCTCGCCGATCGACACACGGCGCCCGAAACCGACGTGTGGGTCGGGAGCAGCTTCGGTCGGTCCTACCTCGTCCTGCAGGGCGAGGCCGGCGGCATCGTCACCCTCCGTCGAGAGATCGCGGTCGCCGAACTCGGCGCTGCACGCGCCCTCGAGTCGCGGGCCGACGACCCCGCGATCCGGCGCGCGGCCGGCCGACCGCTGCGCTCGCTGCTCGAGACGTGTCCGCTCTGTGAGGGTACCCTGGAGATCACGCAGGCTGCCTGCTGCGGCGAGGTTACGCCGATCGGATCGCTACCCTCGGAGAAGCTGTACTGCCCGGACTGTAACGTCCGGCTGTTTACGTTCGATCGGGAGCAGTAGCGCTACTCGGCGTCTCTGATCGCCCGAACCGCCTCGCGATCCGGCAGCGCCGTCATCGCGCCCGCGGCCGTCGTTGCCGTCGCGCCGACGGCGTTGGCGAACGCGAGCGTCTCCTCGAGATCGTCCCCGTCGGAGAGCGACGCGATCGCGCCGGCGACGAAGGCGTCGCCCGCTCCCGTCGTGTCGACGACGTCCGCTTCGTACCCGGGGTGGCTGGCAGTTCCGGACCACGGCGCGTCCTCGTCGGCGACGGCGAGCGCGCCCTCGCCGCCGCGAGTCGCGAGAACCGTCGACGGTCCCGCCTCGAGAGCCAGGACGTCCCGGGCCATCCCTTCGACGTCGTCGCCGGCGAACCCGAGCGCCTCGAGCTCCTCCTCGGCGGCCTTCAGCACGTCGACGTGTGCGAGGGCCTCGCGAACGACCTCGCAAAACTCGTCGTCGTCGGGCCACAGCTCCGGTCTGGCGTTGGGATCGAACGAGACCGTACAGTCGTTGGCGGCGGCCCGCTCGAGCAGGTCAAGCGTCGCCTCCCGCGAGGAGCCACTGGAGAGGGCGACCCCGCCGGCGTGGACCCACTCGAGTTCTTCGAGTACCGCGTCGTCGATTCGGCCGGGCTCGAGGCGGGTGTCGGCGGTGTCGTCCCGGTAGAACGAGAACTCCCGATCTCCCGTCTCGTCGTGGGTGACGAACGCGAGCGTCGTCTTCGCGTCGGGATCGCGATCGAGAAAGCGATCCGGGAGGCCGTGTTCGTCGAGGGTTTCGACGAGGTAGCGGCCGAACGGGTCCTCGCCGACGCGGGTCCAGAACAGCGGCGTCCGCTCGAGGCGCTCGAGCGCGACGGCGACGTTCGCGGGCGCGCCGCCGGCCCGTCGGTCGAAGCGCTCGACGCTCGAGATCGGCCCCGGATGCTCGGGGAGAAAGTCGATCAGCGTCTCGCCGGCGACCAGAATGTCGCGAGTCATGTGCCCCCGTTCGTCCGCCGGGTGATAATGTGTTGCGAAGCGGGGCGCCCGGTCAGAAGATCAGTAGCAGGCCGATCACGACGACCGAGACGTACGCCGTGACGACGGCGGCGTAGGTCGCGAACTCCCGCCAGTCGAAGCCGTAGATCGAGAGCACGCTGGCGAAGAGGAACGCGAGCCAGAGGTTCGAGACGCCGGCGCCGTACATCGTCGCGACCAGCGCGGGCACGCCGTCGATTCCCGCCGCCGCCACCGCGGGCCCCTGGAGCAGCCAGAGCGAACCGGGGTCGGGCACCAGCAGGCCGAGCGCGAACGCGGCGACGTAGGAGCCGACGTACGGCAGCCCGGTCGCCGCCAACGCGTCGCCAAGTGGCGCGTACAGCGCCGCCTCCGTCAACAGCGCGAACGTCGCCGCGTACAGCAGGAACGGGATCGCCATGTGGTTGGCCCACCGCGTCGCGTCCTCGGTCTTCTCGCGAAACGCCATCGGCGGCCCCTGCACGGCGAGTCCGACCACGACCAGGCCGAACGCCAGCCAGGGCAGGGTCAACGCGCCGCCGGTACCGAAGTGCCACCCCAGCGAGGCGATCCCGATCGCGACGATGATCCACGTGAGCGACTCGGCGTTCTCGAGGCGGTCCCCGGGCTCCCAGTCGACGGGATCGCGAACGGGCGCGTAGTGGTCGAAGGTCTCGCTGATCGAGCCCTCGAGGATCCGATCCCGGTCCTCAAGCGGTTCGATCTCGCCGTCGTCGTCGGGCGCTAGCCACACCAGCAAGAGCGGCAGCGTCAGGACGAACAGTATCGTTGGAGCGAGGTTCGCCGGGTGGAGGAGGAACTCGCTCATCCCGATCGTCCCGGCGTCGTCGACCATGAAGTTCGCCAGTCCGGTGTCGTCGGCCGCGATCAGGGCGCCGGGGCTCGAGGGCCCCTGGTTGGCGACGACCAGCGCCAGCAGCCCGCCGGTCAGCACCGACGGGTAGTGAACCGCGGTGCCGCTCTCGCGGGCGCGCCGACAGAGCCGCTGGCCCAGCAGGATGCCGCCGATCAGGCCCAGCGCCCAGTTGAGCCAGCCGAGCGCGAGCGAGACGGTCGCCGTCGCGTAGATCACGCCCGCCTGACTCGTCGGCAGCGAGGCCGCGAGCCGGTCGAAGGCGGCGCCGACCCGCGGCGACTCGACGGCCGAGGCGCTGAGGATCCAGTAGAGGAGCAACAGCATGTGCAACGCGAACAGGTCGTAGACGTAGAACCCGCCGCCGAGCAGCTCGAGCTGGGTCGTCGCCTCGAGTTCGGGGACAGTGACGACGATCGCGAGGACGGCCAGCAACAGCGCGCCGACCAGCGACTCGGGGAAGTACTTCCCGAACGTCGGAACGAACGCGGTCCGGAGGTCGGTCTCGCTTTCGCGGTCGGCCTCGGCAGTGTCGGCCCCGTCGGCGGGCAGTTCGTTCTCCGCCGAGGTTGGCTCTCCCGCCATCGGGATCACCCGAGCACCCCGATCATGAGCGCACCGGTCCCCATCACGACCCCCGAGAAGACGAACAGCACGGCGACGTAGCCCATCATATCACGGATGGTGAGTCCGGCGATCCCGAGCACCGGGATCGCCCAGAACGGCTGGATCATGTTCGTCCACTGGTCGCCCATCGCGAACGCGATCATCATGTGGTTCATCTCGGTGCCCTCGATCGACTGGGTCGCCGAGGCGTAGATCTCGCCCATGACGACCCACTGCCCGCCCCCGGAGGGGACAAAGAAGTTGACGATCCCGCCGGAGACGAACACGAGCGCGTACCACGTCGTGTCGGTGGCGTACTGGGCGGCCGTGTTCGCGATCAGTTCGACAAGCCCCGAGAACACCATGATCCCCATGATCCCGCCGTAGAACTGGAACTGGATGATGATCTGGCTGGCCCCGCGAATCGCCTCGTGGAAGACGTCGATGTAGCTTCGCAGCGACATGTGTGCAAGAAAACCCAGCCCGAACATCGCCGTGATGAGGACGTTGATGTCGAGGACGTCCATGAACGGCTGGGTCGAGAACAGATAGAGGAGGTAGGCCCAGATAGCGGCGCCGACGCCGACACAGACCAGCGTGCTGTCGAGCACGGCCGCCTTGAGCCGCGAGTCCCGCAGCCGGTGGGGGCGCTCGCCGACGTCGCCGCCCTGCGCGCCCTCGCCGCGGGCGGCCCGCAGCTTCTCCTCGGGGACGGTCGTGACGTTCTCCCGATCGGGCGCCATCAGCGGCATGAGGACGACGACGACCGCGACGATGGCGGCGATCATCACGAGATTGATCGGGTGGAAGATCGTCTCAGAGACCGGGATGACGCCCATCGTCTCCTCGGCGAAGTGGCCGTCGGTCGCGACGAGCAACAGCGCGGCGCCGGACAGCCCCTGGTGCCAGGGCAACAGCCCCGCGTAAGCCGTCGCGACCAGTAGCGGGTAGTGGACGTCCGTTCCCTGTTCGGCCATCGCGATCCCGACCTCCCGGGCCAGGATCGCACCGGCGACGAGGACGACCCCCCAGTGGAAGAGTCCGAACAGCTGACCACAGAGCGCGACGACGAAGATTGCCTGGGTCTGACTGTTCGGGACCGAGGCGATCCGCCGGAGCCCACGCTTGATCGGCGGCGAGTCGGCGAGTGCCCATCCCGTTAACAGGGCGAGGGAGGCCTGCGTCGAGAACGTGATGACCTCCCAGAACCCCTCTCCCCAGTGGGTCGCGACGCCGACCGGCCCCTCGTCGGTGACGACCACCGCGATGACCATCGTCAGCAGCGTCAACAGTAGCGCGAAGATGAACGCGTCGGGTAGAAACCGCTTGATCAATCTGCTCGAGACGTCGCCCAATTGCGTGAAAAAGCGCCCGACGACGCCGGACCCTATTGTACTCATCGTTCGCTCCGGACGGCCGCCTTCCGAGTCCACCACGCGGAACCGGCTCGACGATAGCGATCGTGATTCGGCACTGTCATCTGTTTGCTACCGTCTCACGGAGCCGGAAAAAGGTGCAGCCTGATTCGGAGTGTTGCCGGCTCTCCGATCCGAAATTGGCGGGACGTCCGACCTACTCGAACCCGCCTCGGTGGGTGATCTCCTCGAGCCGTTTGCGACCGCTCGGCTCCTCGCGCTCCCGGAGCTTCTCGGGCAGCGTCTCGGGCGACGCGCGCTCGCCGATCGCACACATCGCCTCGACCTCGTACTCCTCGGGGACGTCGAGTTCCTCGGCCGCGCGCTCGTAGTCGAAGCCCGCCAGCCCGTGGACGGCCAGCCCGCGGCGAGCGCCCTCGAGCGCGAGGTTCTGCCAGGCGGCGCCGGTGTCGAAGGAGTGGACGGGCGCGGGCTCGCCGTTGTGGTCGAAGGTGGTCTTCGAGACGATCACGACGAGGACGGCCGCGTCGGTCGCCCACTCTTCGTTGCCGCCCAGCAGCAGGTCGGCGAAGGTGTCCCACTCCTCGTCCTCGCGGCTCGCGTAGCAAAAGCGCCAGTGCTGGTTGTTGTATGCCGAGGGCGCCCACCGGGCGGCCTCGAACAGCGGCAGGTACTCCGCTTCCTCGAGCGGTTCGCCGGTCATCGCGCGCGGCGACCAGCGGTTGACGAACAGCGGGTCGATCTCGTGGTCGGGCTCGCGGTGGTCGGCGACCTCGTCTCGGATCTCGCGTTTCTCGACGAACTCCTGCATACTCGAGGGAAGACGCTCGCGACACATGACCGTTCCCGGACGCTCGAGTCACCCGGTGACGGTCACGTCGTCGGAACGCGTTCACGGTTGTCTCGCCACCTGTTACCGCTGGTCGAGCCGCCTCACCCCAGCGAGATATCGAGGTACAGCATCACGATCACGCCGAGGATCGTCCCGAAGGTCGCGACCCGTTCGTACCCCGTCGCGTGCGTCTCGGGGATGATCTCGTCGCTGATGACGAACAGCATCGCGCCCGCGGCAAACCCCATCGCGTAGGGGAGCAGGGCGCCGACCGAGTAGACCGCGTAGGCGCCGAGCACGGCCATCGGAATCTCGACGATGCCCGCCCGAATCCCGGCGAGGACGGCGTAGAACCGCCTGTCCAGCCCGGCGTTGACGGCCGCCAGCGACACCGCGAACCCTTCCGGGACGTTCTGGATCCCGATCGCGAGCATCAGCGGGATCGCCGTCTCGAGGTCGCCGCTGCCGAACCCGACGCCGACGGCCAGCCCCTCGGGCATGTTGTGCAGCGTGATCGCGAGGATGAACAGAACGACGGCCGCGAGTCGCTCGTCGTCGACCGGCAGGTCGGTCCCCGGATCGGCGGCGTCGCGTCGCCGTCGGCCGGTGAGCAGGAAGTGGGCGTGGGGGACGAGCAGATCCGACCGATCCAGAAACAGCGCCCCGAGTGCGACGCCGACGAGGACGGGAATCGGGTTTCCGTCCGAGTAAGTCTCGATACCGGGGATAATGAGGCTCGTGAAGCTCGCGGCGAGCATAATCCCCGCGGCGAAGCCGAGCGCGGCGTTCATCGCCCGCTGCGAGGGGTTTCGCCAGATGAAGATCAGCGACGCGCCCAGCAGGTTGAGCGAGGCGATGACGAGGCCGCCGACGAGCCCGTGGACGATCGGGTCGGTGCCGAACAGCCCCGTGAACGAGTCGACGACCACGCGCTACCGCCCTCGTTTCGTGTCCTCGTCGACGGATCGGCGACAGCGAGCGCCCGATCCCCATCGTTGCTTTCGGCGAGCCATGGCGAACACGCTACACCCTCGAGCGGAAAGAAACCATAGGCACGTCGCACCACACGCGAACGGCGTGCCGCGCGGCGCGCTACTTCTCCCAGTCGATCGCGTCCGTTCGTTCCGCCTGTCGGAGGATGAACGGCCCGAGCGAACCGGTTCGCTTCGAGATGGTCGCGATTCGCAGCACGTAGGCCGCGAGGAGGAAGAAAGGGACGAGCGTGATCGTCGTGCTGGCGCTGACGACCCACACCATGTTATCGACGCCGAGGAACGTCCCGGGGACGGAGTCCGGCTCGAGGTACAGCACCGTCGCCGTCGCGACGACGACGCCCGGCAGCCCGGCGTACAGTATCGAGCGCGTGAGGTGGACGAGCTCCCACTGGAAGTACAGCGACTTGAAGTGCTCGAGCGCCGGACCGAACAGCCGCAGCACGTCGATCAGCTCGTCGAAGGTCTCCAGTTCGTCGTCCGCGAGACTGCCCTCGTGCTCGTGTCGGAGCCGCCGCACCGCGTAAATCTTCCAGGAGTAGTTGTAGTTCAGTCCCGACCGTAAGACACTGAACTCGCCGAACTCGGACGTCTCGAGCTGGGAGTCGATCTCCTCGGAGTTCCGGCAGACGTTCTCGACGAGCCGATCGGTTCGGTTGCGAAGCGTCTCGTCGGCGTTGTCGGCGACGGCCTCTTGAAGCGCCTCGGCCCGTTCGCTACTCGTCTGGACGAGCGCCTGCAGGAACTGGGAGGGGTCGGGCGGACCGACCGTTCCGAACAGCTCCTCGACGCTACGCCGGTACTCCATCGCCTCGTTCATCCACGCCTGCTGATCGCCCAGCCGGCCGAGCTCCTGAGAGAGCACCAGCTGATTGATCGAGACGACGAGCGTTACGCCGGTGAGGAGAGCGGCGATCAGCGCCTGAAACGCCGTATCTACCGGCGACCCGTTCGCCATCATCTCCCGAAGCGGCAGGGCGACTGCTCCGAGTCCAACGAGGGTTGCGAAGGTCGCGGCCGAGAGGAATCCCGCGAGCAGCCACCGGTTCGCGTCAAGCAGGATCCAGTGGGCGATCCGGCTCTCGCCGGTTCGTCCCCTGAGCGTGTCCGTCGACAGCGGATTTTCCATATCGACCGTTCGCTCTCCGACGGAAAAGCGGTTGAGCTTGGAAGCGGAACCCGTCGGGTGTCGAAACGGTTCGATTCAGTCGACGAAAAGACGGATTCGAACGGACCGCGTCGTCAGTCGTCGGCGGGCGCCGGCTCGCCGCGTTCGACGTCGATCTCGCCCGCGTCGAGGGCGGCCTCGACGTTGCGGGCGGCCTCGACCATGTTCGCCATCTTGCCGTAGGCGACCTCGCGCGGAAGGAGCTTCACGCCGCAGTCCGGCGAGACGACGAGCTGTTCGGGCGGGACGACCTCGAGTCCCTTCTTGATGTTCTCCTCGATCTGCTCGACGGACTCGACCTCGCCGACGTGGACGTCGGTGACGCCGAGCGCGAGATCCGCGGTGAACTCGGGGTCTTTGAACACGTCGAGCTGGTCGTAGTCGCCGTTGGCGAGCTCGAGGTCGAACTCGTCGACGGGGAACTCCAGAATTTCGGGGTAGATGCGGGAGTAGTCGCCGTAACAGACGTGCAGTCCGATGCGGACCTCATCGGGGACGTCGGCGACGATGTGCTCGAGGGCCTCGCCCACGATCGCGTGGTCGTCCGGCGTCGTCGCCAGCGCGGGCTCGTCGATCTGGATGTAGCGGGCGCCGGCGTCGACGAGCTTTTCGATCTCCTCGTTGACGAGGTCGGCGAGCGCCAGCGTGAGCTCGTCGTCGTCGTCGTAGGCCTCGTTAAAGGACCAGTTCGCCAGCGTGTAGGGGCCCGTGATCGGGACCTTGACTGGACGGTCGCTCGCCTCGGCGACGAACTTGTACTCGTCGACGAGCCAGCTCTCCGTGTACTCGACCTCGCTCACGACGGAGGGTTTGTCGAAGTAGTTGTGCCCCCACACCTTGACGGGACCGTTGAATTCGTAGCCCTCGATGCGGTGGGCGAAGAACTCGACCATCTCGTTGCGGCGCATCTCGCCGTCGACGACGACGTCGAGGCCCGCGCGCTCGTGTTCGTTCGTGATGAGCCGCGAGGCGTCGTCGAGCGCCTCCTGGTAGTCGTCGTCGTCGAAGCTGTGATCGGGGTCCTGGTAGAGCTCCTTCGCGCGGTTGAGCCACTTGGGCTTCGGGTAGGAGCCGACGACGGTCGACAGTAGGAAGTGGTCGTTTTCGTGATTCTCCGGTCGGAACTGGTCCTTGTTCTCGTTGCTCATGCTGCTTTCACCTCCGCGAGGTCCGCGGCTTCGGCGAGGACGGCGAGTTTCTCCTCGAACTTGGCGTAGGGGAGGTAGAACGTTTCCGTGTTCGTCGTCAGGTACACCGTCTCGAACTCCGAGACGGGAACCTGGTCGTACACCCAGTCGACGCGGTCACGGATCGCCTCCGCGTCCTCGACGAGCGTGTTCTGGCCGTCGGCCAGCCCGAGCGAGAGCTGGTCGGTCGCGCCGTACTCCTGGAGGTTGTAGACGTTGTCGTCCTGGTTCGCGACGAAGTCGAAGCCGACCGCGTCGATGTCGGCGTCGAGCAGGTGAGCGTATACCTTCTCCTCGAGCGCCCCCCAGTAGGGCTGGACGACGACGTCGGCGTCGGTCGCGCTCGCGACCCGATCGATCGCCTCGCTGGCGCGCTCGTCGACGCCGTCCTCGGGGGCGTTCTCGACGAGCGACGGCTCGAGCAGGAACAGCGTCTCGTGGTCGGGGAAGGCGTCGACCTCGCCGGCGAGGAACTCGCCGACCGCGGCGAGGAAGTCGGCGTCGTCGCCGTAGTGCTCGTCCGTCGCGAGGTCAGCCAGGGAGTAGGGGCCCGGCAGGACGGCCTGCAGGTCGTCGTCGCCCGCAAGCTCCGCGGTGGCCTCGAGTTCCTGGGCGACGTCACCCGAGAAGTCGAGGTCGCCCTGTACGACGGGGTCGCGGTAGAAGTTGTTGTTGTCGTAGTAGCGGACGATTCCCTGGGTGTCGACGGCGTCGTGGACGGCCAGCGGGTGAGCGAGCATGTCGTCCCAGCGAAGCTGGCCCTCGCTGACTCGGTCGAGGCCGGCCTCCTGCTGTACCTCGATCACTTCCTCGCGCCCCTCGTCGTAGGCCGCGGTGATCTCCTCGCCCTCGTCGCCGCTGACGAGGTCGCCCTTCTGGTGACCCTTCAGGTCCGAAAGGTCGTCTTTCGCCCAGTCCGGGAGCGGGAAGAGCCCCGGTGTGGTCGAGACGTATTCGGTCATCGTGGACGCGGCTAGGCTATGCCGGGGCTTAATATTTTCCATCCGACCTAATACGCCAGAGTAATTTCACACGTTCTCGGGAATGACTGCATTCCCACTGCGGAACTCTCGAGGCCCGAACGAGGAACTATACTCCCGGCTTGCGGACAGTCAGTATGGCTCTCACCGTCGATCACGTCCCCTTCGCGTTCGCGGACCTCGAGGCGATCACCGCGGAGTTCGAGCGACTCGGCCTCGCGCCCGACTACGGCGGCGCCCACGACAACGGCGTCACCCACATGTCCTTCCTCGGCTTCGACGACCGCTCGTACGTCGAACTCATCGCCGAGCGCGACGAGGGCGACCACGACTTCTGGCCCGAGCATATCCGCGCCGACGCGGGGCCCGCGGCGTGGTGTGTTCGGGTTCCCGACGTCACCGAGGAGTGCAAGCGACTGCTCGAGCGCGGCGTCCCGGTTCGCGGCCCCCTGCCTGGCGCTCGCGAGCGCGAGGACGGCACCCTCGTCGAGTGGGACCGCGCGGAGTTCGGCCGACCCGATCGACGGCTCCTGTTCCCGTTCGCCATCGCGGATCGAACGCCCCTCTCGTACCGAGTCGAGCCCTCGCCGAGCGTTGCCGACGGGCCGCTCTCGGGGATCGGTCAGGTCGTCCTCGCCGTCTCGGACCTCGAGGACGCGATCAAGATGTTCGAGGCCGCCTACCGGTTCCCGACGCCCGTTCGCGACACGGTTCCGGGACTGGGGACCGTCGCCTCCGTCCCCAGCCAGCCGGTCGCGTTCGTCGCAGGTGCAGAGGACTGGCTCGCCGAGCGACTCGAGCGCTTTCCCGACGGCCCCTGTAGCTGTCTCCTCGCGACGGACGACATCGCGGCCGCACGCGAGACGTATCCGCTGGGCGACCCCCTCGAGTGGCCCGACGGTCGCGTCGCCTTCTTCGACTCCGAGCTACTGGGCCGACGGCTGGGGGTCGTCGAACGGGTCTGAGAACGCCGAGCCGCACTCGAGTCGGCGCTACTCGAGCGCCAGCAACGCGACCTCGCCGTCGACGTCCGCAACGACGTAGAGCACGCCGTCGTCGAGTACCGGTCCGCGACCGACGGCGCCCTCGAACTCGCGTTCGAACCGAACCGCAGGGCCGTCGCTCGGATCTCCGGTCGGCGCGGGGTCGAGCGCCCAGAGGCGGTCGCCGCCGACGAACACCGTCTCGCGGCCGACAGCCGGCGCCGTCCGGCTCGAGTCGCCGATCCCGAACTCCCAGCGCTGCTGCCCGGAGTCCGCATCGATCGCGCGCAGCGTGCGTCCGGCGACGGCGAGGACGAGGTCGTCCGCGACCGCGAGTCCCGTCGAGACCTGTCCCGTTTCTGCGGACCAGGCCGTCTCCGAGACGGTATCGCCGGCGTCGTCGACCGTCAGCGCGTACGTCTCGCCGTCGTGACACGGGACGTAGACGACGTCCTTGTCCGCCGTCGGCGGACCGCTCGGGCGGGCGGGCAGCTCCCACCGGGCGTACGCGACGCCGCGTTCGCCGATCGCGTCGACCTTCCCGGGCTCCGTCGCGACGGCAAAGCCGTGAACGCCGAGAGCGGCCGGGTGATCGAGGAGCTGCCCGAACACGTCGCGTCGCCAGCGTTCGGATCCGTCCTCGGGATCGAGCGCCAGAATCCGTTCACCGATCCCACAGAGCACCCGGTGACCGCTAATCGTCGCCGGCGCCGTCACGTTACCCGGCGCGTCCAGCTCTCGGCTCCAGATTTCGTCGCCGGTGTCGGCTTCGATGGCCGAGACGCCCTCGTACGTCGAGACGTAGGCGGTTCCCTCCAGAATCAGCGGCGGTTTCTCCACGTCCTCGAGCGTCCACAGCTCGGTTCCGTCGTCGGCGTCGAAGACGCGCAGTCCCCGGTTTCCGACGAAGTAGACGCGCCCGTCGGCGACGATCGGTTCGGCGAAGCCGATCTCCGGGACGTCGACGCGCCAGCGCTCCGAAACGCCGTCGACCGGCGCCTCGCCGTCCCCGACGGCTCGCGTGTTGGCTGCGTTACAACCGAAACTCGACCACGAGCCGTCAGCTCCGTGGACGTGGCTGGTCGGGTCGGGGAGTCCGTCGACGCCCGACTCGGGCGGCTCTCGTGGCTCGGGCGATTCGCCAGTCTCGTCGCTCGCAAACTGCGAACAGCCGGCAAAGAGCGCACTGCCGGAGCCGGCAGTCACGAGAAACGCGCGTCGCGAGGGAGTCATCGTGTCCCCCTGCTGACGTAGGGAGCAAGTGTCTTCTGCTCGCCCGAGAACTGTTACCGAAACAGCTCGAGCACCGTCAGCGTCTCGAAGGGAAAGGAGTGATCGGCGACGGCGGCGGCGCTGAACCCTTCCTGGCCCGCGCGCTCGACGACCGCGTCGACGTCGGTGAGGCTGCTGACGAGCAGGTAGACGGAGCCACCCGGAGCGAGCACGCGGGCGACGCTCGAGAGGAACGGGTCGATGATCGCCCGGCCGTCCTCGCCCCCCGACAGCGCCCGTTCCATCCAGTCGTCCCACTCGGTGTCGGGCTCGGTCGGCAGGTACGGCGGGTTGAACGCGACGACGTCGAACGCGTCGTCGACGAACGGCGAGACCAGGTCGGCGCGAACCGCCTCGAGTCCCTTCTCTCGCTCTCGAGCCTGGCGAACCGCGTAGGGATTGAGGTCGGAGGCGATTACCCGCGCATCGGTCTCCTCGGCGATTCGGTCGGCGACGTAGCCCGAGCCCGTGCCGACCTCGAGGACGGTCCGTCCGCTTTCGTCGCCGCTGTACGAATCGCTCGAGAGCCGCTCGCAGACCGACTCGGCGAGCAACTCGGAGTCCTCCGCCGGTTGATACACGTCCGTCTCGAGTCCGCGTCGTTCTCCGAGCTCCATCTACTTGCCCTCCTGTGGTGAGGTCCGCTGTCGATCGTCGGTCGACTCCCGATCCGTCTGCGCCGCCGCCTCCGGGTCGTCCTCGTTGGCGACCCGGAAACCGCCGGTTTCGGCCCGTCCCGTGAGTTCGCGCTGCGGGTACGGGATCTTGATCCCCTCGCGCTCGAACGTCGCCTTGATCGCGTGAATCGCGGCCGTTCGGGCTTCGGCGTGGCGCCTCGCGCTCGGCTTGTCGATCCAGAAGCGGACGCCGAAGACTACCGACGAGTCGCCGAACGACTTCGTGACGACCTGTGGCGAGGGCGCATCGATCGACTTCTCGAGGTCGGCGACCGTCTCCACCGCGAGCTCGCTCGCGCGCTCGACGTCGGCCGCGTAGTCGACGCCGACGTCGATCTCGACCCTGAGTCGTCCCTGCTTCGAGCGGTTCGTGACGACCTCGCTCGCGATCACGTCGTTGGGGATCATGATGAACTCACCGTCGAACGACCGAATGTGGGTGTTGATGATCGAGATGTCGGTGACGATTCCCTGATCGCCCTCGACCTCGATCCAGTCGCCGATCTCGAACGGTCGGGCGAACATCAGGACGAACCCGGCGAGGATCGTCCCCAGCACCTGCTGGGCGGCCATCCCGATGATGATCCCGAGGAAGCCGGCACCGACGAGCAGCCCACCCAAATCGTCGATCCAGAGCGCGAGGATCACGATCACCGACACGGAGAGGATGATCACCTGCGAGAGCCGGTGGGTGACCTCGCGCTGATGGTCCGTCACCGCCGACGCCGAACCGAGTACCTCGTCGATCAGGCGGTGGACGACCCGCGTGACGATCAGCGCGGAGACGGCGATGACGAACGTGACGACCGCGCGAGCGACGGCGTCGCCGCCGATATCGTACTCCGTGGCGATAAACCGGAGCTGGTCGGTCTGTCCCCAGACGCCGACGATCGTCGCGAGCGCGAGCAGGAAGGTCCCGACCAGCACCGCCGTCGAGACGATATCGCTGTACAGCGGTCGTATGCGCTCCTCGAGCCGTTCCTGAAGCCGCTGGAAGGAGAGCACGACGGCGACGAGCGCACCGATCGCTACGAGCGTCACCGCGATTCGGAGCGGCGTCGCCTGGAAGACGTCGGCCAGCCAGTCGAGTCCCGTCGTCTCGGTCATCGTTCCGTTCTCGAGCGAGTCGGCGATCCAGCTACCTGTATCCGTCGGTCAGTTCGTTGCGTGAGCCGTTCCGATTGGATTAGCCGTCCGCCGGTTCGCCGACCTCGAGGGCGAGCGTCGCCAGTTCGGCGAACTCCGACGGCGTCATGGCGTCGGCACGCTTCTGCAGGAGGTCGTCGTCGGCCGCCTCGACGACCGCGTCGGGCGCACCGAGGTTCGTGATGTGGGCCGTGTTCCGGATCGCGTTCCGGATCGTCTTCCGGCGCTGGGTGAACATCGCCTTCACGAACCGCAGGAAGAAGGCCTCGTCGTCGACCGCGTAGTCGGGCTCGCGGGGCTCGAGCCGAACCACGGCGCTTCGGACCGCCGGCGGCGGCGAGAACGCTTCTTTGGGAATGGACTCGACGAGTTCGGGCTCGGCGTAGTGCTGGGTCGATACCGAGAGCCGCCCGTACTCCGACGTCCCCGGATCGGCGACCATCCGCTCGGCGAACTCCTGTTGAAACATCAGGACGAGCGGGCGCTTCTCGGGCAGCAGCCGGAACGTGATCTCGCTCGAGACGCCGTAAGGGAGGTTCGACACCGATGCCGAGAAGTCGGGCAGATCGACCTCGAGGGCGTCGCCCTCGAGCACGGTCAGTCGCCCGTCGTCGATCTCCTCGGCGAACTCCTCGCGGAGGAAGGCAGCGAGCTCGCGGTCGCGCTCGACGACGGTCACCGCGTCGGCGACGGCGAGCAACCGATCGGTCAACGCCCCCGTTCCGCCGCCGATCTCGAGGAGGTGGCTCGTCTCGGCGTCGATCTCGGCGAGGTAGGTCGGCAGGCGATCGAGCACGCGGTCGTCGACGAGGAAGTGCTGGTCGCGGTCGGGATCGCCGCGAACGCCCGCGCGCGCGATCAGCCCGTCTGGATCTCTCATTGCCAAGGCTAGTGTCGGGCTCGGTGTAAACGCACCGTCTCGAGCCGCGTTCAGGAGCGGTCGCGGACGTAGGTAACCGGACAGGGCGCGTTGAGCATGATCTTCTGTGCGGTGCTGCCGAACACGGCCTTCCCCGCCGGCGAGCGCTTCCGGCCGCCGACGACGATGTTGTCGGCGCCGGTCTCCTCGGCGATCCGGAGGATCTCCGACTGACGGTTGCCGACCGAGGCCCTGATCTCGACGTCGATCCCGGCCTCCTCGAGTCGATCGACGATCTCGCCGACCGGCTGGGTCTCCTGTGCTACCTTCTCCGCGGGCAGATCCCGGCTCTGGATGTCGAACCCGATCTGTGCGACGGCGTCGGGGTAGCTCTGTACGTCGTCGTCGTACTCGTCGGAGCCGACGACGTGTGCGACCACGACCGTCGCCCCTGCCGGCTTGGCGACGTCGATTACGTGCGTGACGAGGTCGTCGACTCGGTCGCTGTCACCCGTTCCGACTGGAAGCAGAATCGTCGAGAGCATTGGTACTGGTTGACTCGGTTATCTCTTAAAGATGGGGGTATCGGATACGGAGGGTACAGCGCGGTGGAGCCCGTATTTCGCTCCGTTTGCCGTCGGGTGCAAAACTCGTCCCAGCGCCCGGTGATTACTCCTGTTCCTGCTGGCGGCCGACGAACGTGCGGTACTTCAGATCGTCGTCGCGGAGCTCCTCGAGGATGCGCTCGACGAGGATATCGCTGGGGTCGTGGAGACCCGAGACGCGTTCGGAGAGCTCCTCGAAGCTCTCGAAGGGCTTTCGCTTCCGTTCGTCGAGGATGCCGTTTCGAAGCTTCTTGCCGATCCCCGGCAGCAGGTTCAGCTGGTGGAGCCGCAGCGTGATCGGCTGGGCGTCGTTGTAGAAGTCGACGAATCGCTCCTCGTCCTCCTCGACGAGGTCCTCAACGACGTACTCGAGTTCGGTCTGTGCACCCGATGAGAGCGCTCCGTACTCGACCTCCTGGCAGTCGACGACGACGTCCCGTTCGTCGGATGGTTCGATCACGACTTCGCTCCCGATGGTGAGTCGGGTGTCCTCGTCGAACGCGACCTGGTAGAGTCCGAAGTCCTCGACGTCCAGTGCGTACCCCGCCGGCGACTTCGCGTACTGCGGTCGGCCGTCGCCGGAGAGCCCGTGTGCGAGGTAGTCCAACACGACTGCGCGTCGAACGTCCGTCTCGTCGCTATCGACTTCGCTCATTGGCCGAGGGTACGGCGACGTTACACTTAAAGAATCGGCCCGCCGTCAGGCGTACTTCGCGACGACGTCGAGGATCTCGTCGAGTTCGTCGCCCGACAGCGAGTAGCGCTGCTGGGCGTACACCGATCGGAGCTCGTCCCGGTTGCGGGGCAGGAGGTCGGTGATCTTGTAGGCCGTCGGCTCGTCGACGTACTCGAGTTCCTGTAAGTCCGCGACGAGTTCGCGAGACTCCTCGGGCTCGAGGACCGCAAAGCGGTTGGCGTGTTCGATCGCTCGCGCGAGCTCGTAGCGCAGCTCGCGGTCCTCGTCCATCGCGCGCTCGGTCTCGATGTCGGCGAGCAGTTCCTTCGTTTCCGAGACGGTCAGGAACTCCTCGTCGACGATCTCTTTGAAGATCGTCATCGGTTCTCAGACCTGAACTTCGTCCTGGTCCTGTGCGCGGAGGTGGGCGGCGGTGACGATCACGGTCTTGTCCTTGCCGCCGTCGGTGATCTGCACCTTGAAGGCGTTGCCCTGTTTCCCGACGACTTCGCCGGTGAGACCGTCGAAGCGCGGGTGGAAGCGCCCGTTCTGGATGCTCGGGTCGATCTTCAGGTGGACTTTCTGTCCCTCATCGTACTGCTGAATCGCTCGCTGCGGCGGGGAGGCGCCGCGGCTTCGCGGATCGTTCGAAAGCTTGTCCCGGGTTCCCTGGCGAGGTCCATTAGAGTTCGGCATAGTCGTACGGCTCCCTTACCTCGTGACAGTTATAAAACGCACGTTTGTTCCTCGAGCGGGGCCGTCGCCGACCGAGAGCGAACGGCAAGAGTAACCCTCCCCGACCTCGTTGGGCCGGATATGGACGACGACCCCGCAAGCGACGAGCACGACCGCTTCCGGTTCGAGACCCGATCGATCCACGCCGGACAGGAACCCGACGCGGATACCGGTGCGCTGATGACGCCGATCCACGCCAACTCGACCTACCAGCAGGACGCGCCCGGCGAGCACCGCGGCTACGAGTACTCCCGGACCGGCAATCCTACGCGTACGGATCTCGAGGCGAACCTCGCCTCCCTCGAGAACGCCGACTACGGCCGGGCCTTCGCCAGCGGGATGGCCTCGATCAACACGGTCCTCAACCTGCTCGAGGCCGGCGACCACGTCGTGACGGGCAACGACGTCTACGGCGGCACCCACCGGATCTTCACGCAGGTGTACGAGGACTACGATATCGACTTTTCGTTCGTCGACATGACCGATCTCGACGCCATCGAGTCGGCGTTCCGCGAGGAGACGGAACTGCTGTGGCTCGAGACCCCGACCAATCCGCTCATGTCGATCGTCGACGTCGAGGGCGCTTCCGAGATCGCCCACGCCCACGACGCGCTGTGTGCGATCGACAACACGTTCGCGACGCCGTACCTCCAGCGCCCGCTCGAGCTGGGCGCCGACATCGTCTCGCACTCGCTGACGAAGTACCTCGGCGGCCACTCCGACGTCGTCGGGGGCGCCCTGCTGACCGACGACGCCGATCTCGACGAACGGTTCGGCTTCTACCAGAACGCCGTGGGCGCGACGCCGGGTCCCTTCGAGTCGTTTCTCGTCCTCCGGGGGACCAAGACCCTGCCCGTCCGGATGGATCGCCACTGCGAGAACGCCCGCGCCATCGCGGAGTGGCTCGAGGACCACCCGGACGTCGATCGGGTCTACTACCCCGGGCTCGACTCTCACCCCGGCCACGAGATCGCCCGCGAGCAGATGGACGACTTCGGCGGGATGCTGAGCTTCGAACTCGACGCGAGCCTCGAGGAGACGAGCGAGGTCGTCTCGGGTACGGAAATTTTCACCCTCGCGGAGAGCCTCGGCGGCGTCGAGAGCCTGATCGAACAGCCCGCGCCGATGACCCACGCCGCAATTCCACGCGAAGAACGGCTCGAGGCCGGACTCACCGACGGCCTCGTTCGCGTCTCGGTGGGGATCGAGCATGCCGACGACCTGATCGCCGACCTCGAGACGGCCATCGAGTCGGCACTACACTCATAGCAGAGAGTCGGACGCGTTCGTTGTCGTACGAATCGTTGTTAGGAGCAGGGGAATCACGTCTCGAACGAATCGGCCACTCCGCGTCGCGGCGGCGCACGCTGGGCGACGGCGAACGAACTGTGAGCCGTCGCTCACACCCGTGCGAGGGATGAACGAGGGAACGAAGTGACCGAGTGAATCGGCTGGGGAGGACGTGGGAACCCCTGTGTTCGTGCGAGGTGGACTGTTGTCGTCGTGCGTATCGTGAGCGCCTTGCCTTTTCGGTCCCGCTCGGTGGTGGGTTAACCAGGGCTGCAGACTTGCGATCGGACGCTCCGCTCGCAGTTCGTAACAACGAATCCGATAATCCGGTTTCGAACCAGGTTCGAACGACGAGATCGCACTCCCAGCCGCCGTTTCCCTCGAGCCGACGTCCGTCTTCGCAGACCGAGACGCCTCGGCGGACACAACGCTTTCCTATCGTCTCGTCGAACCGCGAGCCATGAGTGCCGACAGCGAGGACCCCGGCGTTTACCTCCTGCCGATCACCGTCGACTACGGCGGGCGCGAGCTGACGATCACCCCGACGGCCGTCGAGACCGACCGCGGCCCAGTCCTGATCGACGTCGGCCCGCCTGGCGCCGTCGACGGGCTTCGAACACACCTCCGCGGGCTGGGGTTCGAGCTCGAGGACGTTTGGCTCGTGCTCCTCACGCATCACGACGGCGACCACGTCGGCGGGCTCGGGGAGCTGCTCGAGCGGGTCGATCCGATCGTCGCGACCCACCGCGAGGAGGCGCCCTACGTCACCGGCGACCGGGACCCGATCAAGGGCGACCTGGACGTGTACCGACCGGCTCCGGTCGATCTGGAACTCGGCGGCGGCGCCCGGGTACCGACGGTCGCGGGGCCGATGGAGATCGTCGAGACGCCCGGCCACGCCCCGGGTCACGTCTCCCTGCACTTCTCCGATCACGACCTGCTGCTGGCCGGCGACGCGCTCGTCGCGGATGGCGAGGAACCGCTGTCGGGCCCGAAACCGGAGTTTACGCCCGATATGGAGCGCGCAGCGGAGTCGGTCGGCCGGCTCGCCGACCTCGAGGTCGAGCAGGTCGTCTGCTTCCACGGCGGCCACGTCGAGGCCGGGAGCGAGCGACTCGCGGAGATCCACGAGGAACTGCGCGGTTAATCGAGACCACGGAGCACCGGGGTTCGCCCGAAACGCCCGTCGAGCGCAGCGACGTCGTCGGCTCGGCGTGACCGTCGAACACGCCGCCGACTGATAGCGCTATGCTCCTCGCTCGAGTAGCGGGACGACGACGTGGCGTCTCACCGCTCGTCGACGGTGCGGATCGCGTACGCGGTGGCCGGGTGGTGGGTCGCGTTCGCGGCGCTCAGCTTCTACTGGGCGGCCGGCGGAACGATCGGGGTCTCGACGCTCGGCGAGGGTACCGGGGCGCTCGCGGCGGAGCGAGAGCCCTGGTTCGTCGCGACGGTCGCGGCGACGGGCGTCCTGAAACTCGTCCCCGCCGTGCTGGCGCTCCCGCTGGTCCGACCGTGGGGAGATCGGATTTCGCGCCGGGTCCGCGTCGTCGCGGTCGGCGGACTGGGCGCGCTCTCAGTGCTGTACGGTACGGTCGGGATCGCGGCGAAACTGCTCGTGCTCGTCGGCGTCGTCACTCCCGCCGGAATCGACGCTCGAGAGTTCTGGGGCCACCTCCTCGTCTGGGATCCGATCCGGGTGCTCGGCGGCGCGTTGCTGTGCGCCGTGGCGGTGCGCTCACGCCGAGAGCCGAGCGACGAACTGCACTAACGTCGCCTCGCCGTTACTCCGTGACGACGTGGCCCTCGAGGTAGTTTTCGATTTTGTCGTTGCTCGACTGGACCCGCTTGCGGAAGGTGAGGACCCGATCGCCGTCCTCCCGGCGGTCGGCCTCGATCTCGAGGGTCAGTCCCTGCTTGCGGAGGTGCTCGAGCAGCGCCTCGACCGTTTCGGAACTCGCGCGGACGGTGTGGCGCTCGCCGACCGTCCCGCCGTCGTTGACGGTGTCGATGGCCT
Source organism: Natronococcus roseus (assembly GCF_043677095.1). Classification (NCBI taxonomy): domain Archaea; kingdom Methanobacteriati; phylum Methanobacteriota; class Halobacteria; order Halobacteriales; family Natrialbaceae; genus Natronococcus; species Natronococcus roseus. Next base: position 863,493 of record NZ_JBHLJR010000001.1, read on the forward strand.
CGCGCATCGACAGTAGGATCGCCTCGCCCAGTTCGTGAGCTCGCTCGCGGGCGTCCTCGTCGCTCCCGTCTACCTCGATCGTTCGGAACCCCTCCCGCAACAGCCGTCGGAACATGAACGGCTGTCCGTAGTCGAACGGCAGCGAGAACGCGTACGCGAGGTCGCTGCGGGTCGAGGCCGACGTCGTGTACTTCAGCAGCGTCGTCGCGTCGGGCGAGCGCATCACGACGCCCTCCCGGCTCTCGGTCTCGAGGTCCTCGACGATCCGTAACACCTCGTCCGCGGCCTCGTCGGCGTCGTAGCTGCCGAACAGCCGAGTCTGGGGGACGCCGTACCGATCGTAGCGCTCGCGGCGCGCTTCGACGGGGAGGGGGTCGCCGGACTGCCGATCCCGCCAGTCGAACGCCCGAAACGCGAGCGAGTCGACCTCGGGGTAGTCGTGGGCGGTGTAGGGATTCTCCGGGCCGATCATCTCGCCGCAGACCATCGCCTCCGGGTGGTCGTCGAAGAGGTCCTCGAGGTCGACCAGCCGCCCTATGATCCGCGTAGTAAAGGGACAGACCATCCCGCTGCGGGTAAACGCCAGTCGCTCGCCCTCGATGCGGACGACCCGGACGTTGTAGCCGTTGAGCTTCTCCTCGACGACGACTCGATCCTCGAACTGGGTCGGGATTCCCGTCTCGAGGACGAGGGTGCGGGGCACCTTCGGGAACCCGCGGACGACCTCGCCCCCGATCAGGACGGTCCCTCGCTCGATCCCGCGGCGGTAGTCCGGGACGTGGCGGTACTCCCGGCCCTCGTAGCTGCGGTCCTCGAGATGCTCCTCGAGGCCCTCGAACGCGGATTCGCCGATCCCGAGCGGCCTGTGGTACTCGGCATCACTCATCACGAAGGAGTACTACGGCGAGCGAGATAACTGACGGGGCGGTCGAGGGGAACGGACGATCGGGCCGGCTACAGCTCCAGCCCGCAGTGGGTACACGTCGTTCGGTCCGGATCGTTCGGGGCGCCGCAGTCGGCGCAGTTCACCGTCGCACTGGCGGCTTCGTTCCGCATTTCGGCTCGAACCGGCGCGCCGCACTCGCCGCAGTACCGGACCGACTCCGCGGGCTCGGCTTTGTCGGCGTCGAACTCGAGGGCCGTCCCACAGTGTGTGCAGTAGTTCGGCCAGTCGGCGTCGTCGTTCCCACCTCGCCGTCGCTCCCGATACACCTGTACGACGCCGACGACGAACAGGGTTCCGAACGCGACCCAGCCGATCGGACCCAGCGCGAGAAACGCCGCGAACAGCACGTAGGCGAGCGCGAGGAGGCCGATTGCCTGGAGGGCGGTGTGAACGCTCATACCGATCGTGTCGAGTCGCTCTCAATAAGTTTTCCTTCCGAAGGGGGTCCCGAAGCGGAATTCTCATCGGTGCGCGGCGACAACTCGCGGCCATGCGAATCGAACTCCGCGTCTGCCAGCACTGTCTCGAGGGCGACCACGGCAACGAGCGTCGCACCGAGGTCATCAACGATATGGTCGCCTGCGCGGAGCGAATCCGCGAGCACAAGGAGGTCATCGACCTCGAGGAGGTCGTCATCCGTCGGGTGACCGAGACCGATCCCGGCAAACCCGAGTCGCTGCCGGTCGTCTCGGCGACGATCCAGGACGATCAGATCGTACTCAACGACCTCCAGCTCGTCACCGAGGGCCCCGACGGGAACATGCTCATGTACGTCGATCCGCAGGACATCATGACCGTCCTCGCGGGCAACGTCGACGAGATCAGCAAGGCCGTCCACGAGGACGTTACCGTCGACCTCTCCTCGACCAGCGCCGAGATGATCTCGGAGGCCGATCTCGGGGCCCGGGGGCCGAACACCGACGAACCCTGATCCGGCTGCGAACCCAGCTATTTCTCCCTCGAGGACGTACCCCCGTTCATGTCCGTCGACGCGTTCAAGCAGCGGTTCGTCCTCGACACGTCGCTGTTTCTCACCGAGGAGATCCGCCGGGACGGCGAGTCGCTCGAGGACGCGGTGATCCGGCTGCTCGAGCTGATCGCGAACGCCCGCCTCAACCTCGGCATCTCCTGTTACGTCCCGCCGACGATCCACGACGAGCTGACGACGATGCTCGAGGCCCGCGGCGTGAGCGAGGAGGTCTACTCGAAGTTAAACACCTGGGTGATCCGCAAACACCCCGATCGGTACGCCGTCTCGATCCCCGCTAACGTCGTCTACAGCTTCGTCGACGAGATGAGCGGGCGGGTCGATCGCGGGTTACGGGTCTCCGAGCGGGCGGTCCGTCGCGCCGAGGATAGCGCCGACGAGCTCCTCGAGGACCACGAGCACAAGACCGAGGTCGACGCGGTGATCTCCGAACTGCGCGAAAAGTACCGCGACGCGATGCGTACCGGCGTGCTCGACTCCCGGGAGGACTTCGACCTGCTGATCCTCGCCCGCGAACTCGAGGCCGGCGTCGTCACGGAGGACCGGGGAATCATCGACTGGACGGAGGATTTCGGGCTGCGGTACATCCGCGGACGGGAGTTTCCGGACCTGCTCGAGCAGTACCTCACGGCGGTCGATTCCGACTCGAAGCGGACGATCGACTGACCAGCGGCTTCACGGCTCGGCCGTGTCATACGAGACCGTGGGATATCTACCCTTGGGCAAAACTATCAAACGTTCGTCCGCCTACAACTTCTTCCAATGGTCGTTCGTGTACGAAATAGCTGTAACTCTTGCAGGTGCGATCACCCTTATCACCGCTTCGGCGGCTACGGTCGGTCGTGAACCGACGCAATCTTCTGAAAGGTATCGGTGCAACGTCTGCGATCTCGCTTAGCGGTCTCGCGGGCTGTCTCGACGACGAGTCGGGTGACGGGGAGTTCCCCTCGGACTCGCTTACGTGGATGATCCCGTGGTCGGAGGGGGGCGGGACGGACACCTACGCGCGCCAGCTCGAGCCGCTGATGAGCGAGGAGCTGGGCGAGCCGATCGAGATCGACAACAGGGCCGGCGCGGCGAGCCTGCTGGGCATCGAGTGGCTCCACGGCCAGGACGACGACGGCTACACGTTCGGGACGGCCAACACCCCCAGCTGGCAGTTCGCCTGGCGGATGGAGGACGTCGAGGCCTGGGAGCCGACCGAGTTCGAACCGATCGCGTACTTCGGCGTCTTCGGCTACACGATCATCGTCAACGACGACTACGAGGTCGAGGACTACGCCGACCTGCAGGACGCCTACGCCGACGGCGAACTCGAGAACTTCGCGGTCCAGGGGGTCGGCCACGACAGCCACGTCGCGGCCTACCTGCTCCGGGACGACTACGACCTCGAGTGGGACAACGTCGTCCCCTACGACGGCGGCGGCGAGGTCAACGAGGCGGTCATCTCCGGCGAGGCGCCCGCGGGCATCGCGACGAACACCTCCGCGATTACGGCCGAGGAGTCGGGCAACGTCTCGGCGGTCGTCAACCTGATGGACACCGAGCTCGACGCCTTCCCCGGGATCGACCAGATCACCGACTACGGCGACAGCATGGCCTACCTCACCGAGTTCCGTCAGACCCAGATCGCGCCGCCCGGAACGCCGGAGGACGTCCGGGAGGAACTCGAGGCCGCGACCGAGCACGCCGCGACCCACGAGGAGGCCGAGGAGTGGGCCGAGGAGACGGGGAACATCCTCGAGTTCGGCGACATGGACGACGCCGCCGCTGATATGGAGGGCGCCCTCGAGGAACTCGAGGAGAACATCGACTTCGAGGAGTTCCAGCAGCAGATCGAGGACGACGAGTAGCCCCATCGATCGCGACGGCACGTCCGTCCACGTCGCTTTTCTCACTGCGATCGAGCCCGCTCCCGCACCATGAGCCAGCACGCACAGCAGAAGCCGACGGCGACCGTCGCCGCGAGGATGCCGAAGGCGATCCGGTAGCCGAACTCGGTGTAGGCGACGGTGCCCTCGACGGTCTCGCCGGTCTGGTAGGCGTCGAGGGCTATCCCCATCACTGTCGGCAGGATCGTGCCGCCGACGAACCCCGCAGTGTTGACGGTCGCGGTTGCGATCCCGCTCGCGCTCGGCGGGTAGCGTTCCTTGACGACTGACAGCGACAACATCGCGGCGCCGAAGAGGAACCCGCAGGCCAGATAGGAGACGGCGACGACGGCGAGCGGCGGCTGACCGAAGACGGGGACGGCGGCGAGCGCGACCGCGAACAGCCCGATCCCGACGGTCATCGGCAGCAGCCGTCGTTCGATCCGATCGGAGAACCAGCCGATCGTTGTCGGGCCGAGCAACACGCCGACCGACGCGAGGAGGGTGAAGTAAGACGCCGTCGTCACGTCGAGTTCGTAGACGACGACGATGTAGGGGACGCCCCACATCCCGACGAGGGTCAACATCGCGCCGTTGCCGGCGAAGAAGACGATCGACAGCAGCCACTGGTCGAGATCCCGCGCGAGCGTCCGCAGGTGGTTACCCAGCTCCGCGAGCGTGATGTCGGGCTGTTCGGGGACGCCCTCGATCGGTTCGAGTCCCGCGGCGGCCGGGGACTGGCGCGCGAGAACGAAGACGGCCCCGGCGGCGACGGTGCCGACGACGCCGAGCGCGAGGATCGTCGATCGCCAGCCGAACTGACCGACGGTGACGGCCAGCGGCGTCGTCGCGAGGATCGCCCCGAGGCCGGCGATACTACCGGTCAGCCCGGTCATCGTCGCGAACTCGTCGGGACGGTACCAGTTGGCACAGAATCGCAGGATCGAGACGAAGATGACGCCGCTGCCGAGCCCGATGAGCGCCCGCGAGGCGAACGCCGCGAGGTAGCTCCCGCTCAGGGCGAACCCGACCGCGCCCAGGCTCAGGACGATCCCGCCGATCGAGCCGACGTAGCGGGGGCCGAGCCGGTCGGCGAGGACGCCGGTGGGAATCTGGATGGCCGCGTAGATGAGAAAGAAGGAGGCGTGGAGCGTTCCCAGCTGGGCTGCGCTGGTCTCGAAATCGACCGTCAGCTCCTCGGAGATGACGGCCGTCGAGAGCCGGTGAAGATTGACTAGCAGGAAGACGGTCGCCAGCGCGGCCCACGCCAGCCATCGCCGCTTCGTCGGGTCCGACAGAACGTTCACGCCGGAGGGGTTTCTCGAGGGGTAAAGTAAGCGTTCGGAGACCCGTCGGTCTTGCCGATTCGCGAGCGCGGCGGCTCCCGGGTTTGCGGTCGGAAAACGACTATCGCTCGAGTCGGATTAGATGCGGCCGACGTTCTCGACGCCGACGCTCTCGACGCCGTCGACTTCGGAGAAGTTCTCCTCGACGGCTTCCGTGCCGCCCGAGCCGTCGGGGACGATGACGGTCGGGTAGAGGGCGATGAGGCCGAACGCGACGTCCTCGCGCTCGACGCCGTTGATTTTGGCACCCTCGGGGAGGGCGCTCTCGAGGCGCTCCTGGAGCGCGTCGAGGTCGATATCGGGGCTGTCCGGCATGACCTTGATTTTGGCAGCGACTTTACCCATTGTAGTAGTACCTTATGGTCCCATGAATCCGCAGTCAGGACACTCGTAGAGGTTGCTCTGCTTGCGGCACTTGGCACAGCGGAAGACGCGCGTGCCGCAGTCGGGACACTTGAACGCGGCGGCGTTCGTGCCCGCGATGTTGATTCCACAGGAGACACAGGAGCGTCTGTCCTGCCCGTCCGTCGTACTCATACCCCTCCCTTTTTGCCCGTCGTTTTTAACCCTTGCGAGGTCGTTCTCGCCGGGCGAAACCCCGCTCGAGGCGATCGCCTCGTCCGCTACTGCCGATCGAAGGCGAGTCGAACTCAACATTCAAACCCGTGTAGGACGAACTCTCCTCGAATGCGCCTCGACGACTACATCGAGAGCCTCGAACCCGACGAGGAGGCAGAGCGACGCCGGCTCGCGAAGGAGAAGTCCTACGCGATCACCGACCACCTCGAGGAGTTCGAGCGCAACTTCGAGCGGGCGCTGTCGGGCGACAGCCTCGTGGGGTCGACCGCACCCTCGATCTTCGTCGGGCGCTCGAACTACCCCGACATCCCGATCGGGGTGCTCTCGCCGGTCGGAGACGAGGGCGCGGCCGAGGAGTACGTCACGGACGGCGACTGGTACCGGCAGGGGTACGGGATCGACGACGTGCTCCAGCGCCGGACCGGACTCCTGAACTCGAACAAGCGCGCGAACGTCGACTCCCCGAGCATCGCCAGTCGGCTGGCGCCGACCGTCCACGACAGCTGGGACGGGTTCGTCGGCGTCCAGCGGGAGGTCGCCATCGCCGACCGCCCCGTCGACCTCGAGATCGGGCTGGACGACAAACCGGATCTCGGGCTCGAGCCGGGAACCGACGTCGCGACCCCTCGCGGTCCCCGCGTGAACGCCCGGAACGCCGAACTGCGGGAGAATCCCCACGTTCCGCGCCCGGTCAAGAAGACCCTCGAGGACGACGACTGGCAGGCCCAGGGCGCGATGACCTACCTCTACCGGCGCGGGTTCGACGTCTACGAGATCAACTCGATCCTCTCGGCGGGCGCGCTCGGCGAGCGCGACCAGCGCCGGCTCGTCCCCACGCGGTGGTCGATCACGGCCGTCGACGACACGGTCGGCCAGTTCCTGCGCGGACGCATCCGGAACGAGCCGAGCATCGACGAGGTCCAGGTGCGGGTCAACGAGTACATGGGCAACCGCTACTGGATCGTCCTGGCGCCCGGCACCTGGGAGTTCGAGCTCGTCGAAATGAAGGCCCCGGGCAGCATCTGGAACCCCAATCCGGACGACGAGGTCTGGCTCCAGAGCGCCAGCGAGGGGTATGAGGGACGGACGAGCTACGTCGAGGAGACCGCGGGCGCCTACTACGCCGCTCGCCTGGGGGTCCTCGAGTACCTCGAGTCGATCGGCCGCCAGGCGAAGTGTCTGGTGCTCCGGGAGGTCAGCGACCGCTACTGGGCGCCCGTCGGCGTCTGGCAGGTCCGCGAGAGCGTCCGCAACGCCTTCGACGGCGTCCCGGGCGAGGCCAGCGAACTGTCACTCGAGGGCAGGGAGGGCCTCGCCGGGAAGTACGGCGAGGCCGAAACCTTCCACGATGCGGTCGCCGGCCTCGCGCCCCAGCTACCGATCTCCGCGGCTCGGCTCCGGCGCAAGTCCGAACTCGCCGCGGGGCTGCAGTCGAACCTGAGCGCCTTCTCGAGCACCGACGGCTGATACGGATTGCTGTAACGATGTACCGGCGCAACCGCGACCCGTGCGGCGGTTGCGCCGGTAATGACTTACAGTAAACCGTATGAGTCGCGAGATTCCGAAACCCCTTCCTCTAAGCGGACGCCGAACGTAGACGATCCATGCTTCCGTTCCTCGGTCCCGACCTCGTCCCGATCCTGGCGATGCTCGTTCTTCTCGTCGGGGTTCCCGCCTTCGTCGTCGTCGTTCTGGCGGTGGTTTCGGGGTACATTCGACACGACGCGGAGCAGCGACTGGCCGAACTCGAGGAGGAGTAGTCCGGGTTTTCGTCGACGGCGACCAGCCGGTCAGGAATCGGCGCTCGTACCCGTCGATCCGCTTCACCGATCGGGGGTCAGTCGTCGGCCGTCCCGGGATCGGCACCGGGAACGTCTCGGGAGGTCGACTCGAGGCGGACGTCGTCGGCCGTAAGCGCGGTCTCGTTGAAGACGTTCAGTCCGGCCTTGAACACGGCGAGCAACACGGGTCCGAGGAACAGGCCCATGATTCCGAGCAGGTAGATGCCGCCGATGACGCCGATCAGGACGACGGCGGGGTGGAGGCCGGTACGGCGGTCGACGAAGATCGCCCGCAGGTAGTTGTCGACGACCGAGAGCACGGCGAGCCCGTACAGCAGCAACGCGATCCCAGGAAGCGGGCCCGCCGTCATCAGGAGGTAGGCGACGGCGGGCCCCCAGACGAGCCAGACGCCGATCGCCGGGAGGAAGGAGACGACGACCATGACGATCGTCCAGAAGGCGACGTTGGGGACGCCGAGCAGGTAGAAGCCGAGCCCGCCGAGCAGTCCCTCGACGACGGCGACGAAGACGTGGCTCTTTATCACCGCCCACGTGACGACGTCGACCTCCGTGAACAGCTCGTCGCGCACCTCGTCCTCGAGCGGGGCCACCGCCGCCAGCCAGCCGACGAACGTCCGCCCGTCGGCGAGCAGGTAGTACAGCAGGAAGACGAGGACCAACAGCCCGAGGCTCAGTCGGATGCTCGCGTCCACCAGCCCGACCAGCTCACCCAGCATGACGTCGACCGCGTTGTCGAACAGCCCGTTCACCTCCGCGACCAGCTGCGCGCGGGTCGCCGCGACCAGTTCGGGATCGATCCCGAGTCCGATCGCCCACTCGCTGGCGGTCTCGATGGCGGCCGCCTCGTCGAACCGGTTCAGAAAGGAAAATACCGTCTGTACGGTGACGATCGAGAGATAGAGGATCGGGATGACCGCGGCGACGATGGCGACGCCGGTGAGAGCGAGCGCCGACGGTCGAGAACCGATTCGTCCCTCGAGCCGTTCGTGGGCGGGGTAGAGCACGAACGCGAGCAACGCAGCGGCCAGCACGTACTGTAACAGCGGCGCGAGGATGAGCGTCGTGACCGCCGCGAGGGCGAGAAGGAGGAGGGCGAAGAACGTGGTTCTGACGTCCATACGCTACGCACGTCATGAATGTATGTAAATCTTGACCTTCAAGAATACTAATGTAACGTCCGACGGCCGTCGTACGGTCGTCGGACGTGCGGTACGGTCTCGAGCCGGCTCAGTCCGTCGTCTCGGCGTCGACGGAGTCGAACTTCTCGAAGGCCTCCTCGGTGAGGTCGCCCGTGGTGTCGACGATGTCGGCCCACTCCTCGTTGTCGGGGGCGATGTCGAGCAGGCGCGCGATCTTCATGATCGAGAGGTGGTACACTCGCTGGCGACCCGGTTCCTCCTCCCAGACGATCACGTTACACGGGAAGAGCCCGCCCATCCGCATCGTCTGGTCGAGCGCCCGGTCCGCGATCTCGGGGTTGCAGGCCCCCAGCACGTAGTAGGGATCCCGGTCGGCGTCGACCTTCTCGTTGAGCAGTTCGGAGGGGGAGAACTCGACGGGGATGCCGAAGCCGACCTCCTCGCAGATCTCGCGGACGTGTTCGATCGCCTCCTCGTGATCCATCTCGAGGACGGCCTGTTTCTCGCCGACGTCGTCGGGATCGATCTCGGCCGGATCGATTGGGAGACTCATATCAGGACAGTCGGTCGGGAGCCACAAAAGCTCCACCGTCGCGGCTGCCGTTCGTCCTCAGATCGGGATCGGCAGCCACTCGAGGTACTGGAGAAAGCGCGTCGGGTCGAACAGCGGATCGTGCAGGACCAGCCAGTCCAGCAGGACGAGCCCGGCGCCGTGAGCGATCACCGACGGGAGGATGGAGTTGGACTTGTAGTCGACGGCGCCGAAGAGGATGTCCGTCGGTCCCGACAGCAGGAACTCGAGGGGTGGTTTCGACATGTGGTGGATCATGTAGACGACGGGGCTGATCAGGACGGCCTTGAACCCGATCTCCCGGACCCCGACACAGAGCAGTCCCCGATAGTAGGTCTCGGCGGCCAGCGCGAGCGCGAACAGCTGGATCGCGTGAGGGACGAACTCGCCGGGCGCGGCCGAGGTCTCCCACATCGGATAGAAGGCCCGGATCGTCGGGAGCGTCGACCCCACGAGGTAGAACGGGAGGACGAAAAGCGAGAGCAAGACGGCGTTGCGGACGGCGGTTCGGTTGACGTTCCAGCCGATGTGATTGCCGTGGGTGAGCCCGAGAACGAGCGGACCGCCGATCAGCAGGATCGAGTCGACGACGACGCGACGCTCGAGTTCGCCGGGCACCAGCTGCATCCACAGCAGGGTGAGGACGGCCCCGGTCAGCAGCGACTTCTGGAACCAGCTGAGCCCGTCGAGCCGGTCCGGAAGCCAGTCGACGCCGCTCCGTTCGCCCTCGGCCGACACGGGTGGTTACTCCTCGGCGGTCGGGACCGGGCCGGTGCCGATGACCGAGCGAACGTGGCGCTCGAACTCCTGGTGGCGCTGGAAGTAGGTCTCGTCGACCTCCTCGAGCACCGTCGAGAGCTCCCGCGGGCCGTCGGGCGTTCGGATGACGCTCTCGCCCTCGAGGCGGTCGATCTCGCTCTTTTCTCTGGGCCAGAAGAGCCGCGAACTGATGCGGGCCAGTGGGGCTCCCTCGACGGGCGTTCGGTCGCCGAGTTCGACGGCGGGCTCGTCTTCTCCCTCGTCATCGCTCATGACCGGACGTTTTCGAGCCCGGCGATTCAACCTTTCGTTTCCCCGGGTTACATACCTCTCTAGAATATGACCTATGTCTGACGTTATTGTTTTGTCACTGAAGTTCAAATATACGTTCATGACCAGCTTGACGGAAGTCTACCGAGGCGACGCGCGGGCGGGGCCGGGTCGCCGACGGCGACACGCGGGAACGGCGCTCGTCGCCGTCGGCGCCGCCCTCGCCGTCCTCGGCGTCGTCGTCGCGGCGACCGAACTCCTCGACGGGGCCGTCGCCGCGCTCACGGACTGGGAGATGGCGATCCAGTACGCGACCGTCCGGATCGCGGGCGTCCTCGCCGGGATCGGCGTTCCGGTCGCCCTCGTCGGGCTCTTCCTCGTCCTGCCGGCGAGTCGCCGCGTTCGGGCCACCGGCGCGGTCGGCGCCGGGCTCTGCCTGCTCGGCGTCGCGCTGTTCTGGCTCGCGTACCCCTACCACTGGCGCGGGGTCGGTGCCGACCTAACCCTCGAGGTCGCCGCGATATACCTCCTCGGGCTGTTCGCCGCGGTGTGGTGTCTGTTCGTCGGTGTCGTCAACTTCAAGACCCGCAACGATCCCGGCGGGGCCCTCGAGCTGAACGTCACTCGCCACAATCGGACGATTGTGGAGCGACCCACCGATGACGACGCGGATGGACTCGGCGGGATCGGCGTTCTCGGAGCCCAACCCGACGGGGAGATCGAGCCCCGAACCGATGCACGTCGGGACGGCGGTCCGGCCGAGACCGCCTCGGCGGCGGCCGCTACCGAGGGGACCGACGCCGAACTGATCGATAGCGGGGACGACCGACCCCGGGCGCCGACGGACCGCTACTGTGGGAGCTGCAGCGACTTCGAGTACGCCCGCGCTCGCTCGACGGGAGAGATGGTTCCCTACTGCACCCGCCACGAGCAGGCGATGACGGGCATGGACGCCTGCGAGGAGTGGACGCCGAACCGCCGATAGTTCTCAGAGCCAGAGCCCCAGCTCCGCGACGTCGAACCCGCGACGGGGAAGTTCGTAGAGCAGGAGGACGGCGACCGCGAGCTCGAGTCCCGTCACGAACAGCGTCACCAGATCCGCCCGACTGCTGCTGACCGGGACCCCAGTCGGCAGGTCGAACTCCCGGCTCGAGAGCGGGTAAAACAGCGCGATGCCGCGTCTGCTCCCCGTGACGTCGAGGACGTAGTGGGTCAACACGCCGATCCAGACGTAGTGGAGGTTGCCGAAGACGAACGGGAAGGCGACGAACAGGCCGAGTACGGGAAGGTTGTGTAGCGTCTTGCGGTGGCGGCCGAAGGCGGTGTCGACGTCCGGGAAGAGCGCACCCAGCGTCACCGGGACCGTGATCGCGACGACGGACTCGAGCGTTCCCAGATCCCCCGCCGGCTCGAGCAAAATTCCGAGCCCGACGCTCAATAGGACGGCGTTGAGCACGTGCCCCCGTTTGTTCATGGGGGACGTCGCGGGGGGACCCTCGAATAGTTTTCTCTCGCGGACGGTCAGCAACGGTGAGGAATCATCCCGGTTCGCCGCGCCGCAGTCGCCGCGCGGTCGCTACCCCCGAACGTCCTCGACGGCGGCGAGCAGGTCCTCGAGCGCCCGATCGACGGTCTTGGCTCGTACCGTCGCGCGGTCGCCGTCGAACTCGTAGCGAGAGACCGTCGCGAACGAGGACTCGCTGCCCCACGGGCCGGCGTAGGCGATTCCGACGTAGACCGTGCCGACGGGGTCGTCCTCGGTACCGCCCGTCGGGCCGGCGACGCCGGTCGTCGCGATCCCCCAGGTCGTGTCCGTCGCGTCGCGGACCCCCTGGGCCATCTCGCGGGCGACCGGTTCCGAGACGGCGCCGTGCTCGTCCAGGGCCTCGCGGCTGACCCCGAGGTGGCGCCGTTTGGCGTCGTAGGCGTAAGTCGTCAGCCCCGAATCGAAGTAGTCGCTGGCTCCTGGCACCGCCGTGATCGCGGCGCCGATCAGCCCGCCCGTACAGGACTCGGCGACCGCGAGCGTGTCTCCGGTCTCCCGCATCACGTCGGCGACGTCCATCGGCAGTTCGCGGTTGATGTCGTCGTTCATGGGTGACTCGAGGCGTCCGGCGGGTTTCAAATCCCGGGTTGCGTCGGCGCGGGCCCCCTCGAGGTCGGCTCGAGCGCGCGACGAAAGAACGACGATGTGCGAGCACCCAGTGGGCCGCATGGAGTACGAGACGCCGCTGTTCTTTCGCGTGATGCAGTACGCCGACCGGGCCGACCGGGACGTCATCGACATGGTCAGCGGGAACCCCGACTGGGAGCCCCCGGAGGCGCTGCGGGAGGGACTGCGCGAGTACGCCGACCTCGAGCCCGATCAGTTCCAGTACCCGCCCAGCGAGGGGCTTCGAGAGCTGCGCGAGGAGATCGCCGCCCGGCGGAACGTCGACGTCGAGCAGGTCGTCGTCACCAACGGCGCGGGGGAGGCGAACTACCTCGCGATGGCGCGAGCCCTCGAGCGCGACCGCGGCGACGAAATCGTGCTGACCGACCCCGTCTACCCCTACTATCCCGGGAAAACGACGATGCTCGGCGGCCGTCAGCGGTTCGTCGCCGCCGACGAGGCGGGCCAGCTCGACCCGGCCGACGTCCGCGAAGCGGCCAGCGAGGAGACGGCCGCGATCGTCGTCAACTCGCCGAACAACCCGACTGGGGCGGTCTACCCCGAGGAGACGGTGCGGGAGCTCGTCGAGATCGCCGAGGAGTACGACGCCCTGTTGGTCAGCGACGAGGTGTACGACCACTTCGACCTCTCGGGGCGGTTCGCCTCCGCACTTGGGGTCGACTCCGACCACCGGATCGTCACCAACGCCTTCTCGAAGTCGATGGCGATCACGGGTTTCCGGGTCGGGTACGCGATCTTCCCTCCCCACCTTGTCGGGAACGCCAAGAGTCGTCACATGCTGGTCAACGTCGCCGGCAGCCGCCCCTCGCAGTACGCGGTGCTGCGGGCGCTCAGGGAGACCGAACCGGTGTACTACGAGGAGAGCCGGGAGCTGCTGGCCGAGCGCGTCGAGACGTTCACCGACGCGCTCGAGGCCGCGGGCGCCGACTACACCACGCCCCAGGGGTCGTTCTACGTGATGGCCCGCTTCGGGGGCTACCCGGGAACCCTCGAGAACGTCGAGCGGCTGATCGACGAGGCCGGCGTTGCGGGGATGCCCGGCGAGGCGTTCGGCGACTCGCGATCCGAGTGGCTCCGCTTCGCCCTCGTCACGCCCCGCGTCTCCGAGGCCGCGGAGCGACTCGCGGCGTACTTCGAGTAGCTACCCGTCCGAACTCAACTACCTATTGTAGAATAGCTCTAACAGCTTCACATCGCAACTGTCGCTCCGAGGGCTCGAGTACCGCAGAGAAAACTCGGTCGTCTACCGCAGGGAGCCGCTCCAGTCGCAGTCCGCACACGCGAACAGCCCCGCGCCGTTGACGGTCTCGCCGCCGCAGTCGGGACAGTCCGTCGAACCGGCAGCGCCGACCGCACCGGTCGGGTCCTCGGGTCGGAGGACGCCGCGGGCGTTCGCCTGCGGAAGGGTCAGTCCCCGTTCGTCGCCGTCGTAGGGGAACGGGAGGTCGTTCGTGGTCGATTCGTCGGGTCGTGGTTCGGCGAGTTGTGCGTTCATGATCGGGACGTTCGAAGCGCCACCACCAGCTTCGGACACGTGTCCCGATGCTGTCACCGGCCTTAAATGCTGCTACTAATATGGGCATACAGATAAGGATACCCTCAACACCTTATATCGAAGTAGCCGTGTTAGTATTCTTCATGAGTCATTGACCCGTACGACCCTTCGCTCGAGACCGACGGGTACTCGTGTGCGCACGGGAAACCGGTCCGCATGAGCGGAATCGACGTCGAACCGGTCGACGAGACAGGAGCGGACGACGCGGAGGGGACCGACGACGGGGACCACACGATCGAGGTGACGCCGACGGAGTCGGTCGACGAGCGGGAGACGGTCTCCGTTCGCCCGTCCGACGAGGACATCGAGGGACCGGACTACGTGCTCTACGGCGGAAAGGGCGGGGTCGGGAAGACGACGATGGCGGCCGCGACCGCGCTCGACAGCGCCCGCGGCGGCGTCTCGACGCTCGTCGTTTCGACCGATCCGGCCCACTCGCTGTCGGACACCTACGAGACGGAGATCCCGTCGGAGCCGGGCCGGATTCGAGAGGATATCCCGCTGTACGCCGCCGAGATCGACCCCGAGGCCGCCGTCGAGGACGCCGGCTTCGCCGCCCAGGCGCAGGCACGGGGCGAGGGGGGCGGGATGTTCGGCGGTCTCGAGGGGATGTTCGGCGAGGACTCCCCCATGGAGTCGCTGCTGGGCGGGCCGATGCCGGGTTCCGACGAGGCCGCCGCGATGCAGCTGCTGCTCGAGTACCTGGACGACGATCGGTTCGAACGGGTCGTCGTCGACACGGCGCCGACGGGCCACACGCTGCGCCTGCTCCAGCTGCCCGAACTCATGGACACGATGATGGGCCGCATCATGAAATTCCGCCAGCGAATCGGCGGCATGTTCGACGGGATGAAGGGAATGTTCGGCGGCGAGGAGATGCCCGACGAGGAGCCGGACCTGCAGAACTTGGAGGAGCTGCGCGAGCGCATCGAACGACTGCGGGCCGCGCTGCGGGATCCCGCCCGGACGGACTTCCGGATCGTGCTCGTGCCCGAGGAGATGAGCGTCCTCGAGTCAAAGCGGCTGCGCGAACAGCTCGAGGAGTTCGGAATTCCGGTCGGCACCGTCGTCGTCAACCGCGTGATGGAGCCCCTCTCCGACGTCACCGACGACGTCGAGGGCGACTTCCTCCAGCCCGACCTCGAGCGCTGCGAGTTCTGTCAGCGCCGCTGGGACGTCCAGCAGTCGGCGCTGACGGAGGCCCAGGAGCTGTTCCGCGGCACCGACGTCCGCCGGGTGCCGCTGTTCGCCGACGAGGTCCAGGGCGAGGGGATGCTCGAGGTCGTCGCGGCCTGTCTGCGGTAGCTACTGTTCTTCCTCTTCGGCCGCGGGAACGGTCGTTACTGGCCGATCGCTGTCGAGGATCACGCCCTGGGCGACACTGCCGAACAGCACCTTCCCGACGGGCGAACGCTTCTGGATCCCGATGACGATCGAGTCGCTGTCGCGCTCCGTGGCGGCCGCGAGGATCGTCTCGGCGGGCTCGCCGACCGACTCGTGAACTTCGTAGTCGACGTCGCTCGCCTCGAGCAGCTCGGTCGCGGTATCGACGGCGTTGGGAAGTTTCGTCCGATTCCGGAGGTTTTCATCCATCTGCTCGGCGTACTCCTCGGAGAACCCGCCCGCGGCCCACTCGGCGTCGGGGCTCGACACCCCCTCGTGGACGTGGAGGACGTCGACCGTGATCTCGTCGGTCGCGTGGGGTAACTCGAGGACGGCCTCTGCCTGTGCGCGAGCGCGGGCCTCGCTGTCGTCGATCGGCAACAGAACGCGGTACATGGCCGGGGGTTCGCCCGCCGAGCCCATAGTGGTTCGTTCTTCGACTCGGATCATACGGACTCCCGTCCGTCAGTTCCCGGCGCGACCGCAGGACGGTTCGCGGTCCCGCCGGGAACCCGGCGCGGCAGGCCGTATCAATCGTCCATCGCGGGGTCGTCGATCGGCGGATCGCTCCGGATCGCGACGACCAGCAGTCCCGCGGCGACGACGCAGCCGGCCCCCAGCAGCCACCACGAGGCTCGGTAGCCGACGACGTCGGCGAGGTAGCCGAACGCGGGCGGGGCGACGATCGAGCCGGCGACCAGCGCGAGCTGCCCGCCCGCGGTCGCCCCGCCCATCTCCTCGCTGCCGACCAGCGTCGCCATACAGGAGTAGTAGACGCCCGTGTTCCCGAGGACGAAAAAGCCCAGCGCCGCGAACGCGACCGCGGAGCCGATCGGACTCGAGGTCGCGGCGACGACGGCGAACAGGACGGCGCTGGCGAGCGCCTGCACGATCAGGATCGAGCCGATTCGTCGCTGAGGATCGCCCGGAAGCGCGTCGCTTAGCCACCCCGTCGCGAGGCGGCCCGCGCTGCCGAACAGCTGGACCGTCGCGAGGACGACCCCGCCGAAGGCGACCGAGGCGCCGACCTCCTCCTGGACGAACAGGACGGTGTACCCGGTCGTCGTGAACAGCGCCGCACCGAGGAAAAAGCCCGCCGCGACCAGCCAGCGGTACGGCCGGTTCCGCGAGAGCGACCGGAAGTCGGGGTACTCGGCGGTGCCGCCGCCGCCGGAGCCGTCGTACAGCACCGCGAAGAGGACGGCGACGACGAGGCCGACGCTGGCGGCGACGAGGAAGCCCGCCTGCCAGAACAGCGCGCCGGCCAGCCCGGTCACCAGCAGGGCGCTGATCCCGCTACCGGCGGTGACCCCGACCTGCTTGATCCCGACCGCGAGGTTCTGCCGGCCCGCTTCGACGTTGTCGTAGACGGCCTTGTTCGTCCCCGGGATCGCGCTCGCGTACGTCGAGCCCAGAAAGAACGCGGCGACGAGCAGCAGGGCGACTGACGGCGCGCCAGCGACGAACGTCGCGCCCGCGGCGAGTCCGACGAGCCCGAGCACGAGCGAGCGGTACTCGCCGAAGCGATCGATCAGCGCCCCGACCGGGAGCAAAAAGACCGCGTAGCCCAGCGTCAGGGCGGTGACGACGAACCCGACCTGAAACCGGGAGAGGCCGAACTCCGCGCGGAAAAAGGGCGTCGCCGCGAAGACGGTGTAGTAACAGATACTCGCGGCGACCTGCCAGAGCGCGATCAGCGAGACCGTCCGCCAGTATGACCGATCCATCGACCGCGCCTTTCCGACGGGGCCGCTTTACCGTGACGGAACCGGCGGACGGCGCGGTGTTCTCGAGTCTCGACGCGCCTCGAGCCCTCAGCCATCCTCGCTCAGTCGTCCTCGTCGTCCTCACCGTCCCCGCTCCACTCGCCGCCGACACGATCCACGCCCATCATCGCCTCGCCCTCGTGTTCGGTGAACACCACCTTCATGTTCTCGTCGGGGATCTCGAGGGCGTCGCCGGCGTAGGCCATCGTTTCGAGCGCGAACGCTCGCTTGCGCTCGAAGGAACGGCCGCGGCGAATCTCGGCGTCGAGAAAGAGCAGCGGTCCCTCGACCTCGCGGCCGAGATGCATCGCGGAGGGCTCGTGCTCGCGGATCGTCACCGCGACGTGGCCCGCGGTCGTCGCCATCTCTTCGGTGTAGAGCGCCGTCACCCGTTCTGCGAACGCCGACCGTTCGTCCGCCGACAGCGACCGAGTTGTGTCGAACTGTAACAGGGGCACGACTCGAGTTCCGCCGGCTCGGGGATGTAGGTTTCGACGAGCGCCGACCGACCCGCGAACGGTTATCCGTCCGCGCTCGGCGGGTGTTGTTCGGTGGTAACACTCCGACGGCCGAATCTCGGCGTTTTTTAATCCCTGATTCGAAACGCTCGAGCAGATGGTATCGAACGCTCTCGACAGGTGTCAGCTGGCTATACAGCGGTTCTGGGCGTACCTGTGGTTTCTCAACACGCAGACGAAGGCGTACGTCACGCTCGACGGACGGGCGATCGCCGAGGACTTGGACGCGCTCCCGCCGGAGAAACGCCGCGTCGCGGAGCGGGCGTTTACCGACGGGGGCCGGGATCCGACGGACGACCCGGAGGACGGCAACGGTGGCGAAAGCGGCGGCTCGAGAGGTGGTGACGACGACTCGCCGTTCGACGTCGGCGGCGAGTACAAGCTCCGACAGAAGATCGGCTTCGTCCTCGGACCGGTGCTGTTCGCGCTGATCCTGCTCGGCCCGACGCCGGGCGATCCCGCGGGCTTCGAGGGACAGGCGGCGGGGGCCGTTACGGCCTGGGTCGCCGCCTGGTGGGTCACGGAGGCGATCCCGATCCCCGCCACCTCGTTGCTGCCCATCGTGCTCTTTCCGCTGACCGGGGCGCTCCCGGTCGCGGACACGACGCCGTCGTACGGCGATCCGCTGATCTTCCTCTTCATGGGTGGGTTCTTCCTCGCGATGGCGATGCAGCGCTGGGGACTGCACCGACGGATCGCGCTGCGAACGATCAAACTCGTCGGGACGACCCCGTCCCGGTTGATTCTCGGTTTCATGCTGGCGACCGCGTTCCTTTCGATGTGGGTCTCCAACAGCGCGACGGTGATGATGATGGTGCCGATCGCGCTGGCGGTCATCTACAAGACGGCCGACCTCGTCGACGACACCGAACTCGACATCGACACCACCGAGGGGAACTTCACGTTCGGCGTCGCGCTCATGCTGTGTATCGCCTACGGCGCCTCCGTGGGCGGCGTCGCGACGCTGATCGGCACGCCGCCGAACATCCTCTTTGCGGGACAAGCGGGCGAGCTGTTCGGCGAGAACATCACCTTCGCCCAGTGGATGTTCTACGGGGTTCCGATCGCGCTCATCGGGCTCGCGACGGTCTACCTCTGGGTTACTCGCGTCGCGCTCTCGCCCGAACTTAATCAGCTTCCCGGCGGGACGGAGACGGTCGACGAGGAGCTGCGAAAGCTCGGGGCGATGACCAGACAGGAGAAGATGGTGCTCGTCGTCTTCGTCGGTATGGCGGTCTCCTGGATCAGTGCCAGTCTGATCGGCGAGATCGGGCTGGCGCCGGTGCCCGACGACGCCGACACGATCGTTGCCATCGGCGGCGCGCTGGTGTTGTTCACGCTCCCGACGAAAACTGAGGACGGAGGCCACACGTTCCTGCTCGACTGGAGCAACGCGGTGGATATTCCGTGGGGCGTCATCCTGCTGTTCGGCGGCGGGCTGGCGATCGCCGCGGCGTTCGACCAGACCGGCCTGGCGCTGTGGCTCGGCGAACAGCTCGAGCTGCTCGAGGGCGTCTCGATGGTCATCCTCATCCTCGCCGTCGTCGCGCTGGCCGTCTTCATGACCGAGGTCACCTCGAACACGGGGATGACGGCCATGCTGCTGCCGGTGCTGGCGTCGGTCGCGATCGGGATCGGCGTCCACCCGTTCGGGTTGATGATCGCGGGTGCGACGGCCGCCTCCTTTGCGTTCATGCTGCCGGTGGCGACGCCGCCGAACGCGATCGTCTTCGGCAGCGGTTACATCACCCTCCCGCAGATGGCTCGCGTCGGCGTCGGGCTGAACTTTATCGGAATCGCGCTGATCACAATCTTCGCGCTGCTGTGGCTGCCGGTGGCCTGGGGGATCGACATCACGACGCTGCCGACCGAGTTCGTCGAGGCGTTCGAGGGGTAACCGACGCCGGCGATCGGTTCGAGAGTCGCCGATGGCGACCCCCGAACGAGGGAGGTCGGGTTCGGCGGCCGAACGTCGGCTCGAGCGGACCCGTGAAAACCGTTCTCACCGATTGGGAACCGGAGCGCCATTCATCCGTCAGTTCGCCAATGTGGAGGTAGCTATCATGCCGACGGACGAACCGCCTTCCGACCGGAACGAGCGCGAGATCCTCGAGCGACTGGCCGACGACGGCCCGATGACGGTTCCCCAACTGGCCGACTGCCTCGCCACGCATCCAGTAACGATCGACCGTCGGTGTCGCGACCTTCTACGAGCGGGACACGTCCGTCGGTGTTCGGGCGGGGCGTTCGCTCTCGACGACTCGGAAGACGAGGCTCGAGCGACCGGTGACTGACCCCGGACCGACTACCGCTCCACGCGCTCGAGGCTCCGATCCGACCGATCGGTCACGGCGTCCGACGCCGGGTCGGCGACGCCCTCGCCGCGGAGCTCAGTGGTCGCACACTCGAGACAGTAGTGGTTGTACCCCTCTGAACGCGTGTAAACGGGTAGCCCCGCGAGCGCGTACTCCTCGCGGTAGCGCCGGAGGAGTCCCCTCTCGACCCGATCGCCGCAGTCAACGCAGCGCTCGAGGCAGTTCTCCTCGGGTCGGACGACCCGCCGATCGACGGACCGAACCCGCCCGAACTGGGAGAGTTCGTGGCGTCGATCCAGGCGACGCCGAAAGCGGGGGTTGACGAAGAGTCCCAGCGCGACGGTCACGAGCCCTGCCAGGCACAGAAACAGTGCGAGAAAGGCGGCACCGGCCACGGCGTCGACCCGGGCGGTGCCGGCCGCGACGCTGTAACCGAACGTGAGCGCAGCGCCGGTCAGCAACAGCCCGAACCCGACGGTCAGCCAGCCGGCGATCCCGTACAGCAGCTCGGAGATCCTGTCGGCGAGTTCGACGACTCCGACGGGAGCGTCCGACATCGTTGTGCGATCCGTCTCCGCGCCGAAATATAAGTATTCTGCAACGACCGTCCCGCTGCACTAGACGAGCTTCCGAACGACGCCGTAGAGGGCGTCCTGGAGCCGATCGGGGAGGAACCGGGCGTAGACGCCGAACTGTCCGACCGGACCGACCGGGTAGCGAGCGGGCGGCTCCGAGCGGATCGCCGACTCGACGATCGCCGTCGCGACCTCCGCGGGCGTGGAGGCGAAGGGACCGCCCTGGCCGCCGCCGATCAGCTGGGCCTCGTCGTAGATCTCGTACAGCGACTCGTAGGCCGGCGTGCGCCGGGACTCGGGGAGCTCCTCGTCGACTCGATCCGAGAACTCGGTTTCGACCGGGCCGGGCTCGATCAGCACGACGTCGATCCCGAACTCCTCGACCTCGCCTCGCAGCGCGTCGCTCATCGACTCGAGGGCGTGTTTCGAGCCCGAGTAGGCGCCGTAGCCGGGGAACGACACTCGGCCCGCGACGCTCGAGACGTTGATGATCCGACCCTCGCCCTGGGCGCGCATGTGCGGCAGCGCGGCGCGGGCGAGGCGGTGGGGACCGTAGACGTTGACGTCGAACTGGCGGTGGAGGTCGACCGTCGAGACGTCCTCGATCGGCCCCATCTGGGCGTAGCCCGCGTTGTTCACCAGACAGTCGATCGCCCCGCCGATCTCGACGGTGCGCTCGACGGCGTCGGCGACTTGGTCGGGATCGGTGACGTCGAGCTCGAGGGTCGTACAGCCCAGCTCCTCGAGGTCGGCGATGTCGTCGACGTTTCGGGCCGTCGCGATCACCTGCCAGTCCTTCTCGAGGAACGCTCGCGCGGTCGCGTGGCCGATCCCCGACGAGCAACCGGTGATCAGCACGCACTTCTTGCGCGTGTAGCGGTCCTCGGTCGCGTCGGCCGTCTCGGTTCCGTCCGTCGGTTCCCGGCGAGTGTCGTCTGCGGCGGTCGCGTCGTCGCCCGCCCCGTCGTCGGCTTCCTCAGCGATGGCCATGCGTGACCGTTTCGAGAGTGGATACCTAAGTATCGACGGTTTATCGTGCCGGTCTGAAAGTCACCTCGAGCGAAGCGGATACCGGCGCTGCTGGCTCGAGGACCCGCGACGAGACGTGCGAAGCCGTCGAATCCCGCGAGAACGCCGTCCGTACTTCGGACCCGGGCTCGAGGAATCGAACGACGTGGCACGCGCTGAACCGCGACGAGCGAAGCGAGGGGCGGTTCGACGTCGCGTGAGGTCTTTGCGAGTAGTACGAGCAAAGGCTTGGCAGAGCGCGCTCTGCCAGTGGACGAGCGACCGAAGGGAGCGAGTCGGCTGGGGAGGGTGTGGTAACTCCCCGTGTTCGGCTCGGCAGGACGCCGTTCCCGTCCGAGCGACGATCGCGTCCGGGCCGTTCCCGTCGAACTCGTCGGTCCTCCGGATTCGTATTTCAGCCCCGTACTCGCCGAGATGCTGACGAACGCGGTCGCGTCGCGACACTCGTTCTCGTCGCCTACTCCTCGAGCCCGTGTTTCGCCTCGTCCGCGTAGCTATCGGCCAGCCGAACGGGATCCGGAAGCTTGTACGACGACGACAGCGCGAGCGCGACGTCGGCCGCCGTCTCGGGGCCGACGCGGTGGCCCGGACTCACGTACAGCGGGTTGATGTACCGATCCGGCGAGTCGTACTGGCGGGTCTGGACGGCGTACCCGAGCAAGGTGCCGTCCTCGACGCCGACCCTCGAGTTGGCCTCGATCCCGACCCGCGTCCCCTCGGGCAGGTCCTCGAGGTCCTCGCGCGGGCTGCCACAGAGCAGACTCTTGGCGACCCCGATACTCGGCGCGTCCAGCACGACGCCCATGTGGGTCGCGATCCCCGCCTGCCGGAAGTGGATGCGGCCGCTGCCGTCGAACAGCAGGAGGTCGGGGTCGACGGAGAGCTCCTCGAGCGCGTCGATGATCGGCGCCCCCTCGCGAAAGGAGAGCAGGCCGGGGATGTAGGGAATCTCGAGGGAGGTCACCGCGTGAACCCGTTCGATCACCTCGCCGCCCCGCACGGCGACGACGGCCGACAGCGCCCGGTCCTGGTCGTCCGCATCGTTCGTGAGAAACGACTGGTCGACGCCCGCGACGATCGGGGGCTCGCCTTCGCTCGAGGAGGCCGTCAGCGGATCGCCGAGGACGGCGGGATCGAACTCGAGGTCGTCCTCGAAGACGGCGCCGTCGGCGATCTCGCGCTGGAGGGCTTCCATCTCCGAACGATCGAGCGAGGCGTCGGGAACGAGGTCGGGGCGGGAAACGTGCATCGGTACGGCGGGATTGACGGTGCGGGAAAATCAGTGCGTGGGCTTTCGCCTGCGGGCTCAGAAGCGGCGACGGCCGCCTGGGCCGCCCGGGCCACCGGGACCGCCAGGGCCGCCTGGTCCACCAGGTCCGCCACCGCCGAGCTGGAACTGATCGGGCGCTCGCACGTTCTGTGTGCGTTTGATGTACTCGCCGTAGGCGAGTCCGATCACGAGCCCGACGAGGTGGGCCGCGTGGGCGATGTTCCCGCCGCCGCCGGTGCCGATGAAGAAGACGCTGATCACCGCCGTCCCCGCCGCGAGGATCCAGAGCGGGACTGGCAGGATGAAGTAGAGGTAGACGGTGAGGTTAGGGTTCAGGATCGTGAGCACGCCCATGATCGCCAGTGCGGCGCCGCTGGCGCCGACCACGCCGCCGAAACCCGGCGGCACGCCCTGCAGAATCTGGATTCCGATCTGGCTGAGTCCGGCGACGGCGCCGCTTATCAGGAACAGCCCCAAGAAATCCCGCGAGCCGACGTAGCGCTCGACCAGCGGACCGAAGAAGAAGATTACGATGCTGTTGAAGACGATGTGGAGGAACCCGCCGTGGGCGAAGATGGAGGTGAACCACGTCCAGACGTACTCCGGACTCTCGGGGGCGAGAACGAACAGCGATCGATGGATGCCCGAGCCGAGCGTGAGCTCGACGATTGCCTGAAGCGCGAACGTGACCCACATCAGCGCCAGCACCGTGTAGGTCATGTTCCCGCGGAAGTACCCTAGCGGACCGCCGGGACCGGTGTCGATCGGGAGCTTGTCGGTCAAACTCGAGCTCTTCGCCGTTCCGCCGTTGTTGACGCTGTCGTCGAACCCGCTGTCGAAGACCCCCTGGGGATCGTTCCAGTTGTTGAGACTGGTACAGTCGTGGTTCTCCGGCAGTCGATGTTCCGAGCAGTAGGTGCCCCCACAGTGCCGGCAGTTGTAGGGCATGCTTTCCTCCCTCCCACACACGTCGCACGTGGCCATTGGACCGAAGTAGGGGTGGCACTGTCAAGGGATTTGGGGTTCAGCTCCGACGCTTGCGGGTGAATTCTCTCGATCCGATCGGCGGATCGCTCCCGGAGACGCGCATCTCCGGTTCCCCGCAGTGGCGAACGTACTCGTTTCAGCGCGCCGGCTCGAGGGCGTCGTGTCTCGACCGTTCGAACGCGTCGCCGGCGCGACGGGCGCTCTCGCCCGCTACCGTCGGCCATGACTGTATTTATACTGGTCGCACAAGTGGTAACATCTACGAATGAACACGAGCGAAGACGAGCAGGCGGCGCTCGCCTACGAGTTTCGCCGGCAGCTCACCGGAATTCAGGCGAACGCCGAGCTGTTGCTCGACGAGGCGTTCGGGCCCCTCGAGCCGGAACAGCGCGACGCCCTCGAGGAGATCGTCGCGAGCACGGGCGACGTGACGACGCTCGCGGCACACGCCTTCGAGACGACGGATCCCGAGACGGTGGTCCCGGTCGACGGCGAACCGGACGCCGACCTGCAGCCACGCCCGACCGACCCGGACGAGGTCGGGGAGATCACGCTCGGTCTCGCCGGTACGCTCGGCGAGCAGGTCGCGGCGCAGCTCGAGCGAGCCGGCTACGCCGTCCGTCTCGTGGAGCCGACGACCCTCCTCGAGGCCGAACGGGCGCCGACCTCGCTCGCGATCGACTGCGGACTGCCGACCGCCGACGTCCTCGACTCGCTCGCGTCGCTGGCGGAGGCCAGCGACTCGCTGTCGTTGCTCTCGACCCTCGAGACGGACGCCTCGCCCGCGGCGTTTCTCGGGATCTCCGGAGTTCTCGCTCCGACCGCGACCGACGAGGCGCTCGAGGCCGCGCTGGCGGCGGTCGACGCGGCTATCGATCCGCGAGTAGGATACGTCGGCGACGAAGCCGACCTTCCGGAACGTCTCGCAAAACTGGGGTGCGAAGTGGTGGCCTCGTCGGCGGTCGACGATCTCGAGTCGCTGCCGCCCGATCGCGTCGACTGTCTGTTCCTCGAGGCGACGGCGGTCGACCGCCTCGATCCGACCGCAATCGCGGCGGTTCGCGCTCCGGACGGCGGCCCGCAGCGTCCGATCGTCGTCGTCGGAACGCCGCCGTCGAGCTCGAGTGCGGAGTGGGTACCGACGGTTGGCAATCGAGCCTTCGCCCGGAAACCGCCGACGAGCGTCGATCTCGCCGCTGAACTGGCTCGCGCGCTTCCGGCGGGTGATCGCGAATGAGCGAGGATCGGATCCTGGTCGCCGAGGACGACGAACACGTCAACGAGCTGCTGGTCTACCGCCTCGAGACGGCCGGTTTCGACGTCACCGCCGTCGACGACGGCGCGGCGTGTCTCGAGCACGTCCGTCTCGCGGAGCCGACCCCGGATGCGATCCTGCTCGACCTCATGCTGCCGGAGTACGACGGATTCGACGTGTTACGCCGGCTCGAGGAACGCGATCCCGACTCCAAACCCGCGGTGATCGTCGTCTCGGGACGGGGGCTCGAGGACGACGTGGTTCGCGGGTTCGAACTCGGCGCGGACGACTACGTCACCAAGCCGTTCAGCCTGTCTGAGATCGTGGCCCGACTCCGCAGGGCGCTTCGATGACCGAGCGGCTGTGGATCGCGTTCGTCGTCATCGTCGGGGCGACTGCGGTAGTCGGGACGGGCACGCTCGCACTGTCGATCCTGCTCGCCCGATTCGAACGCCGTCGCGAGGCCGCCCGCCGCGTCGTCCGTCCGGCGATTCTCTCCCGGCTGCACGGACCGGACCCCGAGTGGGAGACCTGGTACGACGGACTCTCCCGGATCGAGCGACACGTCGCCCGACGGACGGTCGCGACGTACCTCCGGCGGCTGCGCGGCCGCGAGCGCGAGGAGCTGACGCGGTTCGCGGAGGCGGTCGGGATCGACGAGCGGGCGCGGTCGTCGCTCTCGAGCCGGCTCGTCCTGAACAGGCTTCGCGGGCTCGTCTGGCTCGCGTTGCTCGAGCGGCCGGTTTCGCGGCGGCGACTCCGCGAGCACTGTACGGGCCGTGCCGAAACGCGAGCCGGAGCGGCTCGCGTCGTGTACGCGAGTGACGCGCCCCACGCGGCTCGCGACGGCACGGCGTTGCTCTGCTGGGACGGCGACGATCGGTTGTCGGTGTTCGCCCTCGATACTCTCTACCGTCTCAACGACGACGACGCGACGGCGCTGTTGTCGCTCGCGACGACGGAGGGGACGTGGTGGAACGAGGAGCTGCTAGTGCAGGCGCTGACCGTCCTGGCTCACTGTCGCGCCCCGGGAGCCGAGACGGAAGCCCACGTCGAGTGGATCCGTACCCTACTCGAGCACGACTCGCCCCGGATCCGCGCCGGTGCCCTGGTCGCGCTGAGCCGCCAGAGCTGGTCCCAGTCCCTTCGGAGGCGCGTGCCGGTCGAGCAGGCGGTTGCGGACCCCGATCCGAACGTTCGCACCGCGGCCTACGAGCTGCTCGGACGGTGGAACGACGAGGCGTCGACCCGCTGGCTCGAGTACGGCGTCCGTAACGATCCGAACGACAGGAGTCGGCTGGCCGCCGCGCGGCGACTGTCCCGGAGCGACCGAGCGCTTCCGGATCCGCCGTCGGATCCGGTTAGACGGACCGTCGACTGGGTCCGC
Source organism: Natronococcus roseus (assembly GCF_043677095.1). Taxonomy (NCBI): domain Archaea; kingdom Methanobacteriati; phylum Methanobacteriota; class Halobacteria; order Halobacteriales; family Natrialbaceae; genus Natronococcus; species Natronococcus roseus. The sequence goes on from NZ_JBHLJR010000001.1 coordinate 889,977, forward strand.
GCGGAGCACCGCGCTCCACGGAGGGTTGCGACGGGATGGTCGTAGCCGTCGACTCGGTCGCCTGGATCGCGAGCTGGTTCTTTCTGGCGTACTTCGCGCTCGTCAACGGCGGCTACCTACTCATCCATCTCGTCTCTCTGCTCTCGTTCGAACGAACCCTTCGCGACTGGCTTCTCGATCCGGTCTATCATCCCCACAACTCGCCGTTTCTGCCGGGGATCGCGGTCGTCGTCCCCGCGTACAACGAATCCGTGACGATCGTCGACACCGTTCAGTCGCTGCTGAACCTCGAGTACGCCAACTACGAGCTCGTGATCGTCAACGACGGCTCGCGAGACGACACGCTCAAGCGACTCGTCGAAACCTTCGAGCTCGAACCGGTCGGCGAACCGGTCCCCGTCGACCTCCCCTGTGAGGAGGTTCGGGAGGTGTACCAGTCCTCGCGACGGGATCTCGTCGTCATCGACAAGGAAAACGGCGGCAAAGCCGACGCGCTCAACGCGGGCGTGTTCTTCACCGATCAGCCGCTGTTCTGTGCGATCGACGCCGACAGCCTCATCGAGCGGGGCGCCCTCCTCGAGGTCGCACAGCCGTTCCTCCGGGCACCGGATCGAACGATCGCGACCGGCGGCACCGTCCGGGTCGCCAACGGCTGTTCGATCAGCCGGGGCGTCGTCACTCGCGTCGGTCTCTCGAGGAACGCGCTCGCGAACCTCCAGAGCGTCGAGTACCTCCGGGCGTTTCTCTCCGGTCGGATCGGGCTGAGCGGGGTCGGCGGGCTGCTCATCATCTCCGGGGCGTTCGGACTCTTTCGGACGGACGCCGTTCGGGAGGTCGGCGGCTACTCGACGTCGACGATCACCGAGGATATGGAGCTCATCGTCCGGCTCCACCGCCAGTTCGCCGGGACTGACTACCGCGTCGAGTTCGTCCCTCGACCGGTCGTCTGGACCGAGGTGCCCGAATCCAGGACGGTGCTCGCGCGCCAGCGGAGCCGCTGGTTCCAGGGGATGCTCGAGACGCTGTGGCTCCACCGCGATATGATCGGCAGGAGGCGCTACGGCGTCGTCGGACTCTTCGCGCTGCCGTTTTTCCTGTTCGTCGAGGCGGTCGGCCCGCTCGTGGAGGGGATCGGGTACGTCCTCGTGCCGCTTCTGTTCGTGCTCGGACTGCTGAACGTCCCGTTTTTTATCCTCTTTCTCGGCGTCGCGGTCGGGATCGGCACCCTGCTGTCGTGGCTGGCCGTCCTCAACGAGATCGTCGGCTTCCGCCGGTACCGCGAGCCCCGAACGGTCGCGACGCTGCTCGGCTGCGGGCTGCTCGAGCACGTTCCCTATCGCCAGTGGAAGGCGTTCGTCTCCTGGCTCGCGCTCGTGCGGTACCTCCGGGGTGAACACGGCTGGGGCGAGATGGTCCGGGTCGGCTTCGACTCCTGACCACGGAACGTACATTTTTGCCGTTCAGCCCCCAACGACGAGGCGTGCAAGAGTACGAGCGCAAGCAGCTGCTCGAGCGCGTCGAGCGCGAGGGCGCTACCGTCGGCGCGGACATCCCGGAGACGATCACCGTCCAGGGCGAGGAGATCGACCTGCGAACGTTCGTCTTCGAGATCAAGCGCCGCGACACGGTGCCCCCCGGCGAGCGCGACCGCGTCGAGCAGGCCAAACGGAACCTGCGACGGGAGCGCCTCGAACGCCTCGAGGCTATCGAGGAGGGTGCGCTCTCCCGCGAGGAAGGCGAAGAGCTCGCCCGAGGTGTCATCGGGATCGACCGGGCGCTGAACGCCCTCGAGAACCTCGGTCCGACGAACCTCGAGCAGGAACAGAAGGCCCAGCAGGCCGCCGACAAGAAGCGCTGGATGTCATTCCTGAAGAAGGCGCTGGGCCACGAGGACGCCAACAGCCAGGGGCGTGGCCGATGACGACCAATGCCGAACTCGCGGGTCGCTTCGAGGAGTTCGCCGACCTGCTCGAGGCCGACGACGTCGAGTACAAGCCCCGCGCCTACAGGCGGGCCGCCGAGAGCGTCCGCGCCCACCCGACGCCGATCGCGGACTACGTCGACGCGGATGATCGGGAGTCGATCGAGACGCTCGACCACGTCGGCGACGCCATCGCCTCGAAGATCGTCGAGTACGTCGAGACCGGCGAGATCGAGGAACTCGAGGAGCTGCGCGCAGAGCTGCCGATCGACATCGCCGACCTCACTCGCATCGAGGGCGTCGGCCCGAAGACGGCGGGCAAACTGTACCGCGAGCTGGGGGTCCAGACCCTCGACGACCTCGAGGAGGCCGCCGAGGCCGGCGAGGTCCAGGACGTCAAGGGCTTCGGCCCGAAAACGGAGGAGAACATCAGGGAGAACCTCGAGTTCGCCCGCACGATCGGCCAGCGCCAGCTGCTTGGGGAGGCCCGACCGCTGGCCGACGACGTGCTCGGGTTTCTCGAGTCCGTCGGGACGGTCGAACGCTGCGAGGTCGCCGGCTCGATCCGGCGCTGGCGCGAGACGATCGGCGACGTGGACGTGCTCGTGGCGACCGAGGACGCCGAGGACGTCATCGAGGCGTTCGTCGGCTGGGACTCGGTCGACAGCGAGATCGAGTCCGGCCCCGCGAAGGCCAGCGTCCGCGTCGGCGAGATTCGGGTCGATCTGCGAACCGTGGTCCCCTCGGAGTTCGGCTCCGCGCTGCAGTACTTCACGGGGAGCAAGGACCACAACATCACGCTTCGCAACTACGCGATCGACCGCGACGTCAAACTGAACGAGTACGGCGCCTTCGACGTCTCCGCTATCGACGAACCCGAGTCGGGGCAGCGCGTCGGCGACCGCGTCGCGGGCGAGGACGAGGCAGGGATGTACGAGGCGCTCGGCCTCGAGTGGATCCCGCCCGAGCTGCGCGAGGACCGCGGCGAGATCGACGCCGCGGCGAACGGCGAACTCCCCGAGTTGCTCACTCGCGACGACATTCGGGGCGATCTGCACTGCCACACCGAGTGGTCCGACGGCAACACCCCGATCGACGCGATGGTCGAGGCTGCCGAGGATCGCGGCTACGACTTCCTCGGGATCGCCGACCACGCCGAGGGCCCGGGCGTCGTCGCCGACATGGGCCTGACCGATACCGAGATCGTAGAGCAGGTCGAGGCGATCCGCGAGGTCGCGGCCGCGGCCGATATCGAGGTCCTTGCCGGTATCGAGGCCAACGTCGACGCCGACGGCGGGATCGGCCTCGGCGAGGAAGTCGTCGAGGCCCTCGACGTGATCGTCGCCTCGCCCCACAGCGGGCTCGGCCAGGACGCCGAGACGGCCACGTCCCGACTTGTCACGGCGGTCGAGAACCCCGCGGTCGACGTGCTCGGCCACCCCAGCGGACGGCTGCTGAACGAGCGCTCGGGGCTCGAGTTCGACGCGACCGCGCTCGGCGAGGCCGCGGCCGAACACGGGACGGCACTCGAGGTCAACTCCAACCCGCGGCGGCTCGACCTCTGGGGCAGTGCCGTCCAGGCCGCGGTCGAGGCCGGCGCGCCCATCTCGGTCAACACCGACGCTCACCAGCCCGCGACCCTCGAGTACATGCGCTGGGGCGTCCACACCGCCCGGCGGGGCTGGGCCGAGCCCGGGGACGTGATCAACAGCTGGGAGCTCGAGGCGCTCCGCGAGTTCCTGCACTGAATGCGGATCCTCCTCGATATCATGTGCGGCGGCCTGCCCGCCTACCTTCGAATGTGCGGCCACGACACCGTCTACGCCGGCGATCGGGGGATCGAGGCCGACGACGCGCTGCTCGCACTCGCGGCAGACGAGGACCGCACGCTCGTCACGCGGGACGTCCAGCTCGCGAATCGCGCCGAGGAGTCGATCCTGCTCGAGTCGCGAGACGTCGACGCCCAGCTCGCGGAGCTCTCGGCGGCGGGACTCGACCTCTCGCTCGAGGCCGAGCCGAGCTTCTGCGGGCGCTGTAACGGCCCGCTCGAGGCGGTCGGTGCGTCGCGGTCGACGCCCAAGTACGCGCCCGACCCCGCCGAGACGGCGGTCTGGGTCTGTGCCGACTGCGGGCAGTGCTTCTGGCGGGGGAGCCACTGGGAGCGCGTCGAACGGGCCCTCGAGCGGGCTCGGGCCGACGCGCGCCGGGAGTAGGGCTGTGGGAACTGCGTCTCGCGGAGTGCCTCGATCCGAAACCCTTCCCGGATCGGCGACAAACCCGACATCGATGCCAGACGATACCACACAGCTCGACCGAGCCGGAAAGCAGGCTGCCTACATCACCGACGAGTGGACGACCGATCCGGCGATCATGCAGACGCAAGCGCTTTGCTACGTGGGACTCCAGCTCGAGCGCATCGCCGAGGCCCTCGAAGACGGGGAGGATCAGTAGAGCGCGACGTCGTCGAACCGGCCGTCGTAGGCGATGTGGCCGGGATGGGTCGGCTCGATCCCCGAGAGGAAGAGTCGGTCGGCCTTCTTCCAGGTGTTCTCGTAACAGAGGTGGGCGAGCTCGCCCGCCGTCGTTCGGATCCGTCTGGGGCCGTTGTCGTGGACGACCCGCCGGGCGACGCGGTTCTCGAGGGCGTCGACCAGATCGGCCTCGCTATCGATCGACGTCTCGAAGGCGGTGTAGGCGACGCCGACCGAACTCGGCAGGTGGGCGTAGGAGGAGGTAAACGGCGGATAGGAGAGGATGTCACACAGCTCTCGAGCGCGACGGTTGTGCGACGGGAGGTGTTTGGGGTTGAAGATCTCGACCGCGTCGATCGTCTTCGCGTACGTGCGCAGTTCGGGCTCGCCCAGGCTCACGGTCGCGAACTCGGGATGGGGAGCCAACACTGCGGCCCCCTGGCGGTCGAACTCGGCCATCGCCACCTCGAGGGGGATAAAGTCCGGGACGGGTTCCTCGAGACCGATCGCGAGGACGTGTTTGCGGTCTCGCCAGGAACCCGTAAAGACCTCTCTGGCCGGGACGACGAGCAGGTCGTCGCTCGAGTAGGCCGCCGCGCGCTCGCGGATCTCCGGCAGGCGGGTAAAGTGCGGTGCGTAGACGATTGCGTCGAGGCCGGCACGCGTCGCGCGCTCGACGACGTCGTCGTTGAGCACCTTCACGTGGCAGTCGACCCGAACTTCCTCTCCGTCGCTCACGAGTATGCGAGGCCTTTCGCGGGGGTCGAGTTATGGATTCTGATTCGATCGCCGCCTGACGGCACGGTGACGACTTCTCGAGATCGGGGTGTGCTCGAGGCGGTTCGCTACGACTGCAACAGAAGGATCCGCTTTACCTCGAGCGAACCGACTCGCTACCGTTCGTCACGGTATTCAGCGCGGCAACGCCGCGCTGACTGCTTGACGGGCACGTTAGCGCTCGTCACTGTCAAGCACGCGAATCTGATCGCCCCGCACCGTCACCGGGATCGGAACCGTCGCCTCGTACAGTTCGACCGTCACCTGATCCTTGCCCTCGTCGATGCGCTGGACCTGGGCCTTCTCGCCCTTGAACGGGCCGGCGATGAGTTCGACGATGTCGCCCTCGGCGATCCCCTCGACGTCCGGCTTCGGCGAGAGGAAGTGCTCGACCTCCGAGATGTCGGATCTCCCGGGGACCATGCTGCGCGCGTGGGGAATGTCCTCGAGCACCCGCGTGATGACGGCGTCGTCGTCGGCCTCGACCATCACGTAGGAGGTCAGCGAGTCCGGCGCGAGCGCGGCGTGGATCTCGGGCTCCTCGCGGTTGATGATCATGTCGGCGACGGTGCGCTCCTGGCTGGCCGTCGTCTTGACCGCGTAGATGCCCATTAGAAGGCACCACCGGCGTCGCCGGTCAACAGCAGCATGATTCCGCCGATGATGAAGCCGAGGAACCCGACGAGCAGGATCCCGGCCCCGGCGATCTTCGATACTTGGAGGAACTCCTCGGTAGTGGGTGTCGTCGCCATCTTCAACACCCGAACGTACGAGGTGAGGTCGTACGGAACGTCCATATCTATCCGTTCACAGTACGGGCTCTTTTATCTGTCTTTCGTGTCAGACGCCCTGTTGTTGAAACGAAACGAGAGATCGGGTCGCGACGACGTTGCAGTCGACGGCCCGAGGACCAAACCGTTCGGTCCCGAAACCGCACCCGTTATGGCCGAAGACGACACCGACCGCGCCGACGAGTACGAGGCGGAACGAGAGGCAGAGGTCGAGGAGGAACTCGAGCGCGTCGACCGCGATCCCGACGAGGTCGACGACGGCGACGACGATCTGGGCACCCAGAACGCGCCTCGATCGGACGAGCAGCCCGACGACCTCGAGGAAGCGGAAGGCGAGACCGACTCCTGACGATCGAGCCGTCCGTCGCCTACTGCACTGCCGGCAGCACTTCCTCCTCGTAGAACTCGACGAACTCCGCCTGGTTCGAGCCGACGTTGTGGACCGCGACGTGGTCGAACCCGGCGTCGACGTACTCCCGAATTCCCTCGATATGGTCCTCGGGATCCGAGCCGCAGACGACAACCTCCGCGACGTCCTCCTCCGTGACCGCCTCCGTCGCCTGTTCGAAGTGTGCGGGCGTCCGCAGCTCCCAGAGCAGTTCTCCGGGCAGCGCGGCTTGCGGCCAGATCTCGTGGGCGGTCTCGATCGCCTCCTGCTCGTCCTCGGCGTAGCAGACGTCGATCTCGGCGTACCGTGGCTTGTCCTCGCCGCCGCCCGCTTCGAACGCCTCGATCAGCTCCGGGTCGGGCGCGACCGCGACGAGGCCGTCGCCGATCTCCCCCGCTTTGCGCGCCGTCTTCGGGCCGTCCGCGGCGATCGGAATCGGCGGGAGCTCCTCGGGAAGCGTGTATATTTTGGCGTTCTCGACGGTGTAGTACTCGCCCCGGTAGCTCGTCGTCTCGCCCTCCCAGAGGGTTCGGATGAGGTCGACCGCCTCCTCGAGCATCTCGAGGCGAACCTGGTGTTCGGGCCACCGATCGCCCAGGACGTGCTCGCTCAGGTTCTCGCCGGTGCCGACCCCGAGGAAGAACCGATCGGGAAGCTGGACACCTGCGGTCGCGGCCGCCTGGGCGATGATCGCGGGGTGGTATCGCAGGATCGGACAGGTGATGCTCGTTCCCAGGGTGAGGTCGTCGGTCGCCTGCGAGATGGCGCCGATGACGTTCCAGACCAGCGGGCTCTCGCCCTGGGTCGACGTCCAGGGGTGGAAGTGATCGGAGATCATCGCGAAGTCGAACGCCGATCGGTCGGCGAGCCGGGCGTAGTCGGCGAGGTCGTTCGGGCCGTGCTCCTCGCAAATGAGCTTGTGACCGATCTCCGTCATACCCCATTCGAGGACGGTTTCGCCCCTAATCGGTACACCTGCGTGTGCCTGTTCGGTCCCGTCCCGCGACTTATACGGTTTACTGTACGTCATTTCCGGCGCAACCGCCGCCTGAGTCGCGGTTGCGCCGGTAAATCGGTACAGCAATCCGTATCAGGGAAGGTCGACGTCCGGCCGGGGCTCGAGCGTCAACTCCACCGTTTCCCGCTCGCCCGCGCGGACGACCTCGATCTCGACGGCGTCGCCGGGCGAGGTCTCGAGCGCGAGCACGGAGGACAGCCGTTCCTGGTTGGGGATCTCCTCGCCGTCGATCGCGATGATCACGTCGCCGCCGACCGGGACTGGATCGCCGTCGACGGGTTCGACCCCGTCGGCCGGCTCGAGGACGCCCTCCGCGGGTGCGTCCGAGGAGACCTCGGCAACGAGGACGCCGCGGGACTCCTCGAGATCGTTCGCCTCGGCCAGCAGCGGGCCGACGGGAACGACGCTGACGCCCAGGTAGGCGTGTTCGTATTCCCCGTCCTCGGCGAGGGTGGGGACGACCCGATTCGCGAGCGCTGCCGAGATCGCGAAGCCGATCGTCTGGCCCGCGCCGGCGAAGACGACGCCGAGGACGTCGCCCTCGAGATCGACGAGGGGGCCGCCGCTGTTGCCGGGGTTGACCGGGGCGTCGGTCTGGATCGCAGCGGGGATCGAAAACCCGGTTGGACTCGGCAGCGAGCGGTCGATCCCGCTGACCAGCCCCTGCGAGATCGAGGCGTCGAGCCCCAACGGGTTTCCCAGGGCGAGTACCTCCTGGCCGACGGTCGGCTCCCCGTCGGTGAACGACAGCGCCGAGGCGGCCTCGGGGACGTCGTCGACCTCGAGGACGGCCAGATCGCTGTGGACGTCCGAGCCGACGACCGACGCCGAGCGCCACTGCTCGTCGCGAAACTGGAGTTCGACCTCGCTCGCCTCGCCCGCGACGTGATCGTTCGTCACGACGTAATCGTCGTCGACGACGAACCCCGAGCCCAGCCCCGCAGGGATCTCGTCGCCGAAGACGTTGACGAGCACGACGGCGTCGATCGCCTCGTCGTAGACCTCGGTGTACCGTTCGTCGACCTGCGCCCGCACCGCGCGGTCGGGGCGTTCCGAGCGCCGGCTGCCGCGACCCTCGCCCGCGGCGCTTCCGGTGCCGACGGCAGCGACGGATCCGACGGCGGCACAGAGCAGCCGCCTGCGCGTGATTGGTGAACTCACGGGGTGTGCCACCTCGAGCAAGGCCATAAAACGCTCACCCGGATCCACACCTTTCCGCGACGACGAACACCCGGCGCTTGCCGGCGCACCCTTTTGCTGGCCATCGCCCGTATCTTCTTCCATATCCGCTTGCAGAACGGATCACGAGGCCCGCTGACTCATCATGGACCATCTCCCACTTCGCGACTACGGCGTCATCGGCAACGACGACCGCTGTGCGCTCGTCAGCCGTCGCGGCTCGATCGACTGGTGTTGTTTCCCGCACCTCGAGGACGCGAGCGTCTTCGCTCGAATCCTCGACCTGGAGCGGGGTGGCCACTTCGCCGTCCACCCGGAGGCAAGCTACGAGTCCCACCAGGGGTACGCCGACCGAACGAACGTCCTCGAGACGGTGTTCGAGACGGCCGACGGGCAGGCGACCGTCACCGACTTCATGCCGATCGAGGACGACGAGACGGAGGACGAGGACTTCCAGCAGGCGATCTACCGCCGGCTCGAGTGCGACCGCGGCGAGGTCGAGTTCGCCGTCGAGTTCGAGCCCCGGTTCGACTACGCCCGCGTCGACCCGATTCTCGAGCGGACCGACGACGGCGTGGCGGCGCGAAGCGACGACGAGCAACTCCACCTCGTCGTCGGCGAACGACTCGAGCCCGAACTCGAGCTGGCCGACTCGGAGCCGACCGCGACCGGAACGGTCTCGCTCGAGGAGGGCGAGACGTGCTGGCTCGGCGTCCAGTACGGCGGGGCCGAACCGCTCGCCTCACTCGATCCGGAGACGGTCCTCGACGAAACGAAGCGCTACTGGCGGTCGTGGCTCAGCGCCCGCGAGGAGACTCCCGACTCGATGCCCGAGCGGTGGTACGAGATGGTGATCCGCTCGGAGCTCGTCCTCAAGCTCCTGATCCACCAGGAGACGGGGGCGATCCCCGCCGCGGCGACGACCTCGATCCCCGAGAAGATCGGCTCGGATCGCACCTGGGACTACCGGTACAACTGGATCCGCGACGCGAAGTTCACCGTCCAGGCGCTGCACGACACCGGCCACCGCCAGGAGGCCCGCGAGTACTTCGACTGGTTCGTCGACGTGATGCAAAACGACCCCGCGGAGATCCAACCGCTGTACGGACTCCACGGCGAGACCGACGTCGAGGAGGAGATCCTCGAGCATCTCTCGGGATACCGGGACACCCGCCCCGTCAGAATCGGCAACGGCGCGGCTCCCCAGCGCCAGCTCGACGCCTACGGGACGATCGTCCAGGCGGTCTACGAGACGATCCAGTACGACGACGAGATTTCGCTGACCGACGAGCAGTGGGACGCGGTCTGCGATCTCGTCGACTACGTCTGCGCTCACTGGTCCGAGCGCGACCCCGGCATCTGGGAGTTCCGCGAGGAACACCGCCACTTCCTGCACTCGAAGCTACTGTGCTGGGTCGCGCTCGACCGCGGCATCGCGATCGCCGAGCAGAACGGGTTCGAGGCGCCCCTCGAGCGCTGGCGCGAGGAGCGCGAGGCGCTCCGCGAGGCGATCGAGCAACGCGGGTACAGCGAGAAGGCCGACAGCTTCGTCCAGCACTTCGAGACCGACGAGGCGATCGACGCCACCGCCCTGCTGCTCCCGATCTACGAGTTCCTGCCGCCCGAGGACGAGCGGATCCAGAACACGATCGACACCGTCCTCGAGGAGCTGACGACCGACGACGGACTCGTCGTCCGGTTCGTCGACAGCGAGGTCCGCGAGGACGAAGCGGAGGGGTTCGTGCTCTGTTCGTTCTGGCTGATCGACGCCCTGGTCCTCTCGAACCGCCTCGAGCTCGCCGAGGAGTACTTCGAGTCGCTCGTCGAGCACGCGAGCCCGCTCGGGCTCTACTCCGAGAAGATCGACCCCGAGAGCGGCCAGCTGCTGGGGAACTTCCCGCAGGCGTTCAGCCACCTCGGGCTGCTCAACAGCGCCTCGTACCTGACGCGAGCGCTCGAGACCGACGGCGAGGTCTCGCCGGGAGACTTCGACCCCGACGGGATCGAGACGCTGTTTCGGTCCGGTTCGTAGCCGAGTGGCGTCCGCAGCTACTGGATCGCATCGAGACGCCGCTGCATCTCCGATTCGACACGTTTTGCGACCGTCGCTTCCGGCTCGCCGGTGAGCGTGACCCACTTGTCGAAGAATCCGGAGCGGCCGAGCTGCCTGACCGCGTCGTAGATCGGCGCTCGGTCGTCGAACCCCTCCGGAATCGAACCCCGCTCTCGTCGGTATCCCTCCCGAAGGGCGTCCCGTAGCTCGCTCGCGTTCGTCGCCGTCTCCGGAAGTAGCTGGTCCTCGGCCCGGTGAAGCTCGCGGGCCGGATCGCCGACGTGGGCGAGCTCCCAGTCGACGAACCCCGCTTCCCCCATCTCGCCGCGAACGCAGTTCGGCCGGGCGGGGTCGCCGTGGACCAGGGTCGCCGGTGCCTCGTCGAGTCGCCCGCGGTTGTTCTCGACGGCCCCAACGACTGCATCGAAGTGGTGGTCGAACCGATCGCTCGAGGCCAGCTCCCGCATCCACGCGATCCGCTCGACGAGCACGTCGGTCCAGATGCCGGTCTCGAGCTCGAGCCCCGATGCGTTTCCACCCGTAACGTGACCGTGGTGGTCGAACCGATGGGCGTGAAGCGCCGCCAGCGCGGCGCCAACCTGGCGAATCGCGTCGACGCGCTCCCCGTCCGACCGGTCGCCCCACTCGAGCGCGAGGGTCTCACCGAGGGGTGCGGTAAGGAGGTACGGAACCGCGCCGTCCGGCTCGCTCGCGAGCACCGTCGGCACGATCACGTCGCAGTGTTTGTCGACGTAGTCGATCGCGGCCCGCTCGCGGGCGATCCGCGAGCCGTCGCCGTCGACGGCTACCTTCAGGAAGACGGGATCGGCGTCGCGAAACGCGACGCGGACGGTCCGGTTCCGATCGTTCCACGACGGCCCCGTCTCTCCGACGGTTTCGACCGTTCGGTCGGAGAAGACGTCCTCGAGCGCCGCGTCGACGGGATCGTCTCCGCGTTCGTCCATACCGGGCTTTCGGAAACGGCCAATATATGCTCTCGGTGAGGAGGGGATTCGTCCGCGACAATCGGTGGTACGAGAAGCGTGGTCCCGTCGAACGAGGCGGGTGGAACTCCTCGAGTCCGAGGAACCGTTCTAATAGTTGGGAGTGCTATTTCGCTATGCGAACTGAACGAACAGCGGAGTCACCCACATAATCAAAACATATTTTCAAATTGAATCGGCGAGAACTTTATACCCACTGGTGTCTGTGTCTCGTCTACGGGATATAATGAGTGAGGAGACCAGAGGGAGTGGAGAAACTCCAAAAGAAGAAATAGCCATACCAGTAGAGGATACTTCGGTAGACGGAATCTTTGAATTGCTCTCTCACCAACGCCGACGTGCAATTCTTGACCTGCTTCTCACTCATGACCGACCACTAACTCTCACTGATCTTCGTAACGAGGTTGTCGAAAAAGAACAGGGCACAGAAATAACTGAAATCCCCAGTAAACAGGTGCAGCAGGTTCATCTATCATTCCACCACGTTCACATTCCAAAATTGAAGGAGAGCGGAGTCATCAATTATGACTCGAGCCGGAACCTCGTTGAACCGACTGAGGAGCTTAGCCAACTGGAACCATTCCTCGCTCAGCTATAAGTGACCACCAGTTTATTGCTGTCAATCTGTATCTCGTAATTGCCCATGGCCTCAGAGGAACTTGACTCGGTTGACAAAGGTATCCTGTATCTCTTGCAGGAAGATGCCAGGAATAACACGACGAACGCCATCGGGGAACAGGTCGGCGTCTCGTCCAGCACGGTCGCCAATCGTATCACCAAGCTCGAAGCGAACGGCGTTATCACGGGATATCACCCAACGATTGACTACGAGCAAACGGGGATGGGCCATCACTTGCTCATCATAGCGACGGTTCCAATCGATGACCAAGAGGAGATTGTTGACGACCTCGTTCGCGTCCCTGGTGTAGTGAGTGTCAGTGAGTTATTAACGAATAACGCAAACCTCTCAATTGAGTTGGTCGGACAGAGCAAGCAAGAAATTGAGAAGAGCATCGGTGAGATGAGCGCGTTGGGCGTCGATATCGAGCGCATGGATATGCTGAAGCGGATTCGAGCGTTCCCCTACAATCACTTCGGAAAAGAATTCGCGAACGAGGATGACACTGGATGATTTCCAGACCCTATTTAAGTCCCTCTGGGAAATATCAATCAAGCTATATGTTTAAGAAGGTGGCTGGTCTACAGGAGTTGTGAACAAAATTCAGACCGAAATGCACGAGGAGAAGTGTGTTAGTCAGACTGTGGTTGAAGCAGTTGCTGAAGCAGAAGGTGTTCGGCCTGTAGAACTCACACCCCCATTGTACGATGTCATTGATCC